>CAZGQG010000022.1:0-32518 GCA_964527205.1 uncultured Tissierellaceae bacterium | reverse complement strand
AATAATGTTTGAAATGGGTGGAGTATCAGAAGAAGATGCTAGAGAAGCTATGAGATTAGCTGCAAACAAATTACCGATAAAAACAAAGTTTGTTAAGCGTGACGAAGCGCAAGAAAAGGGTGGTGAAGCTAATGAAAGTTAAAGAGGTACGCCAATTATCAGATGCAGAATTAAACAATCAATTAACAGAATTTAAAGCTGAGTTATTCAATTTAAGATTTCAATTGGCTACTGGTCAATTAGATAATCCCTTAAGAATAAAAGCAGTTAGAAAAAATATAGCTCGTGTAAAAACTATAATTAGAGAACGAGAATTAGGTATAAGAAAGGAGGTTTAATCTTAGATGGAAAGAGGAAATCGTAAAGTCAGAACAGGTATTGTTGTAAGTGATAAAATGGATAAAACCGTTGTAGTTGCTGTTGAGACATTGCAAACACATAGATTGTATAAGAAAAAAATGAAAAGAACCACTAAGTTTAAAGCTCATGATGAAAATAATGAGTGTAATATAGGTGACCTTGTAAAAATAATGGAAACTAGGCCAATCAGTAAGGACAAAAGATGGAGATTAGTTAATATAGTTGAAAAGGCTAAGTAATCCATTTAACCTAGGAAGGAGGAATTCAGATGATTCAAA
Source organism: uncultured Tissierellaceae bacterium (assembly GCA_964527205.1). GTDB lineage: Bacteria > Bacillota > Clostridia > Tissierellales > Tissierellaceae > JARICQ01. The sequence continues at coordinate 31,880 of CAZGQG010000022.1, read as the reverse complement.
CGGAAAGTCGTATGAGGATAGCAGATAACTCAGGAGCAAGAGAAGTATTGGTTATTCGAGTACTAGGAGGAACTAACAAAAAGTATGCTAAAATTGGAGATACAGTTGTTTGTTCTGTAAAATCAGCAACGCCTGGTGGGGTTGTTAAAAAAGGCGAGATAGTAAGAGCTGTAGTTGTAAGAACTAAAAAAGGTGTTAGAAGAAATGATGGATCCTATATAAAATTTGATGACAATGCAGCAGTAATAATAAAAGAAGATAAAAATCCAATAGGTACACGTATTTTTGGACCTGTAACTAGGGAGTTAAGAAAAGGTAACTTTATGAAGATTATATCCTTAGCACCGGAAGTACTATAGAGGGAGGTGTAGTTTATGCACGTAAAAAGTGGAGATACAGTTGTAGTAATAGCTGGTAAAGATAAGGGCAAAAAAGGAAAAGTATTATCAGTATTGCCTAGAGAAAGCAAAGTTATTGTTGAGAATGTAAATATAGTGACAAAACATAAAAAACCTCAAGGACCAACATCACCAGGAGGAATCATAAAAATGGAAGCTGCACTAGATTCGTCTAATGTAATGTATTTTTGTGAAAAAGACAAAATGGGCGTAAGAGTAGGTCATGATATATTAAAAGATGGATCTAAGGTAAGAGTTTGTAAAAAATGCGGAGAAGTTCTAGATAAATAATATAGATTGGAAGGAGGAATAAGAATGGCTCCTAGATTAAAAGAAAAATATAATAATGAAGTAGTAAATACGCTTATGGAACAATTCAATTACGACAGCGTAATGGAAGTTCCTAAAGTGGAAAAAATAGTTATAAACATGGGACTAGGTGAAGGAAGAGATAATCCTAAAGTAATTGAGTCAGCAGTGAAGGAATTAGAGACAATCTCAGGACAAAGACCTGTTGTAACTAAGGCTAAGAAATCAATATCTAACTTTAAGCTTCGTGAAGGCATGAGTATAGGTGCTAAGGTAACACTTAGAGGAGAAAGAATGTATCATTTCTTAGACAAGTTAATAAACATTGCATTACCAAGAGTTAGAGACTTTAGAGGGGTTAGTGGAACTGCTTTTGACGGTAGAGGTAATTATGCTATTGGTATTAAAGAACAATTAATATTTCCTGAAATTGAATATGATCAAGTAGATTCAATAAAGGGTTTAGATATAGTAATAGTAACATCTGCAAATACTGATGAAGAAGCTAAAGCGTTCTTAAAAGAACTAGGAATGCCCTTTAAAAAATAATTGAGGAGGGAATAAATTGGCTAAAAAATCATTAATAGCTAAACAAAAGAGAAAGCAAAAATTTAGCAGTAGAGAATATAATAGATGTAAAATATGTGGAAGACCTCATGCTTATTTAAGAAAATATGGCGTATGTCGTATTTGTTTTAGAGAATTAGCATATAAAGGACAAATACCTGGAGTTAAAAAAGCGAGCTGGTAGTAGAGAGCTTATGAAAGGAGGTAACAAACTATGATGACTGATCCAATCGCAGATATGTTAACTAGGATAAGAAATGGTAGTGATGCCAAGCATGATTCGGTTGATATTCCTGCATCAAATGTTAAAAAAGAAATAGTTAAAATCTTATTAGAAGAAGGTTTTGTTAAGAGCTATGATGTTATAGAGGACGGTAAACAAGGTATAATAAGAGTTAACCTAAAATATGGTCCACAAAGTCAAAAGGTTATATCTGGTATAAAGAGAATTTCAAAGCCAGGATTAAGAGTACAGGTTAAGGCAACTGAGGTTCCTAGAGTATTAGGAGGACTTGGAATAGCAGTTATTTCTACTTCTAGAGGAATAATGACAGACAAAATTGCTAGAAAAGAAGGCGTAGGAGGAGAGGTTGTTTGTTACGTATGGTAATAAACATCTAAAATATATGAACAGGAGGTGCACTCATGTCAAGAATAGGATTAAAAGAAATTCAAATCCCTAAAGGCGTTGAAATTAAAATAAATGAAGACAATCTAGTTGAAGTTAAAGGGCCAAAGGGAAACTTATCTCAAACAATAGATAAGGACATGATGATAAAAATAGAAGATAATATTTTAACTGTTAATAGACCATCAGAAAGCAAAAGACACAGATCAATGCATGGATTAAGCAGAACATTGATTGATAATATGCTTATTGGAGTTACTGAAGGATATTCTAAAACATTAGAAATAGTAGGAACAGGATATAGAGCTGCAAAACAGGGGAATAAACTAGTTTTAACACTAGGATATTCACATCCATTAGAGCTTGAAGATCCAAAGGGAATAGAAGTTGAGGTACCTAATCAAAATAAAATTATTGTAAGCGGTGCAGACAAACAACAAGTAGGTAACTATGCTGCTAATATAAGAGACTATAGAAAGCCAGAGCCATATAAGGGTAAAGGCGTAAAATATGAGAACGAAAGAATAAGACGTAAGGTTGGAAAAACTGGTAAGTAGAAGGGAGTGAAAACAGATGTTTAAGAAAGTTGATAGAAATGCAAATAGAAAAAAGAGACATGAAAGAGTAAGAAAAAATATAAGTGGAACTCCTGATAGACCAAGACTTAATGTATATAGGAGTGGCAAGCATATATATGCTCAAATTATTGATGACTCTGTTGGTAACACATTGGTTTCAGCTTCTACACTAGATAAGACTTTAAACCTTACATCAACGGAAAATAAAGAAGCTGCAAAAAGTGTTGGAGAATTAGTTGCAAAGAAGGCTTTAGAAAAAGGAATTGAAAACGTAGTATTTGATAGAGGTGGATTTATCTACCACGGAAGAGTAAAAGAACTTGCTGAGGGAGCTAGAGAAGCAGGTCTTAAATTCTAGCAAAAGGAGGGGAATCAATGAAAAATTCAAATAGAAAAGGCAAACAATCAGATTTACAAGAAAGAGTTGTTAGTATAAATCGTGTAGCTAAAGTAGTTAAGGGTGGTAGAAACTTCCGTTTTAGTGCTTTAGTAGTTGTTGGTGATGAGAATGGTAATGTGGGAATGGGAATGGCAAAAGCATTAGAGGTTCCTGAGGCAATAAGAAAAGCTATTCAAGACGCCAAGAAAAACATGATATCAGTTCCTCTTGTTGGTACTACTATTCCACATGAGATACTAGGACATTTCGGAGCAGGTAAGGTTCTTTTAAAGCCAGCTAGTGAAGGTACTGGAGTTATCGCAGGTGGAGCAGTTCGTGCGGTTTGTGAGTTAGCAGGAATTAAAGATATAAGAGGTAAGTCCCTGGGAACCAGTAATCCTAGGAATATAGTTAATGCTACCATGGATGCTTTTGAAAACTTAAAGAGCGTTGAAGAAGTAGCTAAACTAAGAGGTAAAACTGTAGAAGAAATATTAGGTTAGGGGGAGGATTTGTATGGCTATGATCAAAATCAAGTTAAATAAAAGTCCTATTGGTAAAACAGAAGCCCATAAAAAGACGATTAAAGCATTAGGATTTAGAAAAGTTGGTCAGGTAGTTGAAAAGAATGATACTCCTCAAATCAGAGGTATGATACATCAAGTAGGCTACATGGTTGAAATTATAGACTAAGTAAAGAAGGAGGTGTACTTATGAAACTAAATGATTTAAGACCAAATGAAGGCGGCGGAAGCAAGTCTAGAAAAAGACTTGGTAGAGGTATAGGTTCAGGTCTTGGTAAGACATCTGGTAGAGGACACAAAGGACAAAATGCTAGATCTGGTGGAGGAGTTAGACCAGGTTTTGAAGGTGGTCAAATGCCATTATTCAGAAGGCTTCCAAAACGTGGATTTACAAATATATTTGCAAAAGAATTTGAAATTGTTAATATAGAAGATTTAAATAAATTTGAAGATGATACTCTTGTTAATCCAGAATTAATATTTGAAAGTGGATTAGCTAAGAAAAGAAAAGCAGTTAACGGAATTAAGATACTTGGAAACGGAGATTTAAAAGTAAAACTCACAGTCCAGGCTCACAAATTCAGCAAAGTTGCTGTTGAAAAGATTGAGGCTGCAGGAGGAAAGGTAGAGGTGATCTAATATGCTTTCAACCTTGAGGGATGCTTGGAAAATCGAAGATCTAAGAAAGAAGATGTTATTTACACTTTTAATGCTTCTTGTATTTAGATTGGGAGCAAACATTCCTGTACCATATATGAACAAGGAGATAATAGCAGAAGTATTCAGCCAATCTCAGGGAGGATTATTACAATTCCTTGACTTAATGGGCGGAGGAACATTTAGTAGATTTTCTATATTTGCTACAAATATATATCCATATATTACAGCATCTATAGTTATCCAACTTTTAACTATAGCTATTCCAAGATTAGAAGAATTAGCTAAAGAGGGAGAAGAAGGAAAAAGAAAAATCAATAAGTATACTAGATATTTAGCAATTATACTTGCTACTGTTCAGGCTATAGGATACACTTTTGGACTATTTAGATCAGCGGTTCAGACCACAAGTACCTTGCAAGATATAATAGTAATCTTATCAATGGTAGCTGGTACAGCCTTTATGATTTGGATAGGAGAAATGATTACAGAAAAAGGTATTGGTAATGGTATATCCTTACTAATCTTTATAGGAATAATTTCAAGACTTCCTAAGAGTATAATCAATTATATAAACTTAGTTAGACTTGGACAAATGAATGTATTTAAAGTAATAATATTCGCAATTGTAATGCTTGCAATAATTGCATTTGTAGTTGCATTACAAGAAGGACAAAGAAAGATTCCAGTCCAGTATGCTAAAAGAGTAGTAGGAAGAAAGATGTACGGAGGTCAAAGCACTCATATACCAATTAAAGTATTAATGGCAGGTGTTTTACCAGTAATATTCGCTTCATCACTACTAGCATTACCACAGACTATAACATTATTTAGTCAAGGGGCTTTTGCCACTTGGGTAGAAAAATATTTAACACCAGCAGGTAGTGTAGGAATCTGGGTATATTCAATATTTAACATTGTTCTGATTATGTTTTTCACATACTTCTATACAGCTATTCAGTTTAATACTGTAGAGTATGCAAAAAACCTACAACAAAATGGTGGTTTTATTCCAGGTATTAGACCAGGAAGACCAACATCAGAACATTTAACTAGGGTAGTAAACCGACTTACATTTGTTGGTGGTTTATCCTTAGCTATACTAGCATCCCTTCCAATAATTTTATCAAAAATCTTTGGAATGCAAGTAAACTTTGGTGGTACCGCTGTTATAATTGTAGTAGGTGTTGCACTAGAAACTGTTAAGCAAATTGAATCACAAATGTTAATGAGACATTACAAAGGATTTTTAAATTAAGCTATAGGAGATGATAAAAATGAGACTTGTTCTATTAGGACCGCCTGGTGTGGGTAAAGGGACTCAAGCATCAGCTATAGTTGAAAAATACAATATACCACATATTTCCACAGGAGACATATTCAGGTTCAATATCAAAGAAGGAACTGAACTGGGAATGAAGGCTAAAGAATATATGGATAAGGGCTTACTTGTTCCTGATGATCTTGTGGTTTCAATTGTTAAGGATAGACTAACAGAGGAAGACTGCAAAGCAGGCTTCCTATTGGATGGATTTCCAAGAACTATATATCAGGCAGAAAAATTAGATGAAGAACTTAAGGCTATGAATATAAAACTTGATAAGGTTATTAATATTCATGCTGATAAGGATATATTAATAGAGAGAGTTGTAGGAAGACGAATTTGTAAGGTCTGTGGTAAGGGATATCACATTATATTTGATCCACCTAAAGAAGATAATGTATGTGATTTAGATGGAGGAGAATTATTCCAAAGAGAAGATGATACTGAAGAGACTGTGTCAAAGAGAATTGAAGTTTATGAAGAACAAACACAGCCTTTAATAGCGTATTATGAAGATAAAGGGATTATAGTAAATGTTGATGGAACTCAGACAATAGAAAAGGTATCTAAGGATATTTTTGAGGCTTTATAAGAGCGTTTAAAGCATAATAACATAGGATGTTATTATAAAGAGGTGAAATAAGCATGGATTCTAGTGACGAGATTGCCATAGGGCAAGTAGTTAAGTCTAGAGCTGGCAGAGACAAGGGTAAGATTTTCTTAGTATTAGATCATGTAGATGATGAACATCTTCTTATAGTAGATGGGGATCTAAGAAAATTAGACAAACCAAAAAAGAAAAAAATAAAACATTTAATAGTTTACAATACTGTTGTAGATGGATTAAAGTATAAAATAGAAAATAAGATTAAGATTAACAATGCATATATTAGAAGGTTATTAGAACCATTTAATAAGAGCTTCTAAAATTGTAAAACAGGAGGTTAGAAAACCAAATGTCTAAATCTGACGTTATTGAAGTAGAAGGTATAGTAACAGAGGCTTTACCAAACGCGATTTTTAAAGTGAAACTAGAAAATGGACATGAGATTTTAGGTCATATTTCTGGCAAGCTGAGGATGAATTATATAAGAATATTGCCAGGAGATAAGGTGACAGTAGAACTATCGCCATATGATTTGACTAAAGGCAGAATAACCTGGCGAAACAAGTAGCAAGGAGGGATTTTGAGTGAAAGTTAAACCATCAGTTAAAAAAATATGTGAAAAATGTAAAGTTATAAGAAGAAATGGACGAGTAATGGTTATTTGTGAAAATCCAAAACACAAGCAAAGACAAGGTTAGTATAAATAGACTTACAGGGTTTTAAATATAGGAGGTGCAGGAATTAATGGCTAGAATTTCAGGTGTTGACTTACCAAGGGATAAAAGAGTTGAAATTGCATTAACTTATATCTTTGGTATAGGAAAATCAAGATCAAATGAGATCATTGAAAAAGCTGGTATAGATAGGGATACTAAGATTAAAGATTTAACTGAATCAGAAGTATCAGAATTAAGAAGCATTATAGATTCATATAAGGTTGAAGGTGACTTAAGAAGAGATGTTTCTTTAAATATAAAAAGACTAAGAGAAATCAATAGTTATAGAGGCATTAGACATAGAAGAAATCTTCCAGTAAGAGGACAAAATACTAAGAATAATGCAAGGACTAGAAAAGGTCCTAAGAAATTAGTGAGCAAGAAAAAATAGTAAAGGAGGGAAACTAAGTGGCTAAAAAAGGCAAAAAAACAACACGTGTTAGAAGAAGACAAAGTAAAAATATAGAGAGAGGCCAGGCGCATATCTCATCTACATTTAATAATACAATGGTTACCTTAACAGATTTACAAGGAAATGTATTATCATGGGCTAGTGCTGGTCAATTAGGTTTTAGAGGTTCAAGAAAATCCACTCCTTTCGCAGCACAACAAGCAGCTGAAGAAGCAGCAGCTAAAGCAATGGAACATGGGTTAAAGAGTGTTGAAGTATTTGTAAAAGGACCAGGTTCAGGAAGAGAAGCAGCTATTAGGTCATTACAGGCAGCGGGTCTAGAAGTAAATATGATTAAGGATGTTACTCCGATTCCACATAATGGATGTAGACCACCAAAAAGAAGAAGAGTTTAATAGGAGGTGTAAGTAGAGATGGCGAGATATACAGGGCCAGTTTGTAGACTTTGTCGTAGGGAAGGCATGAAGCTTTTTCTAAAGGGAGATAGATGTTACACAGATAAATGTGCATTAAATAAGAAAAACTATCCACCAGGACAGCACGGTCAAGGAAGAAAGAAAGTAACAGAGTACGGATTACAGCTTAGAGAAAAACAAAAAGTACGTAGATTTTATGGTGTATCTGAATCACAAATGTTAAATTACTTTAACATGGCTGATAAGATGCAGGGAATAACAGGTGAAAATCTACTTAAATTATTAGAACTTAGATTAGATAATGTTGTTTATAGAATGGGATTAGGCTCATCAAGAGCAGAAGCAAGACAGCTTGTTAACCATGGTCACTTCATAGTTAATGGGTCAAAAGTAGATATTCCTTCTGCAATTCTTTCACTTGGAGATGTTATTGAACTTAAGGACAGAACAAAATCAAGTGAGAAAATTAAAGAGTTAGTTGAAAATCATAGTGGAAATAGTGTTAACTGGTTAGATATGGATATTGAAAACTTAAAGGGTAGCATAACAGCTGAACCATCAAGAGAAGATATTGATATTCCAATAGAAGAACACTTAATTGTTGAGTTGTATTCTAAGTAATATTTTTTATGAAAAGTTACCCTCATATATTAACAAACTAACTTTAAGGAGGGTTAATGTTAATGATAGAAATTGAAAAACCACGAATTGAAATTTTAGAGTTAAACGAGGACGAATCGTATGGTAAATTCATGGTAGAACCTCTTGAGAGAGGCTATGCAATCAGTCTAGGGAACTCTTTAAGAAGAGTTTTATTATCATCCCTGCCTGGAGCTGCTGTTTCTTCTGTAAAAATTCAAGGAGTACTTCATGAATTTTCAACTATACCTGGAGTATTAGAAGATGTTCCAGAAATAATTTTAAATATAAAGGGAATCGCTGCAAAAATACATGGAGAAGAGCCAGTAACGCTTCGAATAGAAGCTAAGGGCTCTCAAGTAATTACTGCTGGAGACATTATTACAGGTTCAGATGTAGAGATCATAAATAAAGATCATCACATAGCTACAGTTAATGAAGATGGAGATCTTTATATGGAGCTTGAACTAGTAAGAGGTAGAGGTTATGTTGTAGCAGAAAAGAATAAAAAGGAAGATCAATCTGTAGGGGTTATACCTGTAGACTCATCCTTTACTCCTGTTAGAAAAGTTAACTTTGCAGTAGAAAATACAAGGGTTGGTCAAATAACAAACTTTGATAGGCTTGTACTAGAAGTTTGGACTAACTCTACAATGAGTGCTGATGAAGCAACTTCTCTAGGAGCAAAAATACTCACAGAGCATCTAAACCTATTCATTGGTCTTACTGAACATGTAAATGAAGTTGAGATCATGGTAGAAAAAGAAGAAGACGAAAAAGAAAAAGTACTGGAAATGACTATAGAAGAATTAGATCTTTCAGTACGTAGTTACAACTGTTTAAAGAGAGCTTCAATCAATACAGTTGAAGAATTAATACAAAAGACTGAAGAAGACATGATGAAAGTAAGAAATCTTGGTAAGAAATCCCTTGAGGAAGTAAATAATAAACTTGGTGAACTAGGATTGAGCTTAAAGAAGTCTGATGAATAACAAGGCATGAAGGAGGGATAAATGTGACAACAATAAGGAAACTTGGTCGCCCTACAGATCATAGAAAAGCAATGATTAGAAATCTAGTAACATCACTTCTAAGAAATGGAAGAATTGAAACTACTGTTACTAGAGCTAAAGAAACTAAAAGAATGGCAGAGAGAATGATTACTTTAGCTAAAAGAGGAGATCTACATGCAAGAAGACAAGTTCTAGCTTACGTGTATGATGAAGATGTAGTTACCAAACTTTTTAATGAGATAGCACCTGAGTATGAAACTAGAAATGGTGGGTATACTAGAATTTTAAGAGTTGGACCTCGCCGTGGTGACGGAGCTGAGATTGCAATAATAGAACTAGTGTAAATGGTAGGGGATTAAGTTTTGGCTTAGTCCCTTTTGTATATTTATTTTCATGTATTTATTGTTAAATTACTATGCTTATGCTATATTATATTAAGTGTTTTAATTTATATTTATAAATTGAATTGAGGGATAAAATGGATAATACAATGATTAAGATTGAAAATGCAACATATGAATATCAATCACTTATAGATGATAGCATCCAACAGGCTGTTAAAGATGTAAGCATAGAGGTAAAAGAAGGAGAGTTCTTGGTTATTCTAGGCCATAATGGATCTGGGAAATCAACCCTAGCAAAGTTAATGAATGGATTGCTTTTACCAAGTCAGGGAGAGGTTACTGTACTTGGAATGAATACCAAGGATGAGGAACACATATGGAATATCAGGGAAAAAGCTGGTATGGTATTTCAAAATCCAGACAATCAAATAGTTGCTACCATAGTAGAAGAGGATGTTGCCTTTGGGCCTGAAAACCTTGGCATAGCACCAGCAGAAATCAGAAAAAGAGTAGATGATGCTCTTGAATCAGTGGAGATGAGCGATTATAAGATGCATGCTCCTCACCTACTATCAGGAGGGCAAAAACAAAGAATTGCAATTGCAGGTATACTTGCTATGAAGCCTGATTGTATTATTTTTGATGAACCAACATCCATGCTTGATCCTACAGGCAGGATAGATGTAATGAATACAATAAAAAGATTGAATAAGGTGGAGAAAAAAACAATAGTCCTCATTACCCACTATATGGATGAGGCTGTTCAAGGAGATAGGGTCCTTGTAATGGAAAATGGTGAAATTGTAATGGAGGGAACTCCTAAGGAAATATTTTCTCAGGTAGATAGAGTAAAGTCCTATGGTTTAGATGTTCCCCAAGTAACAGAATTAGCAAATGAACTTATAAAAGCAGGAATAGATTTAAAAAACGATGTTTTATCTATTGAAGAGTTGGTGGAATTATTATGATAATGGAAATTAAGGATCTAAAATATATATATAATCCAAATACACCCTTTGAAAAAAGGGCCCTTGATGGTATTGATGTAGAAATTGATGAAGGGGAATTTATTGGTCTTATAGGCCATACCGGATCTGGTAAATCTACCCTAGTTCAACATTTAAATGGATTGATGAAGGCTAGTTCGGGAAAGATAATAATAGATGGCCAGGATATAAGTGACAAGGAAGTAGATATGAGAGAGATTAGACAAAAAGTAGGATTGGTATTTCAATATCCAGAACATCAACTTTTTGAAGAGACCATATACAAGGATATAGCCTTTGGTCCAAAAAACCTGGGACTAAGTGAAGAGGATGTAGAAATTCGTGTTAGGGAGTCTATGAATCTTGTAGGCTTAGATTATGAAAGTCTAAAGGACAGGTCGCCCTTTGAGCTTAGCGGAGGTCAAAAAAGAAGGGTAGCCATAGCTGGGGTTATAGCTATGAAGCCTAAGATACTGATCCTAGACGAACCTACGGCAGGGCTAGATCCAAAGGGTAGGGATGAAATACTAGGAGAAATAAAAAAACTTTATTTGAAGGGCAATATAACAATAATATTAGTATCCCATAGCATGGAGGATATAGCTAGATTAGCCAATAGGATACTTGTAATGCATGAAGGTAAAATTACTATGGATGATACAACTGTGGAAGTATTTAAGAGAGCGGATGAATTAAAAGCCATGGGACTTGGAGTTCCACAAATAACTGAATTTATGAAACAATTCTACGACAAGGGAAATGATGTAAAGGAGACTGTTTTAACAGTTGAAGAAGGCAGAGACGAAATATTAAGATACCTAAGGAGTAAAAGAGATGCTTAAAGATATAACAATAGGACAATATTTTCCAGGAGATAGTATAATTCATAGATTAGATCCTAGAATAAAATTAATTATAGTTTCTTTATTTATTGGATCTTTATTCTTTATAAATAGCTTTATACCCTATATTTTTATTACTATTTTTATATTGTTAGTTATAAAAATTTCAGGTGTGCCAATAAAGTTCATTTTAAAGGGCCTAAAACCCTTAATCTTTATAATATTAATCACTTTTTCTATAAATATATTTCTAACAAAGGGAGAAGTGCTTTGGAGTATAGGGCCCTTAACCATAACCAAGGAAGGTTTATACTTTGCTTTCTTTATGGGAACAAGACTTGTATTCTTAATTACAGGAACTTCCCTTCTAACACTTACAACATCGCCTATAGCTCTTACAGATGGAATAGAAACCCTGCTAAATCCCTTTAAAAAGATAGGATTACCAGCCCATGAGCTTGCTATGATGATGACCATAGCTCTTAGGTTTATTCCTACATTATTAGAAGAAACTGATAAGATAATGAAGGCCCAGATGGCAAGGGGTGCAGATTTTGAATCAGGAAATATCTTAAGAAGGGCAAAAAATTTAGTTCCACTCTTAGTTCCTCTTTTTATAAATGCCTTTAGGAGGGCTGAAGAACTTGCTGTTGCCATGGAGGCAAGATGTTATAGGGGTGGAGACAATAGAACGAGATTAAATGTATTAAAATTAGACACTAAGGATATCTTTATCCTAAGTGGGTCTATGGTGTTCTTTGCTTTAATAATAGCTTCTAGGTATGTACTAGGTTAAGCTATGAAAAATATTAAATTTACAATAGAATATGAAGGAACCAACTACTGTGGCTGGCAAAGGCAAGATAATGTGGATACAATACAGGAAAGAATTGAAACTGTACTTGAGAAGCTAACAGGGGAAGAAATCAAGTTGATTGGATCGGGAAGAACAGATAAGGGAGTCCATGCATTAGGTCAAGTAGCAAATTTCAGGACTAAATCTAATATTCCAGCTCTTAATTATAGATTAGCCATGCAAGAATTTCTACCTCCAGATATTACTATAGTAGACTCTAGGGAAGTGAATTATAAATTTCATTCTAGATTTGACGCAAGATCTAAGATATATAAGTACAGGGTTTATAATGGCAAGTATCCAAGAGCCCTACTTAGGAATTTTTACTTTCATTACTATCATGATCTTGATTTTTATAAAATAGTAGAAGCTTCTAAGGCCTTTATAGGAACTCATGACTTTAGATCCTTTATGGGGAGAAAATCCTCTGCCTATAGTACAATTAGAACAGTTAAAGATATAAAGATTGAAAGAGATGGGGATTTTATTGTATTTGAAATACATGGTACAAGTTTTTTAAAACATATGATTAGGATAATGATAGGAACCCTGTTGCAAATAGGTTCAGGTAAGATTGGGAAAAAAGATATAATAAGTATAATGGAGGGCAGGGGAAGATCCCTTGCAGGAATAACCGCTCCAGCTCACGGATTATACTTAGAAAAAGTGTTTTATGATCAAAAACATCTTGACTTTGATAGTTGAGTATATTAAAATGAATAAGAGTGTTTAAAAAGGCCCGGAACTTTTTTAATGTAAATTGCTCAAAGTTAATATAGGGAGGGAAAACAATGAAAAGCTTTATGCCTAAAACAAATGAAATCGAAAGAAAATGGTATGTAATAGACGCTGAAAACAGAGTTCTTGGTAGAATGGCTACTGAAATAGCTAATATATTAAGTGGTAAAAACAAGCCAACATACACACCACATGCAGATACAGGAGACTTTGTTATTATTATAAATGCAGAAAAAGTTAAATTGACAGGAAATAAATGGGATCAAAAGAACCACACTTATCACACAGGACATCCTGGTGGATTAAAAGAAATACCTTATAAGAGATTAAGAGAAGACCACCCAGAAAGAATTATTGAACTAGCAGTTAAGGGTATGCTTCCAAAAAGCAGTTTAGGAAGAAAAATGATTAAAAAAATGAAGGTATATGCTGGAGCAGAACATGCTCATCAAGCACAAAATCCTGAAGAATACGAATTTTAATTTAGAGTAGAGAGGAGGACTGCAAGTGGCTAATATACAATTTTGGGGCACAGGAAGAAGAAAAACTTCTGTTGCAAGAGTAAGACTTGTACCGGGAAATGGAAAAATCGTTATAAATAATAAAAACATAGAAGATTATTTTAACTATGAAACTTTAATAGTTTTAGCTAAAGAACCGCTACTTATAACTGAAACATCAGATAAATACGATGTATTAGTAAATGTATCAGGTGGAGGGTTTACTGGCCAAGCAGGAGCAGTAAGACATGGAATTTCAAGAGCATTAATTCAATCAGATAGTGAATTAAGACCTATACTTAAGAAAGCAGGATTCTTAACTAGAGATTCTAGAATGAAAGAAAGAAAGAAATATGGATTAAAGGGAGCAAGAAAGGCTCCACAATTCTCAAAAAGATAATATATATAAAATGCAAATCCCTCAAGAACTATATTGGGGGATTTATTTATTTTTAAATTTAGCTAGATCTATTAGCTAATAAAAATTAAAAGTAAATCTCTTCATTTTGGGTAATAGATGTACAGGCTTAATTGTTGATAATAGAAATATTAGAACAATAGAGTATTCATGATCTTTAAAAATAGGGGGAGATGGGATGAAGAGATTTTTGGCATTGATACTATCCTTAGTACTAGTAGCTAGTCTTATGGGATGCGCTGCAGATGAAAAGGCTGTAGATGATTATATGGAGACAGAGTCCAATAGTCTAGAAATGCCACCATGAGGAGATTAGAGGCTTCTAGATTTAGAAGTGAAAATTTTATAGGAAAAGCCCTCTAAGAGGGCCTTTTTTATGAGTATTAAGTTAGAACCTTTTCTGCGTCCTTTAAGAAGTTGATAATCTCTAGATGTTGTGGGCAATTACTTTCACAGGCTCCACATTCTATACACTTGCTAACGTCTTTTTCCAGTTCAATCATTCTTTCATATGACTTCTTAGATTCTTCCTCAGTACCATAAACATAGATATTGTTGTATAGTTCAAAAATATCTGGTATAGATACATCCTGTGGGCAAGGTAGGCAGTATTCACAAGATGTGCAACCCACCCTTACGTTCTTATTATAAAGCTCAGTAACCTGATCTATCAAATCTAACTCCTTTTTGTTTAAGGAGCCTACACCAGCCTCTGAGGCAGTCTTTACGTTTTCTACTACATGATCCATGGTGGACATGCCAGAAAGCACTACACCCACCTCAGGGAGGTTATAAAGCCACCTTAGGGCCCATTCAGATGCAGATCTGTTCTTATCTTCCAAATCCCAGATTTTTTGAACTTCCTCTGAGGATCTAGCTAATTTTCCACCCTTTATTGGTTCCATTATAACAACTGAAATATCCCTATCACTTGCATATTTTAAGCCTTCTAATCCTGCCTGATAGTCCCTATCCATATAATTTAGTTGTATCTGACAAAAGTCCCAATCATAGGAATCCACTATTTCCTTAAAGACATCTAATTCATCGTGGAAAGAAAAACCTGCATATTTTATTTTGCCCTTTCTTTTAGCCTCTTCTAAAAAATCAAATATTTTTAAATCAACTATCTTATCAAAGCGCTCTCTTGAAAGAGCGTGGAGTAGATAAAAATCAATACGATCAGTTTTTAAATTTTCTAATTGTTCATCTAAGTATTTTTCAAAATCTTCATATTCATCTGTAAGCCATACTGGAAGCTTACTGGCCAAGTAGACCTTTTCCCTATAGCCACCCTCTAAAGCCTCGCCAACAAATTTTTCACTAGTTCCTTGATGGTAGGGATAGGCAGTGTCGATATAATTTACACCATTGTCTATGGCATAATGAAGCATTTCAGTTGAGAGTTTTTTGTCAATCTTTCCTGAGTCCCCATCAATAGTTGGAAATCTCATACATCCAAAGCCCAATTGAGACAGCTCTATATTATCTTTAGTCATTTTACGGTATTGCATATTATGGCCTCCTCTTGTATAATAGTAGTTAGTACTGATTATATTATACCACTAAGTTTCTTTGAATGAAAATAAGTTTAAACATTTCATTCTTGGGTAATATAGTAATGGTAATATATTAATAGTATAAATATGGGAAGGAGTGGTAAAATGGATGCAAAGAAAACCCCTTTATATGATGAACACATAAGAATGGGAGGCAAAGTAGTTGATTATGCTGGTTGGTATCTTCCAATTCAGTATGAGGGCTTAGTTCCTGAGCACAATGCTGTTAGGAATAAAGTTGGACTATTTGATGTCTCACATATGGGTTTAATCATAGTAAAAGGTAAAGATGCATTAGCTTTTGTAGACTATCTTGTGACAAATGATGTTTCAAAGTCAAAAGATAATAGAATAACTTACACTTTCATGTGTCAACCAGATGGAGGAGTAGTTGATGATTTCTTATACTACAGAGTGGGGCCTGAACATTTTTATTTAGTAGTAAATGCAGCAAATATCGAAAAAGATTATAATTGGATTTTAAAACACAAAGGAGACTTTGATGTAGAGGTAACTGACGTATCACCACAGACAGGAATACTTGCACTTCAAGGACCTTTAGCAGAAAAAACATTACAAAAAATTACTGAAAAAGATTTAAGCCAGATGAAATTCTTCTCATTTGATGAAAACGTAGACATAAATGGAGTAGATGTAATGCTTTCAAGAAATGGATATACAGGAGAAGATGGCTTTGAAATCTACGCAAAAAGTGAAGATATAGTTAAGGTTTGGAAAGACCTATTTAAAGCAGGAGAAGAAGAAGGAATCGTACCTACAGGTCTAGGATGTAGAGATACACTTAGATTTGAAGCATCATTACCATTATATGGTCATGAGATTTCAGAAACAATTACACCTCTAGAAGGTGGCTTTAAGTTCTTTGTTAAGCTTGATAAGGAATCAGATTTCATTGGTAAAGAAGCTTTAACCAAGCAATGGGAAGATGGACTTGAAAGAGAACTTGTTGGATTTGAGCTTTTAGGTAGAGGTATACCTAGAGAAGGATATGAAGTTCAAAAAGATGGCAAGAAAATAGGCCATGTTACAACTGGATATATGTCACCAACTCTTAAAAAGAGTATTGGTAATGCACTTATATCAACAGAATTTAGAGAACTAGGTACAGAAATAGATATTATGATAAGAAACAAGCCTGTTAAGGCTAAAGTTATAGATAAAGATTTTTTAAAGAACAAATAAAAAACTAGGAGGGTTATAAATGAAAGTTATGAAAGATTTATTTTACACAGAGGATCACGAATGGGTTAAGGTAGAAGGAAATGTAGGAACAATTGGAATGGCAGATTATGCACAGGATAGTTTAGGTGACATAGTATATGTTGAACTTCCAGAAGAAGATGATGAATTAGAAAAAGGTGAAGACTTCGCAGCAGTTGAGTCAGTAAAAGCAGCTTCTGATGTTTACATGCCAATTGGTGGAAAAGTTATAGAAGTTAATGAAGCTTTAATGGACGAACCAGAGTTATTAAATGCTGACGCTTATGAAAACTGGATGATTAAAATAGAAATAGCAGACGAAGAAGAAGTAAAAGATTTAATGACAAGTGAGGAATACGAAAAGTTTTTAGCTGAGGAGGAATAAGAATATGTTTCCATACATTCCAACAACTAGCGAAGATGAACAGGAAATGCTTAAGGTCATAGGAGTTGACTCTATAGAAGATTTATTTAGCGATATCCCAGAGGATATGAGATTAAAAAAAGAGTTAAATCTTCCTAAGGCTAAAAGTGAATTAGAAGTAGCGACTTATTTAAAATCACTAGCAGACAAAAACTGTTCAACTAGCAAGTTGACGAATTTCTTAGGTGCAGGAGCTTATGATCATTATATTCCAGCAATAGTGGACCATATAATATCAAGATCAGAATTTTACACATCTTATACTCCTTACCAACCAGAAGTAAGTCAAGGAACATTACAGTATATATTTGAATATCAAACATTAATAGCTGAGCTTACAGGAATGGATATGGCTAACGCTTCACTATATGATGGAGGAACAGCTATTGCAGAAGCTGCATTCTTAGCTGCATCCCATTCAAGAAAGAGTCAAATACTTGTATCAAAGACTGTAAGACCAGAGTCAAGACAAATATTAAAAACCTATGCTCATGTTCAAGATCTAGAAATAATAGAAGTAGACATGAAGGATGGGGTAACTGATTTAGATAAATTAGAAGAATTAGTAAGTGAGGAGACAGCAGCAGTAATAGTACAAAGCCCTAACTTCTTTGGAATAATTGAAGACTTAGAAGCTGCAGGTAAGATTGCCCATAAGGGTAATAAGAAGACTAGCTTTGTTACTTCAGTAGATCCAATATCTCTTGGTATACTTAAGAAGCCTGGGGATTTAGGAGCAGATATTGTAGTAGGTGAAGGCCAAGGAATGGGAATACCATTACAATTTGGTGGACCTTACCTAGGATTCATGGCAACAAGTAAAGATTATATGAGAAAGATACCGGGTAGACTAGTAGGAGAAACCAAGGATGTTAATGGAAAGAGATCCTATGTTTTAACATTAACAGCAAGAGAACAGCATATAAGAAGAGAAAAAGCTACTTCTAATATTTGTTCTAACCAGGGTTTAAACGTACTAGCAGCTACTGTTTACATGGTAACTTTAGGTAAAAAAGGGTTTAGAGAAGTAGCTCTTCAAAGTGCTCAAAAAGCTCAGTATGCCTTTGAACAACTTACAAAATCAGGCAAATACAAGCCTGTATTTGACAAGCCATTCTTTAAGGAATTTGCTGTTAGTTCAGATATAGATGCTGACAAGCTAATTGGAGATTTAAGGCAAGAAGACATAATAGGTGGATATCATCTAGGAATAGATTATCCAGAATATAAAGATGCGATTCTTTATGCAGTAACAGAAAAGAGAACTAAGGATGAAATAGATAAATTATCTAGTGTATTGGAGGGAATAAAATGAGAAAATACGAACACCTAATATTCGAATTATCTAAGCCAGGAAGAAAGGCATACAACCTTCCAGAACTAGATGTTGAAGAAAAAGATCTAGAGAGTTTTATTCCAAAAGAATTTCTTAGTGATGAGGAATTAAACTTCCCAGAGCTATTTGAATTCGACATAGTAAGACACTATACTAACTTATCTAATAAAAACTTTGGTTTAGATACAGGATTTTATCCTTTAGGATCTTGTACAATGAAGTATAATCCTAAGATAAATGAAGACATGGCAAGACTTGATGGATTTGCAAACTTACATCCATATCAAAGAGAAGATTGTGTACAGGGTGCATTACAACTTATGTACGAAATTGATGAATCTTTAGCTGAAATAGTAGGTATGGATAAGATGAGTTTACAACCAGCAGCAGGAGCTCATGGTGAGTTAACTGGTATTATGGTTATAAAAGCTTTTCACGAGCACAATGGTGAAGGCCATAGAAATAAAATTATAGTTCCAGATTCAGCCCATGGTACAAATCCAGCAACAGCAATAATGGCAGGATATAAAACTATAGAAATAAAGTCAACTGACCAGGGATTAGTAGATGTTGAAGCACTTAGGGCAGTAGTAGGAGACGACACTGCTGGACTAATGCTTACAAATCCAAATACACTTGGTTTGTTTGAAAAGGATATTAAGGAAATTGCAAAGATAGTTCATGACGCAGGAGGACAACTATACTATGATGGTGCAAATGCTAATGCTATCTTAGGTCAAGCTAGACCTGCAGACATGGGATTTGACGTAGTTCACTATAATATACACAAGACATTCTCAACACCACATGGTGGCGGTGGACCAGGTTCAGGAACTATTGGAGTTAAAGAACACCTTAGACCTTTCCTACCAGTACCAATAGTTGAAAAAGATGGGGATAGATACTATTTAGACTACGATCTTCCACATTCCATAGGAAAAGTTAAAGACTTCTTTGGTCACTTTGGAATTTTAGTTAGGGCATATACCTATATCCTAACTATGGGTAGTGATGGACTGAAAAGAGCTAGCTCAATAGCAGTATTAAATGCTAACTATATGGCTCAAAAACTTAAAGAAAATTACAATTTACCAATAGATACAATTTACAAGCATGAGTTTGTACTTGGAGGATTAAAGGATAGCTTATCAGAAGTAACAACTCTTGATATAGCTAAGAGACTTCTTGATTTAGGATATCATCCACCAACTGTTTACTTCCCGCTAATCATACATGAAGCACTTATGATAGAGCCAACAGAAACTGAGAGCAAGGAAACTTTAGATGAATTTATAGAAGCTATGAATCAAATAGCAAGAGAAGCTAAAGAAGATCCGCAAATGCTTAAAGAGGCTCCACATAGAACAGCAGTAAGTAGACCAGATGAAACCCTAGCAGCAAGAAATCCAATATTGGTTCATGATTTTAACTCAGAAGAATAAATACAAAGGGGATACACCAATTGGTGTATCCCTATTTTTCTAAAAAAGATTTAAATTTATACATATTTAACAGAAAAGGGAGCCAAAAGATGAAAAGAAAAGATATAATAAATATTTTCTTACCTACAAGTATATTTCTACTAATTGGAATAATGGTAAGGTCAGGCAGTGAAGCTATACTATTTGATAGTATAATTCTTGATTTTATTCATAGTAGCAGCAACCCAATGGTGACTGGAATAATGAAGACCATATCCTTTATAGGCTCTGCTTATTTCTTGATACCATTTATGACCCTAGTCTCCTTGATTTTAATTTATAAAAGGAGCTACTATGGGCTAAAACTACTGATCCTGTCTAGTCTAGGATCATATCTTCTCAATATAGGATTAAAATTTATATTTAACCGATCTAGACCCTTTGATTACTTTTTAGTAGAACAGGGAGGCCTAAGCTATCCCAGTGGACACTCCATGGTAACCATGGCTTTTTATATGACAATTGTCCATTTGCTAGATAAAAATATAAGGGATAAAAAACAAGGAAGAACTCTAAAGATAATTGCCATACTTATGATAGGGCTTATGGGCCTAAGCAGACTTTACCTAGGAGTACATTGGCCAACAGATATAATAGGAGGATACCTAATGGGTTATGTATTCTATTATATAATTACTAGATATATAAAATAATTTTCAAGCCTTCTTATATATAGGGCTTTCATTTTCTAGCTAGATTATATATAATTACTTACTTAGGAAGAAAGGAAGATAAAATGCTAAGACTACAAAATATAAAACTAAAGATTACAGAGGATGAAAGCCTATTAAAGGAAGAGATACTAAAGGCTCTTAGGATACCTGAAAATCTGTTAATAGACTACAAGATATCAAAAAAATCCATAGATGCTAGGAAAAAGAATGATATATACTTTATTTATTCTATAGATCTAAGGCTTGTAGATGAGGATAAGAACTTTAAGAAGATAAAAAATAAAAACCTAATTAAGATTCAAGATAAGACCTATGAATATGTAGAAAAGGGAAATAAAAATATAGATAAAAGACCAGTTATAATAGGAACAGGACCCTGTGGGATATTTGCAGGCCTTATACTGGCTCAAATGAATTATAAGCCTATACTGATAGAGAGAGGCAAGTCTGTGGAGGAGAGGATAAAGGATATAAGGGAATTTTGGGATACTGGTAAATTAAATACAGAATCCAATGTTCAGTTTGGAGAAGGAGGAGCAGGAACCTTCTCTGATGGAAAACTTAACACCCTAACCAAGGATCCTAGGGGAAGAAAAGTACTAGAGGAGTTTGTTCTTCATGGAGCTCCCAAGGAGATACTCTACAAGAACAAGCCCCATATAGGTAGTGATAATCTTCGTAGGGTAATGATTAACATGAGAAAGAGTATAATTGAGCTAGGGGGAGAAGTAAGATTTGAATCCAAGCTTACAGATCTAATAATAGAGGATGAAAGAGTAAAGGCTATAATGGTAAACGGCAATGAAGAGATAAGAACAGATCTAGTCCTACTAGCCCTAGGCCATAGTGCTAGAGATAGCTTTGATATGATTTATAAAAGAGGACTGGAAATCCAGCAAAAAGCCTTTTCCATAGGAGTTAGGATTGAACATCCCCAGTCTTTAATAGACAGGGTCCAATATGGTAATTTTGCTCAGAATCCAAAGCTAGGCTCAGCAGAATACAAATTGTCTGCACATTTTGACAATGACAGATCCGCCTATAGCTTTTGCATGTGTCCGGGAGGAGTGGTAGTAGCAGCTGGCTCAGAAGAAAATGGAATAGTTACAAATGGAATGAGTTATTACAAGAGAGATAAGGAAAATGCAAATAGTGCCATTCTAGTGGGAGTAAGCCCCAAGGATTTTGGAAGCGATCATCCCTTAGCAGGAGTTGACTTTCAGAGGAAGTGGGAGAGGAAGGCCTTTGAATTAGCTGGAGGAGATTATAGGGCTCCTGCCCAGCTAGTAGGAGACTTTTTAGCTGGTAGGGAATCCCTTGAGATTCGCTCAGTAAAACCTACATATAAGCCAGGAATAAAGCTAGGGGACTTAAGTAAATGCTTGCCAGAATATGTTACAAGCACCCTTAGATTAGCCCTTGTAGACTTTGACAGGAAAATTAAGGGCTTTGCAGATGAGGATGCTATAATGACTGGAGTTGAAACTAGAAGTTCCTCTCCTATAAGGATAATGAGAAACAAGGAATATGAAAGCAATATAAGGGGCATATATCCTATGGGAGAAGGAGCTGGCTATGCGGGAGGTATAATGTCAGCAGCTGTTGATGGTATAAGGGTGGCAGAGCAAATAGCTAGGGAATAAAAAATACCTCCAAGTAGATAGCCTAATTAATTAGACTATCTACTTTGGAAGTATCAAAGTATGATTCTTTTTTCCAGTATTTGTTAGCTTAATCACTAGTGCTAATTCTAGTCAAAAAGTGTCTCTTCTAATTTTTGCAAGTCAATTATCTTCATTTTATTTCTTTGATAATCAATTAGACCCTCGCTTTTCATCTTCATAAGCTCCCTAGATAGAGAGGGTCTTGGTATGTTTAAGAGTTCTGCCATCTTTCTTCTACAAAAAGGAAGAACTAAGTTTTTATTTTTTTGTTTCTTATATTCGGATAAAATAATATTTGCTATCTTTTTTCTTATAGTATCATAGCTAAGATTGGTTATTCGATCATTTAACATTAAAATCCTATTAGAAAGCACGGAGGCGAAATTGCTTAGGATTCTTTCATCTTTTTGCATTAAACGAACAGCTTCCAACTTACTCAGATACATGACTGTGCTGGGAGTGGAAGAGATCACCGTTGCTGGATATTTATTTTTGTCAGAAAAAACCAGAGATTCTCCAAAGATATCTCCCAGGGTAAAATTACTTATGGTAACTACCTTGCCAGAGGGAAAGGGCTTATGAATCTCAATATTTCCTCTGAGGATAATGCCAAGACCTGAACAAGGATCCCCTTCAATGGCGATAGTGGAGTCCTTTTCATAATCCTGGACTATATAATTTAAATTAGAGATTAGATCTATAATTTCATCTTCTCTAATTTCTTTAAATAAAACTGATTTCTTTAAATTCTTAATATATTTCTCCATAATATCTCCTTATATAATATGATCTTTTATACTTTATTTTATCACATATTAAAAGAATCTACTAATTTATATTAATATGATTTAAAACTATATTATGTGGTATAAGTACTATTATGAGGCTAGATTTTAGTGGAGGTTTTTTTATTGTCAAAAATGGGTAAAGAACAGTATATAGAGAATAATAAATATAAAGGGGAATTATAATATGAATAAAATTTTACTTATAAATAGATTGAATCCTGAGGAGCAAAATTCTGAAAAGAAAAAAATCTTTTTTTCCATAGGGGAGATGGATTTGGCCAGGGTTGAGAACAAGATAATAGACATATTAAATAATAGTAAAATAGTTGCCCCAAGCGATCTAGTGCTTAAGTACAATGGGATTGAGTTAAATATAACTACTCAAGAAATTCCAGAAATAATAAAATTGCTTTCCAAGGATGATATAAAGATATATAATGTCTTTGAGTTATATAATCCTGAACTATAATTTAATATGGGATAAAAAAGGAGGGGCCTATGAAGAAAAGACAAGGCTGGAAAAATAAGATAATAATTGTATTGGGAGTAGCCCTTCTAATACTAGCTATATTTGCCTATAGAAAAATATCTGTGGAAAGGCAAACAAACCTACTTTCAAACACTATAGAAGAGCAAGTGACGAACCTTGTTGAACTGGCTACAATTAAATATAATTATACCAATATTGTTGAATACGATGATGTATTGAAATTCAAGGGTTTAAACCTACCCTTTACTAATAAGAGATTTATAGTAAAGTATAGTGGCTATATAAAGGCTGGAATAGACCTAGAAAATGTGGAGATAGATATGAAAAACAAGGATACAGTTGCCCTTAGGATGAATAAGCCAGAGATAGTGGAAAATGTAATATCAGAGGAAGATGTGTATTTTTATGATGAAAAAGATTCCATGTTTAACAAGATAAGCTTTGCAGATCTTTATACAGTCCTAATTGAGGAAAAGGAAAAGATGAAGCAAGAAGTTATAGAAAAGGGCATATTAAATGATGCAGAAAAAAATGGAGAAGAAATATTAAAATCCTTTCTTAAGGGAATGGGCTTTAAAAAAATAACCATTATCTTTAAATAAGGAGATAAACTATAGGGATGGCTAGTTTTATCTCTTAGCTATGATTAGAGAAAATTTAAGTGGGTAATTATATATAGAAGTAGTTAAGTGGAAAAACAATTTTAAATTAGGGGGAGTTTATAAAATGGCATCAGAAAAATTAATGAAAGAATTAAATGATCAATTTAACTTTGAAGTATTATCAGGTTGGTACTACATGGAAATGGCAGCATACTGTTCAGATCAAAATATGGATGGATTTGCTCACTTCTTTATTGAACAGGCAAAGGAAGAGTATGAGCATGGAATGAGATTTTATGACTTTATATATGACATGGATGGAAGAGTTCAAACTCAAACCCTTTCAGAGCCTAAGAACGATTACAATTCACTTTTAGAAACATTTGAATTTGCACTAGAGCATGAAAAATTAGTTACAGATAAAATAAACAATTTATTAGAATTAGCCAAGGAAGAGAAATCATATCCAACTATACAATTCCTACAATGGTTCGTAGAAGAGCAATTAGAAGAAGAAAACTCTATGAAGGATATTATATTCAAACTTGAAAAAGTAGAAAATCATCCTCAAGGATTATTTATGCTTGATAATCAACTTGGACAAAGATAAGATAAGAGGAAATGCTAGGTCTTGACCTAGCATTTTTTATTTCCGGCTTTATAAAATAGCTTTTAGAATATTGAAAATATACTAGACAAAATATTGTCTTTGTTATATTATAGATATATATAAAAATTAGGAGGGGTTAAAATGAATGCAATGACAGCAGAAGTATTAAGATCAGCATTTGGTGGAGAAAGTCAAGCGCATATGAGATATAGAATATGGGCTGAAACAGCTAGAAAAGAAGGATTCCCAAATGTAGCTAGACTTTTTGATTGTACTTCAGATGCAGAACAAGTACATGCAACATTACACTTTAAAGCTTTGAAGAACGAAGGTGGAGATTACTCAGTTACATCAGCAGCAGGATTTGGTTTATCCAGCACTTCAGACAACTTACAAGGTGCTATAGATGGAGAATTATACGAAGTAACTCAAATGTATCCAGCTTACATAGCAATAGCAGAGATGCAAGAAGAAAAAGAAGCTGTAAGAGCCATGAGATTTGCAATAGAAGCAGAGCAAGTTCATGCAGATAGATTTACAGATGCGAAAAATGCAGTAGATGCAGGAAATGATTTAGAAGTTAAGGTTATGGAATTATGTCCGGTATGTGGATATATTACAGTTACAGGGGAAGAAGAAAGATGTCCTCTATGCCAAGCTAAGAGAGAGTTATTTATAGCATATTAATTAAGAATATTTGAAAGCTAGATATGTCAATATCTAGCTTTCTTTTAATGTAGAAATAAATAGGACTCTGATTATTTTTATAAGGAGAAATTTGAACTTTAGGCAAGATGGATTATTTTAAAAACTTTAAGGCATTGAAAAACACTTGATTTAGGTATAGAATATAAGAGAGGCATACATACATATAATTTAAAAATAAAATTACTTATAATATAGAATTTAATAAAAAAACTCACTAGAATTTTTAGTATTTATTTTAGCAAGCAATTTGTCAGAATAAACTTAAAATTCAAATTTACAAAAATTGACTACAAATTAAAGGGCAAATGATATATAATAAAGTTACAGAATAAAATATAAAGGTGGTAGGGCCTTGCAATTTTTAAGAGAATTATTTTTAACAATGAGAATTAAAGATGTAATAGATATTATAATAGTTGCAGCTGTTTTTTATAAGCTGTTTACTCTTATTAGGGAAACTAGAGCTGAGCAACTTAGCAAGGGGATCATAGCTCTATTTATTTTTACAAAAATTAGTGGTTGGCTAGAACTTTATACAATTAACTGGATATTAGAAAACACCATTACAGTAGGAGTTATTGCAATTCTTATTGTTTTTCAGCCTGAGCTTAGAAGAGGATTGGAATACATAGGAAGGTCCAGGTTCTTTACAAAGTCACTTATAGAAATACGTGGTGAAAATCTTTCTGAAACAGTAGAAGAGATAGTAGAGGCAACTGCTTCACTTTCCAGACAAAAGATAGGAGCCTTAATGGTATTAGAAAGATCAACTGGCCTTAATGAGGTAGTAGATACAGGCACAAAGATAGATGGTAAGGTTTCAAGTAATTTGCTTATAAATATATTTATACCAAATACTCCCCTACATGATGGAGCTGTTATTATTAAGGATGACATAATAAAAGGAGCGGCTTGTTTTTTGCCCCTTACAGAAAATTCAAATATAAGCAAAGAATTAGGTACTAGGCATAGGGCTGCCCTTGGGATTTCCGAGAGATCTGACAGCCTATCTATAATTGTATCTGAAGAGACTGGTGCTATATCCATAGCAGAAAATGGAGAAATAGCCAGACATTTAGATTCTAAAACACTTACAAAGATACTTATGGATATGTATAAGCCAAAGGATACACCAGGTTCATTTTTAGCAAGATGGAGGCGTGATGATGAAGAAGATGAAGAGTGATACCACAATAAAAATATTCGCTCTCCTTATATCTTTGGTACTATGGGCCTTTGTTATGAAGGATACAAACCCAGTAATAAAGAGAGATTATAGAAATACTGTTGAAATAACAAATCAAGAAGACCTGGAAAAAAAAGGTCTTAGAATTATGGATGTAACAGAAGAGATGGTAAATATAACTATTTCTGGTAAAAAATCAGACTGGGCAAAATTTTCAGCAGACAGTGATATAAATGCATATGTAGACCTTTCAGGATATAGTGAAGGCAATGTAAAGGTACCTGTGAAGGTTGAGTTGAAGCAGCTTAGCAGCATGCAAATTGTAGATTATCAACCAAGGGAAATATTGTTTAATTTTGATAAAATAGTCAATGTTGATAAAATGGTTACTATAGAGACAGAAGGAGAATTAGCAGAAGGCTATGTTAAGGGAGATATTGAATTAAAATCTCCATATATATCATTAAAAGGACCTAGGTCCTGGGTCAACCAGGTATCAAAAATAATAGCTAATATAAATATAGAGGGCAGGAAAGAAGATATTAATATTACAGTACCGGTAAAAATCTTAGATGATGAAAGGAACACTGTAGTTGGAGTTACACATGAACCAAGTGTTATAGAAGTTAAAATTCCAGTTTATAAAACCAATACCTTGCCTATAGAAGTTCAAACAATAAATGAACTTCCAGAAAATTTCCAGGCAACAGATATAAATATAGAACCAAAATTTGTTAGCATAGTAGGTAAGGAGGCTGTATCAAATTTAAAATTCATACAGACCAAGCCTATAGATATAAATGAGTTTATTGAAAATGATACTATAAATGTAGAATTAGAGCTTCCAAGAGGGGTAAGTCTTCAAGATCCTAGTCAGAAGATTGCAGTTTCTATAAATGTTGAAGAAATAGTTGCAAAGACCTTTGAATATGATTTTGAGCAAGTAGAAATAAGAGATTTAAATGAAGAGCTAGAAATTGATCTGGAGGAAGGCTTTGAAAAAATCAAGATTATTGTAAAAGCTTCCAAAGAGATAATGGATGGAGTAACTGAAGAAGACATAGAGATTTATTTGGATTTAAACATGATAGAAGCTGGTGAACACACTATATTTATAGGATTTAATGCACCTTCTGGTGTAACTATAAAGACTATAGAACCCCAACCTATGGCAATAAAAATAATTAATAAAGGAGAATCTGATGAGTAAGTATATTTTAGCTATTAATCCAGGATCCACATCTACAAAACTATCCTTGTTTGATGGAGAAGAGGAAATCAAAAGTTATAAACTAGATCACAAAAAGCAAGAAATAGATCAGTATGAAACTATAGCAGACCAATATGAGTATAGGTTAGGTCTCATAGAGGACTGGCTAGAGAAAGAAGATATAGACTCAGGATTACTAAAAGCTGTAGTTGGAAGGGGAGGCCTACTTCGTCCAATGCCAGGAGGAACCTATAGGGTTACAGATCCTATGATAGAAGACCTGAAAGTTGGAATCCAGGGTGAACATGCTTCCAATCTAGGTGGTATGCTTGCAAAGGGTATTGCTGATGAGGCTGGCATAGATTCATTTATAGTTGATCCTGTTGCAGTTGATGAAATTAACGACATTGCAAGGATTTCCGGTTTAAATTTAATAGAAAGAAAATCTCTGGCCCATGCTCTTAATATTAAAGCAGTAGCCCATAGAAGGGCAAAGGAATTAGGAAAAACAATAGATGATTTAAACTTCCTAATAGCCCACCTAGGCGGAGGAATTTCAATAGCTGCAATGGAAAAGGGGAAAATGATAGATGTTAATAATGCAAAGGAAATGGGACCTTTTTCACCAGATAGAAGTGGGAGCTTACCTATAGGGGACCTAGTTGCAATGTGCTATTCAGGAGATTATAATCTCAAAGAAATGAAAAGGATGACCCATGGGGAAGGTGGACTATATTCTTATTTAAAGACCATGGATGCCAGAGATGTGGAAAAGAGCATAGAAGATGGAGATCAGTATGCAAAATTAATATATGATGCTATGATTTATCAAATAGGAAAAGAAATAGGAGTATATAGTGCCTGTTTATCAGGAAATATTGACAATATAATACTTACAGGTGGCCTAGCATATTCGGATTATCTGGTCCATGGAGTCAAGGAGATGACGAGTTTTTTAGGAGAGCTAATTGTTTATCCTGGGGAAGATGAGATGGATGCCCTAAATAAGGGTGCTATGAGAGTATTAAATGGAAGTGAAAAAGCTAAGATATATGAAGAGGAGGTAGTTATAAATGGCTAAATCATTTGAAGATTTATTGCAACTGGCAAAGCTAAGAGGTCCAAAAACATTGGCTGTAGCAGCAGCTGAGGACAAAGATGTTTTGATGGCAGTAAAGTCTGCTTTAGAACAGGGAATTATAAAACCAATACTTGTTGGTGATAAGGAAAAAATAGAAGAAATTGCAGAGAATATAGGTTTTAATCTTAGTGAGATAGAATTAATAGATAAAAAAGAAAAGGCTGATGCAGCTAGAACTGCAACTGAATTAGTTAGCAGCAAGAAGGCAGATATCCTTATGAAGGGATTAGTAGATACAGCCACCATACTTAAACAGGTTTTAGATAGTGAGATAGGACTTAGGACTGACAAGGTCATATCCCATGTAGCTGTATTTGATATACCAACCTATCACAAGGTATTTATGGTAACTGACGCAGCTATGAATATAGCTCCAGACTTAAATCAAAAAAAGCAAATAATAGAGAATGCTGTAGCTCTTGCTCAGTCTCTAGATATAGAAATACCTAAGGTTGCTGTAATTGCAGCTAAGGAAAGTGTATCTCCAAAGATGATTGCTACTGTAGATGCAAAGGCTTTAAAGGAGATGTATGAAAATGGAGAAATTAAAAACTGCATAGTAGACGGGCCCCTAGCTCTTGATAATGCTGTATCAAAAGAGTCAGCTAGGATAAAGGGTATAGAAAGTGAAGTTGCTGGAGATGCAGATATACTTATGGTTACAGATATTGATGCAGGTAATGTCCTGTACAAGAGTTTAACATTTTTAGGCAATGCTAAATCAGCGGGTCTTATACTGGGAACTTCAGCTCCTATAGTGCTTACATCTAGGGCTGATAACCATGAAGCAAAATTAAATTCAATAGCCCTATCAGTACTTAAGGCTAGTAATCAGGGGGTAAGGATTTGATAAGATTACTAATAATCAATCCAGGTTCAACATCAACTAAAATAGCGGTATATGATGATGAAAATATAGTCTTTGAAGAAACTCTTAGGCATAGTAGCGAAGAGATATGCAAATTTGAAAGAATATATGATGAGTATGAATTTAGAAAAGATATAATTGTAGATACCTTAGAGAAAAACAATATAGATATAAAATCTCTTGACGCAGCAGTTGGAAGAGGAGGACTTTTAAAGCCTATAGAAGGTGGGACCTATCTGGTAAATGAAAGAATGCTAGAAGACCTTAAACTTGGTTTAAATGGAGAACATGCTTCAAATCTAGGTGGAATACTAGCCTATGAAATTGCAAGGGTAGGAGGAAAAGATGCATATATAGTAGACCCTGTAGTAGTGGATGAAATGCAAGATGTTGCAAGAATATCAGGGCTTAAGGCCATTGAAAGAAAATCTATTCTACATGCCTTAAATCAAAAAGCGGTGGCTAGAAGATATGCCAAAGAAATATCTAAGAACTATGAAGACCTAAATTTAATAGTTGCTCATCTAGGTGGGGGAGTTTCAGTGGGAGCTCATAAAAAGGGAAGAGTTATAGATGTTAACAATGCCCTAGATGGAGAAGGACCATTTTCTCCTGAAAGATCAGGATCCTTGCCTGTAGGAGATATGGTGAGCCTATGCTTTTCTGGAGAATATAGCCTAGATCAAGTAAAGAAGATGTTAAAGGGCAAGGGAGGCCTAGTTTCCTATCTAGGAACCAATGATGCTAAGGAAGTCTCTGAAAGAGCTGAGGCTGGAGACGTGGAAGCAGAGTTAGTATATAGGGCTATGAGCTATCAAGTGGCAAAAGAAATAGGTGGACTGGCAGCAGTCTTACATGGTGATGTAGATGCTATAATTATTACAGGTGGCATAGCCTATGATAGTAAGTTTGTATCTTGGATAGAAGATAGGGTGAAGTTTGTATCTGATTTTGTTGTTTATCCGGGAGAAGATGAATTAATGGCCCTAGCAGAAGGTGGGCTTAGGGTTATAAGAGGAGAAGAAAAGGCTAAACTATATAAATAGGAAATGGTGGATATATGAATATTTTAAATGACAATAGAATCAGGATTGTAATAGGCCATTATGGTTCAGGGAAATCTGAATTTAGTGTGAACTATGCAATGAAGCTTGCAGAATTAGGAAGAAAGGTTGCCATAGCTGATATAGATGTTGTAAATATGTACTTTAGAAGTAGGGAGAAGAGAAAGCAATTAGAAGAGATGGGAATAAAGGTAATTGGAAGTGGAATAGATACTCCTGCAATAGAAGTTCCTTCTATTTCTGCAGAAGTATACACTCCTCTACAAGATGAATCCTATGATGCAGTTTTAGATGTGGGTGGAGATCCAGTAGGAGCAAGAGCCCTAGGTAGATATGTAGATTATTTCCAAGAAGGCAAATACGATTGTTTTTTTGTAATCAATGCAAATAGGGCTGAAACCCAAACAGTGGAAAAAGTAATTGAATATATTGTTAAAATTCAAGACGTGGCAAGAATCAAAGTAACTGGGTTAATCAACAACACCCATCTCCTAAAAGAGACAAGTGTTGATGATATATTAAGGGGTCAGAAATTGGCTCTAGAAGTTGAAAAAGAAACCGGTATAGAGTTGAAGTATGTATCTGTACTTGAAAGTGTAGCACCAGATCTTCCAAAAGATTTAAAGGGAGAAATATTCCCTATAAAACTTACTATGAGAGATGAATGGATGCTATAAATTAAAAGGAGGGAATGGAATGGCGGCAAAAGGTAAAGTAACTTTCAACCAAGATATTTGCAAAGGATGTGGTCTTTGCACAACAGTCTGTCCTGTAGATATTTTAGCATTAGATAAAGGAACAATAAACAAAAAAGGATACCATCCTGCTACAGCAGTAGAACCAGAAAAATGTATAGGTTGTGCAAACTGTGCAACTATTTGTCCAGATCTAGTAATTACAGTAGAGAGATTCTAAAAAATAAGGAGGGTTAATTATGGCGAAAATTCTTATGAAAGGGAATGAGGCTATAGGAGCAGCAGCTATTGCAGCAGGTTGCAAATAT
>CAZGQG010000021.1:0-33082 GCA_964527205.1 uncultured Tissierellaceae bacterium | reverse complement strand
TAAAATTATTATATTATCCAAAAATCAGGTAGTACTCATAAATCACTTCAGTACTATGCCACAAGATAATATATGCTATTATTCATAATTCTCTACTTAAAATTTTGCCTTCAAAAAGTGTTTTTATCATCCTATGATATCTGAGAGTAAAGTTGTCACTCTAAGGCTAAGGTTGTAACTCTAAGACTAAGGTTGTCACTCTAAGACTAAGGTTGTCACTCTAAGACTGAGGTTGTCACTCTAAGACTGAGGTTGTCATTCTGAGCATAGCGAAGAATCTATCTTTAAAATTCTTTAGATAAATCTTTTTATTATATACAAAATACAAATTCTCAACCCCCTAAGATTCTTCGCAAGCTCAGAATGACGACATAAAAACATAATGACAAGTCAAGGTCAGGATTACCATGCAAACTTAGAATGACAAGGCTAGCCCATGATGACAGCAATCTCCAGTTGCCTATAATACTAACACTGTGTCTCTAGTGTTTTTGTCATCCTGATGAGCATGGCGAGGAAGGATCTGTCTTTGTGAGCCTAAGATTCTTCGCAAGCTCAGAATGACAAAATTAAATATTCAAACTCATGGTGACAAGACAAACACAGAATAACAAGGCAAGGTCGGGATTACAGTCTTGCCTAAGACATCTGATATAAGTGGATAATATAATAAAATTATATATTATTTCCAAGGATTTATAGAAAAGACAGGGCCTATAAAAATACCCCTTAGGTAGACTCTTATAAAAAATCTCCTTAAGGGGTGGTATTATACTGATTTTATCTTCTATTTGAAACATCAAGTCTGTTTAAGGCCCTCTTAAGAGCAAGTTCTGCCCTATCTACATCTATAGCCTTACCATCTTCTTGGATCCTTTTTTCTGCTCTTTCCTTAGCTTTTTTTGCTCTATCCACATCTATTTCATCTGGCCATTCTGCAGCCTCTGTAACTATGGTGGTTTTATTATCAAGTACGGATACATAACCATCCACTACAGCTGCTATTCTTTCTACACCATCTTGTATTATTCTTATCTTTCCAATCCTAAGAGGAGTAATTAGTGGAGACTTGCCATCTAATATAGCCAGGTCACCCTCCATACCTCTTACTATGACCATTTCAACTTCTGCAGAAAAGAATTGTCTATAGGGAGTTACGATATCTAAATGAAACATAACTATCCCTCCATTTTCTTAGCTTTTTCTACTGCCTCATCAATAGTTCCTACAAGTAGGAATGCTGATTCTGGTAGATCATCGTGCTTTCCTTCAAGTATTTCTTTAAATCCTCTAATGGTTTCCTTTACTGGCACATAAGCACCTGGAAGACCTGTAAACTGCTCTGCTACTGCAAAGGGCTGTGAAAGGAATCTTTCAATTCTTCTTGCCCTGGATACAGTAAGCCTATCTTCTTCAGAAAGTTCATCCATACCTAGGATTGCAATTATATCCTGGAGATCCTTGTACTGCTGCAGGGCCTCCTGGACTTGGCCTGCTACTTCATAGTGTTCTCTTCCTACTATCTCAGGGTCCAATATCCTTGATGTTGAATCCAGTGGATCCACTGCAGGGTAAATTCCCTTTTCTGAAATGGCACGGGAAAGAACTGTAGTAGCATCAAGATGGGCAAAGGTTGTTGCTGGTGCTGGGTCAGTCAAGTCATCCGCAGGTACATATACTGCCTGTACAGATGTGATTGATCCCTTCTTAGTGGAGGTAATCCTCTCCTGTAAAGCACCCATCTCTGTAGCTAAGGTAGGCTGATAACCAACTGCTGATGGCATCCTACCTAATAGGGCGGATACCTCTGATCCAGCCTGGGTAAATCTAAATATATTGTCTATAAATAGGAGGACGTCTTGTCCCTGCCTATCTCTAAAATACTCTGCCATTGTAAGACCTGTAAGTGCTACCCTCATCCTTGCTCCAGGTGGTTCGTTCATCTGGCCAAATACTAGGGCCGTCTTATCTATTACTCCTGATTCAATCATTTCATAGTAAAGGTCATTTCCCTCTCTAGTTCTTTCTCCTACTCCTGAGAATACGGAAAGCCCTCCATGCTCTATGGCTATATTGTTAATAAGCTCCTGTATAAGTACTGTTTTTCCTACTCCAGCACCACCAAATAGTCCTACCTTACCTCCCCTTGAAAAAGGTGCAATAAGGTCTACTACCTTTATTCCTGTTTCAAACATCTCTTTAGATGTCTCCTGCTCTTCAAAGGACGGAGCATCCCTATGAATTGGGAATAGCTCTGGACTATCCAATTCGCCCTTCTCATCTATTGTTTCTCCTAATACATTGAAAAGTCTTCCCAAGGTTTGGTCCCCTACTGGCACCGCAATTGGCTTTCCTGTATTGGTTGCTTCCATACCTCTTATAAGTCCATCAGTTGAACCCATAGAAATACATCTAACCGTATCATCACCTATATGTTGTGCTACTTCTACAGTAAGCACATCTTCTGCCTTTGTAATAATTTCAATAGCATTTAATAGTTCTGGTAGATTGTCTTCGTCAAATCTGATGTCAACTACGGGGCCTATAACTTGAACAATGTTACCTATGTTCTTTTCCATTTGCCCTCTCCTTTCTAACTTATTTTAGAGCATCTGCACCTGAGACAATCTCACTTATCTCCATAGTAATTGCAGCCTGTCTTGCTCTGTTAAAGCTGACTTCTAATTCTTCAATTATCTCTTCAGCATTTTCCGTAGCCGCATCCATGGCCATTCTTCTAGCTGCCTGTTCACTGGCAGAAGCTTCGATAAGTGCACCATAGATACTGCTTTGTATATATTTAGGGATCAAGTAGGATAGAACCTCTTCTGGTGAAGGTTCAAATTCTACTACTACCCTCTTATTTCCTGACTTAGCCTTTACTTCCTCTGAAGGAAGCAATCTTAAAATCCTAGGCTCCTGGGTAAGTGTGCTGACAAAACCCGTGTATACTATGTTTATTTCATCAACTTCCTTGTCCCTATATAGTTCTAAGGCTCTTTCTCCAATCATTCTAGCATGATAAAAGCTTGGTTCTTCACTGATGCCAGTGTAGGTCTCAGCTATATCATAATCTCTTCTTTGGAAATAATCCCTAGCCTTAGTACCTATAGTTATAAGTTTTGAATCCCTATTGTTCTCTTTAATAGTCTTTTCTACAAGTCTAATTACATTGGAGTTATATCCTCCTGCCAAGCCCCTGTCTGCAGACACTACAATATATAGGGAATTTTTAATCTCCCTATTTGCAAGTAGGGGATGATTTAAATTCCTTTCAAAATTTAATATATCCTGTATGTTTGCAAGTACAGTATTGTAATAGGGTCTTGAAGCTTCAAGACTTCTTCTAGCACGCTTAAGCTTTGAAGATGAAACAAGTTCCATAGCCTTAGTAATCTTTTTTGTACTACCTATACCTTTAATACGACTTTTAATCTCTTTTGTTGATTGAGCCAAAGTTACCACCTCCAACTTCTAAGCGAATTAGAAATTCTTCTTAAACTCACCTATAGCCTCTTTAATTATCTCAATGCTTTCCTCTGATAGTTTTTTTGTCTCTACTATAGTCTCTCCTACCTGAGGATAATTATTGTCCATATATAGTAAGAATTCTTTTTCAAAATCCTTTATTCTTTCCACTTCAACATCTGCTAGATGCTTGTTCAGTACTGCATAAAGTATTATTACCTGATGCTCTACAGATACTGGTGAATATTGAGGTTGTTTTAGGACTTCAAGTATTCTCTCACCCTGGTCTAACTGATCCTTTGTTTCCTTGTCAAGTTCTGATCCAAACTGAGCAAAGGCCTGCAAGTCTCTATACTGGGCAAGCTCAAGCTTGATTCCAGATGCTGCAGTTTTCATAGCGTCAATTTGTGCAGCTCCCCCAACCCTGGATACTGAAAGTCCAGTATTAATAGCTGGTCTCTGTCCTGCAAAGAAAAGATCCGTCTCTAGGAAAATCTGTCCATCTGTAATTGAGATAACATTTGTAGGAATATATGCTGATATATCTCCTGCAAGTGTCTCTATGATTGGAAGTGCTGTAATAGAACCTCCACCATATTTCTCATCTAATCTTGCTGCTCTTTCAAGTAATCTTGAGTGAAGATAGAATACATCTCCTGGATAGGCTTCCCTTCCCGGTGGACGTCTAAGTAATAGTGACATAGCCCTATAAGCTGTAGCATGCTTGGATAGGTCATCATAAACTATTAAAACATCCTTACCCTGAGCCATAAATTCCTCACCAATTGTAACACCAGCATAGGGTGCTATATATTGTAGTGGAGCTGGCTCACTGGCAGTAGAAGCAACAACTATAGAATAATCCATAGCTCCTCTTCTTTCCAAAGTGTCTACTATTTGTGCAACTGTAGATCTCTTTTGCCCTATGGCTACATAAATACATATAACATCTTGACCCTTTTGGTTTAAGATTGTATCTATTGCTATAGCTGTCTTACCTGTTTGTCTGTCCCCTATAATAAGCTCTCTCTGTCCCCTACCTATTGGGATAACAGAGTCAATTGCCTTGATTCCAGTTTGTATTGGTTCGTCAACACTCTTTCTTGTGATAACTCCTGGAGCTACTTTTTCAACTGGCCTAAACTGATCAGTTTCAATTTCACCTTTTCCATCTATGGCCTGTCCAAGGGCATTAACTACCCTGCCAAGCATCTCTTCTCCTACTGGAACTTCAACAATTCTTCCAGTTCTCTTAACAGTATGACCTTCTTTTATTTCCTGGTCATTACCTAGGAGAACACAACCAACATTGTCTTCCTCCAGGTTCAGGGCCATACCAAATACTTCTCCTGGAAACTCAATAAGCTCTCCAGCCATACAGCCATCTAAACCATGAATCCTAGCTATACCGTCACCTATTTCAAGTACAGTACCTGTATCTACCATATCTAGTTTTTTCTCATATTTTTTAATTTGTTCTTTTATAATAGAACCTATTTCTTCTGGTCTTAACTCCATTTTCTCACCTCACTATTCACTAATTAAGCTGACCCGACTAGGGCTTTTCCTATATCTTCTAATTGTCCCTTTAAACTTCCATCTATGAGTTTGTCTTCAATTCTTAAAACTACTCCACCCATAATAGAAGGGTCCACCTGATTTGAAAGCTCTATGGTTTTCTCAAGCTTTTCGCCTAAGACCTTAGAAAGTTTTATCTTCGCCTCATCTTCCATAGGAACCGCTGTCCTTGCAACTACCTTAATGATGTTTTTTTGTTCATTATATAATTTATCATATTCTTTTTTAATTTCTAAGATATTGGACTCTCGTCTCTTATCTATTAGGATATACATGAAATTAAAGACTTCCTGGGATAAGCTTCCTTGGAAGATCTTATCTACCATGTCCTTTTTTTCCTCTTTATTGATCCTAGGATGCCCTAGGATATCAAGCAATTTTTCTTCCCTTATAAATACATCATTTAATAGAGTTAGCTCTTCTTTAAAAGCATCTATCTTCTGGAGCTCAAGTCCTGCTTCAAATAGAGCTAAAGCGTATCTTCTACTTACTAGCTCTGCCATTTTGAACTACCTACCTCATCAATAAATTTATCGATTAATTTATTTTGCTTGTCTAAAGTAATTTGTTCTTCCATTATCTTAGAAGCAATCATAACTCCGATTTCAGCTGCTTCATTTTTGATACTACGAAGGGCTACATCTCTTTCCCGCTGGATTTCTTTTCTTGCATTGGCAACTATATCTTCTGCATCTTGTCTTGCCTCTGCTATGATGTCTTCTCTTATGTCGTCTCCACGTTTTCTAGCTCCTTCTATAATCTCCTGGCTTTCATCTCTAGCAAGCTCTATCCTGGCTTCATAATCCTCTTTTATAGCCTTTGCTTCAGCCTTTAGTACCTTTGCACCATCTAAGTCATTTTGTATCTTAGTTTGTCTATCATTTAAAAACTTTGTAACTGGTGCATGTAAAAATCTTTTAAGTACAAAATAAAGTATCCCTACTGCAACCAGGGTTAAAAGCACTGATGAAAGGATTGGCAATGGTCTAACAATAATATTCATAAACTAACCTCCTTTGCCTTTTTTCCCCTTTAAAGGGGGGATCAAGATTGTATTACAGTGCTCCTAATAATGGTCTAACGAATAGTAATATAATAGCTATAACTAATCCGTATATACCTGTAGTCTCTGCAACTGCCTGACCTAAAAGCATGGTTCTAGTAATATCTGCTTGAGCTTCTGGTTGTCTACCTACTGCTGCTGCTGCCTGTCCTGCTGCATTACCCTGTCCAATTCCAGCACCTATACCTGCTATCATTGCTAATCCTGCACCTATTGCTGAACAACCTAATACAAACGCTTCACTTGATATTCCTTCTAACATTTAATTTCCTCCTCTCAAATTTTAAAAACTATTCTTCTTCTGTATCTGCTCCACCTATAAAAATCATAGTAAGCATAATAAAGATAAATGTTTGCAGCAAGCCTGAAAATACATCAAAATATGCATGTAAGGGTGCTGCTAGTACTGGTGCAAAGTATCCTGCTGCTCCATAAACAAGAGTTAGGATAATTCCACCACTCATTATATTACCGAAAAGACGGAAAGATAATGATACTGGATTTGCTAATTCTCCAATTACATTTAGGGGAGCCAGTAAGGGTACCGGATCTCCAAAGCCCTTAAAATAGCCTAGGATTCCTCCACCATTTTTAAAGGCCCAGTATTGTGTTAGCACAAAGGTTATAAGTGCCAGGGACAATGTCACTGAGTAATCAGATGTAGGTGGCGTAAGGCCAACCAATCCAAGTAAATTAGCTACTGCTAAAAATACGGCCAAGGTCAATATATAGGGACCAAATCTCTTTACATTGTTTTTCCCCATATTTGATTCAACCAAATTGTCTACTGCTTCTACAAGTATTTCTACTACATTTAGGAAATTTGATGGTACTTCATCTGCTTTCGCTTTTTTGATTTTACTGTTTACTACCATAGCAAATATTATTAATAGGATTACTACTAAAAAAGTATTTACTATACTGTCAGGTATCAAAATTTCATTTCCAGCAATTTCTACCAATATCTCCAAATATATCACTCCTTTCCCAATATTATGTGTTATATTTTTTCTTCCTAAATGACATTTATAATTAATTTAATTAATTATCTCCTAATCCCTTAAAAAATTCTTATCAAGGATATTTGAGCCTAGTATAACAAACTTTACTATAAAAAGACCTAGTATAGTTGATAAAAGATTTATATAATCTGCCTTAGCAGCTACTATAAGCACTATAAAATATATTATATACCTAGCAAAGTAATGGGCTATGGTGTAGCTTGTAGCTCTATTTGGAGGCATGTTTACAGCCTTGGTAATTGTATTATCTAAAAGTTTGAAATTAAGTATGCTGATTAATGTTCCAAATATAAGTCCCATAGCTATAGGCTGTGGATCTTTAAAGGCAAAAGCTGATACTCCTATAAGGAGAAGGACTGAAATTATAGCTCTTTTCCCTATCTTAAAGATCAATTTATTGTTCAAAGCATCACTTCCTCTTGTCATTGCTTCCTGTAAGTTTAAATATATTTAAAAATCCTGCAGCCGCCCCTACTATTATTAGGATAATAGCAAAGACTCCATTTGTTCCCAATTTCTTATCTATATAATTGCCTAAATACACACCAAGTAAGATAGGTGTGACAATTGAGATCCCAATTTGAGATACTAGGGCTAGGTTTTTAAGACTATCATATTTTTTATTTTTCATTTTTTCACCTCTAGGGAATTTTTCATTCCTTCTTACAAGTATACCATATCTCAAGGGTGAATTTCCAGAATATATTGCTAATATCTCTTTTTTATCTCTTCCCAAGCTCTTGCCTACAGGGCCTAGAGAAATATCTTTTTTAAAAGCAAATAGCCTTTATAAGACAGGATGTATTATACACCCCTTCTTAAAAGGCTATTGGATTTTTTTACATTTTAATTAAATCATCAGCTACTATAAGCTCAGCTTCTGTTGCAGCTTTTACTTCTTCTAAGGTAAATCTTGGGTTTATTTCCTTTAAGACAAGTCCCTTGTCTGTAACTTCCATAACTCCCATTTCTGTAACTATCATATCTACCTGTCCTTCAGCTGTAAGTGGTAGATTGCATTTATTTAAAATCTTGTGATTTCCCTTTACAGTATGCTCCATAGCCACAATAACCTTTTTAGCTCCAGTTACCAGGTCCATAGCTCCACCCATTCCAGGAACCATCTTACCAGGTATCATCCAGTTAGCAAGGTCACCATTTTCTGCTACCTGAAGGGCTCCCAGTACAGTTACATCTACATGGCCTCCTCTAATAATGCCAAAGCTCATAGCACTGTCAAAGAATACTCCTCCAGGAAGAATAGTTACACACTGGGCTCCTGCATTTACAATCCTCAGGTCCTCTTCACCCTCTGTAGGTGCAGGTCCAAGGCCTATAAATCCATTTTCTGATTGGAAAAATATATTTAAATCCCCATCCACATAGTTGGCAACCATGGTTGGCATTCCTATACCAAGATTTACTACGTCTCCTTCTTTAAGTTCCTTGGCTACTCTTCTAGCAATAAACTCATTTATCTCCGCTCTATCCATTACTTAGCACCTCCGTCAACTATATAATTAACAAATATTCCTGGAGTTACTACATGATTAGGATCTAATTCTCCCACTTCAACAACACTTTCAGTTTCAACTATGGTTATGTCAGCTGCTGCTGCCATTAGGTTGTTAAAGTTTCTAGTAGCTCCGTAATATACTATATTTCCATATTTGTCTACAGTCTCTCCTGCTATAAGTGCTACGTCTGCTCTAAGAGGCATTTCAAGAAGATATTCTACCCCATCTATCTCCATTTTTTCCTTGCCCTCTTCTACAATGGTCCCCACACCAGTAGGTGTTAAGAATCCACCTAGGCCAGTTCCACCGCATCTTACCTGCTCAGCCAATGTTCCCTGAGGTACAAGTATTACTTCCATCTCACCTGAGTTCATTTGATTTCCAGTTTCCCTATTTGTTCCAACATGGGATGCCATAAGCTTTTTAATTTGCTTGTTCACCACAAGTTTTCCTACTCCAATATCTGTAAAGCCTGAGTCATTGCATATTAGGGTTAAATCCTTAACTCCCTTTTCAACCAATGCATCAATTAGCCTGTGAGGTGATCCACATCCTAAAAAACCTCCAACCATAATAGTCATACCATCTTCTATATGGTTTATAGCTTCTTCCATAGAAATAATTTTATCCAAAGTAAAACCTCCCTGATTGAATTATATAATAGGTGATCCCTTTAGCGCTTAACTACCATTGCCATTCCTTGACCTCCACCTATACAAAGTGTTGCCAGGCCATTTTTACTATCTCTTTTTTGCATTTCGTGTAATAGAGTAACTAAAATCCTAGCTCCTGATGCTCCTATAGGATGTCCTAGGGCTATAGCTCCACCATTAACATTTACTATATCTTCATTTAACTTTAAATCCTTGATTACAGATAGGGCTTGGGAAGCAAAGGCTTCATTAGCTTCTATCAGGTCTAGGTCTTCTACAGTCATATTAGCTTTTTCTAAAGCCTTTCTACTAGCTGGTATAGGTCCTGTTCCCATTACTTTTGGATCTACTCCTGCTGCAGCATAGGATGCTATTGTAGCCAGTGGCTTAAGTCCTAGTTCTTCTGCCTTTTCCTTGGACATAAGAACAAGAGCTGCTGCTCCGTCATTAATACCTGAAGCTGATCCTGCTGTTACTGTACCATCTTTTTTAAAGGCTGGTCTAAGTTTTCCAAGGGATTCAACACTGGCACCAAATCTTGGGAATTCATCTGTATCAACAATAATTGGGTCTTTTCTTCTCTGTGGCACTTCAACTTCTACGATTTCATCCTTAAATCTTCCTGTGGTAATAGCCTTTTCAGCCTTGTTTTGACTAGCTGTAGCTAGAGTGTCCTGCTCTTCTCTTGTAAGGCCGTATTCTTCAACTATATTTTCTGCTGTGTTTCCCATATGATAGTCATTGAATATATCCCAAAGTCCGTCCTTTAGCATATAGTCCTCAACAACTCCGTCTCCCATTCTCTGTCCCCATCTATTGTTTTTTAGTAGATATGGAGCCTGGGACATGTTTTCTGTTCCACCTGCAACTACAATTTCACTATCTCCACACATTATAGCCTGGGCTGCAAGAGCTACAGTCTTAAGTCCTGATCCACATACCTTGTTTACCGTGTAGCTAGGTACTGATATAGGTATACCAGAGTGTACGGAAACCTGACGAGCAACGTTTTGTCCCTGTCCTGCTTGAAGAACATTACCAAATATTAATTCATCAACAGTATTTGGGTCTAATTCTACTCTTTTCATTGCCTCTTTTACAGCAGTAACACCTAGATTTACTGCAGATACATCCTTAAATACTCCTCCGTAGGATCCTATTGGAGTTCTAACAGCTGATACTATAACAACTTCTTTCATCTTATTACCCCCTATTTTTTATGAATATATAATTTATTTATTTCTTGTCCTTTGTCAATGCAGCTTCAATTATATCTACAATCCTCTTGCTAGCATATCCATCACCATATGGATTTGCTGCATGGGCCATTTCCCTATATTCATCTATGTCTGATAATAATATGTCTAGTTCCTTATATAGTGTATCATAACTTGTGCCTACAAGCTTTGCAGTTCCTGAATCTATGCCCTCAGGCCTCTCTGTTTCTTCTCTTACCACTAGCACAGG
The DNA here is from genome assembly GCA_964527205.1 of uncultured Tissierellaceae bacterium. Classification (GTDB taxonomy): domain Bacteria; phylum Bacillota; class Clostridia; order Tissierellales; family Tissierellaceae; genus JARICQ01. The sequence continues at coordinate 22,314 of CAZGQG010000021.1, read as the reverse complement.
CTTGGCCAGAGTTGGTGCCTCTTCTTGAAGGCCCCCTGAGTCTGTTACCACAAGGTGTACCTTACTCATAAGATTTGTAAAGGGCTCATAGTCAAGAGGTTCTATAATGTGGATCCTATCATTTCCTCCTAGGAATTTCTGGGCAATTTCCCTTACCTTAGGATTGAGATGGATAGGAAAAACAACTTCCACATCCTGGTATTTCTCTACTATATCCCTGATAGCCCTGAATATATTTTCCATAGGTTCTCCTATGTTTTCCCTCCTGTGGGAGGTAAGGAGTATAACTCTTTTTTCATGGTAGTCTATCTTATTTAACATGTCTTCTTCAAATACATAGTCTTCCTTGATGGCATACTTCAAGGCATCTATAACTGTGTTTCCTGTTATAAATATCTTTTCATCAGCATAGTCCTCCCTTAGGAGATTTTGCCTGTTCCTTTCCGTAGGTGCAAAGTGAAAGTCTGTAATAATTCCAGTAAGCTTTCTATTTGCCTCCTCAGGATAGGGTGAGTAAAGATTGCCACTTCTAAGGCCTGCCTCTATATGTCCTATCTTTGTCTTTTGATAAAAGGCAGCCAGGGCTCCTGAGAATACTGTGGTAGTATCTCCCTGGACCAGCAAGACATCTGGTTTTTCTTTTTTTATTACTTCTTCAAGGCCTATTAGGGCCCTTGTGGTTATTTCAGTTAGGCTCTGACCTGGTGAAAAAATATTTAAATCATAGTCAGCCCTTATGTCAAATAGATTTAAAACCTGGTCCAGCATTTCCCTATGCTGGGCAGTAATGCAAACTATACTTTCAATATTATCCCTTTTTTCCAGCTCCTTTACTATGGGAGCCATCTTAATACCCTCTGGTCTAGTTCCAAATACGGTCATTACTTTGATTTTAATCACTTCCTTTTTTCGAAAAATCCTAATTTTATAGCAAATAATGCTGCTATTACTAATAATCCTAAACTTAAGAATATGGCTTCCTTGTTATTTGCCCCAGATATTAATATGGCAAAGACTCCAAATACTGCAGAAAGTCCATATAGGATAAGCACTGCTTTTTTCTGGGAAAATCCCCTATCAAGTAATCTATGATGGAGATGTCCCCTATCTGCTGTTGCCACAGACTGGCCACTTAGTAGTCTTCTAATTATGGCAAAGGCTGTGTCAAAGATAGGTACTCCTAGAATAATTACAGGTGCCAGTACTGCTACGGCGGTTACACTTTTCATTACCCCTTCTATGGATATGGTAGCCAGGATAAAGCCTAAAAACATGGCCCCTGTGTCTCCCATAAATATCTTGGCTGGGTTAAAGTTATGGGGAAGAAATCCCAAACAAGCTCCTCCTAAAAGGGCTGCAAGGATTACAACATTGCTATAGCCAAGCTTAGACGCCACAACCATCAAGGATAAACTTGATATCATAGCTACTCCTGCTGATAGGCCATCCAGTCCATCTATAAAGTTTATTGTATTGGTAATACCTACAATCCAAAAAAGACTTATAGGTATGGAAAGCCATCCTAGGTAAAGAATACCTCCTGAAAAAGGATTGGTAATAAAGTTAATCCTAATGCCTCCAAATACAAGTACTCCAGCTGCAATTATCTGGACCAGCATCTTATCTCTAGCACTCATATCCTTTACATCATCTATTATACCACCAATTAATATTATGCTCCCTCCAATTATAATTGAGATTACCTTCCTGCTTAGGGGCATAAAAATAAGCATGCCTACAAATACTCCAAGGGCAATGGCCAAGCCTCCAATAAGGGGCATGGCTTCCTTATGTACCCTTCTATCATCCTTGGGAATATCTACAGCTCCAATTTTAAAGGCTAACTTTCTAACTAGAGGAGTCGAAGCAAATGATACAACTGCTGCCAAGATAAATGGCATAACAAGCAAATTCATCCTAATCTCCCCTTCTACTTAGTCCCAAACAATCTGTCCCCTGCATCTCCAAGACCTGGTATTATATATGCATTTTCATCTAATTTCTCATCTAAGGCTGCTACATAGATATCTACATCTGGATGAGCATCCTGTACTTTTTTTACACCCTCCGGTGCTGCAATAAGACATACTAATTTTATAGATTTTGCTCCCTTGTTCTTTAAGAAGTCTATGGCAGTTACTGCAGACCCACCTGTTGCAATCATAGGGTCTAGAACGATAAGCTCTCTCTCCTCTATATCCTGAGGCAATTTACAATAATACTCTACAGGCTCTAGGGTTTCTGGATCCCTATAAAGACCAACATGGCCTACACGGGCAGCAGGTAGCAATCTAAGCATACCATCTACCATTCCAAGACCTGCCCTTAATATAGGTATAAGCCCAACCTTCTTGCCAGATATAACCTCTGATTTCATCCTTTGTATAGGTGTTTCTATCTCAATCTCTTCCAGAGGAAGATCTCTAGTTACTTCATAACACATTAACATGGATACCTCAGTTACTAATTCTCTAAATTCCTTTGATCCAGTATTTTTATCCCTAATAAATGTCAACTTATGCTTTATAAGTGGATGATCAAATACCACTAGCTTTGCCATATAAAAATCCCTCCTATTTATTATCTATTCTCTCCAAATTATAACACAAACTACTCTTCTATTTCAGTAATTTTATTAACTCTTCTCTCATGCCTTCCACCAGCAAATTCTGACCTTAGCCATACCCCTACTATTTCCTTGGCCAGGTCCCTTCCAATAACCCTTCCACCTAGGGCAAGGGCATTGGCATTGTTGTGTTCCCTGCTCATTCTAGCTGAGTAAGTGTCGCTACATAGGGCACATCTTATGCCCTTGACCTTGTTGGCAGCCAGGGATATGCCTATTCCAGTACCACATATTACTATTCCCCTGTCAACTTCACCACTGATTATGGCCTCTCCTACCTTCTTCCCATACTCTGGATAGTCCACGGACTCATCTGAATGTGTTCCGTAGTCAATATATTTTATCTCTTCCTGGTCTAAAAATTCCTTTATATGTTCCTTTAATTCAAAACCTCCATGGTCACTGCCAATTCCTATTAACATATCTATCTCCTCCATCTTTATATTATCCTTCTATTTTCATTTCCCTTATAGCCTGGTATATTTCATCTCTAGTATATCTATATATATCTATATCTCCACCAAAGGGATCTCCTATATCATCATTAAAGCCATATACATATTCTAAGAGGGTAAAGAGTTTTCCCTGGGATGCTGGATACTTTTCCTCTATAAAGCTTTTATGGGAGTGTCCCATGGTAAGTATTAGGTCTGCCTCTCTCACCATATCTTCATCCAAGGATTTTGACCTGTAATGAGAAATATCTATATGAATCTCCTTTAATGCCTGGATGGAGTTTTCCGCTATGGGTCCATCTTCCTGGGCAAATATACCTGCAGAACTAACCCTTATATCCAAATCTCTCTTCTTTGCCATATCCTTTAAAATACCCTCTGCCATAGGGCTCCTACATGTGTTTCCTGTACATATAAACAAAATATGCATAATAACCTCCACTATAAATCTATTATTTTTCCTGATGCTGCCTTTTCAAGTCTATTCATAATAGCTGAACCAAGATTAGATAGGTCAAAGGATTCCCCAAGGATTACATCTACTCCCTCTTGATCAAATTCCCTAAGGATATAAAATAACTTTCTCCCTATTTCCCCTTGATCTTCCCTATCTCCCATAGACTTAAGCAGGGCATCCTGGTAAAGATCCTCTGTTTGATCTGTACACATTATTCCTACCTTTTTCCCCTGATCCAGATAAAGCCTTTTCCTTCTATTAATCTCATCAACTACTTTTTCCAGTTCTCCCCTAAAAAGGATCATCTCTGCCTTAGGAGCATAGTGCCTGTACTTTTGTCCCGGTGATCTAGGTATGATCCCCTCATCCCCCTGGAGGATGCTCTTATCCACTATAAGATCTGGAATGAATTCCTTTAAGGCTTCAAAGGTAACTCCTCCCGGCCTAAGGATCATAGGAATATCTCCTGAAAGGTCTAGGACTGTAGATTCAAGTCCAATCCCTGTATCTCCCCCATCAATTATCATATCTATCTCCCCCATCATGTCTTCTACCACATGCTTGAAGCTAGTAGGACTGGGTCTTCCAGATATATTTGCTGAGGGGGCTGCTATCGGAGTTCCTGCCTCATGGATAAGGTCCAGAGCTATGCTACTATCCGGCATTCTTATAGCCACCGTATCCAGGCCTGCAGATATGATATCTGGAACCAGGCTGGATTTTTTAAAGATCAGGGTAAGGGCTCCCGGCCAAAATTTATCTATTAAGATCCTAGCCTGGTCCGGTATGGACTGGACCAATTCCTCTACTTGTTCTATAGAAGAAATATGAAGTATTAGAGGATTGTCCGATGGTCTGCCCTTGGCTCTAAATATCTTGGCTACAGCCTGGGGATTTAACCCATCTGCCCCAAGACCATATACAGTCTCTGTGGGAAAGGCCACCAGGCCTCCTGCTTTAATGATCTCCCCTGCCCTTTGTAAATCTCTTTTTTCTATTGTATTTTTCTTAGCTTTAATCCAAATTGTATCCATATTTCTCCTCTATTCCCTTACTTTATCTCATTATATAATATTACTCATAAATTAACAATTAAAGCTATTAATAAAATAAAAAATCCATATGGACCAATATTTTCTATTGGTCCATATGGATCCTATCTTTAGCTACCTAATTTTTCTGCCTGATCAGAGGTAATAAGTGAATCTATCATCTCATCTAAATCTCCATCAGTAAAGCTTCCCAGTCTGTGAAGGGTAAGGTTGATTCTATGGTCTGTTACTCTTCCCTGAGGGAAGTTGTAGGTTCTTATTCTTTCAGACCTATCTCCTGTACCAACTTGTCCCTTTCTCTCCTCAGCTATTTCTGCTGCCTGATCACTTAGCATCTTGTCGAAAAGTCTGGTCTTTAGGATCTTCATAGCCTGTTCCTTATTTTTAGTCTGACTCTTCTCATCCTGACAGGATACTACCAGTCCTGTTGGAAGATGTGTAATTCTAATGGCTGAGTCTGTAGTGTTAACGTGCTGTCCACCTGCTCCTGATGATCTATAAGTATCTATCTTTAAATCATTAGGCTGGATGTCTATATCCACATCCTCCGCCTCTGGAAGTACAGCAACTGTGGCAGTGGATGTATGTATCCTGCCACTTGATTCTGTTTCAGGAACCCTTTGAACCCTATGAACACCGGATTCATACTTAAGCCTACTAAAGGCTCCCTTACCCTTGATCATAAATATAACTTCCTTAAAGCCACCAATACCAATTTCATTGGTACTCATTACTTCTATCTTCCATCTATTTCTCTCTGCATATCTGGAATACATCCTAAAGAGAACTCCTGCAAAAAGAGAGGCCTCGTCTCCTCCAGCTCCTGCTCTAATCTCTACTATTACGTTTTTATGGTCATTTGGATCCTTTGGAATTAATAAAACTCTGATCTCCTCTTCTACAACTTCTAAGGCCTCACTAAGTTCCTTTATTTCATCCTTAACCATTTCCTTCATATCATCATCTAATTTACCTCTTTGCATTTCCTCTGCTTCTTCTAGGGAATCCCTTAATTCTACAAATTCCCTATATTTAAAAACAATCTGCTCGATTTCTGCATGCTCTATCATGAGCTTTTGCCATTTTTCACTATTGCTAATTACCTCTGGATCTATTACCAGCTTTTGAAGCTCCTCATATCTTTCCTCTATGGAAACTAATTTATCTAGCATACTATCAACTCCTACTTTATTTAAAATTCTTCATCTTCATCTTCTTGTTTTTTAATCTTATTTATTACAATAGATCCTAGGGCACCTAGGACTATTAGATATATAGGGCTCACTCCTGCAAATACTATTATAGCCGCAGTTATAAAGGATATGATTATCCTCCTATATCCAAAGTTAGCACTTTTCATAAGCTTGTAGACCGCTGATAGTATAAGTGCTACTATTGCTGGCCTTATTCCTAAAAAGACCTTTTCTACTATAGTATTATTCCTAAATTGGAAAAAGAATCTTGCAATTATTAGCATTATTAAAAAGGAAGGCAGTACTGTACCCATGGTGGCTACTACAGCCCCTTTAAATCCCTTTAATTTATAGCCTACATAGATGCTAGTATTTACCGCTATGGCACCAGGTGAACCCTGGGCCAAGGCCAAGGCATCTAAGAATTCCTCTTCCTTCATCCAATCTCTTTTCACAGATATCTCATCTTGTATGATAGGTATCATGGCATATCCACCGCCAAAAGTGAAGGCGCCTATCTTAAAAAATGTTAGAAACATCTCTAAAAGCATAACTCCACTCCTTTCAGTAAAGAATTACTCCCATAAGTCCAGCCACAATTATGGCTAGAATTGGGTTTAGTTTTCTAAATGCCACTCCGTAAAATATTATTATTGCTATTAAAACACTTTTTATATCTATAAAGGCATTCTTACCAACAGAAACTGCTGCAGCTGCTATTAGTCCAAGTACTACCGGTCTGATCCCTGCAAATATCCATCCTACATAGGGTGAGTTCTTGAATTTTGCTACGAAATGATAAATCAAGGACATCACTATAAAGGAGGGCAGAACCACTGCAAAGGTTGCAGACATGGCTCCAAGAACACCGGAAACCTTATATCCAAGAAAGGTTGCTGAATTTATTGCAATAGGACCTGGGGTCATTTCTGCAATAGCCAGGACATCTATAAATTCCTTGGTTGTAAGCCAGCCATTTACCATTATTTCCTCTTCAATAAGGGGAAGCATGGCATAGCCACCTCCAAAACTAAAGGCCCCTATCTTAAAAAATGACAAGAATAATTTAATTATTAAACTCATAAGTTCACCACCTATTTAAAACCCATTAGGACTCTATCATGTCCAGATAAATCCCTTAATACATTTATACCATGAAAACCATTGATTATAAACAAGTTTTTAACATTTTCCCTTTGATTGTAGCCAATTTCATAGATTAATAGCCCATTTTCCTCTAAATAGTCTCCTGCCTGGGAACTAATCTGTCTATAAAAGTCCAAACCATCCTCTCCCCCGTCCAGGGCCATTCTAGGTTCATAGTCCTTAACTCCAATATCCAGGGTCTCTATGGTTTCTGATTCTATATAGGGAGGATTTGAAACTATTATATGAAATTTCTCCTGGATATTCTTCTCTTTCAGGGCTTTAAATAGGTCTCCCCTATAAAAATCTACATTCTCTAAGGAGAGTCTCTCCTTATTTATATTGGCTATCCTATATGCCTCTTCTGATATATCCACTCCGTAAACCCTAGCATTATCCAAGTGATAGGCCAGGCTTATGGATATGGCTCCGCTTCCAAAGCCTAGATCTAGGATTCTAACTTCTTCTTCCTCTCCATATTCTCTTCTTACATAGTCTATTAAAAATTCCACCAAGACCTCTGTATCTTCCCTTGGTATTAGAACTCCCTCTTCTAGAAAAAAATCTATACCCATAAAATGTCTTTCTCCCAATATGTATTGTAGGGGATAGGCCTTCTTTCTCTTTTCTGTCAGGTATAGAAAATCCTTAGCTATGGAGACAGGCAGCTCCCTATCCCCATAGGTAAAGATATATGATTTATCCACATCTAATAATTTACATAGAATCAAGATAGATTCCTTGAAATCTATCTTGGATTTTTTTAGCAATTCATTGATACTTACCATTTGTCAGCATCCTTATCCCCTGTGATCACAGCTTCTAAGGCTTCTATAGCTACTTCTATCTGGCTAGCATCTGGTTCTTTTACAGTTGCCAGTTTTTGAATCATAAGGCCTGGATAGGACAAGTAGTAGGCAAGCTTGGAATTGCTCTTACCTATTAATTTATTTATTTCATATGATATACCTGCTATTACTGGAAACATTAAGAACCTAACTAACAATCTTTGAAGTGGATTTGGCCATCCAAAGAAGGAAAGTACAAATATACTTACTATCATTACCATAAATAGGAAACTAGTTCCACATCTAGGATGAAGTATAGGATATTTTTTTACATTCTTTACTGTTAGTTCTTCTCCATTTTCATAGGCATGTATGGTCTTGTGTTCTGCACCGTGATATTCAAATACTCTTCTTATGTCCTCAAGCTTAGAAACAGCTACTATATATATAAGAAAGATCCCTATTCTTACTCCACCTTCTACTAGGTTGAGGGCCAGGGTATTGGTAATATTTCCCTTTAGGAAATTAGTTAAGAGGGTAGGAATAAACATAAAGATTCCCACAGCTAAAATTACAGATGTAATCACTGCCAGGACCATTTCTACATCCTCTGCCCTGTCCTTAAATATTTTTTCTGTTAGGGATTTTTTATCACTAACTACTTCTTCCTCTTCATAAAAATCTGCAGAATACATAAGGGCCTTGGTACCAATCATCATGGCTTCCACCAGGCCAACTACACCTCTTATAAAAGGCAATCTAAAAAACTTATGCCTCATACCAAGGGTGTTTAATTCATCTATCTTAAGTTCCGTCTCCCCATTGGGCTTTCTAACCACAATTGATATATCCCTGGGTCCACGCATCATAATACCCTCAATCAGGGCCTGACCACCTATGCTGGTCATATGCTTTGGAACTCTATCTACTTCTTTAATTTTCATTTTATCACCCCTAAAAAAATAAAGGTTAGATGCCTATGCAACTAACCTAGTTTTAGTCAAGAAATTAATCCATATTGTATTTTTTCTTGAATTTTTCAATACGTCCACCACGTTCAGCGAATCTCTGACGTCCTGTATAGAATGGATGACATTCTGAGCATACCTCAACTTTTAGTTCATCTTTAACGGAACCAGTTGTAAAAGTATTTCCACAAGCACACTTAACTGTTGCTTCTTTATATTCTGGATGAATATTCGGTTTCATTCTTTTCACCTCTCTTCGACTGCTAGTATATAGTAAAATTATCTTCGCATATTTCAACCATTAAATTATAGCATAATATATTAGATTATTCAACTTAAAATCTTATTTTATTTGCCATCATTTCCACAAAGTCCTTGTTAGTATCTGTTTTCATAAGATTTCTAATAATCATCTCTGTAACTTCCTGGTTGGGAGCATTATTCATAGACCTTCTAATCTTCCAAATAATTTCTAATTCTTCCCTTCCCATAAGCAATTCCTCTTTTCTAGTACTGGATCTGCTTATCTCTATGGCTGGGAAAATTCTCTTTTCTGAAAGCTTTCTGTCTAAATGTATCTCCATATTACCTGTACCCTTAAACTCCTCAAATATAACATCGTCCATTCTAGATCCTGTCTCTACAAGAGCAGTGGCAAGGATTGTAAGAGATCCTGCTTCTTCCAACTTTCTAGCTGCCCCAAAGAATCTCTTTGGCTTATGAAGGGCACCTGGATCCAAACCACCGGAAAGGGTTCTTCCACTGGAAGGTATGGTTAGGTTGTAGGCCCTGGCTAGTCTAGTAATACTATCTAGTAGGATAACTACATCCTTGCCATGCTCAACTAGTCTCTTAGCTCTTTCTAGGACTATCTCCGCCACCTTGGTATGGTGGGAAGGAAGCTCATCAAAGGTGGAATAAACTACATCTCCCTTTACAGACCTTTTCATGTCTGTTACTTCCTCTGGTCTTTCATCTATTAGGAGAACTATTATCTCCACTTCAGGATGATTTTCAGCTATGGCATTGGCTACCATCTTTAGTAGGGTTGTCTTACCTGCTTTTGGCGGAGATACTATCATGCCCCTTTGCCCCTTACCTATAGGTGCAATAAGATCTATCATCCTAGTAGCATATTCCCCTTTGTTTCTTTCTAATTTTAATCTTTCCCTTGGATATATGGGAGTTAGACTGTCAAAATTTGGTCTATTTACTGCCTTTTCCGGGTCCATGCCATTTACAGTTCTAACATATAAAAGGGCATTGTATCTTTCTCCCTGATTGGGCTCCCTAGTAACACCATAAACCTCATCACCTGTCTTAAGCCTAAATCTTCTAATCTGAGATTGGGACATATAAATATCCTCTTCTCCAGACAAATAATTATCTGATCTTAAAAAACCATAGCCATCCTGATGTGTCTCAAGAATACCACCAGCAATATTAATCTCATCCATATTTTCAAGTTCTTCTGTCACCTTATTGGGGAGATTTTTTGTATTTAAATCATCTATATCTACATTTGTATTATCTTGGTCTTTTTGGATTTCTTCTGGAGAGTCTCCACTTGATATGATTTTAATAAGATCGTCTTTTTTATACTTGTAGGGACTTGGTATATTAAGGGACTTGGCTATTTCTCTTAAATCTACTAAGGTCTTCTTGGATAATTCATTTTCATTCAAACTCTAACACCTCCTGTTTAAAAGAAGCTTAGGGCAGTATCACTGCCCTAGCCCCATCTTTACTTGGCATACTCTGGCTTTTTATCTAAGATATGAATAGAATCTATAAATCTAATAGTACCAGTTTCTGCTCTTAGGACAAGAGTGTGAGTAGTTGCAGTGTTTTTATCCTTAAATAAAACACCATTTAAGATTTCACCATGGGTAACACCAGTGGCGGCAAATAGTGCTTCATTGCCCTTTACCAGGTCATCCAGGTAGTATACCTTGTCACAATCTACACCCATCTCATCACATCTTCTTTTTTGATCATCTGTAAAGGGCATCATGACACCTTGAAGTTCTCCATTTAGGCACTTAAGGGCTGCTGCAGCTATTACTCCCTCTGGAGCCCCACCTATACCCATCATCATATCTATACCAGATTGCTCAAAGCAAGTGGATATGGCTGATAGGATATCCCCATCACTTATGGTCTGGATTCTAGCCCCCACTTTTCTTATTTTATTTATAAGTTTCTCATGCCTAGGCCTATCAAGGACTATAACTGTTACATCTGATATATCCTTATCTAGAGCCTTGGCCACATTCTTTATATTTTCTTCCACAGAATTATTTATATCAACACAACCTGCAGCCTCTGGTCCAACTGCTATCTTTTTCATATAGGTATCCGGTGCATTAAGTAGACAGCCTCTTGGTGCTATGGCTACAACAGATATGGCATTGGAAAGTCCATTGGCAACAGAACGGGTTCCGTCCAGTGGATCTACTGCTATATCCACCTGAATACTATTCTTCTCTGCCCTTCCTATTTGCTCACCTATATAAAGCATAGGTGCCTCATCCATTTCACCTTCACCTATAACAACTGTTCCATCTATGCTTAGGGTATCAAACATTCTTCTCATGGCATCTACTGCTGCCTGGTCCGCTGCATTTTTGTCACCCCTACCCATCCACTTTGCACTTGCCAAGGCTGCAGCCTCTGTAACCCTTGCCAAGTTTAATGATAAATTTCTATCCATTATAACACTCCCTATTAATTATCGACTTTTTCCCAATCCTTTAAGAACTTTTCTATTCCTATATCCGTAAGTGGATGCTCTAGCATCTCTTGGAATACCTTGTAAGGTATGGTTCCAATATGGGCTCCAGCATTTGCTGATTCTAAAACATGCATTGGGCTCCTTATGCTTGCAGATATAATCTCTGAATCAATATCATGTATATGGAAAATAGAGGCTATATCCTCTACTAGGTCCATGCCCCTATGGCCTATATCATCTAGTCTTCCTACAAAGGGACTTACATAGCTTGCTCCTGCCCTTGCTGCTAGGAGAGCTTGATTTGCTGAAAATATAAGGGTTACATTGGTCTTTATTCCCTCACCGGCTAAGACCTTTACAGCCTTAAGGCCTTCCCTGTTCATAGGAACCTTTATAATAATATTTTCATGAATCTTGGCCAGATCCCTGGCTTCTTCTAGCATGCCATCTACATCAAGAGATACTACCTCTGCACTAATTGGTCCGTCCACAAGGTTTGCAATTTCTCCTACTACCTCTTTGAAATCTCTGCCTTCCTTGGCTATTAGACTTGGGTTTGTAGTTACACCACAGATTACACCCCAGTCATTAACTTCCTTTATTTCATCTATATTTGCTGTATCTATAAAAAGTTTCATCTCTTACCTCCTATTTATTTCCAAGCTCTTCCACTTGATCCAAATAGATTCATTTTTTCTATAATTCTAGCCTTCATCTTTTCCTTAGCTGGTGCTAGGATTTTTCTTGGATCTATTTCATCTGGGTTTGCAGCTAAAAGTTCCTTAACTCCCTGGGAGAATTGTACCCTAAGGTCTGTATCTATATTAAGCTTTGATATTCCCAGTGGTATAGCCTTTTCAATTGCCTCATTTGGCACTCCTGATGATCCGTGAAGCACTAGAGGTATATCTACCCTAGATCTTATTTCCTTGATTAGGTCAAATTCTATCTTTGGTTCTCCCTTGTAAACTCCGTGAGCTGTACCTACTGCTATGGCCAGGGAATCAATTCCAGTTTCCCTTACAAATTTTTCTGCCTCATCTGGATTTGTAAAAGTAGCATCTCTTTCAGATACTGTAATGTCGTCTTCAGTTCCTCCGATTTTACCAAGTTCAGCTTCCACTGATACTCCTGCTGCATGGGCTATTTCTACTATTTTCTTTGTAATAGCTATGTTTTCCTCTAAAGGATACTGAGAAGCATCTATCATTACTGAGGTAAATCCATGTCTTATACACTGAATTATTTGTTCGAAATCCGTACCGTGGTCTAAATGTAGTGCAACTGGAACCTTGGCATTTCTTCCTGCCACCTTGCCTAGGGCTGCAATATACTCTACACCTGCATACTTTATTCCACCCTGACTTGCCTGAAGTATGGCTGGTGAATTTGTTTCCTCAGCTGCTTCTATGATTGCCTGAACAATCTCCATATTGTTCACATTAAAAGCACCTACTGCGTATCCATTTTTTTGAGCATCTAATAATATTTCATTTCCCGTAACTAACATTTCCCAATTCCTCCTATCATTTATATGTCTCCATTATATCAGATTTATACCCCTCTTATCTAGAAAAACTTATCTTTATAAGGCTCTAGTAAAAATAAGCAATGAAAAGTGTCTAGATCTTCTTAGATTTAGACACTTAAAGTTTTATTTTCTCTTCTTAAGGCCTAGAATTTCCCTAGCCTCATCTGGACTTGCTATTTCCCTACCTAGTTCCTCTGCCATTCTTACAACCTTCTCCACTAATTCTCCATTGGAATTTGCAAGAACTCCTCTAGATAGGTAGATATTATCCTCAAATCCTACCCTTACATGACCACCCATTGCCATACCAATCATAGCCATAGGCATTTCATGTCTACCAACTCCTGCCACAGTCCAAGTAGATCCTTCCGGTATACTATCCACCATAAATGCTAGATCCCTAGCACTAGCAGCCATTTGAACTCCAAGTACAAAATCAAAGTGCATTGGCTTTTCAATATAGCCCTGCTTTTCAAAGGCTATAGCATAGTCCACCATGCCCTTGTCAAAAACCTCAATCTCAGGCTTAACTCCTCTTTCGATCATTATCCTACCAAAGTTCTTTATGGTGTTTTCCGTATTTATAAAAATCTCATCCCCACCAAAATTAAGGGTACCACAGTCAAGGGTAGCCATCTCAGGATTTAATTCCGTAGGTTGAAGTCTTTCCTCATCAGTCATGCCAACAGCTCCACCTGTGGAAGGTTGGATAATAACATCTGGACATCTCCTATAGATCTCATCCATACAGGCCTTAAACCTAGCCTTGTCCTGGGTAGGTGTACCATCATCTTCCCTTACATGCAGGTGAATAATACTAGCCCCAGCCTTATAAGCAGACTCAGCCTCCCTGCCAATCTCCTCAACAGTATAGGGAATATTAGGATTATGCTCCTTACTAACCTCAGCCCCAGAAATAGCAGCAGTAATAATCAATTTCTCCACAAAATCACCTCTTATTTAAATTAAATTCTCCAAACTATCAAATCTATTATATATTTATTCCTAGACAAATTTCTTAGATAAGTCTATACATAAGAGTAATTTGATGAATTTACCCACTAAGGAAAAAAATTGTTTAGAGACCTACTGTTTGAGCGTAGCGAGTTTAGGTCTCTATTTTTTTCTGTGTGGTGTAAATTCTCAAATTATGAATAGTATAGGCGTTCTAAGAAATTTAGTCCTTTATTTAAATTAAATTTTATCCTCTTTGCCTATCCTTAGGTACAACACAAGTTCCCTCTGCCCTAGCTACAACAACAGGCTCATCCAATACATCACAAGCTGAGGCACTTATATCTGGTCTTGGAACTATGACCTTTCTAGCTTCAAATTTCATCTTCCTTGAACTATTTCCCCTATCAGTAATTTCTCCAACTACCTCAATAAATTCTCCCGCATAAACTGGAGCAGTAAATTCTACCTTATCGTAGGCCACAAATAATCCTTCGTCTCCATCATTTCTGATTAAAAGCTCTGTAGCCACATCTCCAAATAAAGCTAACATCTTTGCACCATCTACTAAATTTCCACCATAATGTGCATCCTGCGTGCTCATTCTAAGTCTAATCATTACCTTATCCATGAAATCCCTCCACTATAGTATTTGAATACATTATAGCATAAGGCTGGAAAGCTAACAAGGCAGAGGAGTCCCTATATATCAAAACTTAGTCACCTTTTTCTCTAAAGCATTGTAAGTAATCTGTAAGCACAGTTTAATCATTTTGTAACCTTTTATGGAGAATGCTTTGTTAAAATTAGGCTAAGATCATAATTGGGGGTGAATTATATTTGGATGATTTAATAGTAGTTAAAAATCTTAGAAAAATATACCGAATGGGTCCAGAAAAGATAGTTGCACTGGATGATGTAACTTTTACTATCAAGGATCAGGAGTTTATTTGTCTTCTTGGTACATCTGGATCTGGTAAGTCTACTCTATTAAATATGATGGCTGGACTAGAAAAACCAACTAAGGGTCAGGTTAATATAGGGAAATATCCCATACATAAGATGAGTGAAAAGGATGTAACAAAATTTCGTCAGCAAAATGTTGGTTTTGTATTCCAATCCTACAATCTTATATCCACCCTATCTGCCCTAGAAAATGTAAGTCTAGGACTTACCTTTCAAGGAGTAGCTCGATCTAAGAGAGAGAAAATGGCAGCAAAAATCCTAACAGATGTAGGTCTAGGGAAAAGACTTCATCACAAGCCCTCTGAAATGAGTGGGGGCCAGCAACAAAGAGTAAGTATAGCCAGGGCCTTTGTAGCCTCTCCTAGGATAGTCTTTGCAGATGAGCCTACGGGAAACCTAGATACCAAGACCTCCATGGAGGTAATGAATCTTATTACAGGCATGGCCTATGAATTAAAGCAAACCTTAGTAATAGTAACCCATGATAGGGAAATGTCTAGATATGCCCATAGAATAATATCCCTTAGGGATGGACGCATAGAAGGAATAGTGACAAACGAAAATATAATAAAGGGGGATACAAAGTAAATGAAAAGATTCATGAGCATCCTATTAGCATTAATAATTATAATGGCATTTATACCTTTAGAAGGCTTGGCAGCTGGAACTAATAATGGAGAAAATAATGGAAATACAAATGGAAATATAGAAAAAGAAGAAATATTCAACCCAAACCTAATAATAGCAAGTCCCAACACCTACACAGCAGAGGCCGGAGAAACTATAGATATCCGTGTCAGTCTTCAAAATACTAGCTATGACCATGCAGATGATGTTACTGCTAATCTAAGTGGAGATGACACTGGCACAGTCTATGCCAGCGGATCTAGCTATGACAGCATAAGATCAATAAGGGGTGGTTCCTCAGCTGATCTTTCCTACCAGGTAAGAGTATCTGACCAGGCAGAGGGTGGACTTTATAGGTTGAATTTAAATGTCACCTATTATGATTGGAATAAAGAAAAATATACTTTGGACCACAGCATTAATGTAAGAGTTCCAGCTAGCACCAGCTCTCCAAAGGTCCTAATAGAAAGGGTAGACATTCTTCCCTACGACATAGTTACTCCAGGCAAGGAGATTGTAGTTGGATTTTATGTGAAGAATACTGGAGATGATATTGCCAAGGATGTAAAGTTAAGTATAGATGGCCTATCCAGCGAAAGCTTTACCCTGGCCAAGGGAGTTAATTACAAGAGCCTTCCCTATATAGAGTCCAAGAAGACAGCCTATATGTACTTTGAACTTAAATCCTTAAAGACCATAAAGGCTGATAGCTATGAGCTTACCTTAAACTTAAGTTATAAGGATGGAAAAAACCAACTAATTGAAGACCAAAGTAATTTCTTTATAACAACCAAGGCAGGAGAAAAGGAAGCTCCTTCCAATTTAATTATAGAAAATCTTAAGTTTCCAACGGGAAGCATTAGCAGAAGCACAGCAGTAAATATCAACTTCTCCCTTAAGAACAAGGGAAGAATAGATGCAAAGAATATAATAATAAGGGCTAATTCCCTAGATACTTCAGGACTGGTACCAAAGTCTGTAAGTATTTTAAAGATAGACACCATGGAGCCAGGAGAGGTTAAGGATATTAACTTTGAATTCCTAACTACTAATTCTGCTCAGACCACAAACTATCCTATAGAAATCACCATAGACTATGAGGATACTCAGAGCCCAGAGGGGGAAAGATACACTATCAATCAGTTTGTAGGCATATTTTCCCAGGCACCTATAGAAAAGGAACCTACACCTCCCGGAGAAACTGTAAATAAATATGTACCAAAACTTATAATTGATGACTATAGCTTTAATCCTAGCATGGTTAAGGCAGGGGAAAACTTCCAAATGAGACTTAGCTTTTTCAATACCAATCAAAGCAAGTCTGTAAGAAATATAAAGATCTATCTGACCTCAGAAGTAGGATCTAATCCAGCTGCAGGAGAATCCAGCGGATCAGTCTTTACCCCAGTAGATAGTTCCAATACATTTTTTATAGACTCTATACCAGCTAAGAAAACTGTGGAAAAAAACATTACCATGTTCACCATACCGGATGCCTTGGCAAAGACACATGAAATAACAGCAAATATAGAATATGAAGACAATGCAGGAAACGAATACAAGGTAGAAGAATTAATAGGAGTACCTGTAGTTCAGCAATCCAGACTTGAAGTTGGAGAAGTAGGGGTCCAGGGAGAAGGCTTTATAGGTGAGCCAACACCTGTATCAGTGGAATTTTATAATACTGGTAAGGTAACCCTTTACAATCTAATGGTCAAGCTAGAGGGAGATTTTGATACAGAAAATCCTCAACACTATGTAGGTAATTTTGAAAGTGGTAAAAGTGATTATTTTGACAGTACTTTAATAGCCTTCGAGCCAGGCCTAACTCAGGGTACAATACTATTCACCTATGAAGATTCCACAGGGGAAATGCAAGAATTTAGAAAGACCTTTGAACTTAATGTTATGGATATGCCACCAATGGATGAATACGATCCAGATATGGACTTTATGCCAGAGGAAGAAAATGGAAGCATTTTTAAGTCTCCTTGGTTCTGGATTCCAGTAATTATAGTCCTGATCATAGCCGGTGTGCTCTTTGGAAGGCATAGAAAGAAAAAAAGAGACAAGGAACTTACCCTAGATGAGTAATATAGATCTTTTTTTAATGGCAGTAAAAAACCTGTGGCGTAGAAAACTTAGGACATCACTAACCATACTTGGTGTAATAATAGGGGTTAGCTCCATTATAGTCATGCTTAGTCTGGGCTTTGGAATGAATCAATCCTTTGAAGATCAGATGGCTGACTGGGGAGACCTAACCACTATAAATGTAAGAAAACCCTGGCAGGAACCAAATATGCCGGGGCAAAAAGAAGTAATCTTAGATGATCATGCAGTTACATCCTTTAAGGAAATCCCCCATACCCAAGCTGTAAGCCCTATCCTGGAAGTTTACGGAACTATAAAAATAGGCAAATTCCAATCCAGCCTACCTATTAGGGGTATAGACCCTGATAGTATGGAGGACTTTGGCTTTAAGGCTGCTGAGGGAAGACTTATACATTCTGGGGACAAGATGGGAGCAGTTTATGGATCCCAGATAAAGGATAGCTTTTATGACCCTAATGCAAGGGTCTGGCGTGAAATAGAAGTAGATCTTATGAAGGACAGAATAAAACTTGTCCTTGACGGTGGAGGAGGCTATGTGGAACCTGGGCAAAATGCACCAAAGCTTAGCGAATACGACCTAAAGACAGTAGGCATACTGACAGAGGGAAACTGGGAGACCAGCTATGCCGTTTATATGTCTCTTACAGAGGTCCAGGAATTAATAGCTACCCAACAGAAGGAACAGGGTATAAGGCCTGAAAGAAACACAGGCTATGACCAGGTAAATGTAAAGGTAGATAGTATAGACAATGTAGGAGAGGTGCAGGATACCATAGAGGCCATGGGCCATGAGGCCTATTCCTTAAATGATGAACTTGATTCCTTTAAGGAACAATCCCTAGTTATTCAGGCCATACTTGGAGGAATAGGAGCCATATCCCTTCTTGTTGCAGCTATAGGTATTACCAATACCATGATCATGAGTATCTATGAAAGAACCAAGGAAATAGGAATCATGAAGGTTATAGGAGCCTCTATCAAGGATATAAAAAGACTCTTCCTACTAGAATCTGCTCTTATAGGATTCTTTGGAGGAATCTTTGGTATAGGAGTGTCCTATCTGATCTCCTATTTGCTTAATAAATTTGGATCCCAATTTGTAGGGGGAATGATGATGGGAGCGGGTGGTTCTAATATCTCTATAATTCCTATATGGCTAATCTTTGCAGCCATGGGATTCTCATCCTTTATAGGGATTTTCTCAGGCTACTTCCCTGCTAGAAGGGCAATGAGCTTATCTGCCCTTGAAGCCATAAGAACAGAATAATGTATTAAGAAATTAAGAAAAGCTCCTGAGGATAAGAATAATCCAGATCATCCTCAAGGAGCTTTATTTTTAAATCCAATATAATTTAATTAGATTGTAATACAATATCTATCGGTCTTATAGTATAATTGATAGTATAATGAACTATACTAAAGACAACTTTAAAAAGGAGAGATCTAAATGAAGAAAATTTTAGCATTGTTCTTGGCTTTTATAATGATGTTTTCAGCTGTGGCACCTGTTTTAGCTGCTAATGATTATGAAGAGGCTGGGAATTTTTTAAAGGATTTAGGATTGCTTGCAGGTAATACCAAGGGCGATCTAATGTTGGAGAACAACTTAAAGAGAGAAGACATGGTTATTATGATAACCAGGCTATACGGAAAAGAAGAGGAAGCAAGTAAATTTGTAGGTGTAAATAAGTTTAAGGACCTAACACCTAAGCACAAACACTATATTCCTTACATCACATGGGCTGCAAGCAAGGGCCTTATATCAGGTCATACTGATGGTACCTTTGGAATAACCCAGGAAGTAACTGTTCAGCAGTACCAATCAGTTCTACTTCGTACCCTGGACTATGCCAAGGATTCCAAGGACTGGCAAATGGTTCCAGAACTAGCCAAGGCCTATGGTTTAATGGAAGATTTAAGTCTTAATCCTTCTAGTAAGCTTAAGCGTGGTGAAATGGCAAGGATGACACTTAATACCTTGAGACAGGAGAAAAACGGCACAACTACAACTCTTGCAGATTCACTTAATATTGATCTACCAGCACTATTTACTGCGGACTCAAAGGCTACAGTAGAAGCCAACACTGTGAAATTTGAAGGAAATGCCAGTGGAGCAGATAATCTATGGATAGAAGTAAGGGCTACATCTTCAAACATAGATATGCCAGAAAAATTAGCTCCAATTCCACTTAAGGCAGATGGAAGCTTCATATATGAAATGAAGGATTTGGAAGTTGGAAAATATGAATACAGATTGCAAAGCGGAAGCAAATATACAGAGTACAAGGCATTTGAAATAAAAACACAGCCCTTTAAATTAGACTCTGCATCAGCAGACAACTTAAAGGAAATCCATATTAGATTTACCCAGGGACTAGACAAGGCAATTGCTTCAATTCCTAGCAACTACTCAACTTCTGCAGGAACAATTGACACTATTAGATTTGAAGATGATGATAGGACTGTAATACTTACCCTAAATGAAATCATGACAATCAATAGAGAATACAGCCTTTCCATAAGCAATCTAATATCCAAGTCTGGTGAAAAAATTGAAAAAGAAGAAACTAGATTTGAAGCTAAGGACAATGATGCTCCAGAAATAAGAAATATCCATCAACTTGGAGACAAGGGACTTAGGATTTATTTCTCAGAGCCAGTTAAAAGATCTCTAGCATCAAACTTTAGGGTAGATGGAAAAAATCTATTCCTAAAGCCAGAGTACTCTAACAATCATGTAACCCTAATGTATCCATCAAGTTTTGGAAGATTATCAACAGGCAAGCATGAAATTGAAATGACAAATATAGAAGATTATAGCGGTAAGAAACTTATAGACAAGGAATTTAGCTTTACAATAGAAAGTGACAGCCGTGCTCCTCTAGTAAAGGATGTTTCCTCTACAACAGACAGGGTTATCATTGAATTTGATAAGGATCTAGATCCAAGCTATATTTCAAACCGTCAGATATATTGGAGTTCAGATAGAAGCAGATACATGTATCCACAATCAGTAAAAGTAATCGAAAATATATTAATAGCAGATTTCTCCAATAACCTTATACCTGTAGATGAAGATACACTTTACCTAGTAGGAATAAGAGATTACTTTGGAAACAAGTTCAGTGAATCTGTAACTATTAAACCTATAGTGGATGTTAGTATCCCAGAGGTTAGAAGTATTACAGTCTCCAATGATTATAGAACCATTAATGTTGTTTATAATAAAAATGTAATAGGATCCTATAAGGAAGACTACACACTTGTAGATGGGTCCAATAAGAAAATAGAAATCAAAGAGGTAAAGGGCTCTGGCAAGGAATTTATAATTGAACTTTATAGGCCTCTAGCCTTGGGAAATTACGAGCTTGAGATTGATGGAGTAGAAGATGCTCTAGACAAGTACAACACCATAGTAAGATACAGAAAAGAAATCCAAGTTATAGATAGACAGGGACCTGAGGTCATAAGTCATCCAGCCTATGAAAACAATATTATTCTTAACTTCAGCAAGGAAATGGACCCAGCTACAGTTCAGGATCCATCCAAGTATATAATGGTCTTTGATGGCAAGCAACATAATGTACCTGCAAACTCAAGCTTTATGATGGGACAGGACAATAAATCCCTTACAATCCTTCTACCGGAATACTTTGGAAACACCAAGATTATGGTAGGCAGGAGAGGAAATTTAACTGGACTTATCCTTCGTGATCTAAAGGATGTAAATGGAAATAATTTAGATCCAATAATAACAACCATTACATTTGATGAAAGTTCCAGTGGAAATGCCAAGGCTATTGATTACTACAAAAATAGACCAGGCAGACAGGGAGTCCTTACAGAATCCGATGAAATAAAGATAAGATTTAATATGCCTATACTTTATGCTAGCAGATATGATTTTGATGTTGACGGCAGGGAAATAATAGAAGCTACAGCAGATGGATCAGATATAGTTACTATTCTATTAAGGGATAGGGACCTTACATCCATAGGATCTGATGCAGTGTATATCAATAGAAACAATGAACTTAGGACCTATATTGATACAGGTGTAGAATCTGGTAGGGTTGATGTATGGGATGAAATCCCTCCAAGAATAGAAAGTAGAACTTCCTATTTAGATGTAAATTCAACTACTAGAAAAATATCCATACCATTTACAGAGGCTCTAGAATCTTCAGGCTCAGACCTATATGCTA
This sequence comes from uncultured Tissierellaceae bacterium, assembly GCA_964527205.1. Classification (GTDB taxonomy): domain Bacteria; phylum Bacillota; class Clostridia; order Tissierellales; family Tissierellaceae; genus JARICQ01. Next base: position 497 of record CAZGQG010000021.1, on the reverse strand, counting down.
GGGACCTAAAAGTAGTGAGACTGGCAGACAATAAAATCCTAACAGAAAGAGATTTTGCTACAAGTTTAGACAAAAATGATCCTTCTCTTCTAATAGTAGAGATATTAAAACCAGCAGTAACATCTGAGTATTCCATTGAGTTAATAGGAACTCTTAGCAGAGATACACTTTCCTATATAAGAGATAGGGACGGAAATCTTGCCCTTCCATCTCAAGTATATATAACTAATGGTCAGATTAACAAACAGTAGAAAGAATGGATTTAATAAATAATAATACAGAATCAAAAAGGATTAAGCCTAGGCTTAATCCTTTTTCTATTATATTTTATATACATATGGATTTTTATATTTATATTATATACTTTTCTCCATACTTATATATTCTCTTTTTATTTAAGGGGTCAGATCAAAATTTCTATATCTTAAAGATCATCTTTAGTCCATCTACCTTAAGTAGTACACAGGATATAAAGTAAATTATAGCTCCTATTAGGA
>CAZGQG010000020.1:0-36182 GCA_964527205.1 uncultured Tissierellaceae bacterium | reverse complement strand
TTATAATTAAAGACTAAAAAAGGATACCCTAGGGTATCCTTTTTTTTATCTGTATTCCTCATCATGATCGATTCTTCTAAGTCTTCTCTTTAAGGTTATGTTTCTATTAAATCTATATTTCTTATAACTTTCATTAAGTTCCTTACCTAAGGAGAACATAATCATAAGAAGTATTATGGAAAAGGGTAGTCCTAGTATAACTACTGCTGATTGTATTGTCTCAAGGGCGGCCTCTCCACCTATGAGCAGTACTGACACTGCAATAGCTCCTTCCATTACAGCCCAAAATATTCTCTGTCCCCTAGGAGGATTTGTAGATCCTCCACTGGTTAAACTACTAACTACCAAGGAACCTGAGTCACTTGATGTTATGAAAAATATTGTAATGGCAATAATGGTTACTATTGATAGTATGATCTGCAGTACACCAGAACTAGTTATATGCCTAAACATTTCAAACATTGCAGTTGACACATTGGCATTGACTGCTTTTTCTATTACTTCAGCATTAAGTTCATTTAGATAGACACCAGTTGCTCCTAGGATAGTCATAGCTAAGGTTATTGCTGCTGTAGGAATAAAGATAACTCCAAAGGCAATTTGCCTAATGGTTCTTCCTCTAGAAATCCTTGCTATAAAGGTTCCTACAAAGGGTGCCCAAGATGCCCACCATGCCCAGTAGAATATAGTCCAGCTTCCCTGCCAGGCTACATCTTCAGGAATGATAGCTGTAAAGAAACCTATATTTAGAAAATCCCTTAAATACACTCCAATACTTGATAAGTAAGTGGAAAATATATATACAGTAGGTCCGATTAAGGTGATGGCAAGTAATAATAGTGAAGATACTACCAAGTTAGCCTCACTTAACCATTTGATTCCCTTTGAAATTCCACTAACTACTGAAAGAGTAGCTATAAAAGTAATAACCACTATTAGTAATAATTGCACATTTGGTGAATCTGGAACTCCAAAGACATAATTAAGTCCAGAGTTTATTTGCTTGGCACCAAGTCCGAGGGATGTAGCTAAACCAAATAAAACTGAAAGTGTTGCAATAGTATCAATAATATCTCCCCAGATGCCGTAAATTTTCTCCTTTAATAGGGGATAAAACAAGCTTCTAATTGCAAAGGGTAATTTTTTATTGTAGGAAAAGTATCCTAGTCCTATGGCCATTAGACCATAAACTGCCCAGGCATGGGCACCCCAGTGCAAAAACATTATTTTAAAATTATCAAATTCCGATGTACTATCCAGGGCCAGGGGTATATTCATATGATAGATGGGCTCTGCCACACCATAGAAGAATATTCCAATACCTATACCTGCACTAAACATCATGGCATAGCAGGCTAGATCATTGTATTCTGGTGAAGATGTATATCCTCCCAGTCTAATATTTCCATACTTTGAAAAGCCTAAATAAATAAGAAAGATAAATGCCCCATTTATTGTTATAACAAAGAGCCAATTGAAATTAACATTTATAAGACTGTTAATATTGGCAAAAAATTCCGCTGATACAACTGGTTTTGCTATTGTAAAGATAATAAAGCCAAGCACTAAAACCGCAGTTACCAAGGATACAAAAAGATTCATATCCAATCCAAACTTAGTAAAATTTCTGGCTTGAAGTTTTTCTTGTTCTTTTTCTAAATCCATAATTTCCACCTTAAAATTTTTTATTTCTTTTTTTAACTCACAGCTATCTATACAGTATCATAGTAATTTTAGCCATGTCAAATAGAGGACTATATTTTTATGGATAAGAACTTTCTAAATGTGTATTTAAGAAGGCCTAGATCCTTTCTAAGTCTTCTCCTTAATTTCTTCCTGTATTCCCTAAGGGCCTTAAGGTCCCTATCTGAAACCTCTTCATGACTATACTTTGCAAGGACAAATAAATGGGTAAATTCCTCTATTTCCAGATTATTTAAATCATGGAACTTATAGCTTATCCTACTTGCATATTCATAATGGGTTTCACCAGCTTCTTGTGGGTAGCCTAGACCAGCGATTATATCTACAATATCTCTATAAAGATAGATTAGCTTATCCCTTTTGGAAAGCCTATAGAAATCTAACCTTCTCCTTAGAAGGATAATTATATTCCTGATAATATATATTAGAAGGATAGCTATTATTAGGCCTAGGATAGCATATAGGGCTTGTCCTAGGTTTAAATCTTCCTCTTCAGCTTCTTCCCTGTCTAAATCACTTTCATATTGGAAGGGATTTTCTGACTCAAGATTAATGGGACCAAGTTCATTTAAATATTCTTCCCTATCATTTTCTAGATTATAGTCAGGGCCAGCATTGTCTTCCTCTGCAAGATCTAGGGAATCCAGCCTTTCTGGACCCTCAAAGGCAGGAGTAGCTTCAAATCTCATCCAGCCAGCAGGCTCTATAAAGGCCTCTACCCAGGCATGGGCATTATTAGACCGAACCTCATACTTCCCATCCTCTACTTTATCCTTTACAAGATAGCCCTCCACGTACCTGCTAGGTATGCCTTCTATCCTAAGCATTATTGCCATTGAAGAGGCGTAATAGGTACAGTAGCCCCTTTGTTCTTCAAAGAGAAAGTGATCTAAAAACTCAGCATTGCCAGGTATTTGATCTGGGCTTAGGGTGTATTGGAAATTCTCTCTTAAATAAGATTCAATGGCCACTGCTTTTTCATAGTCAGTTTCCTTACCCTCCACTATATTCTTTGTAAGTTCATAGGTTCTGTCACTTACAATATCTGGAACTTGCAGATAGGCATCTATGTTTTTTAGATTTAATTTGCTGGCAAAGACCTCCCTTTCCACAAGGGTATCATAGGAAAGTGGAAGGAGTGCCCTCACCAGATAGGACTCATTCTTATATATGGGCTCATTGCTTCTTAGGACCATATTTTCATCCATGATTAGGAAGTTTTCATCATTAGAAAATACCTGATAGGGCATATATGGTGCGAAGAGGCTTCTTGAAGCCATATCCCTAAAGGTTATTGTAATGTCCTTGGGCTCTTCATAGTAGAGAGTTTTTTCTCTAGCAGAGATAGCTACTAGGGCATTTCCCAGTTGATAGGATTTAGTATCCCCTTCAATAGAAGACCAACGGTAGCCATTGTAAGACTCCTTAACATTGCCCCTTAGGTAGAGGGGCTCTTTACTAAGTACTGTCATAACCAGTCTTTCACTTGGATTTACAGGCCCACCTAGTCTACCATGTTCTCCCATAAAGCCTGTACTAGCAAAGTCAAACATACTGGAATCTCCACTTCTCCTACTATATTTTTCAGTAGAGCGAAGGTCGTCTATGCCAGGATAAACTTCCCTTACTATTTGATTTAGCCAAGGCCAGGCTATATAATCATTGCTTTTAGGAATGATAGCTGCCAGTATAATTATTGCAAGGGCATACTTGAGCAGACTTTTAATCCATAGGGGATATATTTCCCTATAGTTATATTTATTGGACTGGCTAATCCTAGATATTTCTTCTAAATAGGAATTTAAGCCTATTAGAAATATAAAGGACAGGATAAAAACTGTCATATAATACAGGGATAAGTCTACAAAGGAATACCAATAGTAGACGAAAATTGGAATATAGAGTGCAAGTATAATCCAAGGTTTTTTTCTTTTAAATAAAAAATATGAAGTAAAAAATCCAAGTAGGATTGTTATAATAATCCAAAAAGCCAGTATGTTTTCCCCGGCGATAGATTCTAAACCCTGAAGGTGATTAAATATATTTTGCAAGAAAGAACCTGCCCTAGTTAGAAAGCCTGGGACAAACTCAACTATATATTTATTTACCAGAGCAGAAACTATAAGGCCAACTAGGTAAAGCAGGGGAAGTATAAGAGGCCTATATAAAACATATTTAAGGGAAAATATAGTGATTAAAACTATTAAAACTTGATAGACAAAATTCAAATCTAGCTTGATTACCCTGCCTATAATGTAGACAAGGCTAAATACAAAGAGAAAGTATATGAGATTGTATAATTGTAGTAGTCTTTTTTCCTTTGTAAGTATATTTTTAATCATGATAGGCCTCCAGTAAATCCTTTACACTAGTGTCATAGTCTATTATATAAATTACAACTGATTCATCTATTAGTCTGTTTTCTATATCTGTGTCTATGGGTTTTGATTTGTTTCTATAATCTGTGACAAGAATTAATATTATACTCATGCCTCCCATCCTAAGGTCTAGAATTCTTGCTCCTAGGTCCTTATCTAGATGGGGAGTAATTAAGATAAGACTTGTATTCTTATCTAAGGTGTCAGCCTTATTATCAAGGAGACTAGAAAAACTCTTGCTTCCATCTGCTTCTAGCCTTGCAAAGGCCTCTAGGAATTTTTTTAAATCTGAACTATCCTCAGCTTCTAGACTTAAGGCTTTTTCTCCAGACTGCATGTTAAGACTTACTGGAATACTTTCCCTTAAGGAATAGGCTGCAATGCTAAGGGCTATATCTACAGATTTATCCTCTAGTCTCCTATCTACATCTTCTCTGTAATTTTTATAATAATTATCCAGAACTATAAGAGCCTTGGTCTGTCCACTGTGTTCGTATTCCTTTATTATAGGAGTATCTAATTTTGCAGTTAGCTTCCAGTGGATAGACCCTACATTGTCCCCAAGCCTATATTCCCTAAAGTTTTTAATACTATTCTTATTAAGAGATCTGGAATCCCTTGAATAAGCTTCTCCTGATGAATGGCTAGATAGGGCAGAGAAGTGATTTATATTTATTGGCTTTGGATAGACTAGAAGGGATGCCTCACTGGAGATAGTTTTTTTGAATGTGTATATACCTAAAACATCTTTAAGCCTAACTCTTATGGCTGCCAATCGGTAATAGCCCCTTCTGTTTAAGCGAATCTTTTCATTTTTATTGTAGGATTCCTTCTTTTCCAGAGATATAATGGTTTTCTGGGAATCCTTTCTTGTAAGCTCCTTGGAAATAAGGTTTTCAATCTCTACAAAGGGAATGGCTAGGAAGCCCTTATTAGTAATCTTAAAATGGACTTCTATATCATCATCTGTATATACAGAGCTCTCAGGTAGCTTGATTTCTCCCTTGATATTCCTATAGGATATTAGATTGTGTATAAGTGGAATAAGAAGGGCCAAGAGGACTATATAAAATATAAAATAGGCCATCCTTCCTCCTAGCAAGATGGCGAAGAGGAAGGAGCTTAAAAATAATAATAGGAGTAAAAATCTATTTGCTTTCATTTGAAATCACCGGGATATGCACCCTTCTTAGAAGTGTCTCTAATACATCCTCAATGCTTTTCCTTTCTATTCTTGCCTCTGGAGAAAGCATTAATCTGTGAGACAGGACTGGAATAACTACTTTTTTTACATCATCCGGTATTAGATAAGCCCTTCCAGCCACAAAGGCAGATGCCTTGGCAGCCCTAAGTAAATCTATGGAAGCTCTAGGACTTGCTCCAAGCCTAAGATCCTCAGCTGTTCTGCTGGCATTGGATATATTGACTATATAATCAAAGATATCAGGGTGGACTCTTAAAGTATCTACCTGGTCCTGCATAGACAGTACATCTTCCTTGTCTATAACATAGTCTATAGGGTCTAAATCTCTTATAGCCTGATAATTTTCTAGGATTTGAATTTCATTGCTTTTGTCTGGATAGCCTAGGGATAGTCTCATAAGAAACCTATCAAGTTGAGCTTCAGGCAGGGGAAAGGTCCCCTGATATTCTAAGGGGTTCTGGGTTGCTAGTACCATAAAGGGCTGGTCCAGTATATAATGATTGTCATCTGTAGATATCTCCCCCTCTGCCATTGCTTGAAGCAGACTGGACTGGGTCTTAGGGGATGCTCTATTTATTTCATCTGCAAGAAAAATTTGATTGAAGATGGGACCTTTTTCAAATACAAATCTTCCTGTTTCCTTATCATACATACTTATGCCTAGAATGTCTGATGGCATTAGGTCTGAGGTAAATTGAACTCTCTTGTAACTTAGGTCCATACTTTTAGCCAGGGCCTTTACAAGGGTTGTCTTTCCTACTCCAGGAACATCTTCCAAGAGCAAATGACCTCTTGCAAGCAAGGCGATTACCACCATCTCAAGTACCTCATCCTTACCGATTATTATCTTTTTAAGATTATCTAATAATTTAATAGCATTTTTATTATTCATAGTGACCTCCTTCTATACTTATATTAAATTATATACTAAGATTGAGAAAAATGAATCTATTTAAGAATTTTATTTTAAAATCTTTTCTATTATGATAGAATTAAGGGGATAATATAGAGAAAATACTAATAGAAAGTGGGATAGAAATGGAAAAGATATTTAATATTGGAATCATTGGAGCAGGTGTAGTTGCAGAGAGAATAATCAATGCATCAAAGGACCATCCAAGAGCTAATGTTCAGGCTATTTACGATAAGGACAGGGAAAAATTAGAAGAAGTAGCAAAAAGATATAGCTTGAACGCTTATGATTCAAATCAGGACATATTGGAAGATGAGGATATAGATATAATATACTTGGCAGTGCCACCTAAATATCATTATCCCCTGGCCCTAGATATTTTCAAGTCAGGAAAACACTTCCTATGTGAAAAACCCCTGGCAAACTCTACTGAAGAAGCTAGAGAAATGGCTGAAATGTCAAACAAAGAGGGAGTTGCCTATGGTATGAACTTTCCTACCCTATATAGGAATTCCTATCTTAAAATGAGGGAATTATTAGACCAGGACTTTTTAGGAAAGATTCTTAGGCTAGAATTTCAAGGATATTTTACCCAGTGGCCTAGATCCTGGCAACAAAATCCTTGGATAGATAGCAGGGAACAGGGAGGCTTTACTAGGGAAGTAGTCACTCATTACATTCAATTAATGCAAAGATTATTTGGGGATTTAGAAGAGATCCATTCCTTTATAAAATATCCTGAGGATGAGGAGTTCTCTGAGTACAGCTTGATTGCCAAGTCTAATATAGGAGAAATAGATGTTTTAATAAATTGCCTTACAGATGTGGGTATGAAGGAAGACCTTAGCTTTAATATTATAGGAGACAAGGGAACAATTGCTCTTAAAAACTGGATGGAGTTATGGTCATCTAATAAGGATGGAGAGCTTGAGAGAATAGAATTGGAAGACAGTAAACATCTAGTAAAACTACTGGATGACTTCTTTAAGGCCATAGATGGAGAAACTTCTGGAATTGTGGATTTTAAGGAAGGATATAGGACCCATAAAGTAGTAGAAAAACTCTTAAAGGCTTAATTAATATCTTAGGGTTGGACAAAATACTTGGACTAGGTTATTGTAGAATATGAGGGGACAGATTCCCTCATATTCTACAAATAGCTAGGAGGAAATTCAGCTAAAATAGAAAGAATGGGGGGTTTTATGAAACTTTTAAAGGACAAGATGATAAAAGATGGTGATGTAAAGGAAGGCAATATAATAAAGGTTGATAGCTTTTTGAACCATCAAATAGATGTAGAACTCTTAAATGCTATTGGCAAGGAATTTAAGATGAGATTTAAGGATAAGAAAGTAGATAAGATACTTACCATAGAGGCTTCTGGAATAGCCATAGCTGTTATAGCTGCCCAGTACTTTAAGGTACCTGTAGTATTTGCCAAGAAAACACAATCAAAAAATCTAGATAAGGATACCTTTGAAACAGAGGTCTATTCCTTTACCAAGGCTGAGACCTATACTGTAAGAGTAAGCAAGACTTACCTTAATAAGGGGGAGAATGTACTTATAGTTGATGATTTTCTAGCCAGGGGCAAGGCAGCTGAAGGTTTGATGGATATATTAAACAAGGCAGGTTGTGAGCTTGCAGGCATTGGCATAGTAATAGAAAAAGGATTTCAAGAGGGTGGAAAAATAATAAGAGATAGTGGTGTGAAGTTAGAATCTCTTGCTATAGTTGAAAAAATAGAAGATGGAGAAATTGTATTCTCTGATTGATAGAACTTATGGAGGCGTATATGATATATGTAGTAAATGACAATAATAGTTGTTTTTTCAATCATGCTGCAGAGGAATACCTGATGGAGAAATTTGATGAAGAGGTCTTTATGCTTTGGATAAATGAGCCTTCTATATTAATTGGGAAAAATCAGAATCCTATGGCAGAAGTAAATTATGATTATATTAGGGAGAATAATATTCAGCTTGTAAGAAGACTATCTGGAGGTGGCACAGTTTACAATGACCATGGTAATATAAACTTTACATTTATTACCACTAGGGAGGATAAAAAAGAAAAGCTATCCCAGGGTTTTGAGAAATTTGCCATGCCTGTAGTTAATGCGCTGAGAAGCTTAGGGGTAGAGGCTGAATTTTCTGGTAGGAATGATATAACAGTAAAGGCTAAGAAGATTTCAGGTAATGCTCAGTATTGTCAAAGGGATAAGTTATTGCATCACGGTACCATCCTATTTGATTGCGATATGAGTAAATTATCCCTAGCCCTTAAGAGCAGGCCTATAAAGTTTAAAGACAAGGGAGTAAAATCAGTAGGATCTAGGGTGACCAATATACTAGAGCATTTAGATCAGCCTATGTCCCTTGAGGAATTCAAAGAATATTTAAAGGATTATATAATAAATAGTCATGAGATCAAAACTATCTATGAATTCACCAGGGAGGATATAGGAGAGATAGAAGAAATAGCCAAGGGGAGATTTAATACATGGCAGTGGAATTATGGAAAAACGCCAAAGTATACATATAGTAATGAAGTTAAATATCCCTGCGGCCTAGTAGAATATAATTTAAATATAAAAAATGGATTCATCCAGCAGATATCTATTAATGGAGATTTTTTTGGAGACAAGCAAATAGAAAAACTGGAATCCTTACTAATAGCTTCTAAATTCAATAGGGAAGACATAGAAGGGATTTTATTGAAGATAGATATAGGTGATTATATTAAAGGACTATCCAATAGAGAATTTGTTCAGGGACTATTAGACATTTAAAATGGAGGTAATTAGATATGAATAGTAGAAAACCAGATTGGGTTAAGATCAAGATACAGGGCGGTAAAAAGACCAACAAGGTAAATAATTTATTAGCAGACCTTTCTCTTAATACTGTATGTAATGAGGCAAATTGTCCAAATCAAATGGAATGCTTTGAAAGAGGAACAGCTACCTTTATGGTTCTTGGAAACAACTGTACTAGAAATTGTACTTTTTGTAATGTAAGCAATGAAATGCCGGAGGCCTTGGATTTAGATGAGCCAAAAAAGATTGCAGATGCAATTGAAAGATTGGACTTAAAGCATACAGTTATAACATCTGTTACAAGGGATGATCTGCCAGATCAGGGAGCAGAACATTTTGCTAATATAGTTAAGGCTATAAGGGAGAAAACTCCTGGAGTAAGTATTGAACTTCTTATTCCAGATATGCAGGGAGAAAAAGAACTTATTGATATAATAATAGATTCTGAACCAGACGTACTTAATCATAATGTGGAAACTTCACCAGACCTATATGACAAGGTAAGGCCTATGGCTATATTTGACAGATCCATAGAAGTCCTAGATTATGTTAAAAAGAAAAAACCTTATATGAGGACCAAGTCAGGGATGATGTTAGGGCTAGGTGAAACTAAGGAGCAAGTATTGGAAGTAATGAGAAGGCTTAGAGAGGTTGATTGTGATATGCTTACTCTTGGTCAATACCTACAGCCATCTAAGGAACATATAGATGTGGTAGAATATATAAGGCCAGAGCAATTTAAAGAGTATGAAGAGATTGGTTTGGAAATGGGCTTTAAAAGAGTAGCCTCAGGACCACTTGTAAGAAGTTCATACTATGCAGAGGATTTTTAAGAGAATATATGGAGGAAATGAAAAGATGGGATGCCTAGGCATCCCATTTTCTAGTTTATATTAAATTTTAACCTGGTGGTAGACCTTTCTACCTTTTCTAATTAAGATCTTTCCATCTTGGAAGTCATCTAAGTTTACTTGTCTTGAAATATCCTCTACCTTTACATCATCTATGGATATTCCACCTTGCTGTACCAATCTTCTAGCTTCTCCATTGGACTTAGTTAGGCCCAGTTCTGTTAGTAGATTTAGGATTCCTATACCTTCTTGGAATACAGATCGGTCCATTTCTGTAAATGGAATAGCTCCCTCATCTGCAGAGCCACTAAATAGCGACTGGGCAGCCTGCTCAGATTTTTTAGCTTCTTCTTCTCCATGTATAAGTGAGGTAACTTCAAAGGCCAATACTTCCTTGGCCTTGTTGATCTCTGCACCCTCTAAGGCTCCAAGTCTTCTTACTTCCTCCATTGGAAGGAAGGTAAGCAAACTTAAGAATTTCTCCACATCCCTATCATCCGTATTTCTCATATATTGGTATAGTTCATAAGGCGGAGTCTTCTCAGGGTCTAACCATATAGTACCTGCCTGGGTTTTACCCATTTTGATTCCAGAGGAAGTTGCAAGAAGCTTAAAGGTCATTGAATAAACCTTATCCTGTTCAAGCTTTCTAACAAGTTCATAGCCTCCCAGCATATTTGACCATTGGTCACTGCCTCCAAGCTGTAGTTTGCAGTCATGCTCCCTATATAGATGTAAGAAATCATAGCTCTGCATTAGCATATAGCCAAATTCAAAAAAAGTAAGTCCCTGTTCCAACCTATTTTTGTAGGCATCAAAGGTCAACATCCTATTAACTGAAAAATGAACTCCTACTTCCCTCATAAAATCAACAAAGTTAAGGTCAAGTAGCCAGTCTGCATTGTTTACTACCATGGCCTTACCTTCACCAAAATCAATGAATTTGGATAATTGTTGGTAGAATCTACCAGCATTGTAGTCTATCATTTCCTTGGTCATTACTGTTCTCATGTCAGATCTTCCAGATGGATCTCCTATCATAGTAGTTCCTCCACCTAAAAGAGCTATAGGTTTATGTCCATGTTTTTGCATATGCATCATTACCATTATTTGCAAGAAATGACCTAGGGTCAAACTATCTGCAGTAGCGTCAAATCCAATATAAAAAGGTACTGATTCACTTGCAAGCAATTCTTTTAATTCATCTTCATAAGTAGCTTGATCGATATAGCCTCTTTCTTCAAGCACTTCATATACATTTCTCATACTAATCCTCCTCAAAATTTATATAAAAAAAGGGCCTTATCTCATCTAAAGGACGAGAAAAAACCCGTGGTACCACCTTAATTCGCATAAAGCCTTAAGCCACTTAACGTGTGGATCCGCAAAAGAACTCCAGATATGTAATTCGCTTAGCTAGGATGTAGATTTCTCACCACCAATCTACTCTCTTAAATTTTCCTAGAAAAACTACTTTTATCCTTCACAGTATTATATTCATTTAATTTATTTTATTATAGAGATCAATATTTGTCAAGTAGATAAAAGAGCTCATCTTTCACGATGAGCTCTTTTATTTCTAATGTAATTATGATTACTCAACTTTTAATTCTGCACTATTTTCCCATAGTCCATGGATATTGCAGTATGATGTCGCATAAAGTGTTCCAGCTTTCTCAGTTTTGAAAACAAAAGAAGCCTTTGGCTCAGTATATAGGTCTGACTCTCCGTGAGCTGTAAAGTTAGTTTTTCCTATTTCTACTGGGAACTTACTTCCTTCTGGTTGGAAATATAATTGCATCCAAGTAATTTGATGCTCAAGAGTATTTGGGTGTCCTATTTCTTCACCAACTACTAATTTAACTTCAAATTCTTCTCCAGCCTTTACAGTTTCTGGTGCGTGAATAACTGGTACGTGTTTTTCACCTTTCCAGTCTCCACTTTGATATAAATCTCCAATCTTCTTCATATGCACATAACCTCCATTTAATATTTTAACGCTTACACAATACTATATACCCCTCTGTTTGGAAAACATGCAATAAAAAATTAGATAATATTTCTATTTTAGAGTATAATATGAATAATGATGAATTTAGGAGAGATTTTTGATGAGTAAATTAGAATTAATAGCTACTGCCACCTTTGGTTTAGAGGCCGTAGTAAAAAGAGAATTGCTAGCCCTAGGCTATGAGGACCTAAAGGTAGAGAATGCAAAGGTTACCTTTAAGGCAGAAGAAAAGGATATACCAAGAGCTAATTACTGGCTTAGGACTGCAGATAGGGTCCTGCTTAAAATGGGAGAATTTAAAGCATATAGCTTTGATGAATTATTTGAAAAGACCAAGGCCCTTCCCTGGGATGAATGGATACCAGAGGATGGACACTTTGTAGTAGAAGGTAAGAGTATAAATTCAAAACTATACAGTGTGCCTGATTGTCAGAGAATAGTTGAGAAGGCTGTAGTTGAAAAGCTTAAGACAAAATATGACACGGATTGGTTTACAAAAACAGGAGCAAAATATACAATACAGGTAGCCCTTTTAAAGGATGTTGCGACCCTTACCATAGATACTTCTGGGGAAGGACTTCATAAAAGAGGATATAGGAGTAGGCAGGGAGATGCCCCTATTAAGGAAACCTTGGCGGCAGCTATGATACTTCTTAGCTACTGGAACAAGGATAGGGTTTTATTTGATCCCTTCTGCGGATCTGGAACCATACCTATAGAGGCAGCTATGATTGGAAAAAACATGGCACCAGGCCTAGATAGGGAATTTGCAGCAGAAAAATGGCCAAGAGTAAAGCCAGAATACTGGAAAAAAGCCAAACAGGAAGCCTTTGAAGCCATGGACACAGATGTTAAGCTTCATATACTAGGCTCAGATGTGGATAGAAGAGCTATTTTAAGGGCAAGAGACAATGCTGCTAATTTTGGCTTAGAAGAAGATATAGCATTTTTCAATAAGGATTTTAGAGATGCTGAACTAAACAATGAATATGGAGTTGTAGTTACAAATCCTCCCTATGGAGAGCGTATAGGAGAGATAGAAGAACTAAGAGAACTCTACCAAGCTCTAGGAGAAAGGTTTGAAGAATTGGATACTTGGTCAGTATATGCCATAACCTCAGATGAAGAATTTGAAAAGTATTATGGCAAGGATGCTGATAGAAAGAGAAAGCTTTATAATGGAAGAATAAAGGTAGATTATTATCAGTACTTTGGACCTAGACCACCAATAAAATAAATATTAGAGAAAGGAAGGATAAGATGAAAATTTATACAAAAACAGGAGACAAGGGAAAGACTAGTTTATTTGATAGCAAGAGAGTCTACAAGGACGATATAAGAGTAGAGGCCTACGGTACAGTGGATGAACTGGGAGCAGTTTTAGGACTTGCTAAAAACTATGTAGAAGATCAAGAAATGTTTGATTATATAGTTCATATACAAAATAAATTATTTATAGTTTCTTCAACCCTAGCTACTGAAGATACTTCAAAGGTACAGCATCATATACTTGAGGAAGATATAGAAAAACTAGAGGAAATAGTAGATATATATATGGGTAAGATTGAAGAGCCATCCTGCTTTATAGTAAATGGTTATGGGAAAAAATCAGGACACCTACATGTTGCTAGAACAGTTTGTAGAAGAGCTGAGAGAAGGATAATAAGTCTTTCAGGAGAAGTGGAGATAGATCCACTATTGATTAAATATGTAAACAGATTATCCGACACCCTCTATGCTATGGCAAGGTATTCAGAAGAAAAGGAAGAGTGTGTAGAATATTAATTTGATCTGGATAGAAAAATTAATATATTTAAAGTAGATAATACTCTGGATATATACAATGAAATAAGTTAGAATAGTATTTGTATAATACTGAATTACAAGTCCTTATTTAAAACTAATACAAAGTGGGTGATGGCATGCTGAGTAAGAAGGATATAAACCAGATTGAAATGGAAATAGAAGAGACAGGTATGTTAAACTATCATGTGCTGGAAAGTATGGCGGATTGGGTAAGGGTTGTAGATAAGGATAAGAATATTATTTATGCAAACAAAGCCATCAAGAATGCCTTGGGCCAGGATTTGGTTGGAGTTAAATGCTATAATGCTGACAGCAAGGATAGAGCCTGCAATTTCTGTATTACAGAAAGAACTATATCTACAGGGGAAATTGTGCAAAAAGAAGATATTATACAGGGGAAAAACTTTTCTATTAAATCCTCTCCAGTAATAAATAGGGAGGGAGAAATTATAGCAGCAGTGGAAGTCTTTAGGGATGTAACCCGTGAGAGAAGGCTTGAGCTTGAATTAATCAGAAAAAACAAAAGGATGATAAGAGACCTCACTGTTGCAAGGAAAATCCAGGAAAAGTTACTGCCTACAGTAGGAACTAGATACAATTTAGATATTGACTATATATACAGTCCCTCGGAGATGCTTAGTGGAGACATATTTGATATATTCTCAGTAGATGAAGATCATTTAGGAGTTTATATAGCAGATGTATCTGGTCATGGGGTTTCTGCATCTATGATGACTATGTTTATAAGACAGAGTATGAGATCTATAAAGGATGAGATCCTAAGTCCTTCTCAGGCACTTAAGAAGATTCAAAGTGAGTTTTATAAGCTTAAATTAGAAGTGGATAGCTATTTTACCATATTTTATGGGGTTTTTAATAAGAATAGCTATGAATTCACCTATTCAAATGCAGGACATAATTGCCTACCTATAGTTTATAATAATCAGGGTAAGATTGATCTTTTAGAACTTAAGGGCTATCCTATCTTGTCCCTATTTGAAAAGGTAGACTATGAAGAGAAGAGTGTAAGACTTAAGAAGGATGATATGCTTCTCTTATATACAGATGGTATAACTGAGGTAAGGGATAAGGATGGCAATGAATTTGGTACAGAGGGTGTAGTTGATTTAATAAAGAATAACACGGAGATATCCATATCAGAAATTGAAGATAATATAATACATTTTAGTTGGGGAGAGCTTGAAGACGATATAGCTATAGTAAGACTGATTGTAAATTAGATAAAAGACTGGATAGGAAAACTATCCAGTCTTTTAATAATATATAAAAGCTATTGATTTATAGGGGAAAGATTGATACAATATTAACAAGATACAAGAAAGAAGATAATAGAGATAGGGGGGTATTTTATTGTTTGAAAATTTACTGTATGAAAAGAAGGACAAGCTTGGCATAGTAAGACTCAATAGGCCAAAGGCTTTAAATGCATTAAATACTAGTCTTTTAGGAGAGTTAGATCTATTAATTGATCAGGTAATCGCTGATGAGGAAGTGTATGTACTTATTATTACAGGGGCAGGTAAGGCCTTTGTAGCGGGAGCTGATATAGGAGAGATGAAGGATATGAATCCTATGGAGGCAAAGAGCTTTGCTAGAAGGGGCTTAGACTTGTTTAGTAAGATAGAAAGCATGAGAAAACCTGTAATAGCAGCAGTAAATGGCTTTGCCCTAGGTGGTGGATGTGAGCTAGCTATGTGCTGTGATATTAGAATAGCTTCAGAAAGGGCAAGCTTTGGACAGCCAGAGACAGGACTTGGAATTACTCCAGGCTTTGGTGGAACTCAAAGATTGGCAAGGATTGTAGGAGAGGGAAGGGCCAAGGAATTAATATTTACCTGTGATATGATAAAGGCAGAGGAAGCCTTGAGAATTGGGCTTGTAAATAAAATAGCAGCTGAGGATGAATTGATGGACCAGGCCTTAGAGATGGCAAACAAGATAGCTAGTAATGGTCAAATAGCTGTAAGAAATGCAAAGGAAGCTATTAATAGGGGTATGCAAACAGATATCCATACAGCCATGCTTATTGAAGAAGGCTTATTTTCCCTATGTTTTGCAACAGAGGACCAAAAAGAGGGTATGGAGGCTTTTTTAGAAAAGAGAAAGCCTGAATATAAATTAAAATAACAGGAGGTCAATATGAAGAAAATAGGTATATTAGGTAGAGGAACAATGGCTTGTGGTATAGTTCAGTTATTTGCTCAAAATGGATATGAGCTTACAATGTGGGTTAGGTCAATTGACAAAGATAATCCTAGGGCAAGTGTGGCTTCAATTGAAAAGCAATTAGACAGACAGGTATCAAGAGAAAGAATGACCAAGGAAGATATGGATGCTACCTTAGAGCGTATTTCTATTACTACAGACTATGAAGATCTAAAGGACAGTGACTTAATTATTGAAGCTATTGCAGAGGATATGGATCTTAAAAAACAAGTATTTAAAAAACTAGATGATCTTTGTAAGGAAGATACCATCTTAGCTACAAATACTTCATCCCTATCTATTACAGAGATTGCAAGCTCAACAAACAGACCAGATAAGATAATAGGCATGCACTTCTTTAATCCAGTTCCAGTTATGAAATTAGTTGAAGTAATAAAGGGAATTGCAACTTCAGATGAGACAAAAGAAACTATAATGGAACTTTCAGAAAAAGTAGGAAAGACAGCAGTGGAAGTAGAAGAAGCTCCAGGCTTTGTAGTAAATAGGATTCTTATCCCAATGATTAACGAAGGTGTAGGAATACTTGCTGATGGAGTAGCTAGTGCTGAGGATATAGACCAGTCCATGCAACTAGGTGCAAATCATCCAATGGGACCTTTGGCCTTAGGAGACCTGGTAGGACTAGATGTGTGCTTGGCTATAATGGATGTTTTATATGATGAATTTAAAGATTCAAAATATAGGGCTCACCCACTCTTAAGAAAGATGGTAAGAGGGGGAAAACTTGGAAGAAAGACCAAAGAAGGATTCTACAAGTATTAGGATAAAAAATAATAAATAAGGCATTAAAAAAGAGATGATCTTCTGATCATCTCTTTTTATATCTATACAGCTTCTTGTTCTTTTTCTCCATCCAATATTAAATCCAATATAGAGTAAACATTGCCTGCTCCCATGGTTATTACTACATCATCTTCTTTAATATTTTGGATTAAATAATCCTTAATATCTTCAAATTCCTTAATATAAATAGCATCTATTCCATTCTTCCTTATAGCATCATTTAAATTCCTAGAGTGTACTATGCCATTGTCTTTTTCCCTAGCAGCATATATATCAGTAATGATTACCTTGTCAGCCTCACTAAAGGCTTCAGAAAAACTCTTTAGTAGAATTTTAGTTCTGGTATAGGTATGGGGTTGGAAGATACAGTATATGTCTCCTGAAGTTGATTTTCTTATTGCACTTAGTGTAGCCTTTATTTCAGTGGGATGATGGGCATAATCATCAATCAACTTAACACCATTGTAATAACCCTTTAATTCCAATCTCCTATCTACACCCTTGTAGAGCTTTATATTTTTAGCTATGAGTTCCATGGATAGGCCTATGGTCTTTGCTGCTATAATGCTGGCTACAGAATTATAGACATTGTGCATACCCATAACATTTAATTCCATATCATAGAAGTCTTGATCTTTATAATTTAAGGTAAAGGAAGGATAGCCTTCCTCAGTAAATACAATATTTTCGATTTTAAAATCAGCATCTGATTCTATTCCAAAAGTAATTATATTTGCCGGACTGGCAGCAATTACATATTCTGCACTGGGATCGTCCAGATTAATAATAAGGTTGCTGTCTGGGCTTAAGTTTTCAGCATATTGAACAAAGGTGTCCCTTATATGATCAAGGCTTTTAAAGAAGTCTAAATGATCTTCATCAATATTTAAGATAACAGCAATTTTGGGAAAATATTTAAGTATATTTCCCTTGTATTCACAGGCTTCTGTAAGGATGAGGTCCTTGGATCCTAGCCTAATGTTTCCCCCTATTTCATCTAGATCTCCTCCTAGTAAAATTGTGGGATCCAGGGGAGAATTGTGTAGTATTATGGAAAGCATACTTGTTGATGTTGTCTTTCCATGAGTACCTGATATGGCTATGGAGTTTTCATAGTTTTTCATCAGAGCTCCTAAGAAAGTAGCCCTATCTACTACTGGAACTCCAAGCTCCAGGGCTCTTTGCAATTCATCATTGTCCTTGGCTATGGCATCAGTGTATATTACTAAATCTGGATTATTGATATTACCTGCTGCTTGCTCTATGTATATTTTTGCACCCAGATTTCTAAGTTTTTTTACTGTCTTACTATCACTTCTATCAGAGCCTGATACCTTATAGCCATTGTTTAGAAGTATTTCTGCTAATCCACTCATTGATACTCCACCTATACCTATGAAATGTATCTTTGGATATTTATTTTCATTTATTAAAAATTCGAACATGGAATTCCTCCTAATTTTACATTGCTTGTAAATTTATCTATATAAATATATATTATTTTAATTTAAGCATAATAAAAAAATAATTACTTCTGATTGATTATACCATAATGAGATTTTTTTAAAAGACCTATATAGAAATATAGGAGTTTTTAATTCCTTTCTTAATTAACAAAAGCATTAGAAAATAAAAAACTTTCTGAAAAAAGAAGGATATTTGAGGACTTATGTCGAATATATATAAAGATGACGTTTTTTGACTTAAAAAAAGGGATGGAGGAATGACAATGATGATTACAGATGTAAGAATGAGAAAAATCTCACATGAAGGAAAGATGAGGGCCATAGTTTCAGTTACCTTTGACAATCAATTTGTAGTACACGATATCAAGGTAATTGATGGGGTCAATGGTTTATTTGTAGCTATGCCTAGCAGGAGAATGGGAGATGGAAACTTTAGAGATATTGCTCACCCTATTAATTCCGATACTAGAGAAATGATTCAAGATGCTATTTTTGAAGAATACAAAAAAGCCTTGCTTGAAGAAAAAGAAAAACAAGAAAAAGAAGTAGATATTCCAATGGAAGATGAAGAAGCGGAAGAAATGGAAGAAACAGAAGAAACGGAAGAAACGGAAGAATCAGAAGAATCAGAAGCTGAAGAAGATGAAGGAATAGAATTAACCATGGGAGCTGAAGAAGTAGAAGAAGTTTAAGAAACTGAATAATAAAATTCATAAAAAGCCTCTTGGAGGCTTTTTTTTGTGATATTATATAGGAAAAGATGAAAAATCTCTGTTTTTCTGGATTTATGTGTAGACATATGATAGAAATAAGTTAGAATATAAGGTGAGGGATTTTTAAGAGAGGTGAAAAAATGGAAATTGCAATTATTTTAGCAGCTGGAGAAGGTACTAGAATGAAGTCTAAAACTTCAAAGGTACTTCACAATGTATGCGGGAAACCAATTCTAAGCTATATAGTGGAAGCAGGAAAGGCTGCAAATTTAGAAAAGAATATAGTAGTAGTAGGCCAAAATGGACAGACAATAAGGGAGTATTTTAAAGAAGAGGATATAATCTTTAAGACTCAGCCTATTGGTGATGATGTCCCATATGGTACAGGCTATGCTGTTATGCAAGCCGTTGATCAAATAGATGATTCTAGCACAGTTGTAATATTATATGGAGATACCCCTCTGATCCGTGGTGAGACTGTGGCTGATTTTCTGGAATATCATAAGAAGAACAATTTTGACGGAACTGTACTGACAGCTAAATTAGATGATCTTACAGGTTATGGAAGAATTGTAAGAGATAAACAGGGATACATATCTAAGATTGTAGAGGATAGGGATGCAAGTCCAGAGGAGAAATTAATTCGTGAGGTTAATTCTGGCATGTATTGCTTTAATGGCAAGCGCCTTAAGGATGCCTTAAAGAAGATAACAAATCACAATGCTCAAAATGAGTATTATATAACAGATGTGATTGAAATATTAAAAGAGGATGGACACAGGGTAGGAGCCTATACTATAGAGGATTCTGTAGAGATAAATGGAGTTAATTCTAGGGTACAGCTAGCCTACTGCGAGGAGATTATAAGGGAAAGAATCAATGAGTATCATATGGATAATGGTGTAACTATTATAGATCCAAAGAATACTTATATTGAAAATGATGTTATAATAGGGAGAGACACTATTATTTATCCAGGAGTTACTCTTCAAGGAAAAACTATTATAGGAGAGGACTGCACTATTATACAGGGAAGCAGGATAGAGAATAGTGAAATAAGAGATGGAGTAAGTATAGACTCTTCCTTGATTGAGGATAGCTTTGTAGACGAGAGATGTGTAATTGGACCTAATGCTCACCTTAGACCAGGAAGTAATCTTGGAAAGAATATAAGAATAGGAAACTTTGTTGAGATAAAAAATGCTAATATAAAGGACAATACTAAGATTAGCCATCTATCCTATGTAGGAGATGCTGATGTAGGATCTAATGTAAATATAGGATGCGGAGTTGTCTTTGTAAATTATAATGGTAAGGAGAAATTCAGAACCAGTGTAGGAGATAATGCATTTATTGGAAGCAATTCATCCTTAGTTGCTCCAATTAAGATTGAGGACTGGGGCTTTGTAGCAGCAGGGTCTACAATTACTAAAGAAGTGAAAAGAGGAGAGCTTTCTATAGCTAGAGCTAAGCAAGCAAATATAGAGGGTTGGGTAGAGAGAAAAGGATATAAAAAAGATAAATAGGGGGCAATTAAATGATTTTGGAAAGAGGCGGTATGAAGGTTTTCTCAGGTAATTCAAATAGGGCTCTTGCAGAAAATATATGTAAAGAGTTAGATGTTCCAGTGGGAATATGCGATGTAGGTACCTTTAGTGATGGAGAGATAAATGTAAATATAGCAGAGACAGTTAGGGGTATTGATGTTTACATAGTTCAGTCAACCTGTGCTCCAGTAAATCACAATCTGATGGAAATATTAATACTTATAGACGCTTGCAAAAGAGCTTCAGCTGGTAGAATAAATGCAGTAATTCCATACTATGGATATGCAAGACAGGATAGGAAGGCTAAGGCTCGTGAACCTATTACTGCCAAGCTAGTAGCAGACTTGCTTACTACTGCAGGAGCAGATAGGGTTATTACCATGGACCTACATGCAGCTCAGATACAGGGATATTTTGATATACCAGTAGATCATCTTTCTGGAGTACCTATACTTGCAGAGTATTTTAGTGAGATATCAAAGGAAGATACAATCATTGTTTCTCCGGATTTAGGTGGGGTAACTAGGGCTAGAAACTTTGCCCACTTATTAGATCTTCCAATAGCTATTATTGAAAAGAGAAGACCTAAGGCTAATGTTGCTGAGGTAATGAATGTTATAGGAGATATAAAGAATAAGAATGTAATCCTTGTGGATGACATTGTAGATACAGCAGGTACAATTACTCAAGCTGCAGCTGTGCTTAAGGAATTTGGAGCTAAAAAAGTATATGCTTGTGCTACCCATGGTGTGCTTTCCGGTCCAGCTATAGAGAGGATCAATGACAGTGTTATAGAGAAATTTGTAATAACAGATACTATTCCACTGACAAAGGAAAAGAAAACAGACAAGATAGAAGTAGTTACAGTAGCAGGCTTATTTGCTGAAGCTATGAACAGAATCCATAGCAACAAGTCAGTAAGTATACTTTTTGATTAATATATAGAAATAGTAGGTGATAATTTGTATGTAATAGTAGGACTAGGAAATCCAGGCAAAACATATAGCAACACAAGACACAATGTAGGTTTTAATACAGTGGATTTATTGGCGGAGAGGAATAATATAGAGATTAACAAGATAAAATTTAAATCTGTATATGGGGAAGGTAGGATCAATGGAAAGAAAATTATTCTGGTCAAGCCCCAAACCTATATGAACAATAGTGGAGAGGCTGTAAGAGATATAGCCAACTTCTATAAACTAGATCCTTCAAAGATTATTGTTATAGTGGACGACATAGACATAGACTTTGCATCAGTGAGGATTAGAAAAAAAGGCAGTGCAGGATCTCATAATGGGCTTAAATCTATAATTAGATTATTGGGAAGAGATGATTTCCCCCGTATAAAGATAGGCATTGGGAAAAAACATCCCCAGCAGAATCTAGCTGACTTTGTCCTAAGTAGATTTTCCAAGGATGAAGTAGAAGATATAGAAGATGCCATAAGAGATAGTGCAGAGGCTGTAGAATTAATATTAAAAGAAGATATTGATATGGCAATGAATGAATTTAATAGAAGAAAAAAGGCCCAGGATTAATCCTGGGCTTTAGGTACTTTAAATGGAGGTGAGAAAATGAAAAATTTCATATTAGACCCAATTAAAAATTTGAAAGCCTATAAAGAACTAAAGGGAAATCTAGAAAAAAACCTAAGTCCTATAGCCAGCTTTGGAATAATTGATGAAAGCTTGGGACATTTTATATATGCCCTAGGGGAAGATAGGGATGAGCAAATAATGCTTCTTACCTATGATGAAATGAGGGCAAGGAGAATCTATGAGGATTTAAAGGGCCTAGGCAAGGAGGATGTATATCTTCTTAGAAAAAGAGAGCTTACTTTTTATGATGTAGATGCTATAAGTTATGAAGGTTCCAATGAAAGATTAAATATCCTGTCTAAGCTAATAGAAAATCCTAAAACCATACTGGTAGCTTCCATAGATAGTGTTTTAAATAAATTTATGAGTCCTGAAGTCTTTAAGGACAATTCAGATAGGATAGAAGTGGGAAGTGAGATTGATCTAGATCTCTTTATCAATAGATTGGTACATAGTGGTTATGAAAGAGTCCACATGGTGGAAGGAATAGGTCAGTTTAGCTTGAGAGGTGGAATTATCGATTTCTTCCCTCCGGACAGCCTCTATCCCTATAGGGTGGAGCTCTTTGACAATGAGATAGATTCAATAAGAAGCTTTGACATCCTGACTCAAAGATCCATAGATGTACTGGATCAAATAAAGATAATACCCACAAATGAAATCCTTGTCTTGGATAGGTACAGGGAGGATATCATCCAGGGAATGGGGGAGGACCTAAAATTTGCCCTGGCAAAGAAGGGCCTAAGTGATCTGGAAAAGGAAAATTTAGAAAATAAATTCAATAAATATAGGACCTATTTAGAAGAGGGCATGTTTATATCCAATAGAAATCTTCTTACACCCTATATACCGGAGGAGTATCTATCATCAGTAATTGATTATTTAGATGAGGGAGCTATGATCTTTATTGATGAGCCTAAGAGAATCAATAAAAGTTTAAAGACTCTTAAGGAGAACTTTAACTATACCTTCACAGATTTATTTGCTGTAGGAGAATTGTTAAAATCCCATGCTAATATCCTATACTCCAATGAAGAGGTTTTAAAGGCTATTGGGAATAGGAGTTTGATTGTAAATAGTGCTATTTTAAGTGGGGATGATACATTTAAACCTAAGGCCATACACAATTTCTCTATAAAGGGAATGCAATCCTATCACAATAAGATAGATATCTTAAAGGAGGATCTGGAGCACTTTAGATATAGGGGCTATAAGACCCTTATCTTTTCCGGAACAGTGGAAAGAGGAAGAAGGCTTAGGGACAATTTAAATGATATAGGTGTGGATGCAAGCCTTGAAGAGGACAGTGAAAAAGAAATTAAATCCTCCCAAATATTTATCTCTCCAGGAACTATAAGTGGAGGATTTGAATATCCAAGTATTAAGTTTATAGTAATGAGTGATAAGGAAGTATTTGGAGCAGGGAAAAGCAAGGCTAGAAGAAAGAAAAAGTCTTCCAGTGGCAAATCTGTTACCCTATCAGATTTAAATGTGGGAGATTATGTTGTACATGAAAATCATGGTATAGGAAGATATGAAGGGGTAGAAAGAATTGACATCCAGGGTGTAAAAAAGGACTTTCTAACCATAAGATATAAGGGACAGGACAAACTCTATGTGCTTATAGATCAGATGCACCTGGTTCAAAAATATATTGGAAATGAAAGTGTTAAGCCAAGGGTAAATAAATTGGCAAGCACTGAATGGGCAAGAACCAAGCAGAGGGCTAAAAAAGCAGTTGAGGAAATGGCCAAGGATTTATTGGAGCTTTATGCAAAAAGAGAAAGTTACCAGGGCTTCCAATTTTCCCAGGACAATGATTGGCAAAGACAATTTGAAGATCTTTTCCCCCATGAGGAAACTGATGGACAAATAAATAGTATAGAGGAAATAAAGGAGGACATGCAGGGGGATAGACCTATGGATAGGTTGCTCTGCGGAGATGTAGGCTATGGTAAGACAGAAGTTGCCCTAAGGGCTGCCTTTAAGGCTGTACTAGATGGCAAGCAGGTTGCTTTCTTAGTTCCTACAACCATACTTGCAGAACAACACTACAATACCCTTATGAAGAGATTGGGTAATTTCCCAGTAAAGATTGGTGTTCTTAGTAGATTTGTAAAACCAGCCCAGCAAAAACTTACGATAGAGAATATGAGAAAGGGCCTAGTAGATATTGTGGTTGGAACCCATAGGCTCCTATCAAAGGACGTTAAATTTAAGGACCTAGGACTTCTTATTGTAGATGAGGAGCAGAGATTTGGTGTAAAGCATAAGGAAAAGTTAAAAACCTTTAAAGAAAATATTGATGTGCTTACCCTAACGGCTACTCCAATCCCTAGAACCCTTCACATGTCCCTATCAGGAGTAAGGGATATGTCAGTGATAGAAGACCCACCTGAGGAAAGGTATCCAGTACAGACCTATGTGGTGGAGTACAATGAGCAAATGATAAGGGATGCTATTATCAAGGAGATATCTAGGGGAGGACAGGTTTACTTTGTGCACAATAGAGTAGGGACCATAGACAAGGTAAAGTCAGAGCTTGAAGCATTAGTACCTGAGGCTAGCTTTGGAGTAGGCCATGGTCAGATGAGTGAAAGACAGTTGGAAAAGGAAATGAAAAGTTTTCTTGATGGAGAAATAGATGTACTTGTATGCACTACCATTATAGAAACTGGACTTGATATAGCCAATGTAAATACAATAATAATCCAAGATGCAGATAAGATGGGACTATCACAACTCTATCAACTTAGGGGAAGGGTAGGACGATCCAATAGGATTGCCTATGCTTATTTCACCTATAAAAAAGACAAGGTCTTGACAGAAATAGCAGAGAGAAGACTAAGGGCCATCAAAGAATTTACTGAGTTTGGATCAGGCTTTAAGATAGCCATGAGAGACTTGGAGATAAGGGGAGCAGGAAATCTTCTTGGACTTCAACAACATGGACACATGGATGCCATTGGTTATGACCTTTATGTTAAATTCTTAAATGAAGCAGTCAAAAGGCTTAAGGGTGAAACTCTGGAAGAAGAACTAAATACAACTGTAGACCTTGAGGTAGATGGTTATATTAAATCCAGCTATATTGATGATGAAGAGCAAAAGATAGAGATTTATAAGAAGATATCATCTATTGGAGGAATTGAAGACTATAGGGATTTAATTGATGAGCTTATAGATAGGTTTGGGGATGTGCCGAGGGAAGTTGAAAATCTTTTAGATATATCCTATATAAGGGCCCTGGCCAGTAAAAATGGAATCCATAATATAGGCCAGAAGGCTGAGGATCTCCTTATAGAGTTTAGCCTAGATCAAAAGCACACAATAGATGCTAATCTTGTTCAATATCTTTCAGAAGAATACGGCAGAAGACTGAGCTTTGATTTATCCAAGAATCCATCTATTAAATTTAAGCCAAGAGCAGACATCTTAATATCCTTAAAAGAGATTATAGAAAAAATTAACAGTTTCAATAAAGAAGAAGATGAGATATAATTAGACAAACCATATCTAGGGAAAGGATGTTTGATGTGTTTAAAAAAATTAATATAGTATTTATATTTTTAATTTCAATAATGCTTGTTTCCGGATGCTCAGCAAATAAAGAGGGAGTTGTTGCCAAGGTAGAAGGAGAAGAGATCTTGGAAGAAGATATTAATGCAGAGTATGAGATCTTTGAGACCATTTATATAAAACAATTTGGTGAAGATGCCATGTCTCAAAAGGGAGAAGACGGAAGAACCCTGGCAGATACCCTAAGGGAGCAAATCTTAGAGAAAAGTATAATTGAAAAGATTATAGAATTAGAGACGGAGAAGCAAGATATTCAGGTTAGTGAGGAAGAAATAGATGAAAAGATACAGGAGTATATCCTATCCCTTGGGGGAGAAGAAGAATTTGATGAGTTTTTAGAGGCTAATAAACTTACCAGGGAATACTTTAGAGATGATTTAAAAAAGGAGACCTTGGCTGCCAAGCATAGGGAGAGATTTATTGAAACTGTAGAGATAAAGGATCAGGAAGCAGAAGAATTTTTCAATTCAAATAAAGAAAAATTAGAAGTTATAAGGGCCAGTCACATATTATTAAAGACAGAGGAAGAGGCCCAAGCCCTACTCTCTAGGATTGAAAATGGAGAGGACTTTGAAGACCTAGCTAGGGAGTTTTCCGTAGATAAGGCCTCCGCAAGCAATGGTGGAGATCTGGGATACTTTACTAGAGGGACAAGAATTGATGAGTTTGAAGAGCTTGCTTTTAATCTAGAAGAGGGAGAGGTAAGCCAGGTCTTAAAGACAGAAGTAGGCTATCATATAATCAAACTCTTGGATAAAAAAGATGAATTTAAAGAGCTGGAAAGTGAAGTTAAAATGGTCTTAAAGGAAGAAAAGTATAAGGAAGAGATCATAAGACTTAGGGAAAGCTATAAGGTTAAGGTATATTTAGAAGATTAATAAAAAACAATAGAACCTACCAAGCTTGGTAGGTCTTATCTTTTCGTGTTATTTTGTCTTTTAGATGATATAATATAAAAGATTATATTCCGGAGGTATCTTAAATGTCAAAAAAGAATAGTTTTATAAAGGGAGCTGCCATCCTAGGTATAGCAGGTGGTATAGTAAAAATACTAGGAGCCATATACAGGCTTCCCCTATCAAATATAATTAAATCAGAGGGTATGGGCTATTATCAGACTGCCTATCCCCTATACACACTACTGCTTACCATATCCACAGCAGGATTTCCTGTGGCCATAGCAAAATTAGTTTCTGAAAAAAGAGCTATAGGGGACTATAAGGCTGCCCATAGGGTATTTAAGGTTGCCCTAATGGGGCTTATACTGGGAGGTCTACTGACCTCATCCTTTGTATTTTTATTAAGTGATAAAATAGTGGCAAGGCTTGGGAATCCCAATGCCTACTATGCACTTATAGCCTTGGTTCCAGCCCTCTTATTTGTGCCCATAATGTCCTCCTTTAGGGGATTTTTTCAAGGACATCAAAGTATGGTGCCTACAGCCCTATCTCAAGTTATAGAACAGCTATTTAGAGTAATATCAGGTCTTATCCTGACCTATTATCTACTGGATAGGGGTACTGCCATAGCAGCTGGGGGAGCATCCTTTGGAGGATCAGTGGGAGCTATAGCAGGAACCTTAACAATGCTTGCCATATATATGAGAAGAAGAAAATCTATAAATCTTGAAATGAAAAGCAGCATAAGTCATGAGGAATATCCAATAAGGGATATAGTAAGGGATCTCTTAGTAATAGCAGTACCCATAACTATAGGCTCTGCCATAATGCCTATAATGGACACAATAGATGTTGCCATAGTCTTAAAAAGACTTCAGAGTATAGGCTACTCTGAGGCAGCAGCAAATGGATTATATGGAAACCTAAAGGGTATGGCTCAGACCCTTATTAATCTACCCCAGGTATTTTCCATGGCCATAGCCATGAGTTTGGTACCGGCTATTTCACATTCAAGGGCAAGATCAAGGGATGAGGAGATGGGAGATACCATATCTTCTGGTATAAGAATGACCCTATTAATAGGACTTCCTGCAGGTATAGGGCTTTATGTACTGGCAGACCCAATAATATCCCTTCTTTATTATAAAAATGATTTGGAAACAATACTTAGCGTTGGATCCCTGCTTAGAACCCTGTCTTTAGGGGTGGTTTTTCTTACCTTAATACAGGCTCTTTCAGCTATTTTGCAAGGACTTGGGAAACCAATAATCCCTGCCATCAATTTATTTATAGGAGCAATAGCCAAGGTAATTCTTTCCTATATACTTACAGCAATTCCAAGTATAAATATACATGGGGCTGCCATATCAACGGTTATTGCCTTTATGATTGCAGCAATCCTGGATTTATACTTTGTAATAAAATATGCTGGGATTAGTTTGAGCATTAAGGATGTATTCCTTAGACCAATATTATCAGCCCTAGGCATGGGACTTGTAGCTTATTTATCCTATGGGGCCTTAGGGAGAATTCTCTCTTCTACTAAAATAGCTACAATAGCAGCTATAATGATAGGTGCCGTAGCCTATTTAATCTTGCTTATAATTACAGGGACTATTAGTTCCAAGGATTTGGAATTTATGCCTAAGGGAGATAAGATAAGAAGTACATTAGATAAATTTAACTTATTAAAATAGATTTATAAAGGAGAATAATATGGGAAAGATTTATATAGTAGGCTTAGGGCCAGGAAGCATTGACACCCTTAGTCTAGGGGCAATCAAAGCTATAGACTCTGGTAATAAGAATTTTTTAAGAACAGAAAATCATCCTACAGTAGATTATTTAAGGGAGAAGGACATAGCCTTTAAGGCCTATGATTATTTGTATGAGGAAGAGGAAGATTTCTTAGACGTCTATAAAAAAATAGTGGAAGAATTAAAAATAGAGTCTAAGGATGAAGACATTAACTACTTGGTTCCTGGCAATCCCCTGGTTGCAGAAAAAACCGTAGAACTCCTAAGAGCAGAGGACTTGGAGCTTGAAATCATTTCTGGCATGAGCTTTATTGAGCCTGTAATTGAACTGGTAGATAGGGATCCTATTAATGGTTTAAAATTAGTAGATGGATCTAGTTTTGATTTTTTAGATGTGGATATTAATTCAGATATAATAGTAACCCAGGTCTATAATATGAGGATATTATCGGAAATAAAGATAATACTCTCTGAGATCTATGGAGATGAATATATGATCTATCTTATCCATAGTGCAGGGATCAAGGATGAGGAAAAAAAGGAGCATATTCCAGTCTACCAACTTGACCGAATAAATGAGGTAGGAGCTCTTAGCAGCCTATATATCCCTAAAATAGAGCAAGTAAATAAAAAAATATTTGATTTTAATGATTTATTGGGTATAATTAGATTACTAAGGTCTAAAGATGGGTGTCCTTGGGATATGGAGCAGACTCATAGCTCTATTAGAGACTGTATGATAGAAGAGGCCTATGAACTAGTAGATGCAATAGACAAGGGGGATATAGACAACATATCAGAGGAACTTGGGGATGTGCTCTTGCAGTTTTTGCTACATTCACAGATAGCCTATGAAGAAGGAGACTTTAATGTATATGAGACTATGTCTAGGCTTGCAAATAAATTAATTTATAGGCATCCACATGTTTTCAAAGAAAAAAACCTGGTCAAGTCCAGTGAAATAGTATATAATTGGAATGAATTAAAGTATAGTAAGAGAAGTATAGAAAAAACATCAGATAAGTTTAAAGACTTACCTAGACTTCCAGGACTTATGATGAGCTTTAAGGTACAGGAAAAAGCTGGAGAAGTAGGATTTGATTGGGATGATATAAAAGATCCCCTGGGAAAAATCAAGGAAGAGTATCAGGAGATGTTGGAGGCTATAGAAGAGTATCCACTAGGAGATCCTCATATTGAAGAGGAACTGGGAGATCTTTTATTTGCAGTGGTCAATGTATCCAGATTCTTAAAAATCAATCCAGAAGTTGCTATAAACAAAACTATAAGCAAATTTATCAGGAGATTTGAATTCATTGAAGATAGAGCAGAGGCTTTAGGTAAGAGGCTAGAAGATATGAGCTTGGAGGAAATGGATAAAATATGGACCCAGGCCAAGTCCCATGAAAAGAAATAAATATTTAGTCTGGAAGAGTTATAAATTTTTATTTATATAATTTAAAATAAGTACAATTTTAAGGAGGAATGAATAATGAATAAGTCTGAATTAGTTACAAGTATTGCAGAAAAAGGTGAGATGACCAAGAAAGACGCAGAAATAGCATTAAATGCATTCATTGAAACAGTGCAAGAAACACTAGCAACTGGAGAAAAGGTTCAATTAGTAGGATTTGGAACTTTTGAAGTAAGAGACAGAAAAGCTAGAGAAGGAAGAAACCCTAGAAATCCAGAGCAAGTAATACAAATACCTGCTTCCAAAGCACCAGTATTTAAAGCTGGAAAAAACTTAAAGGAAATAGTTAACAAATAGTTAACAAAATAAGGCCAGGCTATTTGCCTGGTTTTTTTGTAGAGAAAAGGAGAGCTAAGATGAGAGTAGACAAGTTTTTAAAAAATTCTAGAATAATAAAAAGAAGGACAGTTGCTAAGGATGCTTGCAATCAGTCCAGGGTCTTTTTAAATGACAAGCAGGCCAAGGCTGGAGATGAAGTAAGTGTGGGAGACAAGATGACTATTAAGTTTGGAAATGAAGATATGGAAATAGAGGTCTTAGAACTTATAGAAAATGTAAGAAAATCAGATGCAGAGAAGATGTATAAGAGGATTTAAGCTATAATTTCCTATTTTATAAAAAGAAAATAAAGAATTTACGGAAAACAAAGGACTTTTCCCTAGTTTTGTAGTAGTATATATAGTATAGATAGAAAGACAAACTAAGTGAGGAGCGATTTTATGAAAAAGAAGACAGGAAAGAGAAGGATTAGATTAATTCATGTTTTTTTATCATGTCTATTTATTTATGTTGGTATTATATATTACAATCAAAATCAAATGTTGAAAGAATTAGAAGCTAAGAAGGATCAAAAGCTCAATGAAATTAAAAGTTTAGAGTTTGAAATAGAGGATTTAAATCTCCAAATTGAAAATGGAGCATCCTTAGAGTTCGTTGAGAGAATAGCTAGAGATGATTTAGGCATGGTAAAGCCTAGGGAAATTATTTATATAGATAAGAACAAAGCAAAGAAATCAGCTTTTAAGAGCGATTAATAGCTAAATAATTGACAATTAAGTATTTCTAATATATACTTGTTGCTATAATAATATTTTAAGGAGGAGTCATTAATCTATGACGGTATCAGTAGGGGCAATAGTTGAAGGCACGGTAACAGGAATAACAAACTTTGGTGCATTTGTTCAGCTGCCAGAAGGTAAAAGTGGACTTGTTCATATTTCAGAAATTTCACATGACTATGTGGAGAAAGTATCAGATTACTTAAAAAAGGGTGAAAAAATAAAGGTAAAAGTTTTATCTATATCCAAAGACAATAAAATCAGTCTTTCAATTAGAAAAGCTAAGCCAAAGAGCACTCAGCCAGTAGAAATTGAGTGGACTAAGCCTGACAATGAGCAAAAGGGATTATCTTTTGAAGATAAGATGAATCAATTTTTAAAGGATAGTAACGAAAGACACGACCAATTAAAGTCGAGAGACAATAAAAAAGGTAGTGGAATGAGACCAAGAAGCAATGGCACTGCTAACTAATTAAACCGGAGATTTCCGGTTTTTTATTTTTTTAAAATAGTTTTATGCTTGTAAGAGATGAAAATAAGAGGTGTTAAAATGAAGGAAAATGTATTCTATAAAATAAAAAAGTATAATTTAATAGAAGAAGGAGATAATGTCCTTATTGGCCTATCCGGAGGAGCAGATTCTATGGCACTCCTACATATCCTCTTAGATTATAAGGAACAAATTGATTTTAACATACATATAGGACATGTTAATCATGGGGTTAGGGGAGAGGCTGCTAGGCATGATCAAAACTTTGTAAAAGACCAAGCAGCCAGACTAGACCTTCCTTTTCATACGGTTGATGTGGATATGGTCCAATACGGATTGGATAAGGGTATAACAGCAGAAGAAGCTGGTAGAGAGCTTAGGTATGGCTTCTTTAGAGAAATTATAAGAGATTTGCCCCAGGGCAAGATTGCAGTTGCCCATAATAGAAATGATCAGGCAGAAACCCTGCTTATGAGAATAATGAGAGGTACAGGCATAGATGGTCTTAAGGGAATGGAATTTATCTCTGGTGACATAATCAGGCCCATACTTGGGACTAGCAGAGAGGATATAGAAAAATATATAGAAGAAAAAAATATAGAAATAGTAACAGATGCCACAAACTTTCAAACCATATACAATAGAAACAAGGTAAGGCTTGAATTAATCCCCTATATAGAGGAGAACTTTAATCCTAATATAGTGGATACACTTTGGAGGCTATCAGAGATATCAGCAGTAGATAGCGACTTTTTAAACACTTATGTAAAGAGTGTTTATAAGGAGCTACTCTTAAAAGAGGATAAGGACAGCTGTGTATTGAAATTAGAGGGGATCTTAAAGGAGCATTTAAGCATTAAGCAGAGACTAATAAGAAATGCAATCTTACATATAAATGGATCTCTTCAGGGAATTACAGAGGCTCAGATTTCAAATGCTATTGAGCTAATAAGAAGTGGGGATACAGGCAAGGAAATACATCTTTCCAATGAGATCTTAATAAGGATAAATTATGATCAAGTAATAGTAAGAAAAAACAAGATGGAGAAGCAAAAGGATTATTTCTATGGAATTCCTCTTAAAGGCCTTGTCAATTTTCCAGAAATAGGGTATTCTTTTAGTGTTGAGATTCTTTCCAAAGAAGAGTATATTAAGGCTGAAAAAAATAAATATACCAGGTATTTTGATTTAGATAAGGTATGCGGAGATCTTTCAGTGAGGAATAGAAGACCGGGAGACAGGTTTATTCCCTTTGGCATGAAAGGAAGCAAAAAACTTAAGGATTATTTTATAGATGAAAAGGTTTCAAGAGAAATAAGAGATGAAATACCTATAATAGTAGATAAGGAATCTATTTTGTGGGTAATAGGATATAGGACGGATGAAAAGTATAGGATTAGGGAGACTAGTAAGAATATACTGAGCATATCCTATAGGGAAATAAGCTAAGGAGGAAATTATGGAAGATTTAATTAAAGAAGTATTAGTGAGTGAAGAGGAAATAGCCCTAAAGGTCAAGGAACTTGGAGAAGAAATTTCAAAGGACTACAAGGACAAAAACCTGCTCTTAGTAGGCATATTAAAGGGAGCAGTAATTTTTATGGCTGACCTGGCAAGAAGCTTATCTATACCAGCTAAACTTGATTTTATGGCAGTTTCTAGCTATGGTAGATCCTCTGTATCTACTGGAGAGGTTAGGATAATAAAGGATTTGGATTTTAGTGTTGAACACAAAGATATCCTAGTAGTAGAAGATATAATAGATACAGGATACACCCTATCCTACTTAATAGACAATCTGAAAAAAAGAGGAGCAAATTCTGTTAAGGTGTGTACTCTTTTAGACAAGCCTGACAGAAGAAAAGCAGATGTTCATGTTGATTACTTAGGTTTTGAAATTCCCGATGAATTTGTAGTGGGCTATGGCCTTGACTATGATGAGATAGGTAGAAATTTACCCTATGTAGCTGCTTTAAAAGAAGAGGCTTATAATAAGGATATATAAAGGATATATATAGTTGTAATAAGATATGAACAATGATATAATGTTTTATTATTGAATGAAAGGGGAGGGAGATTCCTATTGAGAAGATTTTTTAAAGGCATTAGTGTCTATATACTAATAATACTTGTAATCATGTTCTTGCTTTCTACATTTCAAAATGATGTACAGGAAATCAAGGAAATGGATGCAACTGAATTAGTAGGTAATTTACAAAATAATAATGTTGAAAGTTTAAATATGGATGGTATAGAGGCAAGAGGTAAGCTTAATGATGGTACTCAGTATATAACTATATTACCTGAAGAGATGAGATATACTTTTTACTCAGATTATCTAAAGGATGCGGTTGAGAAGGATACAATAAACTATAGTTCTGAACCACCAGCAAAACCATCATTATTTGTAAGCGCACTTCCAACAATACTTATGCTAATGGTATTTGGTGTGTTTTGGTTTGTATTTATGAAGCAGTCTCAAGGTGGAGGCGGCAAGGTAATGAACTTTGGTAAATCCAAGGCGAAAATTCATAAGGAAGACGAAAGTGAGCTTATTACATTTGACGATGTGGCAGGACTTGAAGAGGAAAAGGAAGAGCTTAGAGAAATAGTAGATTTCCTAAGAACGCCAAAGAAATACATTGAGATTGGAGCTAGGATACCTAGTGGGGTGCTTTTAGTAGGTCCACCAGGTACTGGTAAGACATATTTAAGTAGGGCAGTAGCAGGACAGGCAAAGGTACCATTCTTTACAATATCAGGTTCAGATTTTGTTGAGATGTTTGTAGGGGTAGGAGCCAGCCGTGTTAGAGATTTATTTGAACAAGCTAAGAAAAATGCACCTTGTATAATATTTATAGATGAGATTGACGCTGTAGGTAGGAGAAGAGGAGCAGGAATGGGTGGAGGTCATGACGAGAGAGAGCAGACTCTAAATCAGCTTTTAGTTGAGATGGATGGATTTGCTAAGAATGAAGGTATCATTGTTATGGCAGCTACAAATAGGGCAGATATACTTGACCCTGCATTACTTCGTCCAGGTAGATTTGATAGAACTATATATGTAGGACTTCCAGATATTAGAGGAAGAGAAGCTATATTAGAGGTTCACTCTAAAAACAAGCCTCTTGATGAGGAAGTTGACTTAAAGGTAATTGCAAAGAGAACTGCAGGATTTACACCTGCTGATTTAGAAAACCTAATAAATGAGGCTGCAATACTTGCTGCTAGATTTAATTTAAAATCTATACCTATGCATTTGATTGAAGAGGCATCTATTAAGGTTCAGGCAGGTCCAGAGAAAAAGTCTAAGGTAGTTAGTGAGAAGGAAAGAAAGCTTACGGCCTATCATGAAGCAGGCCATGCGGTTGTTTCAAGACTTACTCCAGAGACTGATCCTGTTCATATGGTAACCATTATTCCAAGAGGAATGGCTGGAGGATTTACAGCCTATATTCCAGAGGAAGACAGGTCCTATATGACAAAAAGGCAGATGGAAAGTAGACTTGTAACCTTGTTAGGTGGTAGGGTTGCAGAGGCCCTAGTGCTTGATGATATAAGTACAGGAGCACAAAATGACATAGAAAGAGCTACTAAGATTGCAAGATCTATGGTTACTCATTATGGTATGAGTGACAGGCTTGGACCTATGACCTATGGTACTGATGATGAGCAAGTATTTATGGGCAAGGACTTTGGTAGAACCAGAGACTACAGTGAAGATGTTGCAGCAGCAATTGACACTGAGATGAGAAGCTTAATAGATACTGCATATAATAGAGCGGAATCACTATTAGAGGAAAACATGGACAAGCTTCACAGAGTTGCACAGGAATTACTGGAAAAAGAAACAATTGATGGAAAAGAATTTGAAGAGCTTTTTATAGGAGCTTAGGATAAAAATATAGAATCGACTGAAGAGCTAATCTCCAGTCGATTTTTTTATATTGTTTTGGGTTAAAGAAAGATTGGCAGGGGGAAAATGCAAGTTTTCATTCATTTAAAATTAATTACAAATTAAATTGAAATATAACTTGCAATACTAGTGCTTTTATTACTATAATAGAGGTTGAGTAGAAGTTTAATACTAATAAGAAAATAATGAGGAGGACTATCAATGTATGATGATAATAAAATAAATGAAATTAAAAAATCATCAGAGAAATGGGAATCTGAAGTAGTGGAAAAGGCAATTCAAAGATTTCCAGAGAGAAAAGAAGAGTTCACTACAGTGTCTGACACTAAGGTTGAGAGATTATATACTCCCCTAGACAATGCAGATATGGATTATAATGAAAAGCTAGGATTCCCTGGAGAGTATCCCTATACTAGAGGTGTACAACCTACCATGTATAGAGGTAGACTGTGGACTATGAGACAGTATGCTGGATTTGCTTCTGCAGAAGAATCCAATGAAAGGTATAAATACCTACTGGACCAGGGTCAAACAGGACTTAGTGTAGCTTTTGATTTACCAACACAGATAGGATATGATTCTGATGATGCCCTTTCACAAGGAGAGGTTGGAAAGGTAGGAGTAGCCATAGATTCACTTAAAGATATGGAAATTTTATTTGATGGCATACCCCTAGATAAGGTAAGTACTTCCATGACCATAAATGCTCCTGCAAGTGTTTTATTATCAATGTACATTGCAGTTGCTGAAAAGCAAGGAGTATCAGCAGATAAATTAAGAGGAACCATACAAAACGATATATTAAAAGAATACATTGCTCGTGGTACATATATTTTCCCGCCAGAGCCTTCAATGAGACTTATCACCAATATCTTTGAATACTGTTCAAAGGAAGTTCCAGGATGGAACACTATTAGTATAAGTGGATATCACATAAGGGAAGCAGGATCTACTGCAGCTCAGGAAG
>CAZGQG010000019.1:21233-39152 GCA_964527205.1 uncultured Tissierellaceae bacterium | reverse complement strand
TCACCATTATAATAGGATGGAAGACACCTATGAAGAGTGGACAGAGATATATTATCCAAATCCTGAAATGTAAGAAAAATGTAGCAAAGAAAGATGCTAGGATATAATTCCTAGCATCTTTTATTATTTAAGTGGATATAATAAATAAATACATATTAATATTATATAAAAATGGAAAAACCTATAATTAATGATATAATGTAATTAAATGATAGAAACTCAGTTGCTCGGAGGTGTATATGAATAATACTAATAAAACAAATTTTAATAAATTAAATAAGGATATTGAAAATACTATTAAAAATGCCTTAGAACAGGTAAAAGTATCAAGCACACAAAATATAAATGCAAGGCAAGGGAATATGATGACACAGGATAAAATTGATATTATTAAAGCCAATAAAAAACAATTAGATTTAAGGAGAAGAAACAAAACTGTTCCTGTGGGAAGGGTTTCTGGGGTTCTCTATACTGTTTTCGGAACCATAACTAGTTTTGGATTTGGAATAGCTATTCTTACCCTGCTGATTCTAGGATCTACTTTAGGAAGTTTATTTTATAAGGTAGCCCTAGGCTTGTCACCACTTTTCCTCTTAAGTTTAAGCTTGCTTTATACTGGGAACACTAACAGAAAGAGATTGAAAAGATTTCAAAGATACATGTCAATTATAAGGGGTCAAAGCTATTATTCAATTGAGGACTTATCTACAGCGACTAGATTAAATAAGAAGTTTATAGTAAAAGATTTAGAAAAGATGATAGAGATTGGAATGTTTCCAGAGGGACATATTGATGCTGACAAGACTTATTTTATCTTAAATAATAAGACCTACAAACAATACCTTGAACTGGAAAAGAATATTAAAAAGATTAGAGCTGAAAACAAGCTAGAGCAAGTTCATGAGCTAGGAGACGGGAGAAAGCAAGTAAAATTAAGTCCGGAGACTAGAAAGATTATTGATGAAGGAAGAGAGCTTGTAGAGGATATAAAAAAATCTAATAGTGAGTTGCCAGGAGTGGAGATATCAAACAAGCTAGATAGATTGGAAAAGGTAACGGAAAAGATATTCGATCATGTTGAACATCATCCTGAAAAGATTGATGAGATTAAGAAATTTACAGATTATTTTCTTCCAACTACAATGAAGTTGCTAGATGCTTATAAAAAGCTAGATAAGCAGCCTGTACAGGGAGAGAATATATCCAAGTCCAAGAAAGAAATCCAAGAGACAATAGATACTATTAATATAGCCTTTGAAAACCTACTGGATGATTTGTTTCAAGATATGGCCATGGATCTGTCAACAGATATTTCTGTGCTTGAGACCATGCTAGCCCAGGAAGGCCTTACAAAGGATGAACTTAGAGAAAATAATAGAAATGAGGAGGACAAGTAATGACTGATAAAATTCCAAAATTAACCTTTGATCCCTTTGATGAAGACATACTAGATGAAGAAGAATTAAATATTGAAATGACAGCTGATCAAACTATGGTCAATAAAAGAAACGATGAGTCCATGCTTAGTGAAGAGGAAAAAAAGATAGTGGAAGACTTTGCAGAGCAGATTGATTTAAATAAATCTGCACAGATCCTACAATTTGGAGTAGGAGCTCAAAAGAAAATAGCAGATTTCTCAGAGACAGCCCTAAACAATGTAAAGACCAAGGATTTAGGGGAGATTGGGGACATGCTCACAGGAGTTGTAACTGAACTTAAGAACTTTGATGCTGAAGAAGAGCAAAAGGGAATTCGAGGATTTTTTAAGAAGTCCTCTAATAAACTTGATAGCTTAAAGACAAAGTACAATAAGGCAGAAAACAATGTAAATAAGATAAAAGAAGCCCTAGAATCCCATCAGATAACTCTTTTAAAGGATATGGCCATGTTAGATAAGATGTATGAACTTAATCAGACCTATTTCAAAGAGCTTTCTATGTATATTCTAGCAGGTAAGAAAAAATTAGAAAAAGTTCACAGTGAAGAACTTCCAGCCTTATTAGAGAAATCTACAGCTAGTGGGCTTCCAGAGGATGCACAGGCCTATAATAATCTAGCTGCAGTAGCCAATAGATTTGAAAAGAAGATTCATGATCTAGAACTTACTAGAATGATTTCTATTCAAATGGCTCCACAAATCAGATTAGTTCAGAGCAATGATGCTATAATGGCGGAGAAGATCCAGTCTACCATAGTAAATACAATACCCCTATGGAAGAGCCAGATGGTATTGGCACTGGGAGTCAATCATGCTACTGAGGCTGCCAGGGCTCAGAGAGAAGTTACTGATATGACCAATGAATTATTAAAGAAAAATGCAGAGACTCTTAAAATGGCAACAGTTGAAACTGCAAAAGAATCAGAGCGTGGCATTGTAGACCTAGAAACCCTTAAATTTACAAATGAGTCCTTAATATCTACCCTAGATGAAGTAATGAGAATTCAAGTAGAGGGTCGTCAAAAGAGGAAAGAGGCAGAGATAGAGCTTAATAAGATTGAGGGCGAATTAAAAAACAAGCTTTTAAAGTTACAGGATTAATAAATGATTAAAAGAAGTGCAGAGGCAATATTATCTGCACTTCTATATATGAGAGCAAAGATATGGAATTTTAGCTATTATTATCCTTTATTGGGTATAGTCCTTAAACAAGGTAAAAGAGGACTTATTAGGTCCTTAAATATGATATAAAAACTATTAATAGGAGAAGGTGATAGGATGAAAAACTTTGTTACAAAAGAATGGTTAAGAGATAATATGTCTATGGAAGATCTAGTAATTTTAGATGCAAGGGCAGAAATTCTAGATTCTGAGTATGGACTAAGAGAGTATAAAAAGTCCCATATACCGGGAGCTCAATTTGTTTCCCTGGACAAGACTTTAAAGGGTGAGATTAAGACCCATGGAGGAAGACATCCATTTCCTCATATGGATACTTTTATTCAAGATATGAGAAATCTAGGTATAGGAGATGAATCCACAGTAGTAGTATATGATGATGGGGATTTGGATGTTTCCGGAAGAGTATGGTTCCTTCTTAAATATGCTGGTAAGGAAGATGTATTTATTCTTTCAGGAGGCTTCAAGGAATGGAAAGACAGCAATTATGAAACAACAGAAGAAGTTAAGGAACCGGAGAAACAGGGTAATTTAAGTTTGAAAATAGACCATTCACTAGTAGTTAAGATGGAAGATGTAAGAGATGCTTTAGAGGATGACCAGGCAGTTATAGTGGATTCCAGGTCCTATGAAAGATATGCAGGAGAAGTAGAGCCCTTAGATAAGATAGCAGGCCATATTCCAGGCGGGGTGAATTCACCTTGGATGAATCTGGTGGAAGATGGACATCTAAAGAAGGATGAAGAACTCCAGGAGATATTTAAGGATATAAAAAAACATGATAGGATAATAGTGCACTGCGGATCAGGAGTAACAGGCACTGTAAATCTTTTAGCTATGGAAAGGATAGGCCTAAAGCCATTATTCTATCCAGGAGGCTACAGTGACTGGATAAGCTATGATGAAAATGAAGTAAGGCAGAAATAAATAGGAATATAAATTTAAGCACCCACTTGGTATGCTAGCTAGATACTCAGTGGGTCTTGTAAGTAAAAAACAATTTGTATAATACAAATTAAAGGAGAGACTAGATTGCAGAATATTATTTTGTATGGGCTTACAATTGTACTTCTTCTTGTTTCCTTTGTGAAAAGCAAGGAAAAGACAAAGAAAGCTCTTTTAAAGGGATGGAGATCTTTTTATAATATCCTACCATCCTTACTTGGTATGATAGCTATTGTAGCAATTATTATTGCATTTTTAAATCCAGAAAGAATCAGCGCTATTATAGGTGAGTCTTCTGGAGTGTGGGGAGTACTACTTGCAGCTGTAATAGGTTCTATAACCCTAATGCCAGGCTTTATTGCCTTTCCAACAGCCCTGATACTGCTTCAAAATGGTGCAGGCTATATGCAGCTAGGAGCCTTTATTTCGGCTCTTATGATGGTGGGACTTATGACCATGCCTATTGAGAAAACATATTTTGGTAGCAAGCTAACCTATATAAGAAATGGATTAGCCTTTATCTTTACTCTTATAGTTGCATTTGTTATTGGGAAGGTGATGTTATGGTAAAGTTATTAAAGGAATTTAGAGTATTTATATTAGCTGCAATTGCAATAGCTATAATTTCATTTATAGATGCAGAGCTAGGTTTTACAGCAGTAGACACCTTTAAATTTAGTTTAAGGGAAATGATGCTTATTATACCTCCTGTTTTTGTCTTGCTAGGACTTTTAGACATATGGGTACCAAAGGAAGTCATGGTTAGATACATGGGAGAGGGATCAGGTATAATTGGGATAATACTTTCTATATTCCTGGGTTCAGCTGCAGCAGGACCCTTATATGGGGCATTTCCTATAGCAACGGTTTTTATGAAAAAAGGTGTAAGTTTGACCAATGTACTCATATTTATAGGGGCCTGGTCTACTACGAAAATACCAATGTTTCTATTTGAACTTAGCTCCCTAGGTACTAGATTTGCCCTTACTAGGCTAATGATTAATATTCCAGGAATAATAATAATCGCCTATCTTATACCTAAGCTACTGAAGGAAAAAGATATTGAAGAAATCTATAAAAAAGCAGAATTAATAGATGAAGAATAGTAGAAAAAGATTTAGAGACTTTACTATTTATAGATAAGCCCATATATTATGACTTGTCTATAGTCATAAGAGAGAGATTAAATTAAATCCGGAGGATATTATTGATGAAGAAAAATTTTAAAAAAGTATTATTTTATATAGGAGGACTTTTGCTCCTGGCAATTGGTATCAATATATCCAAATTAGCAGGCCTAGGCATATCTCCAGTAAGTGCTATTCCCTATGCCTTTGAACTTATATGGGGTGTAGAACTGGGAAGAGCTACAACCATCTTTCATATAGTATTTATTGTCCTGCAGATATTACTCTTAAGAAAGAGATATAGGCCTGTACAGGTATTGCAAATTGTATGTGTTTACATACTAGGTATCTTTATAAGATATACAGGACCAGACTATTTACTAGCCTGGCTTCCGGCAGCCAGTAACTATATTATCAAGATCCTATACCTGCTTGTAAGCATTGTTATAATTGGAATAGGGGTGGCATTTTACTTGATTCCAGGCTTCTTTCCCCTGCCAGCAGAGGGTTTTATGCAGGCAATAGTAGATTATAGTAATAATAGATTTAAATTTGCCAATGTAAAGGTTGCTGTAGATAGTATATCCGTACTTATTTCTGCAATTCTTTCTATTATATTTTTAAAAGAACTTAGCACTGTAAGGGAAGGAACCATTTTAGCAGCACTTTTAGTAGGAAGGGTAGTTGGATATATTTATAAGAAATACAGGGAAGAACTAATCCATTGGATTGAAAATTAATAGAAATAAAATATGCCTAATTCTCCTTGAAGAATTAGGCATTATATATGCTTATTAAACAAATGATTTTTTCATTATCTGGTCCCTAAATAATTTAAAGAATATATAGGTTCCAATTAAATAAAAGACTATGGTAAATATGTAGGGAGTGTTATAGGTATAGCCTTCCATTATGGCTCCACCTAAAAATATTCCAAGAGCTCTCATAAGATTATTGATCATAGCCCTCATTGCACTCATTAAAGGTCTTAGGCTATCATCTACAATATCCATGGATATGTTTCTAATAAGAGGCTGGCTCATATTCATTAGAGAACTTCTAAGGAAAAATGCAATGGCCACGATTATTAATCCCTGGGGAAAACCAATTGCTATTAGCATTGGAATACTTAGGAGCTGTGTAGCTACTATGGTCTTGTAGTTTCCTATTTTAGTGCTTAAAAAGGGCACAGCTAGGCCTCCAAATACAGTACCAAGTTGGGCAAAGCTTAGTATAAGTCCAACTATGCTCTCAGATGTATCCAACATGTACTTTAAATAGACTCCAAAAAAAGGAACAACTAATCCAGCACCTAGGCCTATAAAGCCTGTGTAGGCTAAAAATGCAATATTTTTTTTAGTGAAGAATCCTTTCAATTCTCCAAAATTTAGCCTTTCATGGCTTTTTACCTTTTTAGGCTTTAACATGGCCAGTGGAAATATAGCTATAAGGCTCATGGCACTAACGATTATAAGTGCATATCTTATAGATACTGCCCCTGGTCCAATATACTTAGAAAAATACTCTGCTAAGAAGCCGGTTATAAGAGAACCAGTTACAAAGGCAGCATTTCTAATTGCAAAGGTCAAACTAAAGGCATGAACCCTCTCTTCTGGACTGGTTTGATCATAGATAAAGGGCGATTCTACTGTAAGCATGGCCGCCTGACCAAATCCAAAGATTATAGCAATTATCCTCATAAGATGGATACTTTCTACCAGTACTATAAAAATACTGCTTAGACCAACAGTAAAGAGTCCAATTATTAAGGTCCTCTTATGACCTATTTTACCTGCTATTAGGGCAATGAAAAGTGTAAATATTGCTACAGACAATCTCCTAAGTGAAAGAATTGATCCTACAAAAGTTTCTGCATAACCTAGCTCCTTAACATAGATGCCAAAAAAGCCGTTAAAGGAAGCTGAGGTGAGTCCGTACAAAAACACTACTACTATGAATTTTTTTATGATTGAATTTAAATTTTTATATCCCATAAATCTAAGTATATAAGGAGCAAGGGAGAAAATCAAGAATAGATCTATGTATCTAAAGGATCTAAGAAATATTAATTGAGAACTATAGCTTGGATATAGTATAATTGGAATATAGCTAGAAGGGGGATGAGTAGATGAAAGACCGTAGGTATATACTTATAATATTGGTATTCTTAATGCTTGGACTTGGCATATACTATAAATACGATTCATATATTAATAGAAGGATATCCAGGGAATTAGATATAGCAGTGCCAAATAGCATAAATTTTAAATATGTAGATAGTCATGGGGCCTTGGGAGATGGAATTTTATTTGCGAAGGGA
This sequence comes from uncultured Tissierellaceae bacterium, assembly GCA_964527205.1. GTDB lineage: Bacteria > Bacillota > Clostridia > Tissierellales > Tissierellaceae > JARICQ01. Next base: position 32,143 of record CAZGQG010000019.1, on the reverse strand, counting down.
AGCTTTAATGAAAAGCAGGGAGAAGACTTTATGGATCAAATAGAAGGCCAGTGGAATAAGATTCCCCTTACTCAGGATATAAAGACAATCCTATATGGGAATAGAAACTACTCCTCGGACCTAGGTAGGAGATTGGGGCTACCAGTTGTTAATGAAGGATATTGGATATTAATAGACAGGCATGGTGGCAATATTAGGGAGAGTTCTGGTGGAGAGAAAATCTTATCTAGATCCTCTGCCAATTACAGTTTTGCAGTCTTTGATAGCAAATCTAATATTTTTTACTATCTTGAATATGATAGCTAGATTATAGGAATCTAGCTATGAAATATAGGCTAATATATTAAAAAAAGATAGGATATGCTATAATCATACTATTATGTTTTAAGGAGGACAATTTTTAATGGACACAATAATTCTAGCATTAAAATCTTTGATCTTAGGTATAGTGGAAGGACTTACTGAATTCTTGCCTGTATCATCCACAGGGCATTTAGTTATATTCCAAAATATACTTAATTTCACTGGAGAGACTGCTTCCTATGTGGAGATGTATACATATGTAATACAATTAGGAGCCATACTGGCAGTAGTAATCCTATATTGGAAGAAGATAAAGGAAACCCTGATAAATTTCTTTCCCAAGAAGGTGGGCTATGAGAAATCAGGTTTTAGATTTTGGTTAATGGTACTAGTAGCAACCATTCCCGGGGGAGTAGTGGGTATCCTATTAGATGATATAGCTGACAAGTATTTATTCAATCCTACTTCAATAGCAATCACACTTTTTCTAGGTGGTATAGCCATGATCTATGCGGAAAATAAATTTAGACCAAAGAAAAGCAAGAGTGAAGAGATAAACCTTACAGTAAAGCAGGCCTTTATAGTTGGATGTTTTCAGTGTTTAGCCATAGTTCCTGGCATGTCAAGATCTGCCTCTACTATAATTGGAGGATGGGTAGCAGGGCTTTCTACAGTTGCAGCTGCTGAGTTTTCATTTTTCCTTGCAATTCCAGTAATGGTAGGAATGAGTTTTTTAAAGATAGTAAAGATAGGTGGCTTAGGCATGATAACTTCTTCAGAAATCCTTTCCCTAGGAATTGGATTTATAGTATCCTTTATAGTTGCCATAGCTGTAATTAACAAATTTATATCCTATTTAAAGAAAAAGCCAATGAAAATATTTGCTGTCTATAGGATGATATTTGCCATAGTAGTTTTATTTGCAGGATTTAGAGGATTCTTTATCTAAGGACTAATAAAAATACAGAATAAAAAACTCTGCTAAGATCACAGTCTTAGCAGAGTTTTTATCATTAGTTTTTCTATATTATCTTACTTTTCTTCCGTAGGAAAAATGTCTACTGTAATAATTGTCATTTAGATTGTTTATAGTTACTCCTCTATTTGAACTAGAATGTATAAAATCTCCATTTCCAATATATATACCTGCATGGCTTGGTCCTGATTTGTAAGTTCCACTAAATATAACTAAATCACCAGGATTAAGTTCTGATTTACTTACTCTTGTTCCATAGGATGCTTGTCCTGAAGTTGTTCTAGGAATAGTAATTCCTTGGTTTTTAAATACTGTTTGTGTGAAACCTGAACAGTCAAATCCACTAGAGCTAGTGCCACCAAATCTATAAGGTACACCTAAGTATTTCTTGGCTGTACTTATAATACCTGAATCTCTACTGCTTAATCCACCCCTGCTAGCTGTTGGTCTTTTCATTCTCTTACTTCCACTTAGGGCTTGATTGATTGCATTTATAGTAGTTTCTCCAGCTATTCCATCTGCTGTAAGCTGATACATTTCTTGGAAAGCCTTTACTGCTTCTTCTGTAGTTGGTCCATATTTAGAGTCTATATCTTCTTTACTTAAAAAACCCATGATTTCAAGTCTTTCCTGTAGGGCCTTAATCTCTTCCCCTTCATCATTTACTCTTAAGATTTCATTGAATTTTAATGGTGTAATTTTTGTAACCTTTTCAAAAACTTCGAATGTGTTAGAGCCAAAAGCCCCATCAGCTGTTAAACCATAGAATGCTTGGAAATCCTTTACTGCTTGTACTGTTGAATCATTGTAATATGTAGTTGTTTCATCTATATTTAAGAAATTAAGTTCGATTAGTTTTTCTTGCAGTACCTGTACATCTCCATTGTTAGATCCCTTCTTTAGTAGTGCATCACCTAGTTCAGCATTTACATTTACAGAACTAAATAAGATTATTCCAGCCATAGGAATTATGGTGAAAGTCTTTTTTAGTCTATTTGAAATTGACATGATCACATCTCCTTTTTAAAGCTATTTTTTTACTACAATTATTATTATACAGTAATAGTTACAAAATTGAAAGCTTTTTGTAACTATTTTGTAATTAATTTTTCGTTTTCATTGTTTGCTAATAAACAAACAATGAAAATATCCCTCTATGATGTGAGAATTTCAATATATAGGGTAAAGTAACTTCACAGGATAAAATAAAAATAAATTAAAAAGAATTTTTAAATATTAGAGAAAGGATTGATAAAATGGGTAAAATATTGTCATCATATCTACTTCCTCACCCTCCTATTCTTATAAAGGAGATAGGAAAAGGTGAGGAAAAAAAAGCAAAAGCAACAATAGAGGGTATGGAAAAAGCAAGTAGGGCTATAAAAGAATATGGTCCCAGTACTATAATTATAATCACACCCCATGGTCCACTTTTTAGGGATGCAATAGCCCTATCCTTAGAAGAAGATCTGTCAGGAGATTTTTCCCGCTTTGGACATGGTGAACTGGGTATTAGCCTTAAAAATAATCTAGAGCTTGCTGAAAGCATAAGAAAAAATAGCATAGAAGAGGATATTCCTATTATAGGAATAGATAAGAAGCTAGCCAAGGATTATAGGGTGTCCAAGGATCTGGACCACGGGGCCCTGGTGCCTCTATACTTTCTTAATAAGGAATATAAGGATTACAAGCTTATACACATTACCTATGGACTCCTGGAGCCAGAGGAACTTTTTAAATTTGGAGAAATAATAGGGGATTCTGTGGAAGAGTCCGGGGAAGAGGTAGTTATCATAGCCTCAGGAGACCTATCACACAAACTTTCCAAAGATGGGCCCTATGATTATTCAGAAGCTGGAAAAATATTTGATGAAAAGCTAGTAGATATAATTAGGGAGGCTAGGCTAGATGAAATTGTATCCTTTGATCTAGATCTGGCAGAAAGAGCAGGGGAATGTGGACTTCGATCCCTTATGATTATGGCAGGTGCCATAGATAGATATAATCTAGAGACTGAAGTTTATTCCTATGAAGGTCCCTTTGGAGTAGGTTATGCCAGTGCTAGTTTCAAGCTATTAGGGAAAAAAGAATCAAAGTATGTAAGACTTGCAAGAAAGAGCTTGGAGTATTATGTGAAAAATGGAGAGAAAATTAAAGATCTAGATGAGAACAAGAATATGCAAAGGGGAGTATTTGTAACCCTTATGAAAAATGGTCAGCTTAGGGGCTGCATCGGGACAATTAGCCCTACAAAGACTTCAGTTGAAATGGAAATAGTTGAAAATGCCATATCAGCTGGGACAAGGGATCCAAGATTTCCAGCTCTTAGAGAAGAGGAGCTAGAGGATTTAGTATATTCTGTTGATATATTAGAAGAAGCTGAAAAGATTTCCTCCATAGATGAGCTGGATATAGAGAAATATGGTGTAATTGTCACTAAGGGCTACAGAAGGGGCCTGCTGCTTCCAAATCTAGAAGGCATAGATAGTGTAGAGGAACAGGTTGGGATAGCTCTAGACAAGGCAGGCATAGGTCAAGATGAAGATTACCAACTGGAGAGGTTCGAAGTTAAAAGATATTATTAAAGGATGATGATAAGGATGAAAAGAGCAAGTTATTATGAAAAAAGAGATAATAATCATGTCATATGCAAATTATGCCCCCACTATTGCAGCCTAGGAGAGGGAGACTTAGGCAAATGTAGGGTTAGAAAAAATCAAGATGGGACCCTTTACAGCCTTAATTATGGGAAGATAACAGCCTCTGCCTATGACCCTATAGAGAAAAAACCCCTATATCATTTTTATCCAGGATCCAATATATTTTCCCTGGGAAGCTTTGGTTGTAATTTAGCCTGTGATTTTTGTCAAAACTGGCAGATAGTATATGATGATTCCTTTGCAAGGGAGATTCCAGATAGGGAAATCCTGGCCCTAGGAGAGGACAAGGGATCCATAGGAATAGCCTTTACCTATAATGAACCAATTGTTTCCTATGAATATGTTTTAGACCTAGCCAAGCAGGCAAAGGAGAAGAATCAAAAAACTGTAATGATTACAAATGGATATATAAATGAAGAGCCTTTAAGGGCATTACTTCCCTATATAGATGCCATGAATATAGATTTAAAGGCTATGGATGATGATTTCTATAGGTCCATATGTGATGGAAGTTTGGAGCCAGTATTAAGGACCATTGAAATAGCTGCTCAATCAACCCATGTGGAAATAACAAGCCTTTTAATAGGGGGAAAAAATACTGATATGAAAGAGATAGAAGAGCTTGCTAAAAAGATAGCCAGCATAAATCCTTCCATACCCCTCCATCTAAGTAGATATTATCCAGCCTATAAGATGAAAACGCCTGCAACAAATGTGGAACTGCTTTTAATGGCAAGGAGGATTTGCAAAGAGCATTTAGATAATGTCTATATAGGAAATCTTCCAGGAGTAGACAATAATACTTACTGCAAAAGTTGTCATAAAAAGTTAATAGATAGAAGAAATCCAGAAGAAATCTATATTAAGGATGGAAAATGTATATACTGTGATGAGGATCAATACGGAGAGTATAGAGTTTAATAGAAAAATTTATGGGAGTGTGGAAGATGGCAAGATTTGAAGATTTTATGAAACTAGACATAAGAGTAGGGGAAGTTATTAGGGCTGAGGTCTTTGAAAATGCAAGAAAACCAGCCTATAAGCTCTGGGTTGATTTTGGAGAAGAGATTGGAACAAAAAAATCCAGTGCTCAGATTACAGAACTTTATGAGCCAGAGGATTTAATTGGAGAACAGGTATTGGGAGTAGTAAATTTTCCAGAAAGACAAATTGCAGATTTCATGTCAGAGGTTTTAGTCCTTGGCATATATACTGACCAGGGAGTAGTTCTAATAAAGCCTGATAAAGAGGTAAAAAAAGGCTCTAAATTAGGATAAAAAAACATTTAATGGTTAAATAAACAAATATTTCACAAACACTGTTGCATTTTTCACAAGCTTTGATATAATATAATCAAAGACATTGATAGTTATTATACTATCAAAATTTAGGAGGCGACAATATGGCTAAACTTATATGTGTTATCAAAGTTATATGCAATGATTGTGGATATATTTGGGATCAAGAGGATGAAGCAAAAGAAATAGAATGTCCAATATGTAAATCAGAAGAGATTACTCATTTAGATATGACAAGATATCAATAAGCCATGTCTATAGGTCTAATTACAATTAAATATGATTATAAATGAAAACCATTAAAAAGACTATAGTCTTTTTAATGGTTTTTTATTTATGTTTTATCTTATTAATTTGAGAGAATTTTAAGCGTTAAAGAATGCCTTATATCCCTTATAGGTCATATATACATCTGCCTTACTTGCTATCTCATAAGGTGCATGAACACTTAGTAGAGGAACTCCACAGTCTACAACTTCCATTCCGTAATTAGCTAGAATATAGGCTATAGTTCCTCCTCCTCCCTGGTCAACCTTGCCTAGGGATCCCATTTGCCAAACTATATCATTGTCATTAAAGATATTTCTTATCTTGCTTACATACTCAGCATTGGCATCATTGCTTCCGCCCTTTCCACGAACTCCAGTAAATTTAACAATTGTAATTCCCTTGCCAATATATGGTGCATTTCTTGGGTCAAGAACCTCTGGATAATTTGGATCGAAGCCTGCAAGAGTGTCTGCTGAAAGTACAGAGGAGTTAGCTAAAGTTCTCTTTAAGATAATTTCTGAATAATTTTCTTCAGTAAGATTTAATATCTCAGCCACCATATTTTCAAAGAACATGGACTCCATACTTGTATTACCTACACTACCTATCTCTTCCTTATCTACAAATAGTGATACAGCAGTGGTTTTTGGCTTATCAATATCCAAGATAGCCTTTAGGGATGTAAAGGCACAAATCCTGTCATCCTGGCCATAGCCTCCCACCATACTTCTATCTATTCCCACATCCCTAGCCTTTCCAGCTGGAACAATTTCAAATTCTGCAGATGTGAAATCCTCTTCAGTAATGTCGTATTTTTCATTTAAGATATTAAGAACATTTAGCTTAACCCTTTCCTTAAGGTCCTCATCTTCATAGGGAATACTTCCAAATAATACATTAAGACCCTCTCCTGTGATTCCATCACCCATCTTTTTATCCATTTGATCCTTTGCCAAGTGAGGCAGCAAATCAGTGATAAAGAATACTGGATCATCTTCATCTTCACCTATAACTATATCTAATTTTTCTCCATTGTCCTTGACTAGAAAGCCGTGTAGGGCAAGGGGTATAGTAACCCATTGGTATTTTTTTATTCCACCATAGTAGTGGGTCTTTAACATTGCAAGATCAGAGTCCTCATAAAGAGGAAATTGTTTTAAATCCAATCTTGGTGAGTCAAGATGTGATCCTATTATATGCATTCCATCCTCTAATTTCTCTTCTCCAATTACAAACAATACTGCTGCCTTATCTCGGTTTATAGCATATATTTTACTTCCTGGTCCTACATTTCCATCCTTTATAACTTCTTCTATGGACCTATATCCATTTTCCTTGGCAGCCTTGATTATTTCCCTTACAGATTCTCTTTCAGTTTTTCCCTTGTCTAAGAAATCCTTATAGTCTTCATTAATGGAATGAACACTTTCTAGCTCATCCTTATCCAATGTCTCCCATACGTTTTTCCACTTATGTGTTAATCTATCTTGAAGATCTTTACCCTTTGACAATATAATCCCTCCTAATATAATTGTTCTTTCCTAATTTTATCATATGGTTTGAGAGTTTTATTGTCAAGAAAAACTTGCATTTAAAGACTACAAGTAGAATAAATATGATACAATTGACAATATAGATAAATTAAAGATAAAATTGGAGGAAAGACAATGATTGATGCTTATTTAGTTTGGATAGCAAGTGGATTTGAAGGGGAAGATGTAGAGGTAAGATATAGTTTGTTTAAAGATGAGGAACTCCTAGATAGAGAATCTATATTAATTGATTATCAAAAGCCCCTTTTAGCTGGGCAATATGCCATGGAAATACTCTTAGAAAAATTAGAAGCCTATAAGGGTGAGGATATAAGAATAATTATTAATGACGGGGCCCTAGAGGAAGTTATTGAAGCTACTTCCACAAGTAGGAACCGTGAATTTCAAAACATGGGAGAAGAGACAAGAAGAAAACTTGAAGAATTTGGAAATGTTGAGATTAGAAATGTAATGAATGATCATCTTGAAAGAGAAAAATGGAATCAGATATTAACGTTTTAAGAAAGATAAAAGGAGAGATTAGATGGATGGCAGTATGAGGGACAATATAAAAGTAGGAAGCAAGGTAAGGGTTGTTAAAAAACAAGATCAGAGATCTGGAGAACTTACGGAGGGACAAGTAAGTAGGATACTTACCAAATCAAAAACCCATCCCCATGGTATAAAGGTAATGCTAGAAGATGGAGTAGTGGGAAGGGTCAAAGAAGTATTATCATAAGGAAAAGCACTTATTATATTATATAATAAGTGCTTTTAATATTATTCTCTGTTTAAATGAGAGTATTTGAAACTCAGTGGTTCTATTGATTTAATAATAGAACTTCCAAGACACATTTCATCCCTGTATAGGACCGCTACCTGTCCCGGTGTTACAGCCTTGACTGGTTCGTCAAAGGTAATATACAGATTGTCATCATCTAGTATATCCACTGTAACCGGTATGTCTTCCTGCCTGTATCTGAACTTTGCCGTACATCTAAATGGCATATGAGGCTTTTCTCCTAGTATCCAAGATGGGTCTTCTCCCACCATGGAGACACTGTAAAGTGCAGGATGTTCTTCTCCTTGAGCAACATAGAGTATATTGTCCTCAAGATTCTTTCCTGCAACAAACCAAGGCTCACCAGTTCCAACTCCACCAATGCCTAGTCCTTTTCTTTGTCCTAGGGTGTAATGGATAAGTCCTGTGTGCCTTCCTATTTCTTCTCCATCTACATCTACCATAGGTCCTTCCTTGGTTAAGAGATACTTGTCTAAAAACTCATCAAAATCTCTTTCTCCAATAAAGCATATACCTGTAGAATCCTTCTTTTTAGCTGTGTGTAAATCATTGTCATCAGCTAACTTTCTAACCTCATCCTTGTCCAAATGACCTATAGGAAATAGGGTCTTTGAAAGAGCCTTTTGTCCTATTCTAGATAAGAAATAACTTTGGTCCTTATTCCTATCCTTTCCTCTTAGAAGATTAAAGCCTTCTTCAGTCTCTTCAATCTGGCAATAGTGTCCCATTGCAATATAATCAGCATCTAGACCCAGTGCATAGTCTAGGAAGGCATTAAATTTGATTTCTTGATTACACATTACATCTGGATTGGGGGTTCTTCCCTTTTTGTATTCATCTAAAAAATAAGTGAATACCTTATCCCAGTATTCTTTTTCAAAGTTTACTGTATAGTATGGGATATCCAATTGATCTGCAACTTTTCTTGCATCTTCTGAGTCTGCAGTTGCTGTACATTCACCATTTTCGTCTTTTTCATCCCAATTCTTCATAAACAATCCAACAACATCATAGCCTGCTTCCTTAAGCAGTAGGGCGCTGACAGAAGAATCAACTCCTCCACTCATTCCTAATATAACCTTTTTTTTCATAAAACCGTCCTCTTTTCTAACATAATAGATTTCCTATATCTAATTATACTATAAAACTGACATTATTTCATGTAAAACTGAGTAAATCAAGGGAAAGTCCTAGATTTCAACAAAAATCTCCTGTAAATTAGAGCCCTTGCCTCCAACCAAAACTTCTTTTATCCTATCTCCTGAAACTGAGAGACTAGCCCTTATCTCTGAAGGCATATTCATAGAGTAGCCCTGTTCAAAACTTAAATCCTCAAGATCCATATCTGATAAGAGTTGGTGTTTAAACATATATGATGCTAGAGCAGCAGTAGCAGTGCCTGTGGCAGATTCTTCATCAATGGCATAGAGGGGGGCAAAGTTTCTGGAATGGGCTATGGAATCAAGCTTAGTCTCTAGAGTAAAGACATGATAGCCAACAGCACCGGTCTCTCTGCTTATTTCTGAAATCTTATGAAAATCTGGTTCTATAGCCAATAAATCCTCTAAGTTTTTTAAGGGCACTATAATATCTTTTAAACCTGTGGAAACTATTTCAATAGGCAGGTCTGAAGAGATAGCCTTTTCTGAAATATTTAGGGACCTAGCTATAGAAGCCCTATCCACTTCTCCATAAAACTTAGGTGGATTCTGAGACATATAGATTGTATGATCATCCCTTATTTCAATGTCTAAAATTCCAGCCTTGGTTTCCTGTTTGTACTTACCTGCTTGGATTAGATTTAACTCAGCCATGGCATAAAAACTTGCAATTGTAGCATGGCCACATAGATCCACTTCTTCACTAGGAGTGAAAAACCTTAGCTTATAATCTGCCTGATCGGACTTCATAAGGAAGGCAGTTTCTGAAAAGCCAACAATACTTGCAATCTTTGTCATTTGATCAGGACTTAAATCATCTGCATCTAGGACAAGACCAGCAGGATTTCCACCTTGCCCATCCTTTCCAAAGGCATTTAGGGTATATACTTTAATTTTCATAAAATCTTCCTTTCAAGATTTATTTACACTTAATATAATGGTATATTGGAAGAAAATAAATGTCAATAAGAGATATGGTAAGGAAGAGAAAATAGAATAAAGCTTGGAAATTATGATACAATGGAATAAATAAAGTTTGGATAAAGGGTGAATAGAGAAATGAAATGCACATTATGTGGAAGTGATACAAAAACCTATGAAGTATGGAGGGAAAAGGAGTATCTTAAATGTAAGGGATGTAATTCCCTTTTACTAAACTCTAAGGATTATTTAAATGCAGAGCAAGAAAAAAGGAGGTACCAGGAGCATAATAATGATGTCTATGATCCAAGATACCAAAATTTTGTATCTCCCATAGTGGATGGGGTCCTTAGGGATTATGGAAGAGAAGACTTGGGACTAGACTTTGGAGCAGGGACAGGACCTGTTATAACAAAGATGCTAAAGGACCAGGGCTATGACATAAGGATATATGACCCTTTTTTTGCAAACTATCCAGGGAAATTAGAAGAAAAATATGATTATATTGTCTGCTGTGAGGTAATGGAACATTTTCACAATCCTAGGGAAGAATTTCAGCTTATGAAGTCCCTGCTTAAGGAGGGAGGATCTATTTACTTAAAGACCCAATTATATAGTGAGAAAATAGATTTTGCCAGCTGGGGATATAAAAATGATGATACCCATGTGTTTTTCTATCATAGGAAGGGCTTAGAGTGGATAAGGGAAAATATAGGATTTTCCTCCTTGCTTGTAGAAGAAGATAGGATTATCTATAGAATATAAATGGAGTGATAAGTATGAAAAAAATAAATCTAATGTATTTTAGTCCTACAGGGACTAGCAAGAAAATAGGACTAGAGATAGGAGCTAGGCTTCTTAAGGCAGATAATTTCGAAAAGGGTCTGGAGATAGACTTTACCCTTCCAGAGGCAAGGGAATCTGGACAGAGCTTCAGGGAAGAGGATATTCTCATAATAGCCCTACCTGTATATGCAGGTAGACTACC
>CAZGQG010000019.1:0-21133 GCA_964527205.1 uncultured Tissierellaceae bacterium | reverse complement strand
GGAGCCTGTATAAAAAAATGCCCTAAGGATTCCAAGTACTTTGATGATCCTGATTACTTAAGGCACAAGAGGGAACTTGAAGAGGAGTTTAAGATTAGAAAAAGAGTAGAATTATTTATCTAAAAGATTATAAGATAGGGAGGAATGCAAAGTGGTGGATTATAGATTTTTAAATGTAGAGGAAGAAAAGATATATATAGAGGACATTGCAGCATTGGTACTTACTCCTAAGGATGGATCCAGGGATCTTTCCACCCTAATATTTTATCATGGTTGGAGTTCAGACAAGGAAACTCAGAGAATGAGAGGCCTTATCCTAGCAGCTGCAGGATATAGGGTAGTAATTCCCGATGCTATAAATCATGGTGAAAGGGATGCTTTAGAGAGATATGGGATAAGTGGGGCAGATAAGTTTTGGCCAACTGTCTTTAAGAGCATGGATGAATGGGATACCTTAATAGGAGGACTTGTAGCTAGATATGGGATAAATAGAGAGAAAGTAGGAATTATAGGAAATTCCATGGGAGGAATTACAGCGGGAGGCCTCTATACAGAAAACCAAGAAATCAAGGGCCTAGTAGTCCTAAATGGATCCATGGCATGGAAGCATACAAATGATAGTATAAAAGAACAAGCAAATATAGAGATGGATCAAGGATTAATAGACTTAGAAAGAGAAGTTATAAGAAGAGACCCAATAGAAAATATGGACAAGCTTGTAGATAGGCCTATCTTATCCCTACATGGAGAAGCTGATGAGGTTCTTTCCATAGATAGTATTAAAAAGTTTCACAAATCCATTGCTCCTAAATACCAGAATAAGGAAAGACTAAAACTAATAGCCTATCCAGACATAAACCATACTATAAGTACAAATATGATGGAAGAAGCTATTATTTTCTTTAATAAGTATCTAAAGAGAGAATAAGGAGGGTCTAGACTATGGGAATATTTGGACCGAGTAGTAAGGATGTTTGGAGGGAATTTGCCAGTGAAATAGAAGGAGAATTCATAGAGGGGGGAATCTTTAAAGCCCCTAGAATAGAATCCAATTTTGAAAACTGGACCATTGTAATAGATAGCTATAGTCAGTCTAGTGGAAATTCTAGCCAAACCTATACGAGACTTAGGGCACCCTATAAGGAAAAGACTAGTTTGGATTTTAAAATATACAAAAGTGGAATATTTAGTGGTCTAGGTAAGACCTTTGGAATGCAGGATATAAAGACAGGGGACAAGGACTTTGATGAGAACTTTATAGTTAAGGGCAGTGACCATAGTAAAGTTAAAGAACTTCTCCAACTAGAAAAATTAAGGGAATTAATAAGTGTGGACAATAAAATTAGGATTCAAACAAAAAGAGAAAAGTCCATGTTTTCAGCAAAGCTGGGAGAAGATATAAATCAGCTATACTTTATAGCCAATGGAATGATAAAGGACAGGGAAAGACTTGCAAATATGTATTTTCTAGCGGCCTTTTTTCTAAGGCAATTAGAGCTTATAGGAATAGCAAGTGAAGAAAATCCAGAAGTAGAACTAAAGTAAGTGTAAGAAACAATACAAAAACTCTTATGTAAATATATTTATATAAGAGTTTCTTAAATTAAAGATAAATTAATATAGGCTAGAGACTTGTGAAATACAAATATAAGGCATAAAGTGAGGGAATTATAGCTTTACATAATCCAAGTTTAATAATATAATTGAAGTAGAGAAATTGATAAAAGATTAACCAAGAAGGGATGTTTTTATGGATAAGGTTTTTACAGATAAAAAGATTGGAAATATTAATATAAAAAATAGAATAGTACTGCCACCTATGGTATGCTTTAATTTCGCTGGAGAAGATGGTTTTGTATCTGAAAAGAACATTAATCACTATAGGCAGATAGGAGAAAATGGAATAGGTCTTATTATAGTTGAAGCAACAGCCATAGATCCTCAGGGAAGACTTTCCATGGACCAACTAGGCATATGGGATGACAAGCATATCCAGGGTCTAAGAAGACTGGCAGAGACCATACATAAGGCTGGTTCTAAGGCTATTATACAAATTCACCATGCAGGGCTTAGGACAGTAAAGGAGGCTACGGAGGATGTAGTTTCTTCTTCTGACTATGAAGATAAGAGATCTAAGTCTAGGAAACTAAAAGTAGATGAGATTAAGGAGATAATAAGAAAGTTCGTAAGGGCAGCAGAAAGAGCTAAGGAGGCAGGTTTTGATGGGGTTGAAATACACGGCGCCCATGGATACCTCTTAACTCAGTTTTTCTCTGAAAAAATCAATACTAGAAACGATGAGTATGGTGGAAGCTTTGAAAATAGGAATAGAATAGCTAAACAAATCTACAATTGTATAAGATATAAGTTAGGAGAAGAATTTATAATAGGAATTAGAATGGGTTTCAATGAAAATAGCTTGGAAGAAAGTATAAAAAGGGCAAAGTTCTTTGAAGAGCTGGGCTATGACTATTTAAGTGTTTCAACAGGATTTGACAATTCTCCTATAGAGGAAAAAGTTCCAGAGGACTTTCCAGGAAATTTTATAGTTTATGGAGGAAGTAGGATAAAGGAAAATGTCCATATCCCAGTAATAGGAGTAAATATGATCAAAGAAAGAGAGAATATATCTAGGCTGATAAATGAAGATTATCTAGATTTCCTAGCCATAGGAAGGGCTCAGCTTGCAGATTATAATTTCACCAAACATCTTAAAAACAAGGAAGAAATACTTACATGTATAGAATGTAAACCTTGTAAATGGTTTACTAATGGAGATAATTGTCCAAGGCAAATCCAAGTAAGAAAAGAATAGTATAAAAATTTGTAAAAAAGGAGAATTGATTTGGATATAAACCTATCGTCACAAGAACTAGAAAAGTGGTCAGAATTTATACTAGTATATAAATTTGCTATAGAAGAAATGAATACCAAGCTTAGGATACTAAACGAAGAATTTACCCATACCCACCAACACAATCCCATAGAGCATTTAAAACATAGGGTCAAGGAGCCAAAGAGCATTATACAAAAGCTTAAGAGAAAGGGATTTGAGGTAAGTATAGACAATGCTAGAGAACATATATATGATATTGCTGGCATAAGGGTAGTGTGTCCTTTTAATTCTGATATATATACTATTTACGAAATGATAAAAAAACAAACAGATATTAAAATATTTGAAGTAAGAGATTATATAAAAAATCCTAAGCCTAATGGCTATACTAGTTTTCATCTAATAGTTGAGATTCCAATATTCCTATCCCAGGGGATGGAGTATGTAAAGGTGGAAATACAGATAAGGACCATAGCTATGGACTTCTGGGCCAGCTTAGAACACAAGATATTCTATAAATACAATAAGGAAGTTCCAAGGAAACTAGTCATGGAACTTAAAAGGGCAGCAGATTCAATCTATGAATTAGACCATAAAATGGAAGGCATTCACAATGAAGTAAAAAAAATTAAAGATAAAAATCCTGGCGACAACATAAATAGAACCTTTGTAGGAAACCGGATTTAGATACACCCCTAGGGGTGTATTTGTTTTATGGGAATTAGGGTATATATATAGTATGAATTTAAATTAAGATAGGATGTGAGGGGATGAAATTGAATAATATAGTATTAATAAGTGCAGTACTTGTCCTGATTATATTTTCAATGCTAATATTTACAAATAGATCAAGTGAAAAGGGAGATCTAGCTCAAAATTCAAATAATCCTAGTCTAGATAAGAATTATCAGGGAGAAGATTATGAAGAGATATATCTGGCAGGAGGATGTTTCTGGGGCCTAGAGGAGTATATGGAAAGAGTGCCTGGTGTAATAGATGCAGTATCAGGTTATGCCAATGGAGAGACTGAAAATCCAAGCTATGAAGATGTTTTATACAAGGGAACTGGACATGCGGAAACAGTTCATGTTAAATATGATCCAGAAGCTATAAGCTTTGAAGAGATTCTTCTTTATTATTTCAAGGTTATTGACCCTACCTCTTTAAACAAGCAGGGCAATGATAGGGGAAGCCAGTATAGAACGGGGATTTACTATCTAGAAGAAGATCAGCTAGATATTATCCACAGAGTTGTAGAGGAGGAACAAAAATCCTATAAAAAAGATATAGTAGTTGAGATAGAGCCAATAGATGGCTTTTATAAGGCTGAAGAATATCATCAAGATTATTTAAAGAAAAACCCTGGTGGATACTGCCATATAGACCTTGGTCTAGCCCAGGAAGGCATAGGAAGAGATGATCTGTCTATAGGAGATGGCTTAGTAAAGGAAGATCTTTACAGGAAACCTAGTGAGGAAGAAATAAGACAGAAACTTAAAGAAGAGGAATATAGGATAACACAAAAAGGGGATACAGAAAGAGCCTACTCCCATGATTATAACCAGTTGGATGAAAAGGGAATATATGTGGATATAGTAACAGGAGAACCCTTATTTTCCTCAGAGGATAAATATGATGCAGGATGTGGTTGGCCAAGTTTTACCAAGCCCATAGATAATGAAGCAATTAAAAACAAGGAAGATACAAGTCTTGGCATGAAGAGGGTAGAAATCAAAAGTAGGGTTGGGGATAGTCACCTAGGCCATGTATTTGATGATGGTCCAAGGGAAGAGGGTGGCTTAAGATACTGCTTAAATGGAGGAGCTCTAAGATTTGTAGCCTATGAAGATATGGAAGAAGAAGGTTATGGATATTTACTGGATATATTTGAGGATTAGAAGTAATATAGGGCTTGTTTAAAAATCAAGGGAAGGAAATAAATGCTTGAAGAGGATATTCCCGGGTAATATATTAATGGACAAAATTTTAATGCAGAGGAGAGATAAGATGGATCTACTATTATATATTTTTATAGGATTAGGAATCCTAGCTGTAATAGGACAGGTATTATTGTATTCAAAAAAACATGAGGGAAAAAGTGGAATAATTATTCTTAATGTAATATTAGCTCTTATAGTAGCATGGATGAGCTATAGCTCAAGACCAAGTAATTACAATACAGAGCAAATCATTGCAATTGTACTAGGAGCCTTATCCCTAGTAGCCCTAATTCCCTATTATATGAAAAAGGATATTATGATAAATAAAATATTGATTTCTATTTCAGTAATAGGTGGATATATATATTTGTGGCTTTAATAAAATAGTCTGGACAATTAAATAAAATATTTAATATATGGAGTCTGTAGATTTATTCTACAGGCTTATTTATTTGGAAGACTAGCTAAATTGACTTTAGCTAGTAAAAGTATTACAATTTAATTAGCAGTGATGCTTAAAACAAGGAGGTTTTTATTATGACTCATAGCAAAGAACTTGGAAGCACTATAACAAACACAAGGATGAGGACACCAGATAATCTGTCACCTTTTTCTGGCATGTGTTCAGTTTGTACAGATACATGTACAGGGACCTGTGAAATAGGTTTGTCTGCCCTAAGAGGTAGTGAGGCCATATATCCCTTTAAAACAGATATAAATCAATTTGCCTCAGAAAAAGATTATCCCCTAGATTTTTCACACTTCAATATTGATGGCAAGGTATTTGGTGTCCTAGGATGTGAAGAGGATGGTGATAAAGCTACATTTCCAAATGTAGACATAGGAGCTGAATTTGGAATTAAAAATCCAGTAAAGATCAAGGCCCCTATTATATTGCCAGCCATAGCCAAGCTAAACTGGCGAGACTACTATTCAGGAGCTGCCCTTGCTGGAATACCCGTAGTAATAGGAGAAGGAGTTATTGGAAAAGATCCAGGACTGGTTTTAGAGAAGGGAAAAGTAGTAAAGTCTCCCCTTATAGAAGAGATGGTAGCTTGCTTTAGAAAATACCACAGGGGATATGGAGATATTGTACTCCAAGCTAATTATGATGATGATAATTTTGGAGTTCTTGAATATGGGATAAAGGAATTAGGGCTTAAGTCAGTTGAGCTAAAGTTTGGACAGGGTGCTAAGGGAATTCAGGGAATGGGAAGGATTGAAGATATTGAGAAGGCTATAGAATTAAAGGAAAAGGGTTTTCCTATTATACCAGACCCAACTGATCCAGAAATAGCAGAAAAATATAGAAGAGGAATTGGAAGAGTCTTTGAAAAAGTAGACAGGCTTCCAATGTGGAATGAAGAAATATTACTTAAGAGAATAAAGGCTTTAAGAGAAATAGGAGCAGAGAGAATTTGCTTTAAAACTGGACCCTTTGCCTCAAAGGATCTAATAAAAATACTTAAAATTGCCTCAAAGGGAGGAATAGATCTAGTGACCTTTGATGGTGCTGGTGGTGGAACAGGAAGTAGCCCTAGCAAGATGATGAATGAATGGGGTATGCCTACTGTATATATGGAAAGCATAGTCTATAGGATTTTAGAGAAAATGCAGGGAGAAAACTATGAGCTACCACAAATCTCCATAGCTGGAGGCTTTGCTACAGAGGACCAGGTCTTTAAGGGCCTATCCCTAGCTGCACCCCATGTTAGCATGATTGGTATAGGTAGGGCAGCTATGACTGCGGCCATGGTTGGGAAAAAAGTAGGGGACCTTTTAGAAGAAGGCATAGTTCCAAAGGACTTTCAAAGATTTGGATCTACAAAGGAAGAAATATTCCAGGGAATAAGAGAGCTAAGAGAGTATTATGGGGATGAAGTTGATGAAATGTCCACAGGAGCTATTGGTCTATATTCCTATATAGACAGAGTTTCAACAGGACTTAGACAACTCATGGCCTTAAATAGGAAATTTAGTCTAGAGCATATTGATAGAAGAGATATAATGCCCCTAACGGAACTTTCAAAACAAGTATCAGGCCTTAAGACATATGGGGAAATACTAGAGGAAGAATTAAATACAATTTAAGAAAAAAGAGCTATAGAGGACATTAAAAATGACTTTATAGCTTTTTTTACAAATTTATAGTGATTCAATAAGCACTGTGGTAAAATAGAATAAAGATTGAGATATAAAGACTAGATCATGGAGGTAATATATGAGTAAAATAATGATAGCCCTAGGTGGCAATGCTCTAGGATCAAATCCCAAAGAGCAGGCTTCAATAGTAAAAAAAACAGCAAAGCCAATAGTAGATTTGATCCAGGAGGGTCATCAAGTAGTAATAGCCCATGGAAATGGTCCCCAGGTAGGCATGATTAATTTAGCCTTTGAACTGGCATCCAAGTATGAGGACAAATCTCCAGAGATGCCCTTTCCAGAATCCGGAGCCATGAGCCAGGGCTATATAGGATACCATCTTCAAAACGCCATATCCTATGAACTTAAAAAGAGAAATATAAAAAAATCTGTTATATCCCTAATCACCCAGGTAATAGTAGATGAGGATGACCCGGCCTTCCAAAATCCCACAAAACCTATAGGTGGATTTTACACAAGGGAAGAAGCTAGAATCTTAGAAAGAGATAAGGATTATATTATGATAGAGGACTCTGGTAGGGGCTATAGGAGAGTAGTGGCTTCACCAAGGCCTATAGATATAGTGGAGATAGATGTTATAAGAGACTTGGTGGATAAGGGCCATATAACCATAGCTGTAGGTGGAGGAGGAATCCCAACCATAAGAAAGGGAGATCAGCTCCTTGGGGTCCCTGCAGTAATAGATAAGGATTTTGCCAGTGGGAAATTAGGAGAATTATTAGACTGTGAGATATTATTCATACTTACTGCAGTGGATAAGGTGTCTATAAACTTTGGAAGTCCAGATCAAATAGATTTAGACAGGATGACAACTATGGAGGCAGAAGCCTATATAGAAGAAGGACATTTTGCAGCAGGGAGTATGCTTCCTAAGATAAGGGCAGCAGTAGAATTTGTAAAGTCCAAGGAGGGAAGAACTTCCATTATCACATCCCTGGAAAATGCAAGGAATGCCCTGTCAAAGTCCAGTGGAACAATTATTAAGGATTAATAAAGATATTCCTATTCATAGGAATATTTTTTAAAATCATTAAAAGTGGTATAATATAAAAAATGAGCTTAAATCATCAGATCTAGATTATTTATAAAATTATAGCTTAAAATAAGGATGAAAGTGAGAGTGATCTTATGCTAGATAGGATTAAAGTCTTTTATAGAAATAACACAATGTGGATGCAACTGGGAAGGTCTATATTGGCCTCTGCCCTAATTGCTATTATAGTAATACTAATCGATTCAAAGATAATTCCCATACTTGAATACATACCATTCTTTTTACTTACAAGTGTAGAATTATCAAAACTTATCCTAAGTACCCTGGCAGGATCTCTTCTTACCATTACAACCTTTACATTTTCTACAATAATGGTAGTCCTTACCATGTATTCATCGGAATTTTCTCCTAGGGTGGTTAACAACTTCTTGACAGATAAGATAACCATGAAGGTTTTAGGAATATTTATAGGTGGATTTTTCTACTGCATACTTACCTTGTTTTTCATGAGAAACGTTTTTGCTGAATACCAGGTCTTATCCGCAACCATAGCAGTGATATACTCTGCACTTTGTATAGTTTATTTTGTAATATTTGTATTTAGGGTATCTTCCTCTATACAGGCAACTAAACTCATAAGTAGACTCTATGATGAATCCTATACAATAATAGAAAGAGGCTTAGAACAAAGAAAAAATCAAGAGATTGTAGATGAATATGACATAGGTATCTTTAGATCCAAGTTAGAAATTTCTTCCGATAGGAATGGATATTTGGAATTAATAGACTTTAAAAATATATTAAGATTATTAAAAGATTTAGAAGCTAAGCTTGTATTTGAAGCTGATATAGGAGAGTTTGTATCTGAAAATCAAAAAATAGGCACCCTTTATCATAACCAGGATGAATTAGATAAGGATCTAGAAGAAGATATAATTGAGGAATTTACCATAGTAGAAGAAAGAATAGAATACAATGACTATAGGTTTTCCCTACAAAAGATTGTTGATATAACTTTAAGGGCCCTGTCTCCAGGAATAAATGATCCAAACACAGCCATACACTGCATAAATATACTAGGTGTCCTTATTAGCAAACTTGGAAGCATAAAGGGCAAGTATATTATTGCCAGAGAGGAAGATTCAAAGGCAGAATTGATATATGATGACTTTGATTTTAAGGAAGATCTGTATTTTACCTTCTATCAAATAATTCACTATGGAAAAGAAGATATTTCAATTGTCCTAGCAATGCTAAATGCTCTTAAAACTATTTATAATTCTGCTAGAAAAGAAAAGAAGGATGAAATATTAGAATTCAGGGATTATATATATGAAAGTGCCAGGGATAGCTTCAGTCATGAATTAGATATATATATGCTGGAAAGAGCAAAGGCTGAAATTGGCTAGGGAGAATAGATTAAAGGCTGCTAGGGCCAGCTAGATTTTGATTAAAGGAGAAGATCAATATGATATTAATACTCAATGAAAATGCAGAGCAAGTTGAAATAGACAAGTTAAAAAAGAAATTAGAAAGCCTAGGTTGTGAAATAAATGAGTCCCAGGATTCCAACAAGCACATAATAGGCCTGGTTGGAGATCTTACAAATATAGATCCTGGTCTTATAAAATCAAACAGGGCAGTTAAGAAGCTAATATATGTGCAAGAACCCTATAAAAAAGCAAATAGAATCTTCCATGAAGAAAACTCAATTATAAAAGTGGGAGAGGAAAGTATTGGAGGCAAGAAAATATCAATTATTGCAGGACCCTGCTCCATAGAAAGCAAGGAGCAAATATTGGAAATTGCCTCTTCAGTGAAGAAATCCGGTGCAAGATTTTTAAGGGGTGGAGCCTTTAAACCTAGGACATCTCCCTATAGTTTCCAAGGTATGGGTGAGGAGGGCCTGGAGCTTTTAAAGCTTGCCAGAGAGGAAACTGGGCTTCCAATAGTTACAGAGCTCATGTCCCCAGAACAGGTAGGAAAATATATGGATGATATAGATGTGATTCAGATTGGTGCAAGAAGTATGCAAAACTTTGAACTCTTAAAGGAAGTAGGGAGGACAAGAAAGCCAGTTCTTCTTAAAAGAGGTATGTCTGCTACTATAAAGGAATTTTTAATGTCTGCAGAATATATTATGGCTGGAGGCAATGAAAATGTAATACTTTGTGAAAGAGGGATAAGGACCTTTGAGGACTATACTAGAAACACCTTAGACCTAAGTGCCATACCGGTTATAAAAAAGCTAAGCCATCTACCTATAATAGTGGACCCAAGCCACGGAACAGGAATCTGGTGGCTGGTAGAGCCTCTGGCAAAGGCTGCCATAGCTGTAGGGGCAGATGGAATAATGGTAGAGGTTCACAATGATCCAAACAATGCTAAATGCGATGGTGAACAATCCATAACCCCTCAGAGATTTCAACAGCTGGTAAGGACCCTGGAGAAATTAGCCCAGATAGAAAATAGGGAAATATAGGATGAAAATATTATCCGTAAATATACCAGGAAAAGAATACAAAATATATATAGAAAAAGGATTAATTAAGAGAATTGGAGAGATGATAAAGCCCTATGCTAGGGGCGAAAGGATAAGCATAATAACAGATAGGAATCTAGATAAACTTTATGGGGAGGACTTAGAGAAGAACTTAAGGGCCAGTGGTTTCCAGGTGAAGAGGATAGTAGTGCATCCAGGAGAGAAGAGCAAGTCTCTGGAGACCTTAGAATATATATACAGTGAGCTTATCCATTTTTCCATGACTAGAAGGGATCTGATCCTTGCCTTTGGTGGAGGAGTAGTGGGAGATCTGGCGGGTTTTGCAGCATCAAGCTTTCTTAGAGGGATAGATTTCATACAAATGCCCACAAGCCTTCTAGCACAAATTGACAGTAGTATTGGTGGCAAGGTGGCTATAAATCTGAGGCAGGGTAAAAATCTAGTAGGAAGTTTTTACCAGCCTCTGGCAGTTTTTATAGACCCAGGACTCTTAGAAACTTTGGATAAAGAAAATTTTAAAGATGGTATGGGAGAGCTAATTAAATATGCCTGTATCAGAGACAAGGATCTCTTTGACAAACTCCTTGCCTATGGGGAAGAAGAGTTTTCAGGTCATATAGAAGATATAATATGGAGGTCCTTAGATATAAAGAGAGACATAGTTGAAAGAGATGAAATGGATAGGGGAGAGCGGATGCTCCTTAATTTAGGCCATACCCTAGGTCACGCTATTGAAAAATACTATGATTATAATTATAGTCATGGACAAGCGGTGGCCATTGGGATCTATCATATAAGTAAGAAAAGTGAGGAACAAGGGCTGACAAGACCGGGAACCAGTGAAAAGATAAAAGAAATACTTAAAAAATACCAACTGGACTATAAAATGCCAGAAATAGATAGAAAAAGCCTAATAGAGCTGGTTTCAAGGGATAAAAAAAGATCTGGAGATTCTATAAATATTGTATTGTTAGAAGAAATAGGAAGGGCCTTTATAAAAGAGATAAGTATGGAAGACATGGAAGACTTTATTTAGGAGGTTTATATGGATATAAAAATTACATCAAGAAAGCTAAGGGGTAATTTAAGGGTGCCTCCTTCTAAAAGTTCTAGCCATAGGGCAATAATAGGAGCAGGCCTGGCCCAGGGCAGGTCTAGGATAGATAATTTAATATTTTCAGAAGATATAAGAGCCACTCTTAAGGGAATGGAAGCCCTGGGAAGCAAGTATAAAATCAGGAGCCAGGATAGGTCTGGACTTGGAAGGATAGAGATAGAGGGAAGGGGAGGAGTAGAGCTAAGTGAAGACATCATTGATGCCAATGAATCAGGCTCTACCCTAAGATTTTTAATACCCCTAGCTGCCCTGGCCAGTGAAAAGATGAGTTTTATTGGAGGAGCTAAGCTTGGGGAAAGGCCTCTAGATCCCTACTATGAAATATTCCATCAAGAGGGCCTTAAGTATGAAAACACAGGGGGGAAACTTCCCCTTACAATATACGGAGGCTTAAAATCAGGGGAGTTTTCCCTGGCAGGAAATATCAGCTCCCAGTTTATAACAGGACTTCTCTTTGCCCTGCCCCTAGTGGAGGGAGATTCAAGGATTATTCTTACTACAGAGCTTGAATCAAAGGGATATGTTGATATGACCATTGAAACCTTAAAGGACTTTGGAGTAGAGATAGAAAATAGGAATTATGAAGAGTTTTTTATAAGGGGAGACCAAGAATATAAAAACAGGGATTATTTTGTAGAGGGAGACTACTCCCAGGCAGCCTTTTTTATTGTGGCAGCTATATTAGGTGGAGATATAAGTCTTAGTGGCCTTAGGGAAGATTCCCTTCAAGGAGACAGGGCCATAATAGATATAGTGAAAAGAATGGGTGGAGATATCCAACTAGGAGAAAAGCTTAGGGCTAAAAAGTCAGAGACTAGGGGAATAGAAATAGATGCATCCCAGTGTCCAGATCTGGTGCCTATACTTGCAACCCTGGGAGCCCTAAGCCAGGGGACCACTAGGATAGTAAATGCAGGAAGGCTTAGAATAAAAGAATCAGATAGGCTAAAGGCCATGGCAGTGGAATTAAATAAAATCGGAGGGGATGTAAGAGAATTAGAAGATGGCCTTGAGATAAGGGGAAAGAAATTCTTAAGGGGTGGGACCGTGGATACTTGGAATGACCACCGAATAGCAATGGCCCTGGCCATAGCCTCTATAGGGTGCCAGGAAGGATTAATTATAAGAAATAGCACAGTAGTTAATAAATCCTATCCAGGATTTTGGGAGGATTTCCAAAGATTAGGAGGAAAGATAGATGAGTGGAATATGGGGTAGAAATATTAAATTGTCAATATTTGGGGAATCCCATGGGCCAGCCATTGGAATTACCATAGATGGACTCCCCCCAGGACTTACTTTAGATATGGACTACATAGCCTTTGAAATGAGAAGAAGGGCACCGGGAAGAAACGAGCTTTCCACATCAAGAGTGGAAGGGGACGACTTTGAAATACTAAGTGGCTACTTCCAGAATAAAACCACAGGAACACCCCTAACTGCAATTATTAGAAATAAAGATTCAAGATCTAAGGACTATGAAGCTATAAGGGATAAAATCAGGCCAGGCCATGCTGATTTTACTGGACACATAAAATACTCAGGACATGAGGATTATAGGGGTGGAGGCCATTTTTCAGGGAGGCTTACAGCTCCTCTAGTCTTTGCAGGAGCAATAGCCAAGCAGATCCTAGAGGCCAAGGGCATAGATATAGGCAGTCATATAAAGAGTATAGGAGAAATAGAAGACCCCTATTTCCATCCTACCTATATTGAAAGTGATCAGCTAGTTAAGCTAAAAGAAGAAGATTTTCCAGTCCTAGATAAGATAAGAGGAATAGAAATGCAAAAGCTGATAAAGAAGGTCAGAGAGGAAGAGGATTCCATAGGGGGTATAGTAGAATGTGCTGTAATAAATTTACCTCCAGGTATAGGATCTCCCTTCTTTGATTCCTTGGAAAGTGTAATATCCAGTCTTTTATTCTCCATACCTGGGCTCAAGGGGCTAGAATTTGGAGCTGGATTTCCAATATCAAGGATGCAGGGCTCACAGGCCAACGATCAGTATTATATAGATGAAGAGGAGAAGATAAGGACCTACAGCAATAATAATGGGGGAATACTTGGTGGCATATCAAATGGAATGCCCCTTATATTTAGGGCAGCCTTTAAGCCAACTCCCTCCATAGGTAAAAAACAAAGGACCGTTGATATTTCCAAAGGAGAAAATATAGAACTGGTCATAAGGGGAAGGCATGATCCCTGCATAGTCTTAAGGGCTCTCCCAGTAGTAGAAGCTGTAGCTGCAATTGCTATATGGGATGTGATTCAAGGTGGATAGATATGCTTTGATAGGAAAGAGCTTGGGTCATAGTTTCTCACCAGTCCTTCACAGGATAATATTTGAAAATAGGGGCATCAAGGGGACCTATGATCTCTATGAAACTGACAAGGCTGGGCTAGAGGGTCTGATAGATAAGATAAAAACAGGGGAAATCAAAGGATTTAATATAACCATACCCTACAAGGAAGAAGCCCTAAAGTATATTGAGGATATATCAGATGAGGCAAGGATGATTGCTTCTATAAATAC
The DNA here is from genome assembly GCA_964527205.1 of uncultured Tissierellaceae bacterium. GTDB lineage: Bacteria > Bacillota > Clostridia > Tissierellales > Tissierellaceae > JARICQ01. The sequence goes on along the minus strand of CAZGQG010000019.1, from coordinate 7,047 downwards.
CTTAAAACTTGAAAAAGGTAAAATAAAGGGATATAATACAGATTATTATGGCTTTGGAAAAACCTTAAGAAGAAACAATATAGAGATAAGTGGGAAAAGGGCCTTTATACTAGGGACTGGTGGAGGGGCTAAGAGTGTCTACTATTATTTAAAAAACCATGGGGCGGAAGAAATAGTCCTTGTAAGTAGAGATCCAAAGGGAGTGGAGAATCTATATGGAAACTCAGCTATAATAGATTACAAGACTTTAAGGGCATTGGGAGATATAGACATAATAATAAATACCACACCCCTAGGCATGTATCCCCATATAGAGGAGAGTCCAATAGAGAAAAAGGTCTTAGTTAGATCTGAAGCAGTTATTGATTTAATATATAATCCCTTGGAAACAAAGCTTTTAAAGATGGGAAGAGAACTAGGGATCAAATCCGTAAATGGCTTATATATGTTGGTAGCCCAGGGAATAAGGTCTCAAGAAATTTGGAATGATATAGAATTTGATGATGAGTTTTACCATAGAATATATAGTGAGGTCATAAACCATGTTAAATAAAAATATTGTATTAATAGGTATGCCAGGATCAGGAAAAACAACCCTAGGCAAGATCATAGCAGAAAAACTAGATAGGGATTTTTGTGACATAGATGAGCATATAGAAAAAGCGCAAAATAAAAAAATAAGCGAAATATTTGAACTAGGGGAAAGTGAATTTAGAAGGATTGAAAGAGATACAGTTAAGGAGATAAGCCAGAGAAAGAGAGCTGTTATAGCAACAGGAGGAGGAGCTGTTAAGTTCCCAGAGAATCTATATCATCTTAAGAAAAATGGGACCATTATATTTATTGACAGGGATCTAGAAGATATAGCAAGGGATATAAATTCAGGAAAGAGACCTCTTCTAAAGGATGATGTGGAAAAAATCTATGAGCTCCATAGGGAAAGGCATGTTCTATACAATGGATATGCAGACCATGTAATTCCAAATATAGGAAGCTTAGACGAGGTAAGTGAAGAGATAATCCAACTAATCTCCAAACAAGCAAATGGGAGCTGAAGAAGATGAAGATTATAGTAATAAATGGTCCAAATATAAATCTCCTGGGAAAGAGGGAGAAAGAAATATATGGAACTGGGAGCTATGAAGAACTTTGCCAGTATATTAGGGATGAAGCTAAGGTTATGGGAGTAGATGTGCAGCTATTTCAAAGCAATATTGAAGGTGAAATAATAGATCAGATACAAAAAGCTGATGAATCCTATGATGCCATAGTTATAAATCCAGCAGCCTACAGCCACTATAGCATAGGAATCTTAGATGCCTTAAAGGCTATAGAAATTCCCTCAGTAGAAGTACATATAAGTAATATCAATGCCAGGGAAGACTTTAGGAAAACATCAGTAACAGCACCAGGATCCATAGGCCAAGTATCTGGCTTTGGAATATACGGATATATTATGGCCCTAAGGGCACTGAAAGAGACAAGACTATAAGAGGTCTTGTTTTTTTTGGAGAAAAACAAGAAAGTTCTAGGAGGATATTGACAATAAAAATTAAATATGATACATTTCTATTATTAGCAGTCTAAGGAGAAGAGTGCTAAAAAAGGATATATATAAAAGAAAGGATGTATATAAATGGAAAAAAGAGAATTTAAGGCAGAATCTAAAAGATTATTGGACTTGATGATCAATTCAATTTACACTCACAAGGAGATATTTCTAAGAGAGCTTATATCCAACTCATCAGATGCTATAGATAAGATATACTATAAGGCCCTAACTGATGACAAGATTAGCTTTAATAAAGATGACTACTATATACAAATAGATATAGACAAGGATGCTAGGACCATAAGTGTAAAGGATACAGGTATAGGAATGTCCAAGGAAGAGCTAGAAAAGAACCTAGGTACCATTGCTAGCAGTGGAAGTTTTGATTTTAAAGCCAAGAACCAAATAGAAGATGGCTTTGATATAATAGGTCAATTTGGAGTAGGATTCTACTCAGCTTTCATGGTAGCAGATACACTTACTGTAAAGACTAGAACCTTTGGAGAAGACAAGGCCTACAAGTGGGAATCTGATGGAAGTGATGGCTATACTATCCAGGAAATTGAAAAAGAAGATATAGGTACAGAGATAATCCTAAAGGTAAAGGAAAGTACAGAAGAAGAGGATTATGATAGATTCTTAGAAGAATATAATCTAAGAGAACTTGTTAAAAAGTATTCAGACTTTATAAGATATCCTATCAAGATGGAAACCAGTGTAAGCAGATTAAAAGAAGGTACAGAAGATGAATATGAGGAACACAGAGAAGTAGAAGTAGTTAATACCATGGTTCCAATCTGGAAGAAAAATAAAAATGAGCTAACAGAGGAAGACTATGAAAATTTCTACCAGGAAAAACACTATGGCTTTGATAAGCCACTAAAATCAATCCACCTAAGTATTGATGGGATTATTAGATACAATGCTATACTTTATATACCAAGTCAAACACCCTATGACTTTTATACAACAGAATTTGAAAAGGGACTGGAACTTTATTCCAGTGGAGTAATGATAATGGAGAAGGCTCCAGAATTACTTCCAGATCACTTTAGTTTTGTAAAGGGTGTAGTAGATTCAGAAGACCTATCCCTTAATATTTCTAGGGAAATGCTGCAAAATGATAGGCAATTAAACTTAATGGCCAAGAAAATTGAAGAGAAAATCAAGGATGAACTCTTAAACCTATTAAAAAATGATAGGGATAAGTATGTAGAATTCTTCAATAATTTTGGTAGAAATATTAAATATGGTATTTACTCTAGCTATGGAACAAATAGGGAAATGCTAGAAGATCTGCTAATGTTTTATTCCTCCAAGGAAAAGAAAATGATTACCCTAGATGAATATATAGAGAGAATGCCTGAAGAACAGGAGTATATATACTATGGCACAGGAGAATCTGTGGATAGACTGGATAGGATGCCCCAGGCAGAAAGAGTAAAGGATGAGGGTTATGAAATACTCTACCTCTTAGAAGATGTGGATGAGTTTACCATAAAAATGCTCGCTGCTTACAAGGATGTAGAATTTAGATCTATTTCAAGTGGAGATCTAGGCATAGAGTCAGAAGAGAAAACAGAGGAAATAGAGACAGAAATAAAAAGCAATAAGGATTTATTCTCTTCCATGAAGGATTTACTAGGAGGAAAGGTAAAGGAGATAAAGCCTTCTAAGAGATTAAAGGACAATGCAGTATGCTTTGCAACAGAGGGAGAAATCTCCATAGAAATGGAAAAGATCCTAAGCCAAATGCCAGACAGTGAGGGAGTTAAGGCTGAGAAGATCTTGGAAATAAACATAGACCATGATGTATATGACAAGCTTAAGGATTCCTATGAAAATGACAAGGATAAATTTGAATTATATACAAGACTTCTTTATGATCAAGCCCTTTTAATAGAAGGATTGCCAATAGAAGACCCTGTAGAATTTACCAATAATATATGGAAATTAATGTAAGAGAGTAGCTTAAGAAAAAGACAATCCCCTTAAATGGATTGTCTTTTTTTATTTTACCCTCTTTTTCTATGGATTAGTATATAAAGTTGAAATATGGTAAAATATACTTACTAAAGATTAAGACTATTCTATAAATTAAAATAGATGAAAATATTTTCGTTTTGTAGACTTTATACATTGTATTAAGCTTTAATATGGTATATTAATTAGATTATATAGATAAATTTGTTAAATGTATATAGAAATAAAGATAAGAGGTGATTTTGTGAAAGTAGTAGTAGGTATTTCTGGAGGCAGTGGTTCCATATATGCAGTATCCCTACTAAAGGCTCTAAAGGAAATGGGAATAGAAACTCATTTAGTAGTAACTTCCATGGGAGCATATGTGACAGAACATGAATGTGGAGTGAGCTTAGAAGAATTAAAGACCATGGCTACACATTTCCATGACAATAAAAACTTTGCAGCTCCTATAGCAAGTGGGTCCTTTAAGGTGGACAGCATGGTGGTTCTACCCTGTTCAATGAAGACCCTGGCGGGTATAGCCCATGGATTTTCAGACAGCTTGTTAACTAGGGCCTGTGATGTAGCTATAAAAGAAGAACGAAGACTCATACTTGTACCTAGGGAAACTCCACTTAGTCAAATACACTTAGAAAACATGTTAAAGCTATCTAAGATGGGAGTAAGCATAGTTCCTCCAACTCCAGGATTTTACAATCATCCTGAATCACTTGAGGATATAGTCTTGAATATGACAGGAAGAATTTTAGATATGATGGGAATTGACAATAATTTAGTAAATAGATGGAAGGGACAATAGGGAGGAGGCTAAAAATTGGAAAGGCAAATGCTTAGAAAGACCTTAGGGGAAATGGAGAATATGGGAAAATACTTAGAATGTGACAAAAAAGTATCTACTGTCTATGAATTAGGAGGAGTACTTAAACATTTTGACAACAAGATGCCTATTTTATTTAATCATATAGAAAACTACTCTATGAGAGCTGCAGGAGGACTTTATGGAGATAGGGATCTTATATACAAGCTTTTAAATATGACCCATGAAAATAGAATCTTTAAATTTATGGAGGCAATAGCAAATCCCAAGCCTTACAAAGAAGTAAGCACAGGACCTGTAAAGGAAAATATAATAAATAGAAATATAGATCTTCAAAAGATTTTTCCTATAACAAAATTCCAGGGCAAGGATTCATCAAGCTATATTACAGCAGGAGTCCTGGTAATAAAGGATCCAGAGACAAAAAAATACCATACATCCATTAGGAGATTTCAAGTAAATGGAGGCAATGAAATATCAGCCCTTATAGCCTCATCAAAACTTACCAATGATTTTTTAGAATTGGAAGCCAAGGGCAAGCCTATGGAAGTGGCCATAGTACTGGGCTATGATGCAGCATTTTTAATGGCCAGTCAAATATCAGCTGCCACTTATGGGGTTGATAAATATGAAGTAGACAGTGCCCTAAGAGGGGAAGCACTGGAACTAGTAAAATGTGAAAGTGTTGATCTACTGGTGCCAGCCTATGCTGAGATAGTCTTGGAAGGTAAACTTGTACCAGGAAAGAGAGAACTTGAAGGTCCCTTTGGAGAGTTGATGGGTTATTATGGGCCTCAAAACCCACATCCAATCATAAAGGTAGACACAATTACCCATAGGAATGATCCAATATTTCAAATTGCATTTCCCTGTAGGGAAGAGCATGTGTCAAATGGCCTTATAAGAGAGGTAGAAATGTATTATGCACTTAAAAATCAAGTAAATGTAAGGGATGTTAATGTAACAGAAGGAGGAGGCTATAGGTTCAATGCCTTTGCCTCAATAAAGAAAGAAAAACCAGGAGATGGTAAGTCTGCTATCTTGGCTTCCCTAGGAGCTAATAGGGATTTAAAGCAAGTAGTAATAGTGGATGAGGATGTAGATATATTTGATCTTCAAGATATTGAATGGGCAATTACAACCAGATCTCAGGCCAGCCTTGATTTTGTAACTATAGAAGGGGCTATCGGTTCGGGATTAGAACCATCCCATGGACTTAGGAATGTGACAGACAAAGTAGGCATAGATGCAACAAAGCCTTTGGAAGATAAGGAAGCTAAATTTGAAAGAGCCTTTATTCCAGACTATGAAGATATAGATATAAGCAAATATTTCCCAAATATTAAATAAAGAGGTGAGAAATAGTGAGAGAAGCTATAGGCATGGTAGAGGTAAGGTCATTTGCAGGAGCTATTGAGGCGGCAGACGCCATGGTAAAGTCAGCAAATGTAAGGATTATTGACATACAAGTAGTAGGCTCAGGGCTTGTATCTGTAACTGTTTCAGGAGATGTTGGAGCAGTAAAGGCAGCAGTTGAAAGTGGAACATTAAGGGCGGGACAAGTGGCTGAAGTAATTTCATCTAATGTAATTCCTAGACCTCATGATGAAGTTGATAAAATATTTTAAACTTATGGGGGTGATTTAATTGGTAAATCCATTGGCAAGAGTAGTAATGGAAAACATAGCAAAAAAATCAAAAAATACAGAAACTAAGGTGAATAAGGGATATACATCTACAGCTTCAAAAAACCTATCTAATAGGGGGAAAAGAACAGACCTGGATAGTTTGGCTGATAAGCTAAGGGGAAGCAGTAGGGAAAGAACTGAAGACAGGATAGAGAGAGAGGAAAGGCCAGTAAAGCCTAGTAAAAATATAGATTTTAAAACAAAAAATAGGAACAATCTAAGTTTTGATGAGTTGAAATTATTATCTGGTGCAATTAAGGGTGATGTAAAGGTGGAAAGTAGAAACAATAGCTCAAATAAAAACAATAATGCTCTTTCTCTAGACAGCCTAGCAGAGAGTATTAAAAATAAGAATTAGAGGGAGGTCAGAAGATGAATGGCGCAGTAGGACTTATTGAAGCAATAGGAATAACAGCGGCAGTAGCAGCTGTAGATGCAGCTTGTAAGGCTGCCAATGTAAGTTTAATAGGCATAGAAAAGATAATAGGTGTGGATAAATTAGTAGGCGTAAACATTCAACTTGCAGGAGAAGTTTCTGCAGTAAATGCAGCAGTGGAGGCTGGCGTACTTGCAGCAGAAAGAGTAGGCAGAGTAGCTGCTAGCAAAGTAATAGCAAGACCTCATGATGAAGTGGATAAGTTAATTGAAAAGTTTGCAAAGAATTTAAAAAATAAAGAAGAAGTTAGGGAAGAGACTAAGGAAGAAGTTAAGGAAGAAAAACCAGCAAAGAAGACAAAAAAATAATATTAAATGGGAGGAATTAGAATGAGTCAAGCATTAGGTTTAGTAGAAACTAAGGGATTAGTAGGATCAATAGAGGCGGCAGATGCAATGGTAAAGGCTGCAAATGTAACATTAATTGGATATGAGAAAATAGGTTTTGGACTTGTAACTGTAATGGTAAGAGGAGATGTAGGCGCAGTAAAGGCAGCAGTAGATGCAGGAGCAGAGGCAGCAAGAAGTGTTGGAGAATTACATTCAGTACATGTAATACCAAGACCACA
>CAZGQG010000018.1:17603-39514 GCA_964527205.1 uncultured Tissierellaceae bacterium | reverse complement strand
CCAGATAATATATATCCAGATAATATATATAAGGAATATGATAGAATATGAAATATATTTGTCTTAGAGATAATAGTTTATACTAATATGAAGCCTAAAAAACTCATAAAATAAAGACTGATAAAGCTTATTTATATAGATTTGATTTCTTCATTATTATATGTTATTATTACATTAGTCACAAAATAACTATTTTGTGACTAATGATAGAAAAAACTTTAAAAAAGCATATAAAATGACAGAAAAGAGGATTTTATGGACAATATATCACTATTACTTGAAGACTACCTTAATTATATGGAAACTATTAAGGGTGTCTCAGCTAATACTACAAATGAATACTTTTTAGATCTTAGGACTTTCTTTAGATTTTTAAAGATAAGATATAAAATGGTTGATAAGGATATTCCCTTTGATGAAATTGATATCTCAGATATAGATATTGATACCATTAAGAAAATAAGGATTCAGGATCTTCATGCCTATATCTCCTTTGCTAATAAAGAAAGATCAAACAACAACTTTACTAGATCTAGAAAAGTTGCCAGTCTCCGGTCCTTCTTCAATTATTTAAATAACATTGTTAAGTTAATTGATGAAAATCCAGCCCAGGCCCTGGAGTTCCCTAAGACTGAAATTAGGCATCCAGTCTACCTCACTCTTGAGGAAAGCAACTTGCTCTTGGATACGGTACTGGAAAATAACATTGAAGAATATAGAAAAAGAGATTATGCTATTATGATGCTCTTCCTAAACTGCGGCCTAAGGCTTTCAGAGCTCTCTAGCATAGATATAGACAAACTTAAAAGCAATGACACTCTTGCCATTATTGGTAAGGGAAATAAGGAAAGGACTATCTTTATAAATGATGGATGTATATCTGCTATTGATGATTACTTAGAAGTTAGGCCCAAGGAAAGCAATGATCCTAAGGCAATGTTCCTTAGCAAGAGAAAAAACAGGATGAGTAACAGGGCTATCCAGCATATGGTAAAAAGATACTTGGAAAAAGCAGGATTTGATACCACTGTCTACTCTACTCACAAGCTTAGACATACTGCAGCTACACTTATGTATAAGCATGGCAATGTAGATATCAGAGCCCTACAGGAGATCCTAGGCCATGAATCCGTTGCTACTACACAAATATACACCCATATAGATAATGAAAGATTAAGGGATGCTGTAAAGAGTAATCCCTTGGCAGGAAGAAAAAACACTAAAGAGTAAATCCTCTTTAGTGTTTTTTCTTTGATTTTGATATTTTTATATATTGTTAATATTGATGTCTAATAGCTATTTTTAGGTATTTTCAGTATGTCCCCTGGGTAAATATATCCTGAGTCCATCTGGTTAAGCGCCTTTATGTCAAATATTATTTTTCTTATGTCTTGATCTGGTTGAGCAAATTCATTTGCTATGGCCCAGAGTGTGTCTCCCTCCATTACTTGGAAGTCCATATAGTCAATATAATAATTGGAACTATGTACTTCTCCCTTTCCAATTATCAAGGATATTAACATTGTCAATATGGTAGCTGTAATTAGTATAAATGAATAAAATCTCTTCTTGTTTACTATTCTGTATCTTTTTTTCATATCTACACCTCCATGGTCCTGAACAACTGTTCTAATTCTATTCTACACAAACATCTGTTCTTTGTCAATAGATTTTAGCAAATAAAAGAACAAATGTTTTCTTTTATTCTAATTTATTCCAATAGAGGTTTATAAAGGCTGATAGAACCTTTGTTTGCTTTTGACTTTTTTTTATGGTATACTTTAATAAATATTTAAATAATAGTGTGAGGAGTGTTAGTATGTATGAAGATTTAAATCAAAAACAAGTAGAAATTTTATTATATATAAAATCTGAAATTCAACGCCAAGGCTATCCCCCTTCTGTTAGAGATATATGTAAGGGTGTAAGTCTTAAATCAACTTCCACAGTACATGGATACTTAGAAAAATTAGAAGCTCAGGGCTATATTAGAAAAGATCCTACCAAGCCAAGGGCCATAGAAATTCTTGAAAGACATGACAATGAGTTGCTTATATCCAAAAAGACAATGGATGTACCTATCTTAGGTAAGGTTACAGCAGGAGCGCCTATTCTAGCAGTTGAAAACATTGAAGACACCTATCCTGTACCCCTAGAATTAGTAGAGGGCCATGATGTATTTATGCTTAAAATTCAAGGTGAAAGTATGATAGATGCAGGTATCTTAGATGGGGATCTAGTCCTAGTTAAAAGACAAAGTTCCGCCAGTAATGGAGATATTGTAGTTGCCCTACTGGAGGATGAGGCAACTGTAAAGAGATTCTACAAGGAAAAAGATGTAATTAGACTGCAACCAGCCAATCAATTTATGTCTCCTATACTTACCACAGATGTAGCTGTCTTGGGTAAGGTTATAGGACTATATAGGACATTCTAAAATAGGATTATTAAAATAAGATTATAAAGTAATAAAGTAAATACCAAGCTAAGAACTAATAAGTAATATAATTTATTCTCATTACTAATTTAAAAAATGCACAGAAAAACAGCTTAAGATATTATGAATTCATAATATCTTAAGCTGTTTTAAATTTTACTATCTTATAAACAATCTAAAACCATATAAACCAAGGATCTTAGACTTTATTTAGATGCTCCCTATAATTCCATATATAATCCTATTGTTTTTAAATCTCTATATCTAAATGGTCTTATATAATTTAAAGAATTAGGAAATCTATCTTTAATAATATCACAATACTCTTACAATATAAATATCATACTTAGACTTAGACTTAGACTTAGAAATTTTTATTTTAGATTCTCTTTATTATCTTTAAGCCCTCTTATTTTATGAGACTAGAATCTATTAACTCAGCCCTATAAAGATTATTAAGGGATTTAAATACTCCTAGCTTGCAGTGTTCATAGGTTAAGCCACCTTGATAATAGGCAAAGTATGGTGGTCTTAAGGGACCATCAGCGCTTAATTCTATGGAAGATCCTTCTATAAAGCCCCCTGCAGCCATTATAACCTCATCTTCATAACCTGGCATAGGCCAAGGTTCAGGAGATACATAGGAATCTACAGCCGCCGCAGCTTGAATGCCCTGGCAAAATTCAATTACTCTTTTAGGATCATCTAACTGAACTGCTTGAATAATATCACTTCTAGGATCATCAAGCTTAGGTATCACATCAAAGCCTAGACCACTGTATACACTTGCTACAAGCAAGGCACCCTTAACAGCCTCTGAAACAACATGAGGTGCAAAGAATAGTCCCTGAAGAGTATTTCTAGTTGTACCAAAGCTTAGTCCACAGTCCTTGCCAAGGCCAGGAGATGTAAGTCTATTGGCAATGCTCTTTACTAATTTAGCCTTACCTGCTATATAGCCTCCAGAAAGAGCTATTCCTCCTCCAGGATTTTTTATAAGAGACCCAACGGTAAGATCTGCACCTAGGTCACTAGGCTCCTTATATTCTAAAAATTCACCATAGCAATTATCTACCATTATAATAATATCTTCCCTATATTCCTTTACTGCCTTTATAGCCTTTCCTATCTCTTCTATAGTAATGGCCCTTCTGTCACTATAGCCAGTGGATCTTTGTATCATAATCATCTTAGTCTTATCACTAATGGCCTTTAGGGAGTTTTCTATGTCAATTTTATTGCCAATTAATGGAACTTCCTTATAAGTCACCCCAAAATCCATTAAAGACCCATCCCCATCTCCCTCTATGCCTATAACCTGAAGCATGGTGTCATAGGGAGTTCCTGAGATGGATATAAGCTCATCTCCTGGTCTTAGGATGCCAGACAATGCAAGGTTTAAGGCATGGGTACCTGATGCTATAGAAGGCCTTACAAGGGCATCCTCTACATTAAATACATAGGAATATATTTCTTCCACCTTATCCCTACCTATATCTCCATAGCCATAACCTGTAGTCCAATTAAAATCTGTGGAAGCCAGTCTAGCCTTTTGCATAGCAGCTATTACCTTATATTGATTGTATTCCTTTATCTCATCTATTTTTTTAAACCTATCCACTATGTCCTTTTCCTTTTCCAACACATAGGATATAACTTCTGGATCTAAATCAAATTGTTTACATAATACATTTACGGTTAACTCATTCAACAATGTCACCTCATATTTTCTATAATGTCTATATCTATTTATATCTCTGGATTACATATTCTATTACTTCTTCCTTTAGGCTTTTAAAATCAGGATAAGCATCTAAATCAAACCATCTTATCCTATCATCTCTTTTAAACCAGGTTAATTGTCTCTTAGCATAATTTCTAGAGCCCTGTTTTATTAGTTCAACTGCTCTTTCTAGGCTAATCTCTCCATCTAAGTACATAATGATTTCCTTGTAGCCAATGCCCTGCATGGATACAAGATTCTTATCATAGCCCATATCTAAAATTCCCTGGACTTCCTCTATAAGACCTCTTTCCATCATCATATCTACCCTGGCATTTATACTTTCATATAAGTCCTGGCGGTCCCTATTTAATGCTATCATTGTTAGGTCGTATTCATTATTGGTCTTTCTAAAGTCCTTATTATGCTCTGACATAGGCTTACCAGTTACTTCATAGATTTCCAGGGCCCTAATAATACGCCTAGCATCATTTAAATGTATACGCTGAGCACTTTTAGGGTCAACCTTTTCTAATTTATCCAGGAGATGCTGGTTGCCATAGTCTTCCAATTCCTTCTCCAACCTATCCCTTATATGGTCATTAGAGGCAACCCGGGTAAAGTTTAGATCATAGACCAGGGAGTTTATATAAAGCCCTGTACCTCCAACTAGTATTGGAATCTTTCCCTTGGCATTTATCTGACTTATTTTTTCCTTGGCCTGTTCCCTATAATCTGAAACAGAAAATTCCCTATCTAAGTCCAAGAAATCCACCAAATGATGGGGAATGTCCTGCATTTCATCCTCTCTTACCTTATCCGTACCTATATTCATATGCTTATAGATCTGCATAGAATCAGCTGATATAATCTCACTATCTAGTCTCTTGGCTAATTCTAGTGACAGGGAGGTCTTTCCAACTCCTGTAGGTCCTGCTATTATTATCAATTTTTCTTTCATCAAATCATCCTTTTATATAATTCTTAAATTACATAATCCTTAAAAATGCCTTTTCAATATCTTTTTTAGTCATTTCCAGTATAGTAGGCCTTCCATGGGGACAGCTATTTGGCTCCCTTGTCTTTTTCAAGGAGTGGAATAAACTTAGTATCTCTAGCTCCGACATAGAATCTCCACTCTTTATAGCCTTGGTACAGGCTATTTTCATTATCTTGTCCACATATAAGTCATAATTACTGCTAATATCCCTATCCATATTATCCAAGATATCATAGAAAAGGGTCTTAATATTGGGATGTCCAAATATTAGGGGAACTGACCTTATGGCAATATTGTTTTTACCAAATTCATCTAAATCAAAGCCCAGGCTATGGAAAAGATCCATATTATTTAGGACAGTATTCATCTCTATATTGGTAAGCTCAATTATTTCAGGGGCAATAAGTTGTTGGGAATTTATAGCCTCCCTATTAAACTCATCTAAGTATTTTTCATACATAACCCTTTCATGGGCAGCATGTTGGTCTATAAAGTAGAGCTTTTGATTTAACTCATCCTCAGCCAAGATATAGGTCTTAAAAATAACTCCTAGGGGCTTTAGATTAGAAAGCAAATTATCAATATCCTGAGTTCTGGCCTGAGAATCTTCTTGTTGATCTTCCTGTTTCTTATGAAAATCACCATAGCCCCCAGCTTCTAGACCTTCCCTATCCTTATATTGATCCTGAAAAGTATGATTTTCCTCTATGGAAAAATCCTTATAATCCCTATCTCTATGTCTACTCTTATGATTATAATGCTGATTATTTTTATAATCCCTCTCATCCACTTGATCTGCTTCCGGACTAGTAAGGTCCTTTATTATAATGTCATCTTGATCTGGATCTGTATCCTGATTTAAGCTCTTCTGGGGCATGTCAAAGAGATTTGGAAGCTCCTCTTCCTTATTCTTGCTTCTCTTGTTCTTAAAGTTAATCTCTGGAATAGAAATTATCTTTCTTAAAGTTTCATCTACCAGGGAGGACAGCTTTTCTATTAACTCATCCTCATTTATAAACTTAATTTCCTGCTTGGTAGGGTGTATATTTATGTCTATTACCTTTGGGTCTATGTCTATAAATAGTATGAATATGGGAAACCTATTTAGGGGAATAATAGACCTATAATTCTTTTCAATGGCAGCAGTAATAATATCACTGTCTATATATCTTCCATTTACATATATATACTGGTGGGACCTATTGCTCCTATAGAGAGTATTATTGGATATATAGCCCCTTATAGTAAGATCAGACTCTTCTAATCCGATTTCCACCATATTATCCCTAAATTCCTTGCCTAGGACGCTGTATATATGTTCTAGGGCCTTGTTGTTTCTTGAAGTCCTAAGGATTACCTTGTTGTCCCTTATTAGCTTAAAGGATACATCTCTATTGCCTAGGGCAATCTTATAGACTATATCTACTATTTGATTGGACTCTATCCTTTCAGACTTTAAAAATTTCTCCCTAACTGGGAGATTGTAAAAGAGATCCCTGACTATCATAGTAGTTCCCTTAGGGGTTCCCACTACTTCCTTGGAAATCACACTTCCCTCTTCTATCTTAGCATTGATACCACTTAGGGACTGGCTAGTCTTTGACATTATCTCCACCCTAGCCACATGGGAGATACTTGAAAGAGCCTCCCCACGAAATCCCAAGGACCTAATGCTATATAGGTCTTCTAGGGAATTTATTTTTGAGGTTGAATGTCTTTTAAAGGCAAGCTCAAGATCATCTTCATCTATACCTATTCCATCATCTGTTATCCGAATATAGGACTTGCCCCCATCCTTTATCTCCACTATAATATTTTTAGAACCAGCATCCAAGGAGTTTTCTACCAGCTCCTTTACTATGGAGGCTGGTCTTTCTATTACCTCACCTGCAGCAATTTTTTCAATTGTCTTCTTATCTAAAAGTTTAATCCTAGGCATTCTCATCTCTCCTTAGTTTTTTACCATCCTCAACTAGCTCATAAAGAGTGTCTAAGGCGTTTTTAGGAGTCATATTATCTATATCAAGTCCTAGTATCCTATCTATATAATAATTGGTCTGGAAGTCAAGCATGTCTATTTGCTTTGTCTCCTTGACCTTAGTAGGGTTTAAATCTATCTGATGATTGCCCTCTATTAGCTGAAGTATTTCATTGGACCTATTGGTAATGGACCTATCTATACCAGCAAGTTTAGCAACCTCAATTCCATAACTCTTATTAGTACTTCCCTCTACAATCTTCCTTAAAAATACTATTTCCCCATCCTGCTTTTCAGCAAGTATGGTAAGGTTTTTAATTCCCTTGTTTTTCTCCTGCAATTGGGTTAGCTCATGGTAGTGGGTTGCAAAAAGTGTCTTAGCCCTTATATCATTTGCTATATGTTCTACCACAGCCCAGGCTATGCTCAGTCCATCATAGGTACTGGTACCCCTGCCTACCTCATCTAAGATTATAAGGCTCTTACTTGTAGCAGATTTTACTATATTTGACACTTCCATCATCTCCACCATAAAGGTAGACTTTCCCTGAGATAGGTTGTCTGCAGCACCAATCCTTGTAAAGATCCTATCCACTATGCATATATCAGCAGAGCTTGCAGGTACAAAGGATCCTATATGGGCTAGAAGGGTAATTATAGCAACCTGCCTCATATAGGTTGACTTACCAGCCATATTAGGGCCAGTTATTATCTGTATCATATTATCCTCTAAATTTAAATCAGTGTCATTGGGTATGAAGAGATTGTTTTCTATAGTATTTTCAACTACAGGATGCCTACCTTCAAGAATATTTATGGTTCCCCTGTCATTAAGCTTTGGCCTAACAAAGTCTAAATCATAGGCCACATCTGCCAGGGAGTTTAAAACGTCAATCCTAGCCACAATCCTACTGGCATTTTGCATCCTTATTATTTTAGATTTTATTGTCTCTCTTATGTCCTGGAAGATCTGATATTCAAGGTCCAGCATCTTTTCCTCTGCTCCTAGAATCTCATCCTCCATGCCCTTAAGTTCTTCTGTATGGTATCTTTCAGAATTAGTTAGGGTTTGTTTTCTTATAAAGTAATCTGGAACCATGGGTATATTAGACTTGGTTACCTCAATAAAATAGCCTGCAACCCTATTGTAGCCTACCTTTAAGTTCTTGATTCCAGTCTTTTCCTTTTCCTTGGCCTCCAGGTCTGCAAGCCATTCCTTGCCACCTAGGGCTACCTGTCTAAGCCTATCCAAATCCTCACTATAGCCTTCCTTTATAAGAGAGCCTTCCTTTAGGGATATAGGTGGATCCTCCTTTATGGAAATATCTATAAGCTGGAATATATCCTCTAAGATATCTAGATTTTCGCCTAGCCTATAGAGCTCATCATTATCCACTGATAAGAGCATGGACTTAAGCTTAGGAAGATGGGATATGGAGCTCTTTATAGATATAAGATCCCTGGCATTGGAACTGCCATTGGATACCTTAGTAGATAGTCTTTCTATATCATATATCTGCCTAAGTACTTCCTTTATATCATCCTTAAAGAGTATATGGTCATAGAAATACTCTACAGCTTCACTTCTACTCTCTATCTTTTCAATACTTAGAAGGGGTTGTTCCAGCCATTTCTTAAGAAGTCTCCCTCCCATAGAGGTGGATGTCCTGTCCAAGACCCCTATAAGGGCTCCCTTCTTATCTCTTCTAATAATAGTCTCATGTATTTCCAGATTTGCCCTGGTATTATAGTCTAAGATCATATAGTTTTCTGGCTCATAGTATATAAGATTATTAATGTGTTCCAGGGAGTTCTTCTGAGTATAGTATAGATATTCCAGCAACTTACCTGTAGCAATAGAAGAGTAGGACTCTTCCCTTATAGGTAATCTCCCTATATTATCCTCTCCAAATTGCTTGCTTATTAATTTATTTAATCCTTTTATATTAATTTCTTCATTATCATATACATTCATATATGGATTTATAGTATTTTTTATTATAGCTATTAGATCCTTGTTCTCTGCCAGATTTCTATTGCAAACTATCTCAGCAGGAGAGATCTTCCCCAGCTCATCTATAAGGCTAGTAAGCCCCTCTTCACTGGCCTTCATTATCTCACTGGTGTAGATTTCCCCTGTAGAGTTATCTACATAGGCAAGGCCAAATCCATTGTCATCTAGGAAGATAGATGCTAGAAAGTTGTTTGATTTTTCATCTAAGAGATTCTGGTCTGTTACAGTTCCAGGGGTAATAACCCTTACCACATCTCTTTTAACAATACCCTTGGCATCTCTAGGATCCTCTATCTGTTCGCATATAGCTACCTTGTATCCCTTTTGAATCAATTTAGATATATAATTATCTACAACATGGTGGGGAACACCACACATAGGAGCTTTTTCTTTCAAGCCAACCCCTCTTTGAGTTAGGGTTATTTCTAATTCCCTGGATGCCAGTATAGCATCATCAAAAAACATTTCATAAAAGTCTCCCAGTCTAAATAAAAGGATACTGTCTTGGTAGTCTTCCTTAATATCCATATATTGTTGCATCATTGGTGTAAGTTTAGCCAATCCATGTCCTCCTTTTTTCTTAAACTAAAATACCTTCTAGACTAAAGGTCTTTACATCCTCTATTCTAACATCCACTATCTCACCTATAAGGTCTTCACTGCCTTGGAAGTGAACTAGTTTAAAGTCCTCTGTTCTTCCAGTCATAAAGTCTTGGTTATTTTTACTTACTTCTTCCACCAGCACGGATAGAGTCTTGCCTAAGAGTTTCTCATTGTCAGCTAAACTCATCTTATTCAGTTCATCACTTAGCCTTAAAAACCTATCATGCTTTACCTTATAGTCTATTTGATCTTCCATTTTCGCAGCTAGGGTTCCCTCTCTTATGGAGTAGAGAAAGCTATAGGCTGACTGGAATTCAATTTCCTTAACTAAATCTACAGTTTCTTGGAATTCTTCTTCAGTCTCACCTGGAAAGCCTACTATAATATCTGTGGTAAGGCCTATATCAGGGTTAACCGCCTTTAATTTCTTTATTTTTTCTAAAATATCTTCCCTAGTATACTTTCTATTCATCCTCTTTAGGACCCTGTTGCTTCCTGATTGTATAGGGAGATGTAGGTGTGGACACAGCTTATCCAAAGTTCCATAGCATTCTATTAATTCATCGGATAGGTCCTTGGGGTGAGAAGTCATAAATCTTATTCTCTCCAGTCCCTCTATCTTGTCTATGGCCTTTAAAAGATCAGGGAAGGTATAATCACTATCCAAGGATTTACCATAGGAATTTACATTTTGCCCTAGAAGGGTTACTTCCTTATAGCCCTTGGCAGCTAATTCTCTTATTTCTTCAATTATCATTTCTGGTTCCCTGCTGTTCTCCCTTCCCCTAGTATAGGGGACTACACAATAGGTGCAGAAGTTGTCACAACCATAGGTAATATTCACATAGGCCTTATAGGAATAGATCCTATCTGCATCTATGCTTTCATCTATTTCCCTATTGTCTTCCAGTATATCTACCACAGTCTTACCAGTTTTTTGATGATTGGCAATAAGTTGGGGTAGTTTGTGTATATTATTTGTTCCAAATATTAGATCAACATGCCTGTGCTTAGTTGTTATTTCCTTTCTTATATCTTCATTTTGCATCATGCAGCCACAAACAGCTATCATAAGATCCGGCTTGTCCTTTTTCAAGGTCTTTAATGATCCTAAATGCCCATAAACCTTAAGCTCTGCATTCTCCCTTATAAGACAGGTATTGTATATAACAAAATCAGCCTCTTCTAAATCTTCTGTAGGCTCATAGTTCATATTATTTAAAATCCATCCGATCTTTTCAGAGTCATGTTCGTTCATCTGACAACCATAAGTTCGAATTAGATATTTTTTCTTCTCTATATTTTTTGTCTCCATCATATCACTCCTATTTTATTTCTCCTACTCATTATATCAAAGTTTCCCTATTTAAAAAAGCTTATAGTCTATGATTATAAAAACCACCTATAAGACTAGGTGGCTTAAGACTTATATCTCCTTATAAGCTTTTTGAAATAGTAAAGAGCCTAGCCTTTAGGCTAAAGCTCTTTGGTAAAATCTTATTCACTATCTACAATATCACCAATTGTAGTGTCAAAATTTTCTTCCTCTGTTGCTTCATCATTTTCTTCTTTAGCAGCTTCTTCTATCTTGTCATTTTCAATTTCTTTTATGCTAAAGCTGATCTTTTTATTTTCCTTATCTATTTCTATTACCTTAACTTCTACGGTTTGGTCAATCTCAAGTACATCTGAAGGCTTATTTACATGCTCGTTGGATATTTGTGAAACATGTAGTAGACCATCTACTCCCTCTTTTAATCTAATGAAAGCACCAAAGTCCAGTAGATTAACTACCTTGCCTTCTACAATATCACCTGTACTTACATTGTTTGAGAATGCAATCCATGGTTCTTCTGTAGTTTGCTTAAGTCCTAGAGATATTCTGTTTCTTTCCTTGTCTAAGGAAAGAACCTTTACATTAATAGTTTGTCCAATATCTACTACATTTGAAGGATGCTTAACCCTGTTCCATGAAAGATCTGATATGTGAACAAGACCATCTACTCCACCAATATCTACAAAGGCTCCAAAGTCAGCAAGTCTTCTTACTATACCTTCAATTTCTTGTCCTTCTTCTATTGTAGTCCATAGTTCTTTTCTCTTATTGCTTTGTTCTTCTTTTTCTATTTCTTTTCTTGAAAGGATTATTCTTCTCTTATCCTTATCAAAATCAATTATCTTAGCAACTAAAGTCTTGCCCTTATATACTTCTAAATCATCTACATACTGAGTAGAGATTTGTGATGCAGGCATGAAACCATTGATTCCCTCTACTAAAGCGATTAAGCCACCCTTAACTACATTGGTAACCTTACATTCAATACGTTCCTTGTTATTGTAGACTTCTTCTAAAGTATCCCAGCTCTTAAACTCTTCAACCCTCTTAGCAGAAAGCACTACATTTCCTTCACCATCATCCATTCTCATTACAAATACATCAATTTCATCTCCAGGAGCATATAAATCCTTTGGCTCTACTTCTGGATCATTTGATAATTCTTCTAAAGTAATTATACCATCTGATTTGTAATTAATATTCACCATTACTTCGTTTTTAGTGACAAAAAGTACTTCACCTTTTATTACATCATTTCTGTTGATTCTAGTAAATGAACTTTCAATTGCATCTAACATCTCTTCACTCATAGCTTCAGACATGTCTTCCTCAGTTTCTTCTGTTTCTACTTCTTCAACTTCCTCAACCTCTTCAACAGTTTCTTCTGATTCTACAATTTCTTCATTTACCTCATTGTTTTCATTATTAACATTGTCCATTCTTTCAACTACCTCCTTAATTATCCAATCAGGTGTAGAAGCACCTGCTGTTATTCCAATTTTTTTGTGTTTCTTTACTTCTTCTAAATCTAATTCATCTACAGTTTCTATATGAATTACATTTTTACAGTTTTCCCTACTAATTTCTGCCAATTTTCTAGTATTAGAACTATGATATCCTCCTATTACAATCATGTAATCCACCTGGGATGCAACTTCTCTGCAAGCTTCCTGACGAAGTTTTGTAGCATTGCATATAGTGTTGAATACCTGGATATCATCGCCTTTTTCCTTCAATATATCTACTATTTCATCAAAGTTTTCTTTTTTATAGGTTGTTTGACAAACCACACATGTCTTATCCATCTCTGGTAAATTGTGAGCATCATTAGCCGAGTTTACTATATATGCTTCATTGTCGCACCATCCATTTATCCCAATTATTTCAGGATGATCTGGATCACCGACTATTATTATATTATACCCTTGATTTTTAAAATCTTCAACCCTATTATGTATTGATTTTACATATGGGCAAGTGGTATCAGTAAATTCTAGCTCTTTTTCTTGGATTAAATCGATTAATTCCTTGGATACACCATGGGCTCTTACAATCACTTTATTCTTATGAGGATCTTCACCCTCTAATTCTTCTATATCATCTATAACCTTAAGTCCTTTTTCTTCGAAGTGCTTTACTGCCTGGGGATTGTGGATTAGTGGTCCTAGGGAGTGTGATGATTTACCATCTTTTTTTTCTAGTTCTTCCTGGGTTAGATCAACAGCTCTTTTAACACCAAAACAAAATCCTGCCTTATCTGCTATAATAATTTCCACAAAAATCTCTCCTATTTAATAGTATAAATCTTTTTCAATATATCCTTGCTTATTTTAGAATACTCTTCAGAACTAAGTCTTTCACCATAATGTTCTGAAAGGTCAATTGGCTCTCCTATATAGACATCTATCCTAGAAAATATCCTATAACTAGATTCTATATAGACTGGTAAGATTCCAGACTTAGCCCTTAGGCTTATCATAGCCATGCCTGCCTTGGCATTGTCCTCATCATAGCCTGTAACCCTTGTACCCTCTGGGAATATACCCAGCACACCATCATTCTGTAGAACCCTTAGGGAGTTTTTAACAGCCTTTATATCTGTCCCATCCCTATCTACAGGAAATGCTCCTATATTGGTAAATATATAATTTAAAAATTTATTTTCAAATAATTCCTTCTTTCCCATAAAGGATATCTCTCTGGGTATGGCTAGGGCTAAGACTACTGGATCAAGTACATGACTGTGATTAGCACCAATAATTAGTCTGCCATCTCCAGGTATGTTTTCCTTGCCATGGACCCTTATCCTATATATTAATTTAAAAATTACCCTTGCAAGTCCTCTTACAAATTTATAAAGTTTCATCTTTATGCACCTTTACTATAGAAATAATTTCTTCCACACATTCTTCTATATCCTTATCCGTATTATCTAATAGATATGCGTCCTTAGCCTGTCTCAGGGGAGAATGTTCTCTATTTGAGTCTATCTCATCTCTTCTGATCATTTCTTCCTTGACCTGGTCAAAGCTTATATCCTTGTCTCCCTTATCTTGGAGTTCCTTAAATCTTCTCCTGCTTCTTTCATCTATGGACGCCGTAATAAATATCTTATAATCAGCATCAGCTAATACAACAGTACCTATATCCCTTCCATCCATAATAACTGATTTAGTCCTTGCCAGTTCTCTTTGCATGGAGACTAGATCTTCTCTTACCTCTGGGATTTTTGCAATATAGGATACATTTTTATTTATAATATTTTGTCTAATAGCCTGGTCTACATTTTCCCCATCCAAATAGATATGATTGTCCTTAAAATCTATATGAGTATCTTTTAAAACTTTAAGCACATCTCCCTTTGAGCTAGGATCTAAATTTTCATTTAAAACCTTGAGAGTAAGAGCCCTATACATGGCTCCTGTATCAATGTATTCAAAGGATAATCTCTCAGCAACTATCTTTGCAATAGTGCTTTTTCCAGCTCCAGATGGTCCATCTATGGCTATAGATATGTTCTCTTTTATCATTGCCTTCCTCCAATTCAAGTAATTCAATACTCCTAACAATTATATATTAAAAAACCATATAGAACAAGGCATTTCACCATAATATATAAGATTAGAGGAGATATTAGATATTCATTCCTGCCAAATATCCAGTAGAATATGCAATCTGTAGATTATAGCCCCCAGTAAGTCCATGAACATCAATAAGTTCTCCTGCAAAATACAAACCTGGAACTAGCTTTGACTCCATGGTAGAAGGGTCTATCTCCTTGGTATCCACCCCTCCAGAAGTAACAATTGCCTCTTCAATAGGCCTAAAATCTTTAAAGCTCATTTCTAAATTTTTAATTAGATGGAGTAGGGCTAATCTCTCTTCCCTGCTTATCTGATGGATTACCTTATCTGGGTCAATGGAAGAAAGCTCTATTATTGTATCTATTAGTTTTTTAGGAAATAAATCTCCTAGTCCATTTTTAAAGTTCTTATTATTATATTTCTCAAAATCCTTTAGTAGTCTAGCATCTAAAACCTCTTGATCCAGGGCTGGCTTTAGGTCTATAAAGATCTTTATATCCTTATCCCTATGGTCATGAAGAAAATTACTCATGGATAGGACTATAGGTCCAGAAATACCATAATGAGTAAATATCATTTCCCCAAAATCCTCATAGAGGATCTTATCCTTGTACTTGGCCCTTATGGATACATTTCTAAGAGAAAGTCCCTGAAGCCCTCTTACCCAATCTTCTTTGATTTCCAAGGGTATGAGTGAAGGCTGTAGATCTTTTATACTATGACCTAATTTTTCAGCAAATTTATAGCCATCTCCAGATGATCCTGTCGTTGGATAGGATTTACCTCCAGTTGTTATAAGGATCTTGTCAAAGATCATCTCTTGATCCTTGGTCCTTATATGGAACTTGTCATCCTTCTTTTCTATATCTAAGATATTTGTATTTAATCTTAGCTCTACTCCCTTATCCTCTAGGAACTTAGTAAAGGCCTTTATTACATCTGAGGATTTGTCGGATTTTGGAAAGACTCTGTTTCCCCTTTCCACCTTTACTTCCAAACCATACTGCTTTAATAAATCCATTATATCTTCATTGGTAAAGGAATATAAACTACTGTACATAAACTTTTCATTGGAGATTATATTGTCAAAAAATTCCTGGATATAGGATGCATTTGTTATATTACATCTGCCCTTTCCAGTAATAAATAATTTCTTTCCAATTCTTTCGTTCTTTTCAAAAAGAACTACTTCTTTTCCTCTAGAACTGGCAAATCCAGCCCCAATAATACCTGCTGGTCCAGCTCCAATTACTGCTATTTTATTTTCCAAATTTTCTTCACCTCTCATTTAACTTATATCTATATTATATCAGAAAAAATCTTTGTTTGCTTGTATCAGTTATGATAAGATCTCTTAAGACATACTATTAAATAAAATAAATAGAGGATATCATCCTCTATTATTAAATATTATTTATTTTTATTTTTTATATAGGAATCATATACATCATATTTATTCCAAATCTTTTCTAAATCTTCAAAGTTAGCCTTTACATCTCCACTTTTCGCCATTCCTATGGTTACCATTAGAGCGTTTATAAGGCTCATAGGAGCAACTAGGGAATCTACGAAGGATAACATGTCGTTACTAGCTATAAGTGTTATGTCTGCCTCCTGAGCTGCCGGGGAATCCATACTGTCTGTAATGCTTATAATCTTGCAGCCTTTTTCCTTTGAAAAGTCAATTGCCTCCAGGGTTCTTCTTGAATACCTGGGATAGGATATGCCGAGGAGGACATCACTGGAGTCAACCTTTAATAGTTGCTCAAAGACATCATTGGGCCCAGCTACTATTACCTTAGAGTTTTCAACCAAAAATTTCAGATAAAAACCTATATAGCCTGCAAGAAAAGAAGATGATCTCATACCTAATATGTAAACATTTCTTGCCCCTAGGATTAATTCAATAGCCTTTTCAAATTCTCCATAGTCTATTTCCGATATAGTTTTTTGAATGTTTTCTATATCCTTTTCCATTACCCTCTTCAAGGCATTTTCCTTATTAGAATATTGATCTGTCATAGATAGTCTCTGAACTGTTGTAAGCTTGGTTTTTACAAGCTCATGGAGCTCATTTCTAAGCTCCTTATAGCCACTATATCCAATAGTGTTAGCAAATCTAACAACTGTAGACTCGCTAACACCAACTTCCTCACCTATATCAGCCGCCGTCATAAAGGCAGCCTTATCATAATGGTCAATAAGAAAACTTGCTATAGCCCTTTGACCCTTAGAAAGAGAATCATACTTCTCTTTTATTATTTCAATTAAATCTCTCTTCATTAGAAATTCTGTTCCTTATGCTCCAATATTAGATTAAATCCTTCCTCTAAAGCCATTTGATTTAATTGCTTGGTTCCCCTTGGAACTCTAGCAACAACAGCATTTATTAGGGATTCCTTAGAAACTATATTAGTAAGCTCATAGATACTACCTAGGGCTATTATATTAGCTACCATAGTTTTCTTAATCTTATTTTTAGCTGTATCCACTATTGGAATACGGACTATTTGTACATCCTTTAATTCTGGTATATTTTCAACAGAACTATCTATTACTAAAATCCCACCGGACTTTAATGAATCAACATACTTATCACAACCCTTTTGTGTAAGGGCTAGCATAATATCACATTCATCAACCTTAGGATAATTTATCTCTTTTTCACTAATAATAACCTCTGACTTACTAGCCCCACCCCTTGCCTCTGGTCCGTAGGACTGGGTTTGGACTACATTTTTTCCATCAAGCAAGGCTGCTTCAGCTAAGATGATTCCAGCTAGTATTAGACCTTGGCCTCCTGCTCCAGATAATCTTAATTTTAGAGTTGACATCTTACCCCTCCTTTGAAAAACTATCAATTATTTTTTGGTATTCCGCTGTATATTCTGCTCTTTCTGATCTATGTAGCTCTCCTACTATATACTTACCCCTTGTTTTTTCCTCAGGTAATTTGTCATAGGCAGCAACATTTACAGAATTGTCCTTTAAGTATTTCATCATGTCAACAGCTTCACCTTTTTTATTCTTGCGTCCATAATAGGTAGGACATATGGTCATAGCTTCAATAAAGGAGAATCCCTTGTTCTTTATTCCATCTTCAACTTGTTTGATTATCATATTTGGACTATAGATAGTACTCCTACTTACATAGGTAGCTCCTGCTGCCTTTGTAAGCTTACAAAGGTCAAAGTTAGCATCTATATTTCCATAGGGTGCAGTAGTTCCCTTATCTCCTGTTGGAGTTGTTGGAGAGTACTGTCCGCCTGTCATTCCGTAAGTATTATTATTAAATACAACTGTTGTTATATCTATATTTCTTCTTGCAGCATGGATTAGATGGTTACCACCTATAGCTGAACTATCCCCATCTCCAGTTATTACAATAACATGAAGGTCTGGATTAGCTAATTTTATCCCAGTTGCAAAGGCCAAAGCCCTACCATGGGTAGTATGCATTGTATTGAAATCAAGATATCCTGATGCCCTAGCTGAACAACCTATACCTGATACTATGCAAACATCATTTTTTTCTAAACCTAGATTATCAATAGCCTTAACTATAGCTCTAGTTACAATACCATTTCCACAACCTGGACACCATATATGAGGTAAATGTTCTGTTCTGAAATATTTTTCTACTAATTTACTAGGCATCTTGACCCTCCTTAATAAATTCAACAATTTCTTCAGGCTTTATTAATTGTCCATTTAATCTTCCATATTTCTCTACCTTAGCTTCCTTACAAGCAAGTCTAGATACTTCTGTATAGTATTGTCCCATGTTCATTTCCACTACAACAACACGGTCAACCTTCTTGGACATTTCTTCTATTTCCTTCTCAGCCAGTGGCCATATAGTAAGTGGTCTAAATAAACCAGCCTTTATACCTTCTTCTCTTAGCATTTCAACAGCTGAAAGAGCTGATCTGGCAGTTGATCCATATGAAACTATAGCTATTTCTGCATCTTCCATTTCATATTCCTTTACTTCTACTATATCTTCCTTATTATCTTCTATCTTATCTATAAGTCTATTTAAGAACTCCTCTGCAATAACTGGATCTCCTGTAGGGAATCCGTCTCCCCCATGTACAAGACCTGTAACATGGAAATTATATCCCTTACCATAGCCAATCATCTCAGGAACAATATCTCCATCCTTGATTTCAAAAGCCTTATAGGATTCTGGTGCACAGGTCGGGTCCATTCTATTACATAGTTCTACTTCTTCATCATCTATTTCAATCTTTTCTCTCATATGAGCGATAACTTCATCCATAAGTAAAATTACTGGTGTTCTATATTTTTCAGAAAGATTAAATGCTCTTATGGTTTCAGTATAGGTTTCCTTAACTGACCATGGGCATAGGGCTATTATAGAGTGATCTCCATGAGTTCCCCATCTTGCCTGCATTATATCTCCCTGGGCTGGTGATGTAGGTAGTCCTGTACTTGGACCTCCCCTTTGAACGTTAACAATAACACATGGTGTTTCTGTTATAATTCCGTAGCCTATTCCTTCCTGCTTTAAGGAAAATCCTGGTCCACTGGTTGCTGTCATTGCCTTTCTACCAGTTAGGGCTGCACCAATAGTAGCAGATATGCCTGCTATCTCATCTTCCATCTGTATAAATTTACCACCTATTTTAGGTAGTTTTTCTGCGGATAATTCTGCTATCTCTGTAGATGGAGTAATAGGATATCCTGCAAAGAATGTCATCCCTGCCTTAAGAGCTCCCTCTACACAGGCTTCATTACCCTGCATTAATTTAATAGTCATATTTACTCGCCTCCTTCTAGATAAATCGCAAAATCAGGACATCTTAATTCACACTGACCACACTGTATACATGCTTCTCTATGTGCAATATTTATTTTTCCCTCTTGTAAATCCAATACACTTTTGGGACAGAATTCAACACAAATTCCGCATCCCTTACATAAATCTTTTTCAATTATAAGAGTCTTTTTTGTCTCATTTGACAATTGTACTTCCCCCTTAGTTTTTATATTTGCTAATTATAATATTATCAAAGAAAAAAGCTTTATGCAAGTTTTATTTCATTTTTTCTTCATATATCTTTTTCTTGCAAGTTTTGTTTCAAACAAGCCTCTAAAAATGCATAAAAAGAAGCCCTAGGGGCTCCTTTTATATATGTCCTATACTGGATAGGTTTTGTTTTCCTGGTCCAATAAATTAGAATCTATTTTATATTTTTCTGCCTTTCTCTGCTTAAAGAATTCTATAGCAATTTCTGGGAATAGGGCATAGCTTAGTACGTCCTCATCCTGCTCTATATATTCCTTTATTTCTTCCCTATAATTATCTAACTGTGGCTCTAGATGATCTGCTGGTCTTCCAGTAAATACTTGCTCATCACCTATTATCTTTTCCCTTATTTCATCGGATATAGGAAGAGTTGGTCTTCCATACATACCCTTTACATAGTTCTTAGCTTCATTAGGTATCATCTTATATCTTTCATCTAAGATAACATTAAATACAGCTTGAGTTCCAACCATCTGACTCATAGGAGTAACCAGTGGTGGATAACCAAAGTCTTCTCTTACCTTTGGAATCTCTCTTAATACCTCATCAAACCTATCCTCTGCACCCTGGCTCTTAAGCTGGGATACTAGATTTGAAAGCATACCTCCTGGTACCTGATAGATAAGAGTATTTACATCTACATTTAAGACCTTAGTATTTAAGAGTCCTTCTTCTATATATCCTTCTTTTAATTCCTTAAAGTATTCAGATGCCTCTAGTAGGGCTTCCATATTTATATCATCTGGATAATGCTCTGATCCCTGTAGGGATGCTATCATAGGCTCTGTTGCAGGCTGGGATGTACCATTACCAAATGGTGATATAGCAGTGTCAATAATATCTGCTCCAGCTTCTACAGCCTTCATATAGGTTTGATTGGCTATTCCACTTGTAAAGTGGGAATGCACCTCTATAGGCAATTTAGTGTTCTTTTTCATTTCAGTTACTAGTTCCTCTGCAACATATGGTAATAAGATTCCAGACATATCCTTGATGCATAGGGAATCTGCTCCCATGGCTTCCATCTTCTTTGCAAGTTCAACATAATACTCTACATCATGAACTGGACTAGTAGTATAGGACATGGCTGCCTGAGCATGTCCACCGTATTTCTTTGTAAATTCAATGGATTTTTCTATATTTCTAGGATCATTAAGTGCGTCAAATATCCTAATAATGTCTATACCATTTTCTATGGATTTTTTAATAAATTCTTCTAGTACATCATCTGGATAGTGTTTGTATCCTAATATATTTTGACCCCTAAGTAACATCATCAACTTGGTTTTCTTAAAGTGCTTGCGTAGTGTTCTTAGTCTTTCCCAAGGATCCTCATTTAAATATCTTAAGCATGAATCAAAGGTAGCTCCTCCCCATACCTCCAAGGCAAAGTATCCAACCTCATCTAGGGTATCAGCTATTGGAGTCATATCCTCCGTTCTCATCCTTGTTGCAATTAGAGATTGATGAGCATCTCTTAAAATAGTATCAGTAATTTTTACTTTAGACATATCTTGTCCCCTCCCATTTTTTCAAGACTATACAATATTGGCGGAAAGTTCTTTTGATTTATAAAGTCATATTTTAAGACATTGAAAAAATTTTGATCTAAATTTCTCAATAATTCCTCTACTGCGTTTTTCTCTTCCATTCCACCATCATGTCCAGTATAACATGTAATTAAAATTATGCCATTCTTTTCCAATAATTTCAATGCCTTTTCCAAACTTTCCCTGGTAGTGCTCTTCTTTGTCCTAATATCCTTATCTCCCCTAGGCAGATAGCCTAGATTGTATATAAATAAATCTACAGGTTCTTTAACATACTTGTCTAGATTTTCATGGCCATCATGAATAAAAATAGTGTTGGCGGCTAGACCATCCTTCTCCAGTCTCTTTCTACTGGTCTCCAGGGCAATCTCCTGTATATCAAAGGCATAAAGTTTGCCCTCTTCCCCTATCTTTTCTGCAAGATAAAGACTATCATGCCCATTTCCCAGGGTAGCGTCCACACATACATGGCCTTTTTCCAGCTTCCTGTCCATTATTTCCCTGCTTATTTTATGGGTGTTTACAATCTCCCTATACTTCATCCATTCCACATCCGCATCCAGCCTTAAAGAAATTCTCTATATCTATCTCTAAGAGCCCTTCTCCCTTTTCTCTAAAACCTCTCTTTATAAG
>CAZGQG010000018.1:0-17503 GCA_964527205.1 uncultured Tissierellaceae bacterium | reverse complement strand
AGGAGACCTTCCAAATCATTTAAATCCTTATACCTATACCTTCTTAAAAATATCATATACGCCACCTCTTAAAGTGAATTTAGGTATTCCATTTCCTCTTCATCTAAATATCTCCAGTTTCCTGTCTCCATGCCACCAAGTTCTATCTCTCCTAGGGAAACTCTCTTTAGTTTCTTAACAGGATGGTTGATCATTTCACACATCTTCTTAACCTGTCTGTTTCTTCCCTCATGGATTTCTATCTCCAGTATGGCCTCATCCTCATATCTCTTTGCTATCTTTACACTAGCCTTGGCAGTACGTCTTCCATCTAGCATCATACCATTTCTAAACTTTTCAAGCTCCATCCTATTGGGAACTCCCTCTACTATGGCTATATACTTCTTTACAATCTCATAGCTTGGGTGGGTTAGCTTGTAGGTAATATCCCCATCATTGGTAAGAAGTAGGAGTCCAGTAGTATCTGCATCCAATCTTCCCACAGGGAATATTCTCTCATCTACACCCTCAATCAGGTCTGTTACTATTCTCCTTCCCTCTTCATCCTTTAGGCTTGTTATATAGCCAATAGGCTTATTTAACATTATATAGACCTTTTCTTTTTCCTTTCTTATAAATTTTCCGTCCACCTTGACCTTATCCTTTTTAGGATCTACCTTGATACCCATTTCCATTACTATCTTGCCATTTACCTCTACCCTGCCGTCAGCTATCATTTCCTCTGCCTTTCTCCTTGATGCTATGCCACATGATGCAATATATTTTTGTAGTCTCATTTCTTCCTCCTCTGGAATTTTCTACTCTTTTTCTTCATTATCTATATTATCTTCTATATTTTCTTCTATAGCTCTTTCTTCCTCATCTAGGTCTTCCTCATATTCTCCCAGGGGTCTTAGCTCTTCTAAATTTTCTAGGCCAAAGCTCCTTAGGAAACTATCCGTAGTCCCGTATATTATAGGTCTTCCTATCTTTTCAAGCCTACCTAGTTCTTCCACCAATCCCTTTTCCATAAGGGTAGCTATGGACCTATCACATCTTACTCCCCTTATAGCCTCAATTTCTGACTTTATAATTGGCTGCCTATAGGCTATTATGGAAAGGGTCTCCAGGGCTGCATTGGATAGGCTCTTTCTTTTGCTGCCTACAGAGAGCTTCTTGATCCATATGTAGTGTTCTGGCCTTGTGACCATTTGATAGGACTTGTTCATCTTTATAATTTTAAGGCCCCTAAGATTATAGTCAAACTCATCCATCATCTCATCTATTATCTTTTCTAAATCCTTAGGATCCATTTCAAGTATAGAGGCTATGTCCTTTAACTCCAATGGGTCTCCCCAGCTAAAGAGGATAGCTTCTACTATAGACTTTATCTCTTTATCTTCCATTTAATGTGACTCCTTTAATTTAAAAATATATAAATCAGAAAAATCATCCTTTTGCCTAACTCCTAGATACTTGTCTATTATTAGCTCTAGTATGGAGAGGAAATAGGATATGATCTCAGACTTACTGGTATTTTTTATATCAAACAACTGACTAAATACAATTTCTTCCTTTTCTTCTAGATTTTCTTTTATTGAATGAATACAGTCCTCTAGGGTATACTCTTCCCTTTGGATTTCATCTACTTCCAGGACCAAATCACTTCTGGACTTTTCCTCCAAGACCCTATTAAAGGATCTAAGCAGGTCCTGGGCATTGAAACCGCTAAATTCTATCTCTTCCTCCACATCTAGGAGGATTTCCTCCTTAGGTTTTAGGTACATCTTGGAGTAGAGTTCCTCATATTCCTTTAAATCCTTGGCTGCTTCCTTGTATTTCTTATACTCTACAATTCTCCTAACCAATTCTTCCCTTGGATCTTCCTCATCTATAAGGGAGCCATCCTCATCCTCTATTTCCTCCTTGGGAAGTAGCATCTTGCTCTTTATTTCTAGAAGTGTAGCTGCCATAAGCAAAAACTCACTGGCTATATCTAAGTTAAGGGTTTTCATACCATCTATATAATCTATAAACTGCTGGGAAATCTTATTAATAGGTATATCGTATATATCTATTTCAGCCTTATCTATTAGATGAAGCAGGAGATCCATAGGACCTTGAAATTCATCTATCATTATTTTATATTCCATAGCTCTCTCCTAGGTCTCTTAATTTACAAGTATATTATACAACCTCGACCTTTATAGTCGAGGTTAGATAATCTTATCACTTAATTATATCATAAATATATTCCACTGGCTGGATTTTTTCATCTACTAGCTTAAAGGCTCCTAAAGCCTTTTCCTCTGCACTGCCGTGATCATCAAGATTTGTATGAAGGATAGCTAAAACTTCATCTTTCTTAACAGGGTCTCCCATCTTTTTCTTTAGGGATATGCCTGCAGCAAAATCTATCTTATCATCCTTGGTCTGCCTACCTGCTCCAAGAAGCATGGCAGCCATACCTATATCCTCTGCATCTATATCTCCTATATAGCCAGACTTCTCTGCCCTTATCTCTATATGATTTTTAGCATCGGGAAGAAGGTCTGGATTGTCAACTATGGACTCATCCCCACCTTGAATCCTAATAAGTTCCTTAAACTTTTCTATAGCCTTACCGGATTCTATTATCTCCTTTAATTCTTCATAGGCCTTGTTGAAATCCTCAAAGGCTCCACCTAAAACACACATATAGGCTGCTATAGTAAGGGCAACCACAGTTTCATCTTCAGCACCCTGGCCTCTTAAGACCTTCATAGCTTCCTTTATTTCATTGGCATTTCCTACCTCATAGCCTAGGGGCTGGTTCATATTGGTTATTACTGCTACAGTATCCCTTCCTAGCTCCTTGCCTATATCCACCATGGTCCTGGCCAGATCCTTGGCCTGGTCAATGGATTTCATAAAGGCTCCTGAACCTACCTTTACATCCAGTACTATGGCATCTGCTCCTGAAGCTATTTTCTTGCTCATAATGGAACTAGCTATAAGGGGTATGCTGTCTACAGTAGAGCTTACATCCCTTAGGGAGTATATGGCCTTGTCTGCAGGAGTAAGATTACCTGACTGGCCTACTATGGCCATCTTATATTTATTTACATTTTCTACAAACTCATCAGAGGAAAGCTCTATACGAAAACCCTTAATGGACTCTAACTTGTCCAGGGTTCCTCCTGTGTGTCCCAGACCTCTTCCGCTCATTTTGGCTACTGGTATGCCTACGGAGGCTACCAGGGGTATGACTATAAGACTTATCTTATCCCCTACTCCTCCAGTAGAATGCTTATCTACCTTTATGCCCTCTATTCTTGAAAGATCCACCTGGTCTCCTGAGTTTACAAAGGACATGGTAAGATCTGAGGTTTCCTTCTTGTCCATACCCTGAAAGTATATGGTCATTAGAAAGGCAGACATCTGATAGTCAGGTATGTCACCCTGTGTATAGGCCTCTACCATATAGTTTATTTCTTCCCTGCTTAGTACTTCACCATGTTTCTTCTTTTCTATAATATCTACAGCTCTCATAGCCTAGCCCCTCTCTATTAGATATTTTCAATAATTTCCAGTAATAGGCTTTCAAAATCATCCTTTACCCTCATGGAAGTTTCCACAACTTCCTCATGATTAAGAGGCTGGTCTAGTATGCCTGTAGCCATATTGGTAATACAGGAAATTCCTAGAGTCCTTATGCCCTGATGATTTGCCACTATTACCTCTGGTACTGTAGACATTCCTACAGCGTCTCCACCTAGGACTCTGGCCATATTAACCTCAGCTGCTGTTTCATAGGTTGGTCCAGTGGTCCAGTAATATACTCCTTCTTTAATATCCAGGTCCTGCTTTTTAGCTGCAAGCCTTGCAAGTTCCATATATTCCTTGTCATAGGGCTGAGACATATCTACAAATCTTGGTCCAAGTTCATCCAGGTTTTCTCCAATAAGTGGATTTCCTCCTGTACCATTTATGTGGTCCCTAATTATCATTAAATCTCCCGGTTTGAAATCCTCATTAACCCCACCTGCTGCATTGGTTACTATAAGGCTCTCTACTCCCAGTCCTATCATTACCCTAATTGGAAAGGTTACCTCACTTAGTGGGTAGCCCTCATAGTAATGAAATCTTCCCTGCATGGCAACCACAGTCTTACCTGCTAGTTCACCAATTACCAGTTGTCCTGCATGGCCCTCCACAGTTGATTTTGGGAAATGAGCAATGTCTTCGTATTTAATCTTTACAGGATTTTCAATCTCATCTGCTAAACTGCCTAGGCCTGAACCTAGTATAAGTCCGATTCTTGGCTCATAATTACTCTTCCCACTTATTGATTTAATCGATTCTCTTAGCTTTTCCATGTAATTCATATTATTCCTCCTATGCTCTTGGATGTGATTTTTTATATACTTCTCTTAACTTTTTATTGTCATTGGCAAAACTATATACCTGGGTTGTTGCCAGTTCTGAATGTCCTAGCATTTCCTGGACAGTTTCTATATTGGCCCCATTTTCAATTAAATGAACTGCAAAGGAATGCCTAAGGGTGTTGGGTGTTATCTTCTTGTCTATTCCAGTCTCCTCTGTATAGGACTTTATTATCTTCCAAAAACCCTGCCTGCTTAAACCATTTCCCCTATAATTCACAAAGAGAGGTCCATCTTCCTTTTCCCTATAGGCTGATCTATACTCATCCATATAGACACCTAGGGCCTCTATGGCAATATTACCCACGGGAATAAATCTAGTATTGTCCTCTTCCCTTATCTCTAAAATACCCATTTCCAGGTCAATATCACCGGTTTCTATGGAAATTATCTGAGATACCCTAAGGCCTGTAGCATAAAGAAGCTCCAACATAGCCTTGTCCCTGGCTCCCTTAAAATTATCTGCCTGGGGCTGGGCCAGGAGTATCTCTACCTCCCTCTCAGTAAGGATAGCAGGAGCTCTCTTCTCAGGCCTTGGTGATTTAAGATTTAATGTTGGATCCTCATCTATGTATTTATTATTTAATAGGTATTGAAAAAAGCATCTAATGGAAGCTAAATGTCTTGATATAGTCGAACTTGCCCTTCCCTTTCTCTGCAAGCTAGCTAGATATGTAATGATTGTGGTCTTGCTTGTATCCCTATAGTCTAGCTTGTCATCCTCTAAGAGATATTGGTTAAGCTGCAATATGTCCCTTACATAGGCCTCTAGACTGTTTTTTGTCAACTTCTTTTCTTCCTTCATGTAATCTATCCATTCGTCCATAATCTTGTCCATACCATTCTCCTTATCCTAGATTTGAAAATATCCTTCCCTCTATATAAGCCTATATGAAAGAAGGATATTACCATTTTATTGTTTTTTTGCTATTAAATCCTTGGCTAGTTGTATGCCTATGATGGTCTTGCTATCTAGGATTTCTCCCCTATTTACCATCTTAACTAAATCATCTATATGCATTGTACTTGTCTTTATAAACTCACCAGAGTCCTGATCATCTTCTCCCTTACTTAGCTCTGTAGCTAGGAATACGGATATCTTCTCATTGGTAAAGCCTGGGGAGCTAAAGTATTCAAGTAGGTAGTCTATCTTTTCAGCTTGGTAGCCTGTCTCTTCCTTTAGTTCTCTCTTTGCAGTTTCACCTGGCTCCTCATTTACCTCTATCTTCCCAGCAGGAAGTTCTACTAGAGATCTTTCCACAGCCTTTCTATACTGCTTTACCAAGACTATATGATCGTCCTCCCTAATAGCCAGTATGCAAACAGATCCTGGATGTTCAATTATTTCTCTTTTTGAATATTTTTTGTCTGGAAGTTCCACTGTATCTATTCTTAGATTTACCAGTTTCCCTTCATAGAGCTTATCTGACTTCATTGTTTTTTCTTCAAAATCCATAATTTATCCTCCTAAAATAGTAGAGATTACATAATTTATATAATGATAATATCATATATAAAAAGCTGAGTAAAGCAATATAGCAATATAGGGCTTAAAAAGCCCTTATTCTAGCTTTTCCTAGCCTCTTTCATCTTCTTGGACATGGCTATCATTTCCTCAGCATGTTTGAGAGTTGTGGAAGTAAGGTCTACTCCACCTAAGATCCTTGCCATTTCCTCCACCCTTTCCTCCTCATCCAGCCTTCTAATATTGGTCCTAGCCCTAGAGCCCTCCGAACTCTTATCAATAAGATAATGACTATCTGCCAGGGCTGCAATTTGAGGCAGGTGGGAAATACAGATTACCTGGTGGTCATAGGAAATATTTAGGATCTTTTCTCCCACAATCTGAGCTGTCCTTCCTGAGATACCTGTATCTATCTCATCAAAGATCATGGTTGGTATCCTGTCAAAAAATGCCAGGGTGCTTTTAAAAGCAAGCATTATCCTAGACATCTCCCCACCGGAGGCTATCCTAGACAGGGGCTTTAGGCTTTCTCCTGGGTTGGTGGATATTAAAAACTCCATCCTATCATAGCCATCTGGCCCATAGGATTCTGCCCTTTCAAAGTCTACCTTAAAGTCCACATTAAGCATATTAAGCTGATTTAACTGGGACTTTATCTTGTCCTCTATGATTCCTGCCAGATCCTTTCTCTTCCTAGAAAGCTGGTCTGAATAGGTCTCAAGCCTGCCTTCAATCTCTTTTATTCTCTCATCTATTCTTCCCATTTCCTTTTCATGGTCCCTAAGTCTTTCCAGTCTGGCTTCAGCCTTGTCCTTGAAGTGGAGTATCTCCTCTATGGACTCTCCGTACTTTCTCTTTAATCTATGTATTACGGATATCCTATCATTTAGGTAGTTTAATCTGGACTCATCCATATCTATATCTTCCCTATAGTATAGAAGCTCCCTGGAAAAATCCTCAAACTCTATATAGATGCTTTCCAGTCTCTTAAATAGAGCCTTAAGCTCAGGGTCATATTCCTCTATGGATTTAAGTAGAACTAAGCTCCTATTCATCTGATCAAGAGCATTGGGATTTTTGATTTCCTCTCCATTTATATAGGAAAGGGCCTCATTTAGGGACTTGTTTATAGCATTTATATTGGAGATCTTATTGTACTCCCTTATTAACTCTTCCTCATCCACATCTTCAAGCCTGGCCTCAGAGATCTCCTCTATTTGAAAGCTAAGTAGATCTATTTCCCTATTTCTCTGTCCACTGTCTATGTCAAGACTCTTTAGTTCCCTTCTTATATCCATGTAGTTCTTGTATTCCTCACTTATCCTTTCCTTAAGACCTCTTAGGTCCTTGTCTCCAAAGCCATCTATAAGTTCCTTGTGCTTGGAAGAATCTAGGAGGGATTGGTGCTCGTGTTGGCCAAATATATCTACTAGTTTTCCTGTAATGTCCTTAAGCATGGATAGGGTAACATTTCTACCATTTACCCTGGATAGGCTTGGTCCCCTGTGGTTTATCTCCTTGGTAATTATAAGGAGATTGTCCTCATCTAGATTTATAGAGTACTTATCAAGAGCCTCTTCCAAGGCCTTTCTGTCCTCTATATAAAAGACCCCTTGAAGTATGGCCTTCTTGGCCCCTCTTTGTATAAGATCCTTACTGGACCTGGAACCTAGGATAATGCCTATGGCCTCAACTAGGATGGACTTACCTGATCCAGTTTCCCCTGTGAGTATATTAAGCCCTTCCTTGAAATTAATATTTATATCATCAATAATGGCAAAGTTCTTTATACTTACTTCAACTAACATATATAGGCCTCCTAATCCTTACTTAAGTGAAAGATGGGAATCATCTATCATGGCTTTTATGTCTTCTTCCTCTATCCTATCTTCTCCATTGTTCTTTAGGTAAATTAAATACTCAATATTTCCTGTAGCTCCAGTAATAGGTGAAAAGCTTAGGCCCCTTACTCCCATTTCCAGTCCTCTAGCCAGCTCTACTACCTTTTCCACAACTTCCCTATGGACCTTCCTGTCCCTTACTATGCCTTTTTTCCCAACCTTGTCCCTTCCAGCCTCAAATTGAGGTTTAATAAGGGCAACCAGTTCTCCCTCCTCTTTTAGAAGGGTCTTGGCCACTGGTAGTACAAGTTCTAGGGATATGAAGGACACGTCTATGGATATAAAGTGGATGGTCTCACCAATATCCTCCGGGACAACATTTCTTATATTGGTCCTTTCCATAACCACAACCCTGTCATCCATCCTTAGCCTATAGTCCAGCTGATTATAGCCCACATCTACAGCATAGACCTTCTTAGCTCCATTTTGCAGCATGCAATCAGTAAAGCCTCCTGTAGAAGAACCTATATCCATACAGGTCTTGTCCTGGAGCTCTATACCGTAAAGCCCTATGGCTTTTTCTAGTTTTAAACCGCCCCTACTTACATATTTAATAGGATCCTTCTTTACAAGAATCTCTGCATCTTCATCTATTTTTTGTCCTGGCTTGTCTATTCTCTCCGTTCCTATATAGACAACCCCCTCCATAATAACCCTCTTTGCCTTTTCCCTGGAATCTACTAATCCCTTTTCAAATAAAACCACATCTGCTCTTTTTTTCATCTTCCCACTCCATATCTCTTACTTTTTATTGTTTTTAAATAATTGTATGCCAAAATTGTTTTCTACAAAGCTTAAAAATACAGCTATCTTAAATATTATGACCTCATTGTGAATCATGGCCACAGACTTTCCAAAGGCCTTACCTCCAACTGTAAAGGCTGCTGTAAGTGAGGTAAGCACAATGCTTATTATAACTGCATTAAGCACTGGAAATATGTCCACTAATTTATATACAATTGTAGTAGCAGCAGCTCCAGATATGATACCTGCTATGTCTCCTACAACATCATTACAAAAGTTAGATACTTGGCTAGCATTTCTCACTAATTTTATAGCATGCTTGGCCTCAAGTATCCTATTGGCAGCCATGGCATGGAAGGGTCCTTCCTGGGCTACGGCAACTGCAATACCAATAGTGTCAAAGGTGATTCCTATTAAAACTACTATTATAAGTACAATAAATGCAAATAAAACATCTAAATTAGTAACCAAACTCTCTGTGATTATAGAAAATATTGCAGCAGAAAAAAAGGTCCACAGAGATATGAGCAGCACCCATCTGAAATTGTATTTATAAAATATTCCCTTTTTTTCATTTTTCTTTACCTGTATCTTTACCTTCTTCCTCTTCTTCTCTTCCCTTATTTCTTTTCTCGCCCTTGCTTCTTCTGCTTCATTTTTTTCCATTTATATATATTCCCCCATATAATCTTTTCCATTAATAAATATACAAAAAGCTGATAGCTAGAAGCTATCAGCCCTTATAGTGGTAGTATATTGTGTAAATCTTACGGCTTAAGGTCCAGCAGGATTTCCCTAATAGCTACTGTATGTCACCATAACAGCGGTTTCCCTTTCATTCTATTACCATCTTGTCACCAAAAATGGAACTGGATTGCCACTGAGTCCGCACTGTAATCCACAATAAACTTCATCTGAACAGTCTAGGAGTTTTCCTCAACAGCCATTCTATACCTTAGCCTCTTTTGCAATGTAGATTTCGACAACAATATTTGAAAAGTATCGGGCCCTTCAACTAATCAAATAGATCTGTCATCCGCCATACATCACTCAAGGCAGGCTACTCTGCTATTAATATTTTTTACGTAGCAGGTTAATCACAGTATTTGTTAAATACTGCGTCTCCACAAAAGTAGGGTCAACGCCTGCATGCCATTGCAGATCGCCCCATCTTCTTTACTCCCAGCTACGACCCATGACTGGGCGTCGCAAGCCGTAACAAGGAACTTCATCGATATGCCCTTTGACGGATTTTTAGCCCCGCCTTCCAGTATAGTTGTGCTGACTAGAATACTGTACCACCATTTTTACTGTATAATACATTATATCATGTTTTGCTTATGATTTCAATCTTTGCTCCAGTTTTTTAATAAGTTCTTCCTATTAAAAGCTGGGTTAAAGCCCTAAAAAACTCAGTATCCCTATTCTCTAACATATCCAGGGATTCTAAGGCCCTTTTGCTGTATTCCTCTACCTTTTCCTTAGATGACTCTAGGTCATTGTAGGTGAGGAAAGTAAGCTTGTTTATGGACATATCCTCATCATGGTCTAGAATATCATCCCTTACCTGATAGGCCATGCCTAGATTATAGCCATATTCTCTTATAATCTCTACTTCCTCTTCTCCAGCTCCCCCAATAATTGCTCCGGAAACCAGGGCCGCTTGGAAAAGGGCTGCAGTCTTTGTCTTATACATAAATCTTATCTTTTCATCTGTCATGTTTTCCTCTGTACCTAAAAGATCTACCACCTGGCCACCTATCATTCCCTCAGTTCCTGAATAGATGCTTATTTCCCTAAGGGCTCTTAGGTCCCTCATGGTATTTTCTACATCATTCTTCCTATATATATGGTCTAGGACAGATTCAAAGGCTAGATTTAAAAGCCCATCTCCTGAGAGAATAGCCATGGCCTCCCCATATACCTTGTGGTTAGTAGGCTTACCCCTTCTCATGTCGTCATCATCCATGGCAGGTAGATCGTCATGAATAAGGGAATATGTATGTATCATTTCCACAGCTAGGGCGTAGGGAATAGAAGCCTGATAGTCTCCTGAAAACATTTCACAGCTCTTTAAATTCATTATAGGCCTAAGCCTTTTTCCACCAGTATAAAAACTATAGTCTATGGCCTGGTATATCCTGTCTTGATGTGATTTTTCTCTATGGATAATCTTTTTAAACCCCTGATCTATTACTCCCCCTAAGTCTTCTAATTCTTTTTTTATCTCCATATTAATCCAAAGCTGGGAATTCTATTTCTTCTACAGACTCTGATCCCTTGTCAAGAATCATAGTCACTTCCCCCTCCGCCTTATTAAGTAGTGAATTGCAGTGTTTATATAGATCCATACCTTCCTTAAAGTTTTTCATAGATTCCTCAAGACTAATCTCATCATTTTCAAGCTTTTCAATTATTTCCTTTAATTTCTCCATAGACTCTTCATAATTCAAAGTTATTTCACCCATATTATTCCTCCTCCAATTCCTCTACAATGGTCCTTACCCTACCATCCTTTAGATTGATGTATAAGGTATCCTTTAGATCCAAATCCTTCATAGAATGAACCAATCTATCATCCTTATCTGTAATTAGTCCGTAGCCTCTTTCCATGGCCAGCTTAGGATTTAAGAAGTCCAGCTTTGATCCTATTTGAATTAGTTCATTCTTCCTTCTTCCTAAAGACTCACGGATAAGATAGGAAATTTCCCTATTTAGTCCCCCTAAATCCTCCCTACTCTTTCTTAAACGGCTAAGTGGATTTTGATGGTCTATGCTTTTTTTCATATAATTTAAATCATTTTTATGCCTATCTAAGTGCCTTACTATAGAAGCTAGGAGTCTTTCATATTCTCCCTCAGTGTTTCTTATAAGACTTTCCATATCCGGCACAGCCATTTCTGCAGCTGCAGATGGGGTTGGTGCTCTCATATCTGCTACAAAATCGGCTATGGTAAAATCTGTCTCATGGCCCACTGCTGATATAACTGGTGTTTCCATACTGTATATCCTTCTTGCCAGGTCCTCTGAATTAAAGGCAAATAAATCCTCTATGGAGCCTCCTCCTCTTCCCAGGATGATTATGTCTATATCCTCCCTAGCATCTAAATAATTTAGAGCCCTTATGATCTCCTCTGGAGCATTGGGACCCTGGACCAGGCTAGGGTAGATCAATATGTCACATATAGGGTATCTACGGCTTATAACACTTACTATGTCCCTTACAGCAGCACCTGTAGCAGCAGTGACTACTCCTATCTTCCTTGGCATAGGAGGGATTTCTTTTTTCTTGGAAGAATCGAAAAGTCCTTCCTCTTCCAACTGCTTTTTAAGCTCTTCAAACTCCCTATACAGATCACCTAAACCCTTTTCCTTTAAATGCCTTACATAGAGCTGATACTCTCCGCCCTTTTCGTAAACAGAAATATAGCCTGTAGCAATAAGATTCATTCCCTCACTAGGCTTAAATATCAACTTTTCATTATCCCTCTTAAACATTACACACTTAATCTTTCCACCTTCATCCTTGAGATTAAAGTACATATGTCCACTATAGTGGTGATTGAAATTAGATATTTCTCCCTCTATGCTTATATGTGATAGGATCATATCATTTTGAAAAACCTTCTTTATATAATTGTTGACTTCAGATACCTTTAAATACCTTTCACTCATATGTAGCTCACCTCTAATCCTTCTTATCCAGGGACCTAACAAATCCTCCTAGGACTCCATTGATAAACCTATAGGAATCCTCTGTACTGTATTTTTTAGATATTTCTATAGCCTCATTTATACTTACCTGGACTGGTATGTCCTCCCTGTATAGGACCTCATAAATAGCAATCCTAAGTATGGATAGGTCTACATTGGCAAGTCTCTCTATCTCCCAGCCCTTTATGTGTTCTCTTATATGATTGTCTATGTCTTCCCTATGTTCTAGAATCTTATCTACAGCATCTAGAATATATTCAGTTTCCGTTTTATCAAAGCTAAAATTATCTAGATAAGACTCCAGGGACTCCTCAGAATAATCATCGTTTATTCCCATTTGAAAGAGAAGCTGCATGGTTCCTTCTCTGGCTTGTTTTCTTCCCATATTTTCCTCCTTAAAATACCCTCTGATTTTCAGAGGGTAATTAGACCTAATTAGTATCTTTTTCTACATTTTCCTTTGGGAAACTTACATCCTGGATATTAACATTTACCCCAACTACCTTTAGTCCTGTCATGTTTTCCACACCGTCTTTAACACTTCTTTGAACCTTCTTGCCTACCTCTGATAATTTAACACCGTATTCTACTGTAATAGCTATATCTATAGTAACTTCATCCTTTTCAACCTCTACCCTAATGCCCTTGGATAGGTTCTTCATACCTAGCATCTCACTTAATCCACCGGTAAAGCCAGTAGGACTCATACCTACAAGACCTTCCACCTCTGATGCTGCTACTCCAGCAATGATGGCGATTACATCATTAGATATTTTCACAGAACTACCCTCAAAATTTCTTTCTAGATTGTCTTTCAAAATTAGCACCTCCACCTTCAATATAAGCTTATTATATCAAAAGAATATTCTATTTACAAACATTTCCTAGATATAGAAATCCCCCAAGAAGAAATCTTGGGGGTGGTTTTTCTTTTACTCTTCTTCTTCTTCCTCATCTTCAAATTCAGTGCAACAATCTTCGTCGCAGAAATCATCAAAATCAAACTCATCAAAATCAAATTCATCTTCATCATATACTCCATAGATATCTTCTTCTATATCAGCTAAGTCCTCATCTATA
Organism: uncultured Tissierellaceae bacterium; assembly: GCA_964527205.1. Taxonomy (GTDB): domain Bacteria; phylum Bacillota; class Clostridia; order Tissierellales; family Tissierellaceae; genus JARICQ01. The sequence goes on along the minus strand of CAZGQG010000018.1, from coordinate 4,196 downwards.
AAGTTTACATATTCTTCTAAATCCATTTGATCTTCAATAGTGTCAGCTATAACATCAGTAAAATCTTCTAATGTCTCAACGATTTGAAGAAGTAACTTTCCTTCATTTGTAGTATCGTTAATTCCTAATCCATCAGCTAAACCCTTTAAATAAGCAACCTTTTGTACTAAATAATCCATATTAACCCTCCTAAATTTATATTTTACTTCATTAATACCTCTTATTTTCTTGAAGAATACTCACCAGTACGAGTATCTACAATAATAATCTCTCCCTCATTTACAAATAAAGGAACATTTAGTGTAGCACCTGTCTCTACCTTTGCAATCTTGGTAGCACCCTGGGCAGTATCTCCCCTTACACCTGGTTCTGTTTCAGTAATTTTTAGTTCTACAAAATTTGGAGGCGTAACTTCAAAAGCCTTGCCCTTGTAGAATTTAATAGTAGCATTGTCATTTTCCTTTAAATACATAATAGCATCTTCAACTGCTTCCCTATCCAATGGGATTTGCTCATAGGTTTCATCATCCATAAAATAATATAAGGATCCATCATTATATAAGTACTGCATTTCCTTAGTTTCTATAATAGCCCTAGGAAACTTCTCATTTGGACTAAATGTAACTTCCTTGGCTGAGCCAGTCATAACGGATCTGATCTTGGTCCTTACAAATGCAGCACCCTTGCCAGGTTTTACATGCTGAAAGTCCTCAATCTGATAAACATCTCCATCATGAACAAAGGTCAAGCCCTTCCTAAAATCACCTGCTGATATCATCTATATCTCCTCCTAAGCATAAGAACAAAAATATCATTTGTTTCCAATTAATTATACCAGTCTATGGCCTTTAACTCAAGAATTATATTTCCTCTAGTTGCTTTTAATAGTATCAATATCAATATCTATAAAGCCTGGTATATATGTTCCGTATTGATAGATTACACTTCTACTGTAATTAAGGACTAAGTCCTCTATATTTAAGTCTTCATCACCTAGGTTTATAAGCAGTCCATCAATTCTAAAATTAGCACCAGGTTCAATATTTAAAGTGCCTCCATCAATTATCATTATACCATTAAAAATGAAGTCTGTGCTCACATTTAAATTGCCCTCTAAATAGATTACTCCTGATAGACTCTTTTCCTTGCCTGGAAGATTGTCAACTATCCTTAAGTCTGTAAGTTCCTTATTATATCTTCTAAGAAGGATTAATACAAGTCTTTTATTTATTATTTCCTCCCCAGGCTCAAGCATGGTCTCCCTGGAAAATAAGAGCTTAGAAGAATTTAATTCTATATGGGAATAATTATGGCTTTCAAAACCCTGGACACTGCTGTTATTGTAGAGGGTATCAAGGCTTATGGATTTTCTTATTTCATCTCTTAAGACATGGAAACTTTCAAGCTCATCTTCCCTAAGCACTGTGCTATCTAAAAGAGGATTTCTCCTTTCAAACAAGGGATTTACAATATAGGAACTGGCCATGCTGTTGGTCTTTACAAAGTTCTGCATAGAATTTAGTCTTATAGCCATTTGTTTCCTATCATTATAATCCATATAAAATACTTTTACTATATCTTCCCCATCTCCTTCTTCTAAAAGCTGACTTTCTATTTTTATGGAATCATCTTCATTTATACCTTTATTTCTAAAGAATGTGAGCATATGTTCTTCCAGTTCTCCATTGGTATATTCTTTCTCATAAAGACACCTAAGTAGCTTGCCTTCTCCATTGTAAAAGGACTGGATATTTTCCCTGCTGGCATGGAGTATCTTTGTCTCCAAGACAGTAGTAAATTGAAAGTAAAAAATCATAGCCATAGTGACAAATAGGACTATCATGGCAAGAATAGAGATAAAGCCTGGTCGTTTTTTCATCTGGACCTCCATTATTAAAAATCTATCCTAGATCTAATGTAAACATCTGATTTAACCCTATAGTATATTGGACTCTTGCCCTGTGATTTTAATTTAAAGTCTAAATGAATCATCTTATTCTTTGTATCTAAATAGCTTAAACTTATATCCTCTATAAATCTACACACTTCATTATTACCGGAAAGATTTGCAGCTATAGGATATTTATCAGTTGAGGTCTCACGTCCTATCCTAACTATCTTATCATTTTTCATATGATAACTTACATACTTATATTTATCTTCATCTATAAAGACCAATACGAAACCTAGATTATGAGGATATTTTTTATAAAATTCATAAACCTTATCTGTTGATGCAACTATATCTGCTGATCTTATTTCATTCTTAATATACTCTATAGCATAGCTTCCATTAAGGATTAGTTCGTCCTTTGCCTCCCCTCTCATGCAAACATTTGTAGTAGAGAAGAGTATGGAGTATATAGGACTTATAATTATGGAAGCAATAGCTAGGGTCAAGATTAGTTCTATTAGGGTAAAACCTTTATCTCGCTGGAATAAAAGCCTTATATGATATCTCTTCATAGCTTTCTCCTTTAAGACAGGATACTGTGGTGGAAATCTCCCAAAGCTTTTTGGTTTTTTCCTTTTTCCTTATCCTAAGGCTACAAGCAGGATTTTCAATATCATCTAGGGTCACAGTAAGATCTTTTGCACTTGAAAGTTCCTCCATTATATCCCCTACATTTCTTTGATATATAAGTAAATCCTCACTAGTCTCTGGATCATAGGCCCTAAGCTTCTCCACAGCCATCTCTGCACTCGCCATCATCACAAGATATCGATCATTTTTGCTTAAAATATAGTACAAGCTTTGCAGGGATGGAAATACAGCAGCACAGATTATTCCAAGAATAAAGATAGCTAAAACAACTTCAATTAAAGTGAGTCCTTGTCTTTTCATATGTTTTCTCCATATTTATTTAAAATTTGCAATTCCTGTAGCTGGAACAATAGTTAGCTCTATGCTTTCCTTCTTACTGTCTGAAAGGTAAATAGTTCTGCCTCCCCCACTGGGAGCACCTGTATTCTTAAATGTGATAGAAGTAAAATCTTGTGATTCACTTATTTTAATACCATGCTTAAAGCTAACTTTCTTTATATAATTATTTGGGTCATCTGCTTTTCTTATACTATATTCGTTCTTTTTTCCGTTAAGAACAATACTATAGCTGGTATTCTCAACAACAGCCATATTTCTAGCATTGATAATATCTCTTCTAAATTCCTTTAATTCATTTTTTTCCCTGATTCTAGAAATCATTGACACACTTGGTATAGCTATAGATAAAAAAAGAGCAAATAGTGCCAACACTACTATAAGTTCTAGTAGTGTATAACCCCATTTGCTCATTCTGTCTAGTATTTCCATTGATATAAGTTATAGAGCATATACGAAAATTCCGCTCTTGTAATATTATTATTGTAACTATCATAGGATGATGATCTAATGCTCTTGTCATACATCATCTTCTGTGCATAATCAGACCATTTAAAGCTTGGATCTCTTAGGATCTTCTTCATAATTATATCTACTTCCTTGTAGGAGATATGATTATATGGTCTAAAGTACTTATCTGGATAGCCTATAATGTAGTTCTTATTTAAGGCATAGGATAAGTGCTTGATATTATATCTATTGAAAGTCCCATGATCTCTAAAGAATTCTATATTAGAAGTATCATATGGCATGTACCACCTATACTGTCTACTTAGGAGTATTAAGAACTCCGCCCTAGTTATAGGCCTATCTGGCTTAAAGGTCTTGTCTGGATAGCCATTAATAACCCTGTTTCTAATATAGGCTGTTATCTCATCCTTGGCCCAGTGGCCTCTGATGTCATAGAATATCTGGGTTTCAGTATCAACCAGTACTCCAAATACATTGCCCGCGGTTGATAGGCTTGCTGGACTTATATAGGCAGATATGATTCCTTCCTCTACAGTTGAGTTTAAGTAATGCCATTTTCCATTATCCAGAATATATATGCCCCCATCCTTATCTCCATAATATTCAAAGGAGATTTTTATCTTCTTATCCTTAGCATGGGCTCCAGATGGATTTATCATGCTTAGTCTATAGAAGTTAGATGCAGATATATATCTACTTTCCACACTGTATGAATCACTTAGATTGTCTATGGTTAGAATAACAGGCTTGTAATAAATACCTGAATCAATCTCTACAGCAAATCCTCCACCTAAGCTTTCCAGTGTAGCTCCTGCTATAGGTATGGTTTCTGATGTAGTCTTAG
>CAZGQG010000017.1:40228-41808 GCA_964527205.1 uncultured Tissierellaceae bacterium | reverse complement strand
CCTTTAATGTACTTCCAGGAATAGTGTATGATACTATAATGGGTCTTTTAAAGTAGAAATAGTGGTAAAGTAAATATATAAAATGGAGCTAGCCCTAGGGCTAGCTCCATTCTTTTATCTTATATGGTCTTACAGGCTATTGTAATTCCTTTTTTCTCTAAAGTATTCTTGCAAGTCTTTAAGAGATCCTCATCTTGGAATATTCCAAATACAGTGGGACCACTTCCACTCATAAGAGAACCTAGGGCTCCTCCATCTATCATGACCTCTTTGGCCCATCCTATAAGAGGATGTTTTTTTATTACCAGGTCCTCCATTATATTTTTCATGTTTTTTCCTAGGCTTAGACTATCCTCTTCCTCTATAAAGCTTTGGATCCTTTCCATATCAATTCTAGGGGAGTTCCCAAGATTAAGATTTTCATAAACATATTCTGTTGATACATGGACTCCAGGGTTAAATAGGAGTATGTGATGATCCTTAAAGGCTTTTATAGCTACCAGCTCTTCTCCCACCCCTCTGGCCCTCTTAGTGCCTCCTAGAAGGCAAAAGGGTACATCTGCCCCAATAGAGAGTCCAAGGTCCTGTAAATCTCCCTCACTTAGGTCTAAGGCCCATAACTGGTTCAGTGCCCTAAGGGTAGCTGCTGCATTAGAACTTCCCCCAGCAAGACCTGCTGCTATGGGTATGTTCTTTTGGATCCTTATCCTTATACCTCTTTTAACCCCTGTAAAATCCCTTATCTTTTCCCAGGCCTTGTAAACTAAATTCCTGGAATCAAGGGGGACTTCTTCCTTATCTGATTCTATTATTATCTTATCTTCTCCTATATTTTCAAAAGTCAACTGATCATGAAGGGATATCTCCTGCATTATAGTATCTATCTCATGATAGCCATCATCTCTTTTATAAAGTACATCTAGGGCTAGGTTCACCTTTCCGTAGGACTTAATATCTATTTTCTCCATTGTTTTCTCCTTTTTATAATTCTTAACTCCTTAAGTATAACATAAGTTGGAGGGGAGATAAAATAAAAAATCAACTATATTAGTTTAGGCTAAACCTAGATAATATAGTTGATTTTTGATTAAGATATTTTTTCTTTTGATTCGTTGAATACAGTTACTTCAACTGTTTTTGTCAGTACATCAGTGTAAGTGTAGGATACCTTTCTTGAGCTTTCAAATTCATTTTCTATGCTTACTACAAATAAATTTGGATATGCAGCTTCAAGTACACCTTCCCTTACGACAATCCTCTTTCTTCCCTTATTAGCTCTTAGTCTAACATTGCTTCCGATATGTCCTTCGATGTCTTTACGTATTCTATACAAAGTATTTTTTTCCAATAATGAAACCACCTTTCATTATATGCTCCTTCCTTAGAAGGGTAAATAAACTTTACTTATACATCATATCACGGATTCCTCTCTTTGTCAAGCAATTGCATATTATACTACTAAATAAAGCTCTTGTCAATTATTTGTCTAAAAAATTATGTTAAAATATTGTAACAATAAATTTATGGACAAAAAGAGGAAAGCCTTAGGCTTTCCTTTATGATTATATTCCTAATATTGC
>CAZGQG010000017.1:32383-40128 GCA_964527205.1 uncultured Tissierellaceae bacterium | reverse complement strand
GGACAAAAAGAGGAAAGCCTTAGGCTTTCCTTTATGATTATATTCCTAATATTGCTGTTGCCATTCTAAAGTAAACAAATAAACTCAGGGCATCCACTATGGTGGTGATAAGTGGTCCTGCCATTATTGCTGGGTCCATTTTTAGTTTCTTAGCTATTAGTGGTAGGAGTCCTCCCACTATCTTTGCAGAAACTACTGTAACCACAAGGGTTAGGGATACTGTTAGGGATATGTCCAGGGCAACTTTTTCTATAAGTACAAGCCTTAAAAAGTTAACAGTGGAAAGCCCCAGTCCAACCAGTATACTTATTTGAAATTCCTTCCACATTACCTTTAACCAATCTGAGGTCTGGATCTCACCAGTTGCCAGTCCACGAATAATAAGGGTGGAGGATTGGTTTCCAGAGTTACCTCCCGTATCCATAAGCATAGGTATAAAGGTAGAAAGTACCACCACTGTTGCCAGGATATCTTCATATTGACCCATAATCCTTGCTGTAACTGTTGCTGTAATCATAAGGACAAAGAGCCAAGGAAGTCTGTGCTTGGCTAGTACCCAAGCCCTTGTGCCTAGGTATTCCTCTTCAGATGGGGACATAGCTGCCATCAACTGAAAGTCTTCTGTAGTTTCTTGTTCTATTACATCCATAATATCATCAACTGTTATAATTCCGGTTAATCTTCCCTCATTGTCCACTACAGGTATGGCTACAAAACCATATCTCCTAAAGGTAGCTGCTATGGTTTCCTGATCGTCGTGGGTATGTACGCTTATAACATCCTCCATAATATCCCCTATTATTACATCTAGTTCCGAGGTTACTAGGGTTCTTAGGGATACAAAGCCTTCTAAAAATCTTTCCTTATCTATGACATAGCAGGTGTAAACCGTTTCCCTGGTAAGACCTACATCCTTTATATGATCCAGGGCCTGGGCTACAGTCATATTCTTTTCCAGATTTACATATTCTATGGTCATTATGCTTCCACCAGAGTCTTCTGGGTACTTTAAAAATTCATTTATTTGATTTCTTTCTTCTTCCTTTGATGCGACCAGGATTTTATTTACTATATTGGCTGGCATTTCTTCTATTAAATCTATCATATCATCAAAGAATAATTCATCTAAGATCTGTTGAAGCTCTACATCTGTGATTAGATTTATAATGTTTAATTGCTGGTCCTTTGAAAAATTAGAAAATACATCTACCGCCATGTCCTTAGGAAGCATCCTAAAGATAATCAGGGTAGTATGAGTATCTAGAGGATCTAAAAGTTCTGCAACGTCAACCTCATTCATCTCTGATAGCTCTCTTTTTATTTGAAAGTATTTCTTTTCTTCTATTAATCGTAAAAACTCTCTTTCTTCCACAATTATTCCCTCCCTTAAGCAAGGGCCATCCCAAATCATGAGAATGCCTGCTTTTTTCTCTTATTTTCTATTATAACATATCTATAAAAAATGCAAGAAAAAAAAGATAGGTTTCCCTATCTTTTTGCCAATACTTATTAGCAGCTTGATTCTCCTGTATTAGGTACTACTGTGAATCCTTTTCTAAATCCACTATCTGTATAGTCTATTGTAAAGTATTCAAATGCCTCTTCTAATTCTTCTCCATATACAAACTTAAGTCCATCTACTTCTAATTCTAAGTCTTCATCTTTTTGCTCGTCCAGAGCTAAACCAAATGATGGGCCACCTCAACCATATCCTGCTATATAAACTCTAAGTGGCTTGTCTTCCTTTTTTTCTTCCTTAACTGCTAATAATTGCTCTTTAGCCTTATCTGTTATCTTAATAAGCATTTTACCCCTCCTATAATCTTTTACTATTTATAGTATATACCCTTGGAGGGTATATGTAAATAGCAAAATCAAATATTTTTAAACTCTTTCCATATAAATAACATTTACCCCGGAAAAATATTTTCAATCATCCTAAAATATTAGTGGAATCTTTTTAAAAGATATGCTACTATATTAGTAAGAATTAAAGAAGGAGGTTTTATCAATGGAAATCACTAAAGATATGCTTATTGGAGAACTTATCAGAAATAAGCCAGAATCTGTAGAAACTCTTATGAGCTTTGGTATGGGCTGTGTTGGATGTCCTGCTAGTCAAGTAGAAAGCTTAGAAGAAGCTGCAATGGTTCATGGTTTAGACTTAGATAAACTAATGAGTGCTTTAAACGAAAAATAAATTTTTTCTATAAATAAAGAAAAGGATGAGTGATCTCATCCTTTTTTTGCGTTCTCTTTTATTTACTTAGGTATTGACTTAAAAGTACTTCTATCTTATCTCTGTCAAAGCCTACTACTTCTTCTCCGTCGATAATTATAACCGGTACTCCCATGTGTCCCATGTTCATAAGTTCTTTTCTAGCTTCCTTATCTGTCTGAATATTTTTTTCAGTATAATGTACTCCCTTTTCATCTAAAAATTCCTTGGCCAGTGTACAATAGGCACATGTGTTACTAGTGTAAATTTTTATCCCATCCATCCAATAAACCTCCCCAAAATTCTAAATCTCCCCTATAGCCTCTTAGCTATATGGTCTATCCTCTTAATTTATCTGCTATTTAATATCTACCCACTGAGCTTTTTATTAATCATTAAAAGAAAATAAGACCATTCCTGGTCTTATTTATGTTTTACGTGGTCTAGGCCCTGGTCAAATAATTCTACAACATGGTCATCGTCTAGGGAATATATAACTAGCTTGCCCTGTTTTTCAAACCTTACTAGCTTTAAATCCCTAAGGACCCTTAATTGATGTGAAATGGCGGACTGGCTCATGCCTACTATGGTGGATATATCGCAGACACAAAGTGATGACTTTGATAGGGCATAGATAATTTTTAGTCTGGTTAGATCTCCAAGGCCCTTAAACATCTTCGACAAGGGCTCTAGATCCCTTTCTCCTAGTAGTTCCTCACTTATCCTCTCCATAGTCTCATCTTCAACGCTATGGGAAGAACAAGCTATGTCTTTTCTTTTATTCTTATCCATTTCAACACTTCCTCTTTAAATCAACTAGTATTTTAAGGTAGTTACTCTTCCCTTTCTATATTTAAAGGAGGTAAACTTTTACTTATCTTTATAAAATCCTCAGTAGATAGCCTCTCAGCTCTTTCACTAGGATCTATTCCTGCTTTTTCAAGGCACTCCCTTACCCTGTCCTTGTCTATATCAAAACCATAGCTAGAGAGAGCATTGAGTACAGTTTTTCTTCTCTTTGAAAAGCTTGCCCTGACTACCTTAAATAGCTTGTCACTGTCTATATCCTCAAGATCCTTCTTTAGATCAAGCTTTATTACCGCTGATGCTATCTTAGGTTGAGGCATAAATACAGTCCTAGGCACACTGAGGATTATCTCAGGCTTGGTAAAGTAGTCTATAAGCACTGATAGGGATCCATAGGTCTTGCTACCAGGTGGGGCTGCCATTCTCTCCGCGACCTCTTTTTGCACCATGACCACAATGGATTCTATATTCAAGTTTTCTTCTATTAATCTTGCCACTATGGGAGTAGTTACATAATATGGAAGATTGGCAACTACCTTTACAGATTTTCCCTGAAATTTTTCCTCTATTAATCTTCCTAAATCTACTTCTAATATGTCCTCATTTATTATTTCAACATTTTCATACTTGCCAATGCTTTGTTCCAGTATAGGTATGAGCTTTTTGTCTATTTCCACTGCAACAACTTTTTTTGCCCTAAGAGCTAATTCTTCTGTTAGGGTTCCTATACCTGGACCTATTTCAAGGACATAGTCTTCCTCTCCTACTTCTGCCTTTTCAACTATGCTCCTAACAATATTTCCGTCTATGAGAAAGTTCTGTCCCAGGCTCTTGGAAAATCTAAAGCCGTGCTGCTTTAGGATCCTCTTTACATATGATGGAGAATATAATCTTTTATCTTCCATAATTCCTTTCAATCCTTTCAACTGCATCTTCAAATTCTTTTCTGGATATGCCAAAATTATTTAGTCTATTTAGCAATTGCTTGCCGTTAGTATATCCAATGCCCAATATATCTCCTATCATTTCTCTTCTCTCCCTGGAGTCCTTGCCTCCTATAAGGCCAAGGACCAGGAGTTCTTCCTTGCTGTATAGGTCTTTCCTATCCACACTAATGGGTCTGGCCTTTTTTACAGCCTCTCTTATGTCCTCTGGACTTGCATTTTCTACTCCTATATCCTCTCCCTTAAGGGCCTTGCCCTGGGGGAGGAAGGCATGCTTGCAATTCTTTATATGCTTGGATAGATCCTTCCTTATCTGTTCTCCTGCATAGTCCGGATCCGTTAGGATTATTACCCCATTTCTCTCTGCTATTTTTTTTATTGTATCCAGGTGTTTTCTGCTATAGGCAAAGCCTCCTGTAGCTATAACTTCCACATCTAAGGCTCTTTTTACAGCAGTAATATCATCTCTTCCCTCTACTACTATTACTTCCTTTATCATCTCTAAACCACCTTAATAGGCCAAGGCCATATTACTTTATTCGGAAAAATCTCTTGGTGTTTTCCTTTGTAGCCTCTGCCACTTCTTCTACACTTATACCCCTTACATCTGCTATGGCCTCTGCCACATATCTTACATATTTTGGCTCATTTCTCTTGCCCCTGTAAGGTGTTGGCGTAAGGTAAGGAGAATCTGTTTCTATTAAAAGTCTGTCCATAGGAACTACCTCTGCTACTTGCTTTGGCTTTCTTGCATTGCTAAAGGTAATTGGTCCTGCCAGGGATATATAGCAGCCTAGCTTTACAAATTCCTCTGCCAACTCTGCACTTCCTGAATAGCAGTGAAGTAGAACTTCTAGATCTTCATCCTTGTATTCCTTTATAATATCAAAGGTCTCCTGGTCTGCTTCCCTTGAATGTATTACTATGGGAAGACCTAGCTCCTTGGCAAGCTCAATCTGAGCTCTAAAGGCGCTTCTCTGTACATCTCTTGGAGAATTGTCATAGTGAAAATCAAGTCCAATCTCTCCTATGGCCATGACCTTGTCGTCCTTGGATAAATCCCTTAGGATATCCAGGGCTGCATCATCAAGTTCCGTTGCAGAATGGGGATGTATACCCACCACTGCATATATATTTTCATATCTATTGGCTAGTCCTACAGACATATTACTGGTCTTTAGGTCCGCACCTACGTTGATGGCCAGTTCTACACCATCATTTTTTAAATTCTTAATCATCTTGTCCCTATCCTGATTAAATCTTCTATCATCAAGATGGGCGTGACTATCTATAAACATATTTAGCCTCCTATTAATTTATATATTTCTCTAGTTTTAAGTTCTTCTTTAAGATATGCTTGCTCCTGATTTTATATCTTCCAGAGTTGATACCAAACTTAGCTTTCCATCCTTGTCCTCTGCAGCTAAGACCATACCCTGGGATTCTACTCCCCTAAGTTTTACAGGCTTAAGATTTGTAATAACTACTACTTTTTTCCCTATCAGGTCCTCTGGCTTATAAAAGTCCTTTATACCTGAAACTACCTGTCTTTCTTCCTGGTCTAATTTTAATTTTAATACATACAACTTATCTGCATCTGGATGATCCTCACAGGATATAATCTCCCCAGTCTTTAATTTCAACTTGGCAAATTCATCTATGGTAATTTCTTCCACCTTTTCCACCTTCTCCCCTACTTCTTCTATTCTTCCCTTGGTCCTCTTTGCTATTAAATCATCATTGGCCTTGTTTAATTTTTCTAATTCCTTTTCTATTTCAAGTCTTGGGAATATGGCTTCTGCCTCTCCTACCTTAGTTCCCTCTGGTATTTTACCCCATTCCTTAGCATCATCCCACTTAACTTCTCCATCTAATCCCATTTGCCTGTTTATCTCACGGGAGGTCTTTTCCATAAATGGATAGATAAGAATGGCTATGATCCTAATGCTTTCTGCTAGGTTAAAGAGTACAGTATCTAAAAGATCCTTTTTATCTTCCTTAGCCAGTACCCATGGCCTTGTTTCATCTATATATTTATTGGTCCTTCTTATTAATTTCCATATCTCTTCTATGGCATTTGAATAGCTTAGTTTATCCATATGGGCTTCAAACTTGTCCCCTACTCCTAGTCCTAGTTCTATAAGGGATGGTGCAAATTCACATTCTCCAGCCTTCTTTGGAATTACTCCATCATTGTACTTTTGAATCATGGTTATAGTCCTGTTGACTAAGTTTCCAAGATCATTGGCCAGGTCTGAGTTTAATCTCTGCAGGAACTTTTCCCTGGAGAAAGATCCGTCCTGACCAAAGGAGAATTCCCTTAGTAGGAAGTACTTAAAGGCATCTACCCCGTATAGTTCTATGATTGGCTCTGGATATATTACATTGCCCTTGGATTTTGACATCTTATCATCCTCAAAGAGGATCCAACCATGTCCAAATACTTGTTTTGGAAGTGGTAGATCTAGGGCCATTAAAATAGCAGGCCAGATTATGGCATGGAATCTCACTATTTCCTTACCTACTAGATGTACATCTGCAGGCCAGAATTTTTCCATCTTTGAATCTTCTCCTCCATAGCCTAGTCCTGTAAGATAGCAGGAAAGTGCATCTATCCAAACATAGACAACATGGTCTGGATCAAAGTCCACCTCTATACCCCAGTCAAAGCTTGAACGGGAAACACTAAGGTCATCTAAACCATCCTTTAGGAAATTATTTATCATTTCATTTTTTCTAGATTCTGGTTGGATAAAGCCTGGATTATCTTCATATAGCTTTAACAATCTATCTCTGTATTTTGAAAGCTTGAAAAAGTAAGCTTCCTCCTCTGCCAGGTGAACTGGTCTTCCGCAGTCTGGACAGTTGCCTGATTCAAGCTGGGACTCAGCCCAAAAACTTTCACAGGGAGTACAATAATGTCCCTTGTAGATAGACTTATAGATCTCACCCTTATCGTAAAGCTCTTTAAATATCTTTTTTACAGCTTCCTTGTGATAATCATCTGTGGTTCTTACAAATTTGTCATAATCTATATCTAATGTCTTCCAAAGTTCCTTTATGCTGGCAACTATCTTGTCCACATATTTCTTTGGAGTAAGTCCGTTCTTTTTAGCCATTTCTGCTATTTTTTGTCCGTGTTCATCTGCCCCAGTTACAAAGTATACATCATAGCCCTGCATCTCCTTGAATTTCTTAAGGGCATCTGCTGCCACTGTAGTATAGGTATGTCCGATGTGCAGATTGTCTGATGGATAATAAATCGGCGTAGTTAAATAAAATTTCTTCATCTTAAACCCCCCCTAAAATAATTAAACCTCCATCTCTATATAGAGACGAAGGTTGACTTCGCGGTACCACTCTAATTTATTTAAATCTCAAAATTTAAATCTCACTAGGTTATTAAACCATACAATATATCGGTTGCAACCGTTACAGCCTAATTATTTAGCTGTAAAGCTCAGAGCCCATTTTCAGATTTATCTTAAACACTGGCTTCCACCCTGCCCAGCTCTCTGGAGAATAATCCTAATCCTACTCTACTCTTCCCTGCTTGTATTTTATTTTACTATTTGAGAAGTATTATACTCTATATCTATTTTTTAGTCAACTTTAATCCCCAATATTTCCGTCATCCTGATCTTTCTGTCATCCTAAGGAGTAAGACGAGCAAGGATCTTTGTTCTAGCCTATAAGATCCTTCGCTTCGCTCAGGATGACAGTCTTAAAGATAGATCCTGAGGAGTAAAGTGGCGAAGGATCTTTCTTCTAGTCTA
>CAZGQG010000017.1:0-32283 GCA_964527205.1 uncultured Tissierellaceae bacterium | reverse complement strand
GGAGTAAAGTGGCGAAGGATCTTTGTTCATATCTTCTTGGCTTATGTAAGAATCCCAGTCAAATGACTGGGATTCTCTTATTTACTTAAAATATTATATGGGCTGCAATTGTAATTATTGGAAGAGCAATAAGTGTTCTCTCTACAAATATTACAAATAATTCTAAGGGTGATATGTCAATTTTTGATCCTAAGATAACTGCACCTGTCTCTGACATGAATATAAGCTGAGCTACTGATACTCCTGCTATGATGAATCTAGTCATTTCACTTGGTATACTAGCTCCAATAACTGCTGGCAGGAACATATCTGCAAATCCAACAAGCATGGTCTGAGAGGCTTCTACTGCGTAAGGTACTTGGAATAAGTTTAGTATTGGTATAAATGGTAAACCTAACCAAGTAAATACTGGAGTAAACTCTGCAATAATAAGGGCTATGGTACCAAAGGCCATGATTACTGGCAGTACTCCTACCCACATCTCTAATACAGTTTTAACTCCATTAATAACGAAGTTTTTAGGATTTCCTGATTCCTGTGCTTTTTGTATAGCTAAGTGAGTACCCCACTCAACATTTGTATAATTGCTAGGAACATTTTCTCCCTCATCCCTACTTATACCTTCATAATATGTTTCTTTCTTTCTAGATAGGGGAGGTATCCTTGGCATTATAATTGCTGCTGCAAGTCCTGCAACTATAACTGATAGATAATATGGTCCAAATAAATGGGATAGACCTACATAATCTATAATAACTAAACTAAAGGTAATAGATACTGCTGAGAAGGTAGTTGCTATTATAGCTGCTTCCTTCTTAGTATAGTAACCCTGTTCATACTGTCTGTTTGTAAGGGTGATACCTATGGTACCATCTCCTACCCATGAAGCGATAGCATCTATAGATGATCTACCTGGTAATTTAAATACTGGTCTCATAAGTGGTGTTAATAATGACCCTATAAATTCTAATAGTCCGAAATCTGTTAAGAATGGTAGTAAAAATCCTGCAAATAAAAATATTCCAAATAGTCCTAGTATCAAGTCATTTAAAATCAAGCCACCTGTATCTTCTGACCAAATCCACTCTGGTCCAATTTCAAAGAATACAAGAAAGGCAAGTACTACTCCTATTACCCTAACTATGGTCCAAAATGTTGATATGTTGAAAAGTCCTTCAAAGAAGCTTTCCTCATCAACTGGTCCAGTTTTCTTTAACTTTGCTCCTACAGTTAGTACTCCTGTTATAGCTATCATAATTGTAATTATCAGTGGCAATGCTCCACCTATCAGGTCAGTTAACTTACCTGCCAGTAGGGCAACAAGAATTGTTGTATCCCCTTGATACTTAAATGGAATCATTAATAATAGCACACCTATCAAGGACGGAATTATAAACTTTAAATAATCCTTTACCGAATAATTTTGTTTAACTTGTTCCTTCATTTTTTAATCCTCCATTTTAATTGATTTTATAAGATATAATAACTTCTTCCCTTTTCCTCCCTTCTATCTTATATAGTATAATTCCCTTTCCATCTTATATGGAAGAAGAATTTTTACAAATTTAAATAGACCCTACATGTGTCTATTACATGTATTATATAATATATAGGGACTATTGTAAAGTCTGTGTTTTCTGAATATTCTTTTCCTAGAAGGAGTTTTTTATTTGTTTGTGATTCTTGAAAGACTTTTTTATCCAATGGCTTGTCTGCTAGTTTACAGGGATTTAAAAAATTAAAGTTTATATTTTCTGAATAATCACTACTCCATATTAATCCTCTGTCTCCCATGTTTTAACTAGGGTCTAGCTTTTGTCAGAATCTTATGGTAATATAAAAATAAATTTGACAAAGTAAATCTTATTGAATAAGATGACCCTAGTTAAACTTTAGGAGGTATAAAATGGAAATTAGGATGAAAAATAAGACTTGGAAGTTATTAGTCTTAACGCTTCTATTCCTATCTGTAACTATCTTTTCAGGATTTTACTTAGGCCAGGAAAGCCAACACATGATAAACTTGACTCTAGATAACCGAGTTACAGAAGTAATAACAGAAGCAGAAACAGTAGGAGAATTTTTAGAAGAAGAGGACATCAGATTGGATGAAAGAGGATATATCAACCTATCCCTAGACAAGGAAATTAATGAAGGACTTGACATAATAGTAGTAAACCCAAGATCATACACTCTATCAATTGACGAATCCCAGTGGTACATAAGCTCAAGATACAGCAAGGTTAAGGACATCTTGTACGATATGGACATTAAGCTTGGAGAAAATGATTATAGTATTCCAGACTTAAACTCTAATATTTCCAGTGGAGAGGATATCCAACTCTTCTTTGTAGAAGAAGAAATAGAAATATTAGAAGAAGAGATTCCCTTTGAAAAAATAGTTAAGAAAAATTCTAAACTAGAAGTTGGAAAAACCAAGACTATTCAAAAGGGCCAAGAAGGTCTAAAGGAAATAAGCATAAAGAAGACCTTTGTAAATGGAAAGTTTCTAGAAGAAATAATTGTTAAAGAGGAAATGCTTGTAGAAAAAATGGATGAAATCATTGAAAACGGCACTAAGAAAAAGCCTCTTGTAAAAGCTAACAGGGGTGGAACTCCTCCTAAGGGTGGAGATGTGGTCACTATGAGTGCTACAGCCTATGACTTATCTTTTGCAAGTACGGGCAAGCGTCCTGGTGATAAGTATTATGGAATGACAGCATCAGGTACAATGGCCAAGCCTGGTACAGTTGCAGTTGATCCAAGGGTCATACCTTTAGGAACTAAATTATATGTGGAAAGTTTAGATGGAACTCCTGATTATGGTTATGCAACAGCAGAGGATACAGGTGGAGCTATAAAGGGAAATAAGATAGACCTATTCTTCCACTCAGCAACAGATGTGAGAAACTTTGGAAGAAGAAAAGTAAAAGTTCATATATTAAGATAAAAAACTCGCCAGCTGGCGAGTTTTTTTATCTCTTATCCTTAATATCATATCTATATCCAAAGGGAGTATCCTTTTTTGATAAATAGCCACTTGTCTCCAAGGCCTTTATTTTGTTTTCCAGGGATTTTACACTGATCTGTATATTTTTTTCCCTTTCCACTTCCCTTATTATATCTAAAAAATTCATCTCATCTATGGGGAATTTATCCTTTAATATATCTACCCATTCCTCTTCCTCATCCCTAATCCTAGTCTTCAATTCATCAAAGGGATTTTCACTATGGGGACTTCCTGTAAGAGCAGCCCTTATCCTTCCAAATATTGTTCTTCCCATGGATGCAGAAGATACGAATACATCTCCTGTTCTCAAATAGGGAAGTCTTTTTGTCTCCTCCATGGTAAGGTCTGTTTCTTCCTTGATGGTTTGTATGTCTGAAGCCCTTACGGTTCTAAAGATAAATTTAGTATTTAGCTGGGCTGTAATTGTCTCATCTAAGAGGGTTGGCCTCTGGGTTGCAAGGACTAAAAATGCTCCGTACTTTCTTCCCTCCTGGGATATTTCCTTGAGTATTGATTTGGAAGGTGAACTATAGCCCTTGGGAGCAAAGTTATGGGCCTCATCTGTAACCACTATAAAGGGTGGAAAGTATTCTGCCAGGGTCTTCCTATATTGGGCATCCTTGTATTCCCTTCTCTTGTGATAAAGATTGTTTAGGAGATAGGTACTAAAGACTTGTAGCATCCTAGTATTTCCCTGGACCACTATAAGCTGGCCATTTTGTAGGCCTTCCTCAATTTCTCTAATGTCTTTTGAAAAGATTCCTTCATTGTCTAGTCTCTTTAATCTCCACATTATTCCCTTGACTGAATTATAGGGACAGGTCTTATCATAGGAAATATAAATTTCCCTTCTAGCCTCCCAGGCCTTTCTTTCATCTATGTCCTCTGCATCATTTACCCTGTTGTTGATCCTGTCTAGGGAGCCTTCTTCTTGAGCCTCTGTTAGCATGCTTAGTTTATTGTAAAAGCTCTGAAAGGAGCTTCTTCTCTTAAAGAGTATATCCACCACATTGTTCATGGCATCTGTTAGATTTGATGCTGCATCTAGAAGGTTTTTTAAATCCTGGGCACTTAGGTCCTCAAATTTAACTCCTACATGGTAGCCTACCTGGAGGCATTTAAATTTGCCAGTGAAATCATAGCCATCCTGGTCCAGGTATTCTGCCCTTTCTCCAAAATCCATTTCAAAATGTGGATCTAGGACTATGGTAGGTATATTTTTTTTCATTATTTCCTCTAGGACTACCCTAAGTCCAAAGGACTTTCCTGATCCTGAACCACCAAATACTCCTATGTGGGGATAATGATGCATGGACTTAAGGTCCATTATATAGGGAATCTCCCTTTGGGCTTCCAGCCCATCCTCTCCAAAGGTGTGGAGTATATTCTTAAACTCCTCATCCATGCCTCCTGCCATATCATCAGTATTTCTTATAACTCCCAGGGTCAACCCATCCTCTACTGTGGTGCGAATCATAAGGTCTTTCACCTCGTGAAACTCTGGAAGTCTGGCATCTGAACCTGTTTGAACAGGATATAGGGCCTCATTTAAAAGCCTTAGCTTGGCTATATAAATTGTTTCTTCATCTATATTGTAACCCAGGGATTTAAGAGATTCTAAAACAGAATTATCCACAAAATCTCCAGATACATCTAGAGGTATATACCTATTAAAGGTCTTAGCCTCCACAACTTCCCCTATCAAATCTCCTTGATAAGGATCTTCAAGTATTAAGAACTCATTGATTCTGAAGTTTCTAGTCTTTGAACCTATAAAAACCTCTTGCTGGGTAGTTATTCCTACTACTTTCATATTAGACATCCTTTCATCAAATTGATTTATATTATCCTTATTATTCATTTTTAAAATTTAGCTCCTCTTGGACCTTTCTGATACAAAGAATCTCTGATAGATATCCCTATCCATGTATCTTTCCACTAGACCCCTCATAAGTTGATCTGAAATCTTTACTTCCTGGTCTACCATGTCCAACCATAGGGGTACTCCCCTGCTGTTTTCAGGGGTCAGGGTAAAGACCAGTCTTGCCATTTGTTCTAGATATTTTTTTTGTGTATCTATAATATCCATGCCTATTACAGAGGGGGCCAGGGAAGACCTCATAAAGACTGAGGAATAACCTGATTTGTGCTTGCTATTTACCCCATCATCTATGGCAATCATCTCTCCATATTCTAAGACTCCAAAAAGGAGTTCCCTGTCATAGGCCCTTATTTTTATGTCTTCTCTTTTCTCCTCCAGACTCTCACCTATAATTGAAGTCTTTATATCCTCTATTACCCCTACTAGGAGTATATTTCTCTCCTCACATTCTTCTCGGAGTTTAATCCATAGGTCATAGGAGTATATATAGTATCTAATAAGAGATCCATCCATAAGTATGGCACAGGGCTTATGGGCTTCTATACTGTCCAGGGCAACCTGAACTTCAATATTTGCAAGGAGCCTATTTCTCTCCTCCCTGTCATGGGAGTTTTCTTCTTCTAGTCCTTCTTCCTCTCCCCTGTCTATAAGGGGACTAAAGATATCCCCCCTAAAAATAGGTTGGTCCTTCTTGGAAGTAGATTTGGCTAGTCCCTGAAAGACCTCTACATAATGGGGATCTGCTCCACCCATCCTATTTACTGATCCATCCACTCCCACCAAACCTCCCTTGGTCTGGTAGAGGGCTAGGTCTTCCTTGTCCAATTTGTCCATCTTAATTATAGGACCTATATTGTTCTGAATAAATTTCCTAATTTCCTCTTTGTCTATGGAAAATACTTCTTTATAGTCTTCCCTTAGAGAAGTGTTTAGTTCTCCTATTTTTTCCTTTAGTTGATCCTCTATGCTATAGATAAAATCACCTCTTTAAACTTTCAGCATATACTTGGTTTTTTGGCAACTTATATTCTTCTGCTACTTTTTTTACAGCCTCTTTATTTGAGTAGCCCTGGTCCCTGTAAGAGTCCAAGAGCTCTCTTATATCTAGCTCTTCTTCTACTTCTTCTTCCTTATTGCCCTCAAGGACTATAACAAACTCTCCCCGGACCTGGCCCTGGCTAAATTTTTCCCAGGCTTCTTTTGCAGTGCCCCTAAAGGTCTCTTCATATTTTTTAGTGAGTTCTCTTGAAAGGGAGAGTCTTCTTTCTCCCATTATCTCCCCTATGTCTTCTAGAGTCCCTAGAATCCTATGGGGGGATTCATATATTATACTGGTCTCCCTATAGGTCTTGATCTCTTCTAATTCTTTTTTTCTTTGAGACTTTTTTGAAGATAGGAAGCCTTGGAAGACAAATTTCTCTGTACTTAGGCCTGAAAGGACCAGGGCGGTTATAGAAGCTGTTGGCCCTGGTAGGGCTACCACCTCTATGCCTTCTTCTACTGCTAGCCTTACAAGGTCTTCTCCTGGGTCTGAGACCCCAGGCATACCTGCATCTGATACCAGGGCTATATTTGTCCCTCTCTTCATCCTATCTACCAGTTCCAATCCCTTCTCCTTTATATTGTGTTCGTGATAGGAGGTCAGGGGCTTTTTTATGTCAAAGTGATTTAAAAGTCTTATGGTGTGTCTTGTGTCCTCAGCTGCTATAAGGTCTACTTCTTTTAGGATTCTAATAGTTCTGATGGTAATATCCTCTAAATTTCCTATAGGTGTTGCACATATGTATAGCTTTCCTCTTTCCATATTAGACTCCCCTCTATTTGTTTATTTATTTTAAATGTGAAAAAAGACCCGAAAACGGGTCCCTTTTTCTAAGTACTATTCTGGTTTTGGAGCGTCTACTGGACATACATTTGCGCAAGCTCCGCAATCTATACAAGCATCAGCATCAATTACGTAAATATCTCCTTCTGATATAGCGTCTACTGGGCATTCTGGAAGACATACACCACAAGCTATACAATCATCAGTAATTACATATGCCAATTCTTTCACCTCCATTTATATTGCACTTTTAATATTCTCTTTTACAGTCCTATTCTAACAGATTAAAGAGAATATTAAAAGCTTTATTAATTTTTTCTTATATTTTATTTAATAATGACGATAAGTGTCATACTTTGGGTCCACTTTTCCAGTATCTTCTATATCCTCTAACTTAAAATTAACAAATTCCTCTGTCTTGTCCTTTAGTACCAGCCTTACCTTCATAGATTCAAGAAGGGTATAGGTTTCTAATACAGTTCCTAGGCCTCTTTCTGTCTTTACTATGGCACCAGGATTTGGCATTTTTGCCATAATCTCCTCGTAGGTGTCCTGTTCATATTTTAAACAGCACATAAGCCTTCCACAAAGACCAGAGATCTTGGTTGGATTAAGGGAAAGATTTTGTTCCTTGGCCATCTTAATGGATACAGGTTCAAATTCACCTAGGAATTTCTTGCAGCATGTTTCTCTACCGCAGGGTCCTATGCCACCTAACATCTTAGCTTCGTCTCTTACACCTATCTGCCTAAGTTCAATTCTTGTTTTAAATATTGCTGCTAGGTCTTTTACTAATTCCCTAAAGTCTACCCTGCCATCTGCTGTAAAATAAAATATTACCTTGTTCCTATCAAAGGTATACTCCACATCTATTAGGTCCATGACAAGTCCATGTTCCCCTATCTTTACTTCACAAATATCCATAGCTTCCTTTGCTCGCCTTTTATTTTCCTTATCTGTTTGGAAATCCTCTTCTGTAGCTACTCTTATTACATCCTTAAGGGGGGATACTATTTCAGATTCTTCTATTTCCTTTGGTCCCAGTACTACCTGGCCAAATTCAATACCCCTTACAGTTTCAACTATTGCATAATCTTGAAGCTTTATATCTATATCACAAGGGTTAAAATAATATATTTTACCCGCTTTTTTAAATCTTATACCTACTACCTTTGTCATCAAATTCCTCCTATATATTAAGAAGCATAGTTTCTATGGATAAATTGTAATTAATATTTCTTGATATATTTATTTTTGTTCTCTCTATTCTGTCTATTATATCATAAATATGATTAATATCTATAGAGGATTGTTTTTCAAGTATATCTAATTTATCTTTATTTAACAATAGCTCCCCTTCACCTGTCTCCTTATATATAGCCAGATCCCTAAACCAGTATAGCATAATATCAAGTAATTCAGAGCTTATATCCTTGTTTTTCAAGAAGAAATCCATGGAGCTAAAGGCCCTTATTTTGTTGCCCTTAATTAAGTTATGGACTATTTTTATAATTTCATCTCTTAGCTCATTATATCCTTCTATCTCCCTAATATCTTGCATTTTTTCCTTGTTATGAAATTTTAAACTCTGACATCTGGACCTTATTGTTGGAAGTATTTGATTTGCATTGGAGGTAATTATTATTATCACCACATAATTAGGAGGCTCTTCCAGGGTTTTTAATAGTAGATTTTGAGTTTCTACCCTGGCCAGATCTAAGTCCTCTATTAAAAAAACTTTTTTACCACTTTCAAAGGGCAGGATAGAAATGTCATCTATCATATTCTCCACATCTTCTTTTCTTATAAAATCCTTGCTGGCTAGGAGCATTTTAAAGTCTGGGTGATTTTCTGTATTAAATTTAATACAGGATGTACATTCTCCGCAGGGCCTATCCTCATCTCCCTTGCATAAAATGGCTTTAGAAAAGGCAAGAGCTAGATCTCTTTTGCCCGTGCCTCTTTCTCCTTCAAATAAGTAAAAATGACTTATCTTTCCAGAATCTATGGTTTTTTTTAATATCTTCCCCTGTATATTATTCCCTGATATTTCATCAAATTTCACAATATCCCTCTTATCTATAACCTAATGTATTCGTCTATATCCATTACAAAAAGATTTGCTCCACCAACTGTTACAGTATCTTCTCCAGGTCTTGTTACCTTTTTCGTGTCACAGGTGGACCTAACAAGACTTACAACTTTTTCTAGGTCCTCTTCCTCCACACCTATAAATAGGGTTGTACTTCCGGATTTAAGGAATCCTCCTGTGGATGACAGTTTGGTTGATCTTACCTTGTTTTCTAAAAGTGCCTTTGATACCTTGTTTATATATTCATCTTGTATAATTGCTATAATTAGTTTCATAAAATCTCCTCCTAGATCTTGATATGTTGGTCTACATCTAATATAAATACTGTTGCTCCACCAACCTTAACCTCTAATGGATAGGGTATATAGGTGTCTCCTGGCATGGTAACTGTAAGCAGGGATGTGGTTATTTCTCTTTTCTTACATTCTCTTCTTATTATCTCAATAACCTGATCAACCTCTTCATCTTCTACACCAATTAATAGGGTTGTATTTCCTGCCTTTAGAAATCCTCCTGTAGATGACAATTTAGTTACCCTAAATTTATGTTCAGTAAGGTCCTCTATTAAATTTGCTGCGTCTTGATCCTGTACTATAGAAACTATTAGTTTCATAAAATTATCCCCCTCTACTTTGTAATAGTATGTCTATTTCTCTTATGCTCTGGTCTAGTACTTCTTGGATAGACCCAGTTGCGTCTATCTTTTTTATATTTTTAGGATATTTTTCTAAAACTTCCATATACCCCTTATAAACCTCTTGATGAAACAGGTCTCCCTCTAGTTCCAATCTATCTACATCTATATTCTCAGTCTTCCTCTTTAGGGTAATACTTGGATCTATATGAAAGAAAAGTATAAGATCTGGATAGGTATCCCCTATGGCAAAGTCATTTATCATCTTTACCCTTTCTATTCCAAGCCTTCTTCCCCTACCCTGATAGGCTAAACTGGATAAAACAAATCTATCACAGAGGACAATTTTTCCCTCTTCAAGAGCTGGGACTATCTTTTCCTCTACATGTTGGCCCCGGGCTGCAGCATACAAGAGGGCTTCTGCCTGGGCACTCATTTCTGTGTTCTCCTTGTCTAGGATGATTTCTCTTATTTGCTCACCTATATGGGTACCTCCTGGTTCTCTGGTAATTGTATAGGCTAGCCCTTTTTCCTCTAAGTATGAACCCAGCAATTTTGCTATTGTTGACTTGCCTGACCCATCCGGCCCTTCTAAAGCTACAAATAATCCTCTCACTAAATTACTCTCCTTTGTCTACTACATCTACTTTGTCTTTATTATACCCCATTAAACCTAGTATTTCTATATTATTACCCATTAAAAACATAATACTTTCAAATAAAGAGGGAGTAATGACTTCTCCTGGGACTAGAATGGGTATTCCTGGGGGATAGGGAATGATTGACCCTGCAGAGACCTGTCCTATGGAATCCCTTAGATCTACTTGCTTTTTCTGACTATAGTAGGCCTGGTAGATAGGCATGGCTATCTCAGCTTTTGGGATTTTTATACTCTCTGTATGCTTCTTACTCTCCCCTCCAGTGCTGGCCAGGTCCTCCACTCCCCGAATTAAGGCCTGGTAGTCACTATCCTCATTCATTAGGCTGCTAAGGGCAAGTCCATAGGATGCATCTGACATTTCAATCCTTATATTATGCTTCTCGTAGAGTTCTCTCTCTATGTCAGGGCCTCTCATACCCTCTATGGAAAAGAGTATCTTTGTAGGATCTAGACCATGGATGGCCTTGTCCTCCGGATCTCCAGAAAAGGCAAATACACCCTCTATCTTATTTAATCTATCTATAGTTTCCCTGGCTCTTAGAATATTATCCTTTAATCTTAAAACACCTTCCCTACTATCCATATAGGCCGCTGCAAGCTCACAGGAGGCTAGGAATATATAGGAGGGAGAGCTGGTGGTGTAGAGTTCCAGTCTTTCCCTTAGCTTATTCTTATCAACCCTATCCCCTCCCACATGAATCATGGATGTCTGTGTAAAGCTTGGCAGGGTCTTATGGGTACTTTGGACCACTATATCCCCTCCACACTGGAGGGCAGTCTTTGGAAGGTCCTTTGAAAATTTAAAATGAGAACCATGGGCCTCATCTACCATTAGGATCCTCCCATGCCTGTGGACTATCTCCCCTATCCTCTCCAGGTCTGAGCAAATACCATAATAATCTGGATAGCTTAGGAGGACTATTTTTATGTCCTTGTCCCTTTCCAGGGCCTCCTCTATATCTTCTGGGTCTATTCCTGTAAATATACTGTGTTTTTCATTGTAGTTAGGATAGATATATACTGGATTTAATCTATTCAGGATCATTCCATTGTAAACTGCCTTATGGGAATTTCTCTGGACCAAGACCTTGTCACCAGGATTGCTTATGGCTGATAGGGATATGTAAATGCTTCCCGTGGATCCATTTACTGTGTAATATGTAGACTTGGATCCAAATACCTGGGAAGCATATTTCTGGCTTTCCTTGATTATGCCTCTTGGGTCCATTAAATTATCTGTGCCTTGGATTTCTGTTGTATCTAGCATGGGCAAGTATTCTCCCCAATTGATTAGGCTATTCTTCTTTTTATGGCCTGGGGTATGGAAGGAAATGCTATCCTCCTCTACCAGGAGTTTTAATTTATCAAATACTGGAGTTTTCATCTTCTCATCCTCTCTTACATCCATTTAAAGCCTTGTAAATTTATTTTGCCTATAAAAAAAACCCCTAATGATTTAGGAGTTTTATTATTTATTCTTCATCTTCTTCGCTGTCTTCTTCATCTTCTTCACCAATTAACTCTGGTTCTGTCATTTCTTCATCTTCATCTAATAAGTCTTCTTCTTCTTCATAGATGGTTGGTTCAGTTAATGAACATACAACTTCGTCAAGATCGTTTAATATAGTAACTTCTTCTATACTTGCAACGTCTAGGTCTCTAACATACATACTAGTGTCAAAGTCGATAAATTCAACATCTACTTCAGCAGTACTTGGAATATAGCTTGGTAAACATTCAACTTCGATTTCGTCTATTTGCTGAGCTAATACTGATGGTTGAATGTGAATACTATCTCTGTTAAGTAATACAACAGGTATAGTGATTTTGATTTTTTCGTCCATCTTTAACTCTTGAAGATCTATGTGTAGATATTCCTCTTTAAAAGGATGCTTTTGAACTTCCTTTATGATTGCTGGAATCTTTTCTCCATCTAGATCTAAAGTTAAAAGTGAAGTGGAACCTGCTGATCTATATACTTTTAAAAATTCAGCTTTTTTTATTGAAACGTGTCTTGTTTCAGCTCCTCTACTATATAAAACCGCTGGGATTGAGTCACTAGCTCTCATCTTTCTTACTTTATTGCTACCCGTTTGATCTCTTTTCTCTATCTGCATCTTTACAGTTGCCATAGCGCCTACCTCCTACTCATTATTTTTATACCAAATTAGTATACCATATTGAAACTTACTTTGCAAACCTTGAAAAGACTTTATCTCTTAAAATAATAGCTGCCAAATTATAATGAAAATAACTCCTGGTACACCAAATATACCAGCTATTAAAGAGTTGATAATATTTATCTTAATTTCAAGTCCTATAAGTCCACCTATAAGATTAACTATTAGTAATAATATACCACCTACTACACCATTAATCAATAAATTCATTATAATCCTAAGGGGCCATAGGAGTAATTTTCCTAGTGTGAAAAGGACAAGGAGTCCAAGTCCGAAAAAAATAATACCCATGCTGTCACCTCTCTCATCTTTTATCTCTTCTTATTTATAGCTCTTTCTAATGCCCATGTGTAAATATGCTTAGGGATATGGCCATTACAATCATACCTGCTATGGCCCCGTAAACTGATACATGGTGGTCATTGTCCTTCTGGGAGGCAGGTAAAAGCTCGTCTAGGGAAATAAATATCATAATTCCTGAAACTATAGAATAAAGCATGCCAAAAAATAAATCTGTTTGTAGATTGGCAAAGAGCAAATAACCTATAAGAGCTCCCAGGGGCTGGCACATACCAACCAGGGTTGTATATAAAAAAGCCTTTTTCTTGCTTCCCGTTGAATAGTATATAGGTACGGCTATTGCTATACCTAGGGGAATATTGTGTAGGATTATTGCCAGGGCTATAGGCAGGGCAAGTCCTATGTCGTTGATTCCTGTAGTAAAGATAGTGAGTCCCTCTGGTAAATTGTGTATGCCTATTGCCACTGCAGACATAAGGCCAAGATTTGATAGATGCTCTCCATTTACCCCATGCTTGTGGTCATGGTCTACTCCTGTATGGCCGTGATCATGATGGCCTCCATGTTTGTGAATCCATTTTTCCATTAGGGCTATAAGGATCATCCCACCAAAAAATCCTACCAGGGCCAGGGCATTTCCCTTTCCACCCATATGCTCTTCTAGATGATGCATGCCCTCTGGAAGTATGGCCATAAATCCTGCATAGATCATTATTCCTGCTGCGAAACTTAGGGATAGGGAAAAGTATCTCTTGTTCTTTTCAGTAATGAAAAAGGCAAGCATACCACCTATGCCCATGGTAAGCCCTACTATAGTAGTAAGACCAAAGGACAATAAAACTTCCTTAGTCATTTATCTCCACCTCTTCTCTTTCTCTAGATCTTCTCTTAATCAAAAGACTAGAAATGATTGCAGTAATAGGTATGGTAAGTATAAGTCCTATACTGCCTGATATGGACCTAACTATCTCTGTGGCTATTATGTCTAGATTGGCTATTTTTGTCATAGATGTTTCATAGGCCATAAATACCAGTAGCATTGGTATGGAAGTACCTGTATAGGCCAGGATAAGAGTATTGATCATAGTACCCATTATATCCCTACCTACATTCATACCGGATTCAAATAATTCTCTCACACTTAATTTATTATTAGCCCTATAAATCTCTTCTATAGAGGATGATATGGACATACCCACATCCATTACTGCCCCTAAAGATCCCAGGATTATACCTGAGAAGAGAAGGTTTCTAAAGTTAAATTCTATGGCCTGGGGAATGTAGATTAGCATGGTAGCCTCCTCTGCACTAAGCCCTGTAAGGCTTATCTGCCTACCTACTATATAGGAAACAATTCCTGCTATTATAACCCCTGATATGGTTCCCAGTATGGCGGATACTCCCTTGCTATTTACTCCTCCCACAAGGAATATGGTTATTATTGTAACCCCTATGGAAATCACTATTGATACAGGTATAGGGTCCACTCCCCTTAGGATCATGGGAAGCAGTATATATACTACGGATCCTATGGTAAGGCCTAGGGATATAATTGATTTTAGTCCCTTGGTCTTTCCTATTAGGAGGATAAGGACTATGGCAAAGAGGGCCAGGTAAATTAGATAGTCTGATCTCAGATAATCTGATATATATACTTCATATCCAGTCTCAGACTCTTCAATCATAACCACTACCTTGTCTCCCTTTTCAACATATATATT
This sequence comes from uncultured Tissierellaceae bacterium, assembly GCA_964527205.1. Classification (GTDB taxonomy): domain Bacteria; phylum Bacillota; class Clostridia; order Tissierellales; family Tissierellaceae; genus JARICQ01. The sequence goes on along the minus strand of CAZGQG010000017.1, from coordinate 17,978 downwards.
GTAGGCTTCATTTTCTGAGAGATGGTTTTCTATCTCCCTTACATCCCCCTTGTATTTACCGCTGGTAATCTCTATTACTAGATCCTGAAGGGTAAGTCCTTCATATAGATCATCACTTTCCCGAGCCTCACTAGCCTCTAGAACCACTGCCCTTTCGCTTAGGGGCTCAGTGTAGTCACTGCCATGGACTGATGTGGCCAGGAAGATTAAAATAAGTATTAACAAAGCTATATTTTTTCTCATAATTTCTCCCCTTAGATTTAAATATAGCCAAGAGATTTTCTCTTGGCTTAATAAGTATTTCTAGATTAAGTTTATCACTGGTACTAAGGCTGCTGCCACAAATGATAAGATAATTAAGAACACTACAGTCTTCTTTAATTTTGGATTCATATATATCCCTCCAATGAAAATTTGGTGGGCGAGATAGGACTTGAACCTACGACTTTTTGCTTGTCGAGCAAACACTCTCCCAGCTGAGTTACTCACCCATATATATCATTATAATACTATATATGGATGTATTATGCAATGACTTTATGATATACTTGTAATAATAATCATAATATTTAAAGGAGTGATATTTTGGAAATAGTAATTGGTCAAGGTGGAGCAGTAGAAATAGTAACAGCATTTAAGGAAGACAAGGAAGTTTCCAAAGGTCAGGAATTATATGACTATCTTAAGGAAAAAGAATTGTTTAAGGGAAATTTAGGAGAAACTTACACGGATATATCACCTAAGGGTGAGAATGTTTTATTTTTAGGACTGGGAGAAGAGGAAAAATTAAACTCAGAGCTCCTTAGAAGGGCTTTTTATAATGCAGCTAAAAAGCTTAATAGTTTAAAGGTAGAGTCAGCTGAAGTTGATATTAATAATTTGGATGATGTCCTAGCTATTGCTGAAGGTTTACTTCAATCAGAATATAGCTTTGAGAAATACCTTTCAGAAAAGAAATTTACTCCTGTTTTAGATAAGGTCTATTTAAAATTGGATTCTAAAGTAGAAGAAGCTAAGGACGCTATAGAAGAGGCAAAAAACATAGTCCATGGAATCTTCCTAGCAAGGGACTTAGTAAATGAGCCAGCTATAACTATGACCCCAAAGGAATTAGCCAACAGGGCCAAGGAAGAATTAGAAGGCCTAGGTGTAGAAGTTGAAATTCTAGGTAAGAAGGAAATTCAGGATCACAATATGACTGCTTTTTTAGCTGTTTCAAAGGGATCAGCCAATGAGCCTCAGTTTATTGTTATGAAATGGAATGGAGACAAGGATTCAGATGAGAAATTAGCCCTAGTTGGTAAGGGATTAACCTATGACTCAGGTGGTTACTCAATAAAGCCTACTAATGGAATGGTAACTATGAAGTCTGATATGGCAGGATCTGCATCAGTTATTGGAGTTATGAAGACCATAGCCCTATCCAAGCTAAAGAAAAATGTGGTTGGAGTAGTTGCAGCCTGTGAAAATATGATTTCCGGTGAAGCATACAAACCAGGAGATGTAATTGGATCCATGTCAGGAAAAACTATAGAAATTTTAAATACAGATGCAGAGGGTAGGGTTACCCTAGCAGATTCCCTATATTATGCGGCTACAGTTGTAAAGGCTGACAAGATAGTAGATATTGCAACTCTAACAGGTGCCTGTATAGTTGCTCTAGGAGACATTAATACTGGTGCAGTTACAAACAACCAGGACCTAATGGATGATCTTTTACAAGCTTCTGAGCTTGCTGGAGAGCCTGTATGGCAATTCCCTAAGAATGAGGAATACAGTGAACTGATCAAGGGAGATATAGCAGATCTTAAGAATACCACTGTAGGTGGAGCAGGTTCCTTAACTGCTGGACTTTTCCTAGGAGAATTCGTCCAGGATACTCCATGGGTGCACTTAGATATAGCAGGAACTTCCTATATGAGCAAGGATAGAGGATATCTTCCAAAGGGAGCTAGTGGAGTGCCGGTTAAGACTCTTTATAATTTAGCAAAAATGTAAATAAAATAATCACATGATATTATACCTCCAAGTTGCAGTCTAATTAATAAAAATTAGATTGTCCCCTTGGAGGTATTTTTTTATCTATTTGTTCCTAAAATGTAACCATTTTGTATACCCCACTTTAATAGAATAGTGTATAATTTACCAAAGGGGTTGATAAGGATGAAGAGTAAAAAACTTAGGTTTGGATTTTTATTACTAGTGATTTTCTCTATTTTAATCAGTGGATGCAGCTCAAAAAGTGACTATAGTCTAGATGAGATGGCAGGAGATATGGATACAAGTCCTCAGGAAGAGGAGGATTTTTTAGAAACTGATGATTATGAGGAACCTGAAAACTATGAGCCAGACAAGATAATCACAACAGTCTATATTGAAATGCAGACCCAGGACTTCCTTCCTACTACAAATAAACTGGAAGCTTTAATCTCTAAGTATAAGGGCTATGTGGAGAGTTCAAATATCTCCTACAATGACTACATATATAGTAGTGGACTTAAGTACTCAGATTATTCTATTAGGATTCCTAGGGAGAGTTTGGATGAATTTATCCATGAAGTAATCGAAATTGGAAATATAATATCACAAAATAAAAACAAGGAAGATATTAGCAAGCTATATCGAGATACGGAGTCCAGGTTAAGAGTACTTGAAACCAAGGAGGAAAGGATCCTAGCCCTTCTTGAAAAGGCTGACAAAATGGAAGACATTATAAAACTTGAAAACCAACTAAGTGACTTGATCTATGAGAAGGAAAGCTATACACAAAATTTACAAAATATGGATGACCAGGTGAATTATAGCACCCTTCATCTAAGCTTAAATGAAGTGGAAAAGCTAAGTTCAGGAGCCAATACTAAGACCAGCTTTATAGAGAAACTTAAACTAGCATTTTCAGACTCCTTCTACTTTTTCACTAGAAATATAGGAGACCTTATAATAGGTCTTGTATATGGACTTCCCTACATTTTAATAATCTCTATAATAGTATATATAATATATAGATTGGTATGGAGAAGAAAGAAGTCCAAGGAGAGTTCTAATAAGGATTAAAAAACCATGGAATAAACTAGTCTATTCATTAGGCTAGTTTAATTTTTTAGGAAAAGCATTGAGGATAGGAAGAATCTATACTATAATGTAAACACATAATAAAAGGGGTGATAATTTTTGAAACTTGAAGTAAGAAATATATACAAAAGTTTTTCAGATACTGAAGTTCTCCACGATGTTAGCTTTAATATTAATAAGGGCAAGGCCCTTGGATTTCTTGGGAGAAATGGTGCAGGAAAAACTACTACCATAAGGATAATAATGGGATTATTTGATGCTGACAGGGGGGAAATCCTCTTAGAGGGCAAGCCCTTTGATCCCTTCCAACATTCCATAGCTTATTTGCCAGAGGAAAGAGGCATGTATCCCAAGCAAAAGGTCTTAGACCAGCTTATCTACTTTGCTAGCCTAAGAGGGCTAGACAAGGCTAGAGCAGAGTCAAGCAGCCTTTACTGGCTGGAAAAACTGGGAGTTTTAGAATACAAGGACAAGAAACTAGAGACCCTTTCCAAGGGAAATCAACAAAAGGTACAAATAGCCCAAACCCTTCTAGGAGAGCCGGATATAGTGGTCTTAGATGAGCCCTTTAGTGGACTGGATCCTGTTAATTCACAAATCCTCAAGGAAATAATCAATGAACTCATAGAAAAGGAAAAGCTAGTTATTTTCTCCAGCCATCAAATGACCTATGTAGAGGAATTTTGTGAGGAAATTGCCCTGATTAATCAGGGAGAAATTGTAATGACAGGTAATTTAGCTGAGATTAAAAGAGAGTTTGGAAGAAATAGAATTACCCTCTCTGCTACAAATATGGATCTAGATCAGCTTAAAAGACAGATTCAAGGGCAAGTAAGCAGGGTAAATATATTGGAAACCAAGAAGGATTATCTGATAATAGAATTGTTAGAGGAAAATACAAAGAAAAACTTATTGGAAGAATTAACAAAAACTAATATAGATATCAAGCATTTTTCAGTTTATGAACCAAGCCTTGCTGATATCTTTGTTGAAACTGTAGGTGATATGAGATGAAAAACTTATCCAAGGTATTTAAATTTGAACTTTATAACAACTTAAATAAGAAGGCCTTCAAGGTATCCACCATAATACTTTGTGCCATCATTGCTATTGGACTTACTATTCCAACCATAGCCTCTCTAATGGGCAAGCCTTTCTTTGAAGATGAGACAGCTCCTATAGAGGACATGGGAGATGAAGAAGAAAGGACGGAATATGGCCTGATCATCCAGGATGATAGTCTTGATTTAAAGCTAATTCAGACTCAGCTCCCCCATGTGAAACTTGTGGAAGTGGATTCTCCTGATACTTTAAAGGACAAAATCCTATCAGAGGACTTGGAGAGCGGCTTTATAGTAAATTCTCCTACTAGCTATGAACATATAGTTAAAAACACTAGTATGACTGATGGGGATAGCAATGCCTTTGAACATGCCCTCCTAAATATCTATAGGGAGAGGACTATTTCAGAAAAGGGAATAGATTATGAAGAGATAGAGGCTGTTTATAATACAGGGATTGAGTCCACCACTGAAATCCTAGGTAAGGATGGTATAAAGAATTACTTCCATACCTATATACTGGTCTTTATGCTTTACTTTATAATTATATTTTATGGACAGATGATAGCCACTTCTGTTGCCAGTGAAAAAAGCAATAGGAGTATGGAAATACTTGTAACCAGCACCAGCACCAATAGCCTTATATTTGGAAAGGTCTTTGCTGGAGCCTTGACTGGATTAATACAATTTGCAGCCATTATATTGACTGCTCTTATAGCCTATAAGCTAAATGCCAATGCCTGGAAGGATAATCTTGACTTCATCTTTGATATACCAGGAAATGTCCTAGCTATCTTTGCAGTATTTGGATCTTTAGGCTATCTGCTCTATTTATTTGTATATGGAGTAGTTGGAGCCCTAGTATCTCGTACAGAGGATATTAACACCAGTGCAACACCTATTACCTTCCTCTTTATTGGAGCCTTTGCTATATCCATGGTGGGACTATCTAATCCTGATTTGTTAGTAGTAAAGATAGCCTCATTTTTCCCCTTTACATCCTTTATGGCCATGTTTGTAAGGGTGTCTATGGGAGTGGTTCCACTTATACAGGTAATACTTTCCCTGGCCATTCTCTTAGCTACAACCATAGCTACTGGCTTGTTGGGAGCTAGAATATATAGGCTTGGAACCTTGATGTATGGTAATCCTATTAAACTAAGTCAGGCCTTTAAGATGATTCGGGATAAATAAACTCTTTTAAAAAATACTAAAGCAGGCTAATTTTCTTAGCCTGCTTTTTTCTTTATACATCAAAGAGAGACATAATCTCTTCTTCACTGAGTTTGGATATAAGGGTTTCTCCTTCCCTTATAACCTTATCTATCATTTCTTTTTTCTTTTCCTGAAGTTCAAATATCTTTTCCTCTATGGTTCCCTTGGTAATTAGTTTGATAACCTGAACCTTGTTTTCCTGGCCTATCCTATGGGCCCTGTCCGTTGCCTGATCCTCTACTGCAGGATTCCACCAGGGGTCAAAGTGAATTACCATGTCTGCTGAGGTTAGGTTAAGGCCTGTACCCCCAGCCTTTAGGGATATGAGAAATACATCTCCCTCACCCTTATTAAATCTCTTTACTAGATCTCCCCTATCCCTCATAGGGGTCTTACCATCTAGGTAGACCATATCTATGTTTATCTCTTCTAATCTTTCTTTAATGGCAGCCAGCATGGTTGTAAATTGTGAGAAGATTAGTATCCTGTGTCCACTGGCTACTGCCTCTTCTACCAGTTCTTCTAAGAAGTCTAGCTTGCCACTGCCACCCTTATAGTCCTCTAAAAACACTGCTGGATGACAGCTTAGCTGCCTAAGTCTTGTAAGACCTGCCAGTATTTTTATATGGCTTCTATTGTATCCCTTTTCTCCTATTTCCTGACCTAGATCTCCCTTAATAGCTTGTAGATAGGCTAGGTAGACCTTCTTTTGCTTGTCTGTCATATCTACTAAGATCTTTTGCTCTATCTTGTCAGGAAGTTCTTTTAATACATCTTTTTTAAGTCTTCTAAGGATAAAGGGTCTTATGTGATTGTTTAATTCCCTTAGTTTCTTTTGGTCATTGTCCCTTACTATAGGCTTTTCATATTTCTCAGTAAATTTCCTACTGCTTAGGAGATAGCCTGGCATTAAAAAGTCAAATATTGACCATAGCTCTGATAGAGAGTTTTCCATTGGAGTTCCTGTTAGGGCAAAGTAATTCTTAGCCTTTAACTGCTTAACAGATTTGGCACTAAGGGATCCTCTGTTTTTTATATACTGGGCCTCATCAAGGACAATATACCTAAAGTCTATGTCCTTATAGTCATGGATATCCTTTCTTATTAATGGATAGGAGGTGATGATTACATCATAGTCTCCTGCACCTTTAATAATCTCTCTTCTCTCTTCCTTGCTTCCAGAAACTATTACAAGATCTAGGCTTGGTGAAAATCTCCTTAATTCATCCTCCCAGTTGTAGACAAGGGATGTAGGCACAATGAGTAGGTTGGCAGCTGGTCCCTTTATCTCTTTTTCAGATAGGAGGAAGGCTATCATTTGAACAGTCTTTCCAAGCCCCATCTCATCTGCCAAGATACCACCAAATCCATAGTTGGATATGGTCTTAAGCCATTTAAAGCCAAATTTTTGATAGTCCCTAAGATCTGCCTTTAATCCCTTAGGCAGCTTGTAGTCTATGTCATCTGGTTCTCTTATATCCATTACTAACTTTTTAAAGTCCGTACTTTTTTTAATAAATCCAATTTCCCTATCCTCTATAAACTTATCTACATAAATGGTCCTATACTTTGGTATTTGTATACTCCCATTTTTAAAGCTATCTACATCCACATCTAGATAATCTATCATTTCAAAGACCTGATTTAATTCCCTATTATCCAGGGATAAAAAGGCTCCATTTTTAAGTTTATAGTATTTCTTTCTTTCCTTTAGGGCATTGAATACATCTTCAAGCTCTGTCATATCTATTCCCTCTATATCGAAATCAAAGGACAATAGGTCTAGACCACTGGTCATCTTAAAGGCTCCTGAAAAGCTATCGCTTTCTATTAGAGATATCTCCTTGAACTGATCTGTATAGTAAATTTGTGAAAATTCCTGAAGACTTGGTATTACATCATTGATAAATTCAAATATCTTTTCCTCATCCTCTAAATAAAAGCCTCCATCTGCCACCTTGAAGTCTCCTCTTTCAAGTAGGCTTAGGATTTTTCTTTCCTTTTCCGAATCTCTTAGGAGAATTTTTTCCCTGCTCTTTTCCTCCTTCTCCTTGGAAGAAAATGGATCGATCTTAATATCTCCATAGTTAAATTCTACCCGGCCATGGATGACCTCTCCCTTTCTATCAAAGTATATAAGACTCTCCAGGTCTTGACTGTATATTGAGCTTTCTACCTTTTCATCAATAGTAAGGTCTGTATACTTGCCTATATTTAGGAGGAGTTCAGAAACAAAGGTCTCCTTTAGGCTCTCTTCTACCCGGATTGATTTAAGATCCTTGCCCTTTATCTCATTGATCATAGGTGAAAGGAATCTTGATTGGGATCTTGGAATCTTGTATATCCTGTCCCTATAAAATAAATACTTGCAATCCTCTGTAAGGGCCACAAAATTCTCCTCATCTACAAGCTTGATCAAGAGATCCTTATCCTCTTCCTCTACTTTGAATTTAAGGTCTAGCCTATCCTCTACAATCCTAGTGTCCTCTACCACCAGTCCATCTATATTTAAATTCATGCTTCTTTCTTCCATAAGCTCAAAGAACTTCTTCAAGGAGCTATCACTTAGGGTCATATATTTCCCATCAAAGGTGCTAGTGTATTTGCTTCCAGAATAGCCTCCACTATTAATATCATAGTTTTCATAGAGTATAATCAAAAAATCTATTAATTCCTGATCCTTTTCATTGAAGTAATGCTCCTCTGGATTATAGGTGAAATTCTTTCCAAAGACCACTATCTCTTTGTTAATAATCTCTGAGAGAAAGTCACTCATCCTTCTTACAACATAAAGCCTTTCTTCACCTACTCTTAGGTTTATACTTGACTCATCCTTGGTAAATTCATAGTTTACCTCTAATTCAAGTTCTTTCTTGCCCTCTATTTCAGCTTCTTCATAATAGTGAAGAATGTTTTTTATATTTCCCTGGGTCTTTTTCTTTTCTATTCTTCTTTCTACTGTCTTTTCCTTTTGAAAATTTTGTATCACTATTAGGAGTGCTACAATATGCTTGCAGTCTCCTCCATACTTCTTATAGGCCAGGCAATTACACCTGGTGCTTTTTATATAGCCGTTCATATTAAACTCTACTTCTGTGTAATAGGATTTCTCCCCTTGGACATTGGCCACAAAATAATCATTATTGGAAGTAGTCCTAACATTTTTAACCCTACCTTCCTTATAGTACTCATGACCCTTAAAGTAGGTAGTAGCCAAATCTACCCTATCAAGCATTTCTGCCTTAGTAATATTATGCATAAATTCACCACCTAGTTAAATCATTTATAAAATCTTTTTTCCCATCTCTTAATTATACTACATATTGAGCTTTTTATCTAAAAAATCCTTTAGTCCTAATATAGCTTGCATGAATCCCCCTTCTACAATATAATATTAGTCAATGATAAAAATAAAACTAACTTTAGGAGTTGATTGGATGAAGGATGATAAAAGCTTAGACTTTTCCTTGAAAATCTACCTGCTAAAAGATTCTCCCTCCTTTGGACCAGGAGTCATAAGGATTTTAGAATTAGTCCAGGAAAATGGCAGCTTGTCCAAGGCCTATAGGGAAATGGATCTGTCCTCTAGCAAGGGTTGGAGGATTCTTAAGAGGGCTGAGGAAGATCTGGGTTTTGATTTGGTTGAAAGTTCAAGTGGTGGAAAGGGTGGAGGCCAGTCTAGGCTTTCAGAGAGAGGAAGGGAGCTTTTGGATAATTATAGAAACTTTTCCAGGGAATTAGATGAAGTTTCCAGGGAATTGTTTGAAAAACATTTTAAATAAGTAGATCTATTTAGTCACCTAGGGGTGATTAAAAAATTAAGAGCGTTACTCTCAGTAGAGATTCACGCTTAGATTATAATTTTCATCTAATAATTTATAAAATAATAAAGAAAAGAGGAATACATATGAAATTTAAAAAAACAATAATTCTTATCCTAAGCTTAAGTCTTGCTCTAGGTATCTTAACTGGCTGCAGCACTAAGGAAGAGGAAAGAGGAAGCCAACTATTAATCTCAGCTGCTGCAAGCCTTACAGATGTAATAGAGGAGCTTGGAGACCTCTATAAGGATGAAAACAAGGATATAGAACTTAGCTATAGCTTTGCAAGCTCAGGAGCCCTACAGGCTCAGATAGAGGAGGGTGCACCAGTAGACATCTTTATATCTGCAGCAGAAAAGCAGATGGATGCTCTTGAGGAAAAGGACCTGATCCTCCAGGATACTAGAAAAACCATACTGGTAAATAATCTGGTACTTATAAATTCCAAGGATTCTAAACTAGAGATAAATAATTTTATGGATATCTTAAATTCTGATGTAGAAAGGATAGGTATGGGAGATCCTGCCAGTGTTCCTGTAGGCCAGTACAGCCAGGAGGTCTTCAATAATCTGGATATAGAAGGGGAATTAGAAGGCAAGCTTATCTATGGCAATGATGTGCGAACAGTACTTGCCTGGGTAGCCAGTAATGAGGTGGACCTGGGACTGGTCTATGCAACAGATGCCTATACTTCAGAGGATGTAAATATAATTGCTTCTGCTCCAGAGAGTAGCCACAAGCCAATCACCTATCCAGTGGCTGTAATAAAATCGAGCAAGGAAGTTCAAGCTTCAAAGGATTTTATAGACTTCTTATCCACAGACCAGGCCAGGGAAATTTTTGAAAAATATGGCTTTACAAGCAAATAAGAAGAGGAGATTTTTATGGATTATTCACCACTACTTATATCAATTAAAGCAGCTATCTTGGCAACAGGGATAAGTTTTGTCCTTGGAATCTATGCTGCTTATTTTACCTTTAAGTTGGATAGGTTCAAGGGTCTGGTAGATGGAATCTTTACCCTGCCCCTGGTCCTTCCTCCCACGGTTTTAGGCTTTTTTCTCCTTATGCTTCTAGGAAGAAATAGTCCCATTGGCAAGGTCTTAGATTTCTTTAATCTTTCCATAGTTTTTTCCTCTGCTGCCACGGTTATAGCTTCAGCTATAGTGGCCTTCCCCCTAATGTATAGGACTACTAGGGCTGCCTTTGAGCAGTTGGATAAGAATTTAATCTATGTTGCCAGGACCCTGGGACTTAGTGAGCATGAGATATTTATAAAGGTAATGATTCCCAATAGCTTCTCAGCCATTATGGCAGGAACTGTACTTGCCTTTGCCAGGGCTCTGGGAGAATTTGGAGCCACTATAATGCTGGCTGGTAATATACCTGGGAAGACCCAAACCATGGCTGTAGCAGTCTACAGTGCTGTCCAGGCTGGGAATAGGACTCTAGCCTACAAGTGGGTCTCTATAATGCTCCTCATTTCCTTTATTAGTATATGGATAATGAATAAATTTGAAAATAAGAAATTAGACTTAAATAGAAGGGGAGTGAATTAATATGCTTTATGCTAGGATAAAAAAGGATTTTGGAGACTTCACCCTGGATCTAGAATTTGAAAATAAAAAAGAAACCCTGGCCCTATTTGGGGCTTCTGGCTGCGGAAAGAGTATGACCCTTAGATGTATAGCGGGAATAGTCCAGCCTGATGAGGGCAGGATAGTCCTAAACAACAGGGTGCTTTTTGACAGTGAGAAAAATATTAATTTACTCTCCCAGGAAAGAAAGGTTGGCCTTCTTTTTCAAAACTATGCCCTATTCCCAAATATGACCCTGGCTGAAAACCTGGCCATCGGACTTCCCAGGGAGAAGAGAAAAGATTTTCATTTAGTTGAAGAAAAAATAGATGCCTTTTCCCTTAGGGGCCTGGAAAACAACTATCCCCACCAACTATCTGGGGGGCAAGAACAAAGAGCAGCCCTAGCTCGTATGCTCCTAAATGAGCCTGAAATCCTGATGCTGGATGAACCCTTTTCCGCCCTAGACGAACACCTTAGATGGCAAATGGAACAGGAGTTAATTTTTCTTCTTAAGGAAAACAAGATAAGCACCCTTTATGTATCCCATAATAAGGATGAGGTCTTTAGAATCTGTGATAGGATAGCTGTTATGGACAGGGGATCCATTGAGGAAATAGGCACTAGGGAGAGAATATTTTCAAATCCTAAAACCTATAATTCAGCCCTGCTAACAGGATGTCAAAATATATCTAAAATAAAGAAAGTCTCCCCTAAAAAGCTCTATGCTCTGGACTGGGGACTGGAAATTGATACTGATGAATATATAGGAGACCATATAAAATACTTAGGCATCCATAACCACAGTATCCATCTTGCAAATAGGGATAAGGATGAAAATAAATTCCCCTTTAGGATAATAGATGTTTTAAAAAACTACTCAACTAGTACTCTAATCCTAAGTCCTTCAAAGAAAGAGAGCTTAGATTCTAAATCCTACATATACCTGGAAGTACCTAAGGATGGGACTAGGGATTTTGAGGAAGGTGAAAAAATTGAACTTAGCTTTAAAAAAGAAAATCTCCTCCTATTAAAGTAAAAATTAATAAGAGGAGATTTTCCTACTATTCTATTTAAATTTAACCGCTGTACCATAAGCTATAACCTCAGCTGCTCCTCCCATAACTGCAGAGGATGAGTATCTTATATTTATTACCCCATCTGCTCCTAGCTCCTCTGCTTCCTTGACCATTCTTTTAGTAGCCAGGGCCCTGGCATCATTCATCATCTCATTGTAGGCCTTAAGTTCACCACCAATTATTGTTTTTAAGCCCTGGGAAATATCCCTTCCTATATTTTTAGATTGGATGGTGCTTCCCTTTACTAGTTCCAAAGTTTCAAGTTCCCTTCCTGATATATAATCAGTATTTACTAAGATCATCTTCTTCTCCTCCTTTAATTTCTCCAATTCTTTCATATAATAGGTAGATTGATAAGATCATAAGCCCTAGGGGTATAAGGATAAACAATATCTTTATTATTAAGGGAATCCCTCCTAGATTAATTCCCATACCAATAAAGTTTACACCTAGCCCTATATAGGATATAAAATATAGGACTAGTAATATGGTAATAATAATTGGGGCTATTAGTTTCCTTCTAGTCTTTTTCATCTATTCTTCCTCCTAGTTCTATCTCTCTTATTATAATTTATCCTATTCAAATCCTAATTTCTCCATAACAATTTTTCTAATTTCTGAATCAGAAAAGTCTAAACCGGAAAGCATATAAACTTCCTTTCCCTTCCTTAGTACTATCTGATCTTTATTGTAGTCTAAATAATAGGCCTGATCTACATTCCAAAGCTTACTATTAGCATCCTCCATAGCCCTATCAACAATAATCTCTTGGGCTTTTTTAATAAAGATGTGCCTAGGCTCTTTTCTTAAAATCTGGAAGTCCTCCTGGGTCAAGCCCTTGTCTATCTCATCTTGCCTTAGGCGATTAAGGTCATAGGATCTTCCCAGACTATATTCTCCAAACTTAAGCCATGCTTCAGCTTCCTTTTTATGCCTTCTCACCAAGTCCTTAGCTATGGGAATAGAAATAGTCCTTGTATAATCTGTGTTAATATAATAGGAATTATCTCTATTGCTGTAGCTGTAAGCATCTTCCTTTTCCCTATATATATAGGATCTGGGAGCTAAAAAACTAATATCTCCTGTAAGCTTAACACTGGTCCCCCTATCCTCTTCACTAAAATCACTTACCTGGAGAACCTTATACTTATCCTCATCTACATTTAAATCCCTCTTCCAGGCATCCATATCCATCTGGTCCATCCTTGGATAAATTAAGATAGTGGATACTGTGATCACTAAGATAATAGCAGCAATGTATATAATCCCCTTATAACCCTCCAGGCTTTTCCTGGGCTTGACAATAAATCTTAAAGCCGTACCCACCATAAGGGCTAGGCTAAGGGGTATCAGACTTGCTAAAATTAGGCTTTCTCCTAGATAAAGACCTATATAGAGAATATAGGCTATAAAGAAAAACATAATTATTCCCAGACCTATATTGCTAATCTTTTGAAAGGTGTATTTGGAGTCCTTGTACTCTATAGGCTTATCCTCTTCCATATTCTCCCTATTTTTCTTTAGAAACTTATAGATGGAAAGATTATCACTTATAGCCCTAGTTAGTCCAAATAATAATATTACTAGGAGCAATTGACCTGCTGCAGATTTTATAAATAAAACTCCCTCCATGGTATCCTTGAAACTCCTAAAACTATAGAAGAGAAAAAGTAGGATAATAAGATAGTTTCCAAGATTTTGAAACTTACCTATCTCCTCTAGAAGATAAAACTCAGTGGATTTTAATCCTATTATATCCTGGGCCTCCTTAGTTTTTTCCTTATAGTATATTTGAAAGGCTCCAGATTTGGCTAGGTAGTTCCAGCCTAGGTCCTCATTAGTTTCTATGTATATATTTATATCCTTCTTAGATTTCTTCTTAAAAAAGCCTTCATCAGGGTAGGGTATAATATTAAAATCCAGATCCTCTTTTTCTCCCCTTTTAAATATAAAGATACTGGCTAGGATTACCCTGTCTAGGATCCAACCCTCCTCTGCCCTATCTTCTAAATGCTTGCCAAGCAATGGATAGTTTGTAATGTTTAAGATTATGTTTTCTATCTTGTATTTCATAGAAGCCACCTCCCCTTTCTTTAAGAATACCACATTTATATACCTGAATCACTCTTATTTTAAGAATTTACTATTTTTCTTTTTTCATAGATTTTTATATTCTTCATGTTATAATAAATATAGGTGATAATATGAAAATACTTATAGATGCAGATGGAAGCCCAGTGGTAGAGGAGACTATTGAAATAGCCAAGGAGCACAAAATAGATGTAATAATAGTTAAGAACTTTGCCCATGAAATACATAGTGATTATGCCAAGGTTATATCTGTGGATATATCCAGGGATAGTGCAGACTTTTATATAGTAAATCATCTAGATCCAGAAGATATAGTCATAACCCAGGACTATGGCCTTGCGGCTATGTGTCTGTCCAAGGAGGCTATAGCTATAAATCAAAATGGATTGATTTATAACCAAGATAATATTGATGGCATGCTAAATAGAAGGCATCTCCATCAGTCCCTTAGAAGGCAAAACAAGTACCTATCTAAGCCAAAGAAAAGAAAGCCTAAGTCCAATCTTAGCTTTAAGGAATCACTAAGAGAATTATTAGATCAATTCTAGGAGGAATAATTTATGGATAAGAAATCCAAACTATCAAAGTACTTTGTCCCCATCATCTTGATTGTACTGCTTTTATTTAATATATACCTTAAATCGGAAATAAATAGTTTAAAGAATGATTTAAATAATTTTCATAATAACCTTAACCGCTCTATTGAAGACATTTCAAGAGATGTACACTATAGTGTAAGTGAAGCCCTGGAGATGGAATCTAGTCTTATCCATAGTTTTAGCTATGAATATGAGGGACCTATAGAGGATGGCTTTACAAATTTAAAGCTTAGTTTGATCCCCAAGGAGATTTCAGACCAGCACAAGTATTACTTTGCCTATGATTTAGATGGGAAAGAAGAGTTAGTTCCTGCTCAGGCTATTGATTCTTCAAGTATGGAAGCAAATATCACTTTTCCAATAAACCAGGACATCCAACCTAAGTTTATAGTTGAGGACAAGGATCTTAGAAAAATAGAGTCCTTGGACTACATATATTCCCTGGAAGAAAGATTGCTGGAGCAATTTAATCCCAACTTCCCAGGATATACTATTAGCCATAGGGATGATAAAAGCATCCTTCAGCTAAGGAATACTCGCTATTCTCTAGACTTCAATAGCTCCTCCTATAATTATGAGGAGAAGGAAAGAGATGAATCCTATCTAGAAAGTGTGGTCCTATATTTTGAATTAAATGGTAAGATAAAGGAGCAGTTTGAAATGACTCTAGATAATATGCATTCATCTTATGTTGCTTTTTACCTCTATGAAGTGGAGGATTACACTCTTGAATTAAGTCCCAATGATAAGCTGGATATATATGCAATTGCAGAGCATGGCGATGGCTATAAGGTAAAGATAAACTTTGATCAAATCTATCTAGATGAGAAGGGTGAGATTAGGGATAATTACGAGTACAATCATAATAATAAAGTTATAATAGATTAAAAAAACTAGGCCGAGGCCTAGTTTTTTAGTAATTCTCTTATGAATCTGTCTATTAGGACAGGAGTTCTTTTAAATAAATCTTCCATCAATACTCTTTCAGTATACTTATGGAAATCCTTACCCCATGGCCCAATGTTCATTACTGGTACTGATAATTCTTTTATTAAATCTAAAGGTATATAGTATATATCCTTCCACATTAACATATTGTCCTCAATATAATCTATATTTTCCCTGTCTGCTTCAAACATTGCATAGCTTAGGTCTGAGATTCCTGTAAAGTAGTTTTGAACAAAATAATCTTGATTCCATTCATCCTTGGCAAAATCTACTAAGCTCTCTACAGACTTATTGATCTCTACGCACTTCTCAGCCACCATCTTGTTATTTGTATTTGGATAATATGGAGGTGATAAGGCTATTACTACTGTTGGTGAAAGATCATTAACATATTCAAGGGTCTTTTCTATGATCTGATAAGCCCCATCTATTATTGATAATTCGCTATTATTAAAGTCTTTTTTAATTTCTTCCATTAAGGCTCCCAGAGCCTTGGTAAATTCTTCTCCAGAGTCTCTTAAGGCTTCATTATAAAGATCTCCATATAATTTAACATTAGGCTCCCAAGTTAATTCTTCTAGTTCCTTGCCTGACATTTCCTGATATTTTTTATAGCTCTTCTTTGTATCAGCTATAACCTCTTCAAAGGCCTTATAACTTATATCATAGAGACTATCAAAAATCTCCTTAGGTGCCTTGTCTAGGGTCAGTATGCTCATATAACCTGCTGCAGCTATGGGAAGTGATACATCATAGACCTGCTTTTGGTCCTTCATATATAGCCAGCTTGGAGGAGGTGTAGTTGTGTTTCCTACAGTTTCTATAAAGTCAGGATTAAGCTCAGTTTTTCTTACTATTTCTGATAGAATATTTATTGGATTTAGTCCCCTAAATATCTGACCTACATGGGCAAGCTTTCCCCTTACATAAACTACAGGCATGAGCTTTCCAACAGATCCATCATAAATAGTTGCTACTTCTTCTCTGTCTCTCTCATGGGGCTCTACATTTAGCATGAGAATATAATTAAGATTCATTTTGTCCTGTAATTCCTTTAAAAGTGTAACTCCACCCATCATACCTGCAGATAGGTTCTCCTCATCTGGCAAGCCCATTAGGAGTAAATTGCCTTTAAAATCTTCCTCCTTAGAATATTCTTCCATTAGAGAAAGCTGAATAGCAGCTCCACCCTTCATATCTGCAACTCCCCTACCAAACAACCAGTCTCCACTCATTAAATCTTTCTCAACCAGCTCATCCAGGTCAATATTACCCTTCTTATAGGCTTCTGTTATTTCATAGGGTTTGTAGGCTAATTCTTGGTAGGCTCCATAGTCATCTGTATCCACAGTATCTGTGTGATGAATAAGGATAATTGTGTCATCCCCCTCACCCTTTAAAAGGGCCCAGGGAACTTTTCTCCCTAGATGATCTCCCTCAATTTCGTGAAATCCCCTATGTTCAGGATTTTCCTTAAAGTATTCTACATCTTCAAACCAATTTTCAAAGAATCCAACATTATTGTTTTCCAGTTCCGTACTTGTGTGTGTTTTAGTTCCTACATAATTCAATAAATTCTTTTCTATTAAGGCTTTTAAATCCATCTTTTATCCTCCTTTTTATATTCTTTAAAACACCTTCTATATCCATGATATCCTATATAGAAGGTGTTTTACAAATTATATAAAAAATATAATCAAAATATTTAGTTTATTGCTTTAAGTCTTTGGTTATACTTAGAATCTAAGTGATAGGCAGCTTAATCCTCCATCAAGCTTTTTGTATTCTGATGTATCTACTTCAAGTATTTTATAGCCTAATTCTTCTATTGATTTTTTAACCTTTGGATATCCTGCTGGCACTAATACATAATCATTCATCCATATACAGTTTGCTGCATATCCTTCATCTTCAGGTATAATTATCTTATTGAAATCCTTAAATTTAGGATCATCTATGAATTCTCCTGCTACCAATAAATTATTGTTTTCTAAATAAGCAAGACCTGTTTTTAAATGTAACATTTCATTTAAAGTTACTGCTTCCCCATCTAAATCATGCTTTCTAAGGAATTCTATGAATTGTCTAGCTCCTTCTTCATTGGTCCTATCTGATAGACCTACATAAAAATAATCTCCAACCATCATTACATCTCCACCATCTACAGTTCCTGGAGCACTTATCTCTTCTATCTTGTCCTCTGAGTAAAATTCCTTTACTTTTTCATGAACTGAAGGCTCCTCTCCACTTCTTGAATCTACCCCAATCCTACAAATAATGGCACAGTTCTTTGTAAGTACTGCAGTATCTTCAACAAAGCATGAATCTGGATATTCTTCTAAAGTCTCTACATAGCTAACCTCTACTCCTGTTTGCTTTAGGGCTTCAACATATGCATGGTGTTGTTTTAAAGCATTTTCATAGTCTACTTCTCCCCAAGTTCCTGGTCCTATTCCATCTACTATTGATTTTCCTGGTTTTCTAACTATTGCATTCTTAAACATAAGATCACTCC
>CAZGQG010000016.1:37680-42103 GCA_964527205.1 uncultured Tissierellaceae bacterium | reverse complement strand
TAAGCTTCTTTTTCCTCATCAGCATATCCAATTGCTAGCATACATTCAACCCTATAAGACTCTGGTATGTCTAGGACATCCTTTACATAGTCCTCAACTTTTTCATCTTCTTGGTTGATTCTTTCACGTACCTGAATCCAGCAGGATCCAAGACCTAGGGACTGGGCTGTAAGCTGAATAATAGTAGCCATAATAGAGGCGTCCTCTATCCAAATATCAGTAAGACTTGGATCAGCAAGGACCACAAGGCCCAGGCCTGCATCAGCCATATGAGCTGATATATTGCCCCTAGCTCCTCCAAGTTCTCTAAGGACTTCCTTGTCCTTAATAACAACTAGCTCCCAAGGCCTTTTATTTCTTCCACTAGGAGATGTAAGAGCAGCAGCAACTATTTTGTCAATAATGGCCTGATCAATTTCCTTATCCTTATACTTTCTTATAGTTCTTCTATTTAAGAGTAAATCTAACATATAAGTTCCCCCTTTTTTATACTTAAAGATATTATAACATAAAAAATAAACTTATTTATAGAAGACTTACTAGGGTATAGGAATAAAAAGATCCAATTATGATATTATAGTCTTTAGTATTATATAGGAGAGGTGTTTTTATATGACCAAGCTTAAGAGAGAATTTTATAGTAGGGATACCCTAACAGTTGCCAAGGAGTTACTGGGCAAGGTTCTGGTCCATAGGACAGAGGGACATATACTAAAGGGCAGGATTGTGGAGACAGAGGCTTATTTAGGGCTTGAGGATAAGGGAGCTCATTCCTATGGAGGCAAGAAAACTAAAAGGCTAGAAACCATGTATGGAGGAGCAGGTAGAGCCTATGTTTATTTAATATATGGACTTTATTCCTGCTTAAATACCGTAACCCAAAGAGAAGGAGTTCCAGAAGGAGTCCTTATAAGGGCAATAGAACCTATAGAAAACCTCCATAAGATGTTAGAATATAGGTTCAATAAAAAATATGAAGATTTAACAAGCTATGAAAAAAACAATATAAGCAATGGGCCAGGAAAACTTACCATGGCCTTAAATATAGACAGGAGGCTAGACAAGGAAGACCTAACAGGGGACAGGCTATATATAGAGACAGATGGCTTAGAAAACTTTAAAATTATTAAAACCACTCGCATAGGAATAGACTATGCAGAGGAGGCAGTTGATTATCCCTATAGATTTTATATAAAAGATAATCCCTATGTGTCTAAATTATAGAAAATAATATTAAATATAGAAATAAAAAATCCAACAAATAAGATTGTTGGATTTTTCATTGACATGTATAGACAGTCTATATATAATATATGTAGATTGTCTATACATGAAAGGAGAGAGTAATATGAAAGTTAGTAAAAAGCTTCTTAGAGGAAGCACTACAATGCTTGTATTAAAGCTATTGGAGGAAAGGGATATGTACGGATATTTGATAATTGAGGAACTGGCTAAAAAGTCTAATGACACCTTTGATCTAAAGGCAGGAACTCTTTACCCTATACTCCATGGATTGGAGAATGATGGGATGCTTGAATCCTACGAAGAAAATCCAGATAATTCTAGGGTGAGAAAGTATTATAGTATAACAAAAAAAGGTAAAAAGCTTCTTAAAGAAGAAGAAGAAGAGTGGAATGTATATGTTTCCACCATAAACCAGGTTTTGGAAGGTGGTGCTAGACTTGCAATCATCTAATAAGATTAAAGATTATTTAAATAAACTTTGCCAGCAAATAAGATGGAAGAAATCTCATGAAATAATTTCCGAGGAAATAGAAGACCATATAATTGACCAAAAAGAAACATTCATGTCCCAGGGCATGGATGAGGAAACTGCAACAGATAAGGCAATTTTAGAAATGGGAGACCCTATCCAGGTGGGAACAGAATTAGATAGTGTCTATAGACCTCAACCCCAATGGACTATAATTATTTTGACAGCTGTAATGCTGGTTTTAGGAGTAATTATAAGGAGCTTTATTACCCAAGGTGATTATTTACAAAGAAGTTTAAGCATGGAAATAAGCTATACTATAATTGGAATAGGAATTATGGGGCTGGCCTACTTTATGGATTTTACAATATTAGGAAAGTATCCTAAACTTATATATTCTAGCTTGATCTTGCTTACCCTAGGGAGTATGCTCTTTAGCCCAAGGTTTATGGGCCAGTCCTATTACACCAAGTATCTAGTCCTATTATTTCCAACAGTATTTGCTGGAATAATTTATGATATGAGGGATAAGGGCTATAAGGGCCTTATGATCTCCTTAGTATTTATGTTCATACCAGTCCTGATTTTTTTAAGAGTACCAAGTATGTCAAACTTAATCTTATACATGACCCTATGTATTTTTTTGTTAACCTATGCAATTTTAAAGGGATATTTCAATGTGAAAAAGCCATATGCTCTGGGGATAGTCTATGGGCCAACAATAGGAGTTTTATTGGCTAGATTATTTACTATGGAGACATACCAAATGGCTAGAATAAAAATTGCTCTTAATCCATATACACAGCCTTACGGAGATGGATATATACTTGTAAATGTAAGAAATTTTATTGCCAATGCAAAGATTATTGGAACTAATCCAGCTCTAAAGAATATAGAAGAAGTTTTACCAGCTATAAACACAGACTTTATATTGACCAATTTAATATATAGCTTTGGATGGTTAGCCTTTATAATTTTAATGGGCCTGGTATTGTTCTTTATAGTAAAATCTGCTAAAATATCCTTAAAGCATAAGGGATTGCTTGGAAGGCTGGTATCTATATCTGTAATAGCTACATTCAGCATGCAAGCTGTATTTTACCTAATAAACAATCTAGGGGTAATATATTTTGATCCTATTGACTTTCCCTTAATAGCCAATGGAAAAGCAGGACTAATGATAAATATGCTGCTTATTGGTGTAATGCTTTCAGTGTACAAGTCAAAGGCCCTATCTGGAGATGAAGAAAAACTTACAAAGAGAACTAGCAGGAAGGATATACACATTTCTTAGGAGTAGTACATTTCAATTTAAAGCCTAAATAAGATAGAGGTCTAGTTTTAGATTAAAAAAACTAGGGAGGACACTATGGACAAGAATATGAAAAGAAGAAAGGATAGAGAAAACAATATGGGGGAATGGATTAAATCAATAAGTATAGCCCTAGCCACAGCTATCTTTATAAAGACCTTTATCTTTAATATAACCTATGTAAAAGGTGACTCTATGAATCCAAGTCTTGAAGAGCGTGATAGATTGATTTTAAAAAGATATGAAACCGTATTAAAGACAGAAAAGTATAAGAGGGGAGATATAATAGTATTTAAGTCTCCTATAGAAGGTGATGATAGATCCTTTATCAAGAGAGTAATTGGAATTCCAGGAGACAAGATAAATATCTCCCAGGGGAGCTTATATATAAATGATGAGCATATTGAAGAAAGCTATATACAAGAGGATGCATATACAGAGCCACTGCTTTATGGAGAGGATTATCTTGTTGGAGAGGATGAACTATTTGTAATAGGGGATAATAGATATCCAGGGAAAAGCAATGACAGTAGAGGCTTTGGAGCTGTAGACTTGGGAGAAATCCAGGGCAAGGTAGTCTATAGGATCTTTCCTATTAATAAAGTAGGCAAGGATTTATAAATAAATATAAAGTGGAATATTATGACAAACTCAGCCATATTTACCAACTAGCTATAATGGCTTGTTTTAGCCAAACTGAGTTTGTCACAATAAGAATTGAGTAAAACTCAATAATTAATTTAGGAAAGGAGAGTAAATGAGTTTGAGAAAAAACGGGAAATTATTATTAAGTATAATTTTTTTATTTATCGGTATTTTATTAACAAGTTGTAGTAAACCGGATATGGAAGGGATTGTATTAGAAGTAAATAAAAACTATATCCAAGTAGCTACTGAGCTATCTCTTGACGAATATGAAGAAATTAAAGACAAATCTGCTTTAGAGATACAAAATGAAGATGTACTTGGAGATACTTATCGCGGTCTGATCGATTTAACTTATGAACATACCGATGAATTTAGTAAAGGTGATGAAGTAGAAATATGGATTGACGGTGGTATAAGAGAATCTTACCCGTCAGGAGCTGATGCAAAAAAAATTAGACATAAAAAATAAATTTATGAAAGAACGAATAATACTGAGCTTGTCTTAATGGTAATTATGACAAACTGGAAAAAACAGCTATAAACATTGAAAATATAAGGATAGGATAGGTTCTTGACCCTGTCCTTATTTTTTTATTATTTTTCAGCTTGTCATAGTATAGACTAGGCAACCTTAATGTAAAATCAATAAATATAAATAATGATGCAAATTTAAAGTTCATTGAATTTGATAGACTATTAACAATTGGGTATAATATATTTTAAGGAGGGTTTAGGATGAAAAAAACTAT
>CAZGQG010000016.1:0-37580 GCA_964527205.1 uncultured Tissierellaceae bacterium | reverse complement strand
GAAAGTAAAATGATTATGCTTAAGGATCAGATTTGGTATTCAACTGAAACAGAAATGCCTATAGAGCTAGATGAAAATAATATAGAGGGAAAGATAAAATCCTCTGTGGAGCGAACAAGCAAACCAAAACAAAACGAAGAGTCTAATTTTGGAGAGCTAGGTTCATCCTATAGTTTTATAGATGATCAGGTTTTAGTTTATTTAGATGAAGAATGGATATTATTTGTAGATGAAGAGACTTGGAAGAGTGCTGAAGGGGATATATCTGTGAAAGGTGCTATTGTGATTGGCTATAGTGAATCTGATGAAAATGAGATCTTTGGAGACTTAGATGATGAAGAAATAAGAAAGATTACAAATAGAATTATGGAAGAGATAAAGAATAAAAACAAGGATGAAAGCAAGGATGAAATAATAGAAAAAGTATTTAGAGAATCAGGAATAGAAGACTCAGCACAAATAGAAGCAGCTAAATCAAAGATAAGTATATCAGAGCCTTAAAACTAGATTTATACTTCTAGCTTTGTAATGTTTTATTTAGAGGCATACTAGTAATTGCTTTAATATTTAAAGATTAAAATAAAGTTTGAGTTTTGAGTTTATAGAGAGGCTGATAAAATAAGGATAAATCAATAAGACTGAAGGAGGAAATTATGGAAAGAGACGGATTTAAACTTGCTTTAATAGAGATTCTTGTCTTATCAATAATTCTTTTATTAGGATTTACTATTTTAAACCAAGAATATCTATTTGCTTGGATTGCTCATAATTGGATTTTTTATTTGTTCTTATCCTTGGCTGTTTTATTTCTAATAGCTTTTAAGAAGAAAATCATTTCAATCCTTATGACTCTTGGAATATTTGTGGGAAGCTTTCTTGGTAATTATTTAGGGGGGTTTATTAGGGCTAATAATATAAAAAAGATTATTGATGGGATGACTGGGGAAGAGGTATATAGGATGCAGCATCATCCAGGATTTGAAATTTGGATAGGAACGATTGTTTTCTTTCTTTTAATTGGAATTATACTTAATTTATTTATAAAGAGAAATAAAATTTAGAATAGATATACTACAGGGGAGGAGAAGAAATTATAAAGAAAAGAGGTTATTATGATATTAATAGATACATTAGCTAAAAACAAAGTAGATTCCCTATTAAATTTAAAGATTTATAAGGATAATATTGAAGATGCATATGAAAAATATAATAATGCTATTATAGATGTTTTTGATCATCAGCTATCTATAGATGATGAGGGCTCCTCTTTAATTGGTTCTTTTCTAGATCATAATTTAAGATATGAGAGCAGATATGAAAAGATTATAAAAGATTTTTATAGGGCAAATGGATCTAAGCCGGTTATAATAGAGGCTGGTCTAGATAATTTGGATAACTTTGATATACTAAGAATACTAGATGCCTTGGATTATAGGGATAAGTTATCCTTTATAGACCTAATAAGATCTAATAAGGATAATTCACATATGTTTTCCATAGAAGAGGATGATCTTTTATATTTATTTGTAAGATTAGCCACAAGGGAACTATTATTTCCAATCTTTCACTTTACGGGTATTGGAGTTACAATTGCTGGTTCTTTTGATTTATCATTTCCTATATTTTTTAGTAATAAAGCGGATCTTAAAGAGTATAGTAAACTAGCAAGAAAGAATAAATTGTTTTTTAGAAATATAAGATTTATATAAATTAATATGATAAGGGAGGTAGAGAAGATGAATATGAATATGACAGGGGCAAGAGGTAGTTCAATACTTTTTTATTTGCCAATAATAAATTTAGTAATAGTTCTCTTTGTTTTGGCACTTGGTATATATACTACTTTTTTGATTATAAAGGCACTTAAGATATATATTAAAAATAACTCCTAAAGTAGTTTTAAAAATATTTATCTGATTGTCTTTTAATATAAAGAGAGTCTTGAAATCAAATTTTACTAGGAGTGGCAATTAAACTTTACTAATGATATTATAGACAAATATATATGAGTGAAAAATAATAATAGGGGTGGTTAAGTTGAAGAGGGTATTGTCAGTTTTAATGGCTTTGCTTTTAAGTTTTTCCCTGGTAGCTTGCAATATTGATAGGAGTACAGAAGATCAGAATTCTCAGGGTATTGAGAATAAGGATGATATGCTCCCTGTGGAAGAGGAAGAAAACAATGAAGAAAAAGAGTTTACTGAAGAAGAAATAAGTGAAGTAATAGAAAGTGTTATGAGTTTAGTGCTTAAGGAAGATGGCTATTATACTAGCAAGGATGATGTTTCTCTTTATATCTATACTTACGATAAGCTTCCGAATAATTACATCACAAAAAAGGAAGCCACGGATAAGGGATGGGAAGCAAGCGAGGGCAATTTATGGGAAGTAACTGATAAAAAGAGCATAGGTGGAGACAAGTTTGGAAACAGGGAAAAGCTCTTGCCCAGTGAAGATGGAAGAGAGTATTATGAATGCGATATAAATTATGAAGGTGGTCCTAGGGGAGCGGAGAGATTGGTTTATTCTAACGATGGTCTGATCTATTACACGGGGGATCACTATGAATCCTTTACATTACTATATGGAGATGAATAAGATGAAGCGATTAAATCTTAGTGGTAAAAAAATGATTAATAAGAGTCTTACCCATGAGTATTTAAAGTGGAAATTGGAGGCTCCGGATTACTATGGAGGGAATCTTGATGCCCTATGGGACCTTCTAAGTACTCTGGATAGGGAGATAGAGATTAGCCTCACCAATACTGTAGATCTCTTAGAAAATTTAGGAGAGTACGGAGCCAGTTTGATACAGGTTTTTAAGGATGCAGAAGATGAAAATGATAAGATAGACCTATATCTATATTCAGGGGAAAAGTAGATATAAATATAGGAAATAGGGTATATGACTAGAGAGAAGCTTTTTATAAAACAAAGGAGGAGTTAAATTGAAGAAGATTGCATTTTTTCCATTCCAAGGAAACAAGATGTGTTTTATGCATGTACTTATTAATGCAGTAGATTATCATGAAAAAGATGTGGATGTTAAGATAATTGTTGAAGGTGAGGCAGTTAAATTAATCAAGGTGTTAGAAGAAGAGGAAAACAAGCTTTACTTAAAAACCAAAGAACTTGGCCTTTTTGATAGTATCTGTAAGGCATGCTCAGCACAAATGGGAGTTTTAGAGTACAATGAGACAGTAGGCATACCTATAAAGGGTAATGCTAATGGACATCCTGCTATGAATGATTACACTAGCCAAGGATATGACATAATTACATTATAAATTGAGACTTATCTACTAGGCAAGCTTAGACTCTAAGTTAGGGTTTAAGCTTGCCTTAAAGATTTACATAAGAATCATAATACAGAAGAGGTGGGAATGGTGGAAAATAACAATAGACTTTTTATGGATCATTTTAATGATATAGAAAAGAAACTTAGAGAAGATTTGGATGCCCATAGGAATGTAGCCTTTTACGAATTAGTTGATAAGAGTGCAAAAGTAAATAAACTAGTTAGGCAATTTGAAAATGAACTTAAGACCATGGGAGACCTGCGTAATTTTATAGTTCATGGAGATATCCTAAGTCCCCTGGCTGTAGCATCTGATATTACTCTAAAGAGAATAAGCTTTATTGAAAGACAACTAAATAGTCCCATGAAGATAAGTGAGCTTTTTCAGGAAAATGTGGTTGGTATAGATGAAGATGATTCCTTAGTTAATTTGTTAAATCTAGTGGAAAAAAAGAGATATTCCCAGTATCCAGTACTTAATGAAAATGGACTAGAAGGCCTTATTACAGAGAATGGAATTACTAATTGGTTGGCAGATAATATTAATAAGGACACAATCTCTATAAAGGATACCAGTGTAAGGGATGTAATAGCAAGGGAGGAGGAAAGGGAAAGTTATACTTTTCTTTATTCCTACAATAGCCTATATGATGTTATAGAAAAATTTGAGAAGAGCAGGATCTCAGGAAAGAACACATTTATCATCATAGTCTTAAAGGGTCCAAGAGAAAGAGTTTTCTTAGAGGACATCTATACAATTATAACTCCCTGGGATTTAGATCTAATCTATAGCAAGCTAGGTCTGGACTTTTAGGCTAGGGAGATGTTTATAAATTCTGTAAATTAATATTTTGAATTTCTTGTGGTATTATTGGGTATAGAATAAATAGAAAAGGAAGTGTGGATATGATGAAGGGTAATTTAAAAAGACAAATAGTATTGATTTTGTCCTTTGTTTTAATATTAAGTACATTTGTATATGCTGATACATCAGCAGTGGTAACACTGGGAACTGATCTTACTGAGGCGCAAAAGGATCAGATGATGGATCATTTTAATGTAAAGAAGGAAGATGTAGTTACTTTAGAGGTAAACAACCAAGAGGAAAGAAAATATCTAGAAGGCATTGCATCAGAGGCACAAATAGGAACTAGGACCATCTCCTCTGCCTATGTGGAGCTTTTAGATGAGGATTCTGGCATTAGTGTGGATACTCACAATATATCTTGGGTAACTGATGAGATGTATGAGAGTGCCTTGGTAACAGCAGGTGTTAAGGATGCTAAGATAATTGCAGCTGCACCATTTCCTGTATCAGGAACAGGTGCTTTAACAGGTATTTTAAAGGCCTTTGAAGAGGCTACAGGACAGGTTATTAGTGATGAGCAAAAGAAAGTTGCCAATGAAGAGGTAATGAAGACTGGAGAACTTGGTGAAGAAATAGGTACTGACAAGGCCAGCGAGCTTATTAAAAAGGTTAAGGAAGAAGTTGTAGAAGGTAAGATAAAAGATAGTGAAGATATAAAGAGAATAATAATTGAAATAGCAGGAGATTTAAATATAAATTTAAATACAAATCAGATAGACAAGATAAGTGAGTTAATGGAAAAAATTAATGGCTTAAATTTGGATACAGAACAAATTAAAAACCAGCTTAAGGATATTGGAAAAAAAGTAGATGATGTAGTTAGGAATAATGCGGAAGTACAATCACTACTTGAAAAGATACTTCAGGCTATCAAGGATTTTTTCAATAAGATCTTTGGCTAAGATGGATAGATTGAAATTGAGGTGACCTATGAGAAAAATAAACTTTTTTATACTTCATATACTAATAGGAGCCATAATCTTATTTATGGCCTTTATTACAAGCAGCCAATTATGGAGTAAAAGCATAATTGCTATAGTAGCTGTATTGTTTTTTACAGCATTAATCAAGCATTTCAAGGAAGTAGATTATTTAGAAAAAAAGAGATGTGGTAGGGAGTGTATGAGACTGCTTTTAGGGTCTTTTCTGGCTGCATCTATTACTTGGTATATAAATCATAGGATAGGCTTTGGACCTATAGTGGCAAATGGTCTAGTGGGAGTAATTGCCAGTGGCTTATTTCCAAAGAATGCAGGTCCCTATTATATAGCATCATTTATTGGTATGTCAGCAGTGGCTGTGATACCATCTATGTGGCTTGCAGGTCTTGGAGGGATTGTGGCAGGGCTTATAATTGTCTTTTCCAATGAGGTCTATAATGGAATTGGTGGAAAGGGCGGAACTGTTGCGGCCATATCTACTCAGTTACTAAGCTTTTTTGCAGGATTATTTGTTTAAGACGAGGGTGTGATTGAACTTGGTAATATTGCTCACAATTTTAGTAGCAGCACTTGCTACTTTTGCAACATATTATATAAGTATGCATTTAGATAGGGGTCCTGTATTTGCTTCAGCTCTAGTGACCCTTACTGCAGGCATACTATTTTCCTTTGTGTCCTCTAAATGGGCTGTAGGTCTAGGAGCAGCAGCGGCCAGTGGATCCTACGCAGCCATGGTAAGCAAGGAAAGATTCCCCAAGATTGCAGACATGATATTTTTGGGAGCTCTTACAGGGATTATGTATCTCCTAACTGAAGGAGTATTCCAAGGAGTAGGTGGTAGGCTTGGTTCTGTGGCAGCCATATCAGGATTTGCTTATTTAGGCATCAAGGGGCTAAGAAGAAAAGTTAAGGGAAAAATTAAAAGATAAAAAAATGTCTATATTCACCAGGGTGAATATAGACATTTTCTTCTTAAAAATCAACCTTCATTAAACAAAGGCCTTTTGCCTCTGCCATAGGACCTGCAAGACTTCTTGTCTTTGATTCTAATATATCCCCTAGGAAGGAAGGAGGAATCTCCTCTAGACCCACCCTAATAAGGCTTCCTACTATTATTCTTATCATATTGTGAAGAAAACCTTCTCCATTAAAATCCATATGGATATACTTGCCTTCTCTACTTATATCTATTTTGTATAGGCTCCTTATCTTGCTTTTCTTTTTTGATTTCATAGTTGTGTAGGCTGAAAAATCAAATCTTCCAGTTAATAGATCACCAGCCTCCTGCATTAGACCTATATCAAGCTTAGAGGGCTCATGGCTTGTATATCTTCTTGTAAAGACATCCTGATAGATTCCATTGTCTATGGTATATCTATAGCTTTTAGACTGAGCATTGTATCTAGAGTGGAATCTTTCCTCAACCTCCTCTAAATCATGGACAACTATGTCATCCGGTAGATATCTATTTATATAGTCTTCTATTTGATGTGCTTCCATGGATGTATCTAGGTGGAAGTTGCATATAAGTCCCCTGGAATGAACACCTCTATCAGTTCTAGAAGATCCAATTAGATTGACCTTCTGAGAAGTCATCTTATAGAGTATGGATTCAAGCTTGGCCTGGATGGTATTGTCACTATCTCCAAGCCTTTGCCAACCCAAATATCTGCTTCCATCAAATTCTACTCTCATCCTTATATTCTTCATATTTTCATCCTTTATTCCAGTCTTTTATTAAGCCTTTCCCTAATATTATCATTTATCTTATTGTTATTATCCTTTACTGCATCTAAGAAATCTCTAAGGATTCCAGCAAAGGTGGTGTAAGGGTATTTTTCTATTCTAGTATTAAATTCTTCCAAGGCCTTATCCTTAATCTTTCCACTTTCTGGGTCAAATTTAGGATTCTTGCTATCTCCGTATAGATAGGAAGAAACATAGACCCTATAGGCATAGCTTATTTCCTTGAATAAATCTGAAAAAGGATAAACCATCTTAAAGCTCTCTACAAGTAGTATCCTATCAACTAAGTTTTCATCTGAGATAGCTAAATCCCCATTAGGTAAATAGGTACTCTGGGAGTTTAAGGATAGGATTTTTAAATAATCCTCATATTCCCTGGTTGTATAATCCTTAAAGAGATCTAGTAGCCTGTCATAATCTGTGGAGTAGTAGTAAAGACCTTCCCTAAGGTTTAACTTATAGCCTAGGTCAAGATTTTTAACTAAATGATTTTTAAGTCTAGGCTCATCTTTAAAGGCCCTAGAAGAACTTAAGAATCCCACTTGATTTATTTTTTCAGTATCTAGATCATACTTAAGGAAGAGATAATCCAGGGACTGGCCCTCTTGATGTTCTTGAAATAATTTTCCTATTTCCAGGCTCTTGTCATAGGATTTGGAGTTTAGCTGATCAATATATTCCTTAAGTAATTTTGTAGTGTCATATTTAGAAAGCAGATCCTTGTTTGACTGGAGTAGGTCCAAGCTCTTGGAAAAATCCCTTTCTAGGCTTTGGGAAATCTTTCTATAGGCAGTTTTATTAGAGGGTGCCTTGGAAAGGTCATTTCTTTCTACCTTAATAACCTTACCAGTATCACTTTCATTCCACCTATACCAGATAGTCATCTTATCTGCATTTTCTACATCCGATGCCTCTGTTTCAGGATCTATTGTAGAAATACTAAAATTAAGTATGCCATCCCCATCAATGTCCTTTATCTCATTGTCTGTGGATATGGAGATTAGGCAGATCTTTTCATTGTCTAGAATGCTCTTTAGCTTATCTTCTTCCAGGATATATCCATAGGTAACCCCGGAATTGGCTCTGGCCTTATTGTTTAGAAACAGCCCTCTTTGGTCTTCTGATATCTTTCCTATTTCCATTTGATAGTTGGAAACATCATAATTCATGTCCTCTGAATCAAGAAGGACATATTTGAAATCCTTAAATCCGTATATTTCAAGTCTTCCTGTGTCTTCAGATTTTGTAGGATCCTTACCAATAAAAACAGCTATCTCTGGTATATTATCCTCATCTAAGAGACCAACAGTATAGCTGATATTGGAATTTGAGTTTTTTGCTTTAATCTTATCTATAAACTTATCTATATTTTCCATAAAATGCTCATCTTTTAAAAAGTTGTAATTCTTAGACTTTGAAGCAACCGTCTGTCTAATAGTATCCTCTAAGTTTGTTTCTTCTTGAGGATTTACTTGGTTTTCACATCCAACTGCAAGCATAATTATCATTAGAAATAAGCTTAAGAATAAATATATATTTCTTCTCATAAAATAGCTCCTTTCAATAGTATAATTATATCTATAAAGTTTAGTTTTTTGGTAACAAATAAGTTACAATCAAAGCTATCTTAATGGAGCTTTAGGTTTTTAAATCCTATTTTAGGGTAAATGGTATATATAAGCAAAAATATGTAAGTAATTTTGAAAGGGGTCGAGTATATTATGTATAAAATTGTAAATGAATTTCCACACGAAATAATTTTAGAGCCAAAGAAGGGTCCGTTTATCTCAATATATCAACCTACAGAAAGGCATAGTGCGAATAGTAATCAGGATTTATTAAGATTTAAAAATGCACTAAGAGATGTAGAAAATGGCTTAAAGAAAACACTAAGTCCAGATCAAGTAAAAAAGAGAATGAAACCACTAGAGGATCTATATGATGATAGGATTTTTTGGAATAATTCCTATGACGGTGTAGCTGTACTGGCAGATGAGGAAGAAGTTATAATATATAAATTAAATAGAAGCGTTGAAAAACTAGCAGTGGTTTCTGATATTTTCTATCTAAAGCCTCTTATAAGAAATTTCCAATCTGCAGATAGGTATCATCTTCTTGGATTTAGTATGGAGGAGTTTGTACTCTATGAGGGAAATAGATATGGATTTGAGAAAATAGAATTTGATGATGATATAGACACTACAGCTGATGAAGTTCTAGGAACAGAGTACACAGAGCCACATCTAACAGTTGCATCCTATGGTGGTGCAGGTGGAACAGCTATGCATCATGGCCACGGAGGCAAGAAGGATGAAGTTGATATAGACAGGGAAAGGTTCTTTAAATATATTGATAAGATTATACTTGATCGCTACTCCAATGAGGAGAGAATTCCTCTAATACTGGGAGCACTTGATGAAAACCAGGGTAAGTTTAGAAAGATAAGTAATAATAAGTATTTACTGGAAAATGGAATAAACAAGGACTTGGATTCTGTTTCCAAGGAAGACCTAACAAAATATGCTTGGGAGATATTAGAGCCGGTTTACTTAGAGAAGACTAAGAAACTAGTAGATAGATTTGAAGTAGCAAGGTCCCAAGATATGGGTTCTGACGATATTGTTCAAGTAGCCAAGGCTAGTATAGAAAACAGAATAGATACTATTCTAGTAGAATATGGAAAGCAGGTAAAGGGAAAACTAGACAAGGAGACAGGCAAGGTAATAGAAGAAGGCCTAGAAGATGAGTTTTCTGATATATTAAATGATATAACAGAGCAAACCCTTAAGTTTAGAGGAGAGGTAGTTGTACTTCCAAAGGAAAGAATGCCTTCAGATACAGGTTTAGCAGCAATTTATAGATTTTAAATAGGGATAAAGAATTCTTGACTTTAAGATCTGATACTGGTAATATGGAATTGTAATAAATATGTAGCTCATATAAATCTCATAATAGGGTTGAGATGTATCTACAAAATGACCAAAAATCATTTTTCTATGGGCGAAAGTGTACCTAGGGTTCCGAAGACTTTGTCTTGCTGGACCGAGCGGTACGGATACTGTTAATCAGTATTACACCGAAGGGATAAAAGCCCAGTCGGGTAGGTTTCGCTTAGCCTACCTGGCTGGGCTATTTTATTTTTAAGGAGGGTTAAATTTGGATTTTAAAAGAGTGTTTATTGAAAAGAAAGAAGGATTTAATACTGAGGCACAGTTTTTGTATGGAGAGTTTAAAGATTATTTAAAGATAAAGGATTTAGAGTCTGTAAGGGTGGTAAACCTATATGACCTAATTGATGTGGATGAAGAGGAAAAAAATAGGATTGTAGATGAGCTTCTTTTTGAAAAGAGCTTGGACCTAGTCTATGAAGATGAGCTAAGCTTAGGAGAAGATGAAAGGGCCTTTAGGGTAGAGTATAGAAAGGGCCAATACAATAAAAGGGAAGCCTCAACAGAAAAGATGATACAAATCCTACTTCGTAAGGAGATAGCCTTAGTTAATTCAAAGATAATAATATTAAAGGGCATAGATGAGGAAGATTTAGCACTGGTTAAATCCTACTACATAAACCCAATAGAAATGAAAGAGGTAGGTCTTCATAGCTTCAATCCTGTGAAAATAGATAGGCCAGCAGAGGTTAAGATACTGGAAGGCTTTATCCAGGCTGGAGAATTGGATATGAAGAAATATAAGGATGAGTATGGAATTGGTTTGGATACAGATGATCTAATCCACTGTAGGGATTACTTTAGGGATGTGGAGGGGAGAGACCCTAATATTACAGAGATTAAACTTATAGACACCTACTGGTCAGATCATTGTAGGCATACTACCTTTATGAGTGAAATTATTCATATAAATATAGAGGAAGGAAAGTATAGGGACCTGTTTCAAAGGGCCCTAGATGATTATGTAGGTTCTAGAGAATATGTATATGGGGATAAAGATAGGAAAATCTCCCTAATGGACCTGGCAACTATAAATACCAAGGAAATATCCAAGAAGGGCCTACTAGATGATAAGGAAGAAACCGATGAAATAAATGCAGCAAGCATAGAGATAGATGTGGATGTGGATGGCAAGGATGAAAAATGGCTGCTTATGTTTAAAAATGAAACCCATAATCATCCTACAGAAATGGAACCCTATGGAGGAGCTGCTACCTGTTTAGGTGGGGCTATAAGAGATCCTCTTTCAGGTAGGTCCTATGTATACCAGGCTATGAGAATATCAGGTTCAGCAGATCCAAGAAGACCCTATGAAGAGACTCTAGAGGGTAAGATTCCTCAAAGAAAGATTACCAAAACTGCAAGGGATGGCTATAGTTCCTATGGTTATGAAATAGGGGCAGCCACTGGATTTGTAGAAGAGATATATGATGAGGGATTCTTGGCCAAGAGAATGGAACTTGGAGCCCTAGTGGCTGCAGCTCCTAAGTCCTCAGTATACAGGGGCCAGGCAGAACCCGGAGACATTATACTTCTCCTAGGTGGAAAGACTGGTAGGGACGGATTAGGAGGGGCTGTAGGTTCATCTAGAGAGCATACAGAAGAATCCCTGGCTAGTTCTTCTGCGGAAGTACAAAAGGGTAATCCCTATGTAGAAAGAAGACTTTTAAGACTTTTTAGAAAGCCTGAACTATCAAAGATGATCAAGGTTTGCAATGATTTTGGTGCAGGTGGAGTAGGGGTAGCCATAGGAGAATTAGCAGATGGAGTTCATATAGATTTAAACAAGGTGCCATTAAAGTATCCTGGATTAAATGGAACAGAAATAGCCCTATCTGAGTCTCAGGAAAGAATGGCAGTAGTAATAGATGCTGGGGACAAGGATAGATTTATGAAATTTGTAGAGGAAGAAGATATAGAGGGCACTAAGGTGGCAGAGGTAACTGAAGAAAAGGTCCTTAAGATGGTTTGGAATGGAGAGACCATAGTTGATATAAAAAGAGAATTCCTAGACACAAATGGAGTTAGGAAAAAGAGCTCTGTAAATATTGTCCAGCCAGATGAAAGGGATTATTTCCAAAGAGATCCTGATCATATAGGGGGTAAACTCCTAGAGGACTTTAGAGATAATATGAAGGATCTTAATATATGTAGTCAAAAGGGAATGATAGAGGGATTTGACCATACAGTAGGAGGGGGCAATGTGCTTATGCCTCTGGGAGGCAAGACTAGCCTTACTCCTATAGAAGGCATGGCAGCTAAGATACCTGTACTGGATGGAGACACCAATACCTGTTCTATAATGACCTATGCCTATGATCCAAAGCTTGCAAGATGGAGTCCCTTCCATGGAGGATACTATGCAGTAATACAATCAATCGCCAAGGTTGTGGCCATGGGAGGAAGTCATGAAGGGATTAGGCTGACCTTCCAAGAGTATTTTGAAAGACTGGGAGAGGACCCAAGCAAATGGGGCAAGCCCTTTGCAGCAATTTTAGGAGCTTATACAGTCCAGGAAAATCTTGATACACCTAGTATTGGTGGCAAGGACAGCATGAGTGGAAGCTTTGAAGATATAGATGTTCCCCCTACCCTAGTAAGCTTTGCAGTTGCTACTGACAAGCTAGAAAATATCATATCTCCAGAATTTAAAAAGATAGGCTCAA
Source organism: uncultured Tissierellaceae bacterium (assembly GCA_964527205.1). GTDB lineage: Bacteria > Bacillota > Clostridia > Tissierellales > Tissierellaceae > JARICQ01. The sequence continues at coordinate 25,113 of CAZGQG010000016.1, read as the reverse complement.
AAATAGCTTTAGTAGAGCTTAGGATAGATGAAGAAGGGGAGATAGATTTTAATGAGTTAAAGAGAAAATATAGGATGATCAAGGAGCTAGTGGATGGGAAGAAGGTCATCTCTGCCTCTACAATTAAGTACGGTGGGATAGCTAGGTCCATAGGAGAAATGTCTGTGGGAAATAAAATAGGATTTGAATTTACAAATCTAGAAAGAGATAAACTCTTTAAGCCTCTTTACGGGTCCATTCTTCTTGAATTAGATGGAGACCTAGAAGAATATAGGGAAGATTTAAAGGAAATAGGAATAACTATAAAAGAAGAGAAGATAAAATTAGATGGAGGAGAAATAGATCTAGATAGTCTAATCCTTGACTATCAAAAGCCTTTAGAAGAAGTATTCCCTATTAACAGGAAAAAGGTGGACAAGGTGGATATTTCCTGGAATGGCTTTAACAAAATAGGCAGCAAGGAAAAAATATCAAAACCAAGGGTACTAATACCAATCTTTACAGGATCCCATGGGGAATATGATATGGGCAAAAAGTTTAAAGATGCTGGGGGCCAGGTGGATTACTTTATATTTAAGACATCAACCATAGCCGGCATAGAAGAGTCCTATGATAAATTTGCAGAGATAATAAGAGAATATCAAATAATAGCTTTCCCAGATGGATCTCTCCTAGGAGATGAGCCGGAAGGAGGAGGCAAGCTTATAAGTATAGTCCTCAAGGAAGAAAAGATTAAAAAGGAAATAATGGATCACTTAAATAAAAGAAATGGTCTAATCCTAGGTGTGGGAGCAGGATGCTTGGGACTTATGAAATCAGGACTTATACAATACGGAGAGATAAGGGACCTAGAAGAAGACTCAGTTAATATTGCAGGTAATAAGAGTGGGGAATTCATATCTAGGCTTCTTGAGATAAAGAAAGTATCCAGCCTATCACCATGGCTTGAGAATCTAGAACTAGGGGAGAGCTTTACAGCACCTATAGCTACCAAGGAAGGCAGGGTCTTTGGAAACTTAAAGAAGATGATAGAAAAGGGACAAATTGCCAGTGTCTACAAGGATGAAAATCCTACTGGATCCCAGATGGGAATAGAAGCTATGACCAGTCCAGATGGAAGGGTTCTAGGAACTATATCATCTATCGATAGAACTGGTGAAGAACTCTATAAGAACAAGGACAATAGGGATAGGCACAATATATTCCAGGCAGGAATAAAATATTTTAGCTAGGAGTGAATTTGATGAAGGTAAGTATAGTAATGGGAAGTATATCGGACAAGCCTATAAGCGATAAGGTTGTGGAAATACTTGAAAAATTTGAGGTGGAATATGAAAAGCATGTAATATCAGCTCATAGGACTCCAGTTAGGGCCTTTGAATATGCGGATAAGGCAGAGGAAAATGGCATAGAGGTAATCATAGCCATAGCGGGCAAGGCAGCCCATTTGGCTGGAGTTATAGCAGGGGTGACTCCTATTCCTGTAATAGGGCTTCCTGCCAAATCATCTACAATGGATGGTCTAGACTCACTCCTATCAGTGGTACAGATGCCAAAGGGTGTACCAGTAGCCACTGTAGCCATTAATGGAGGAGAAAATGCAGGACTCTTGGCAGTACAAATGCTTTCAATAAAATATGAAGACCTAAGGGAAAAGTTTAAGACCTATAAGGTGGAAATGGCCCAGCAGGTAGAAGAGATGGATAGGGAGTTAAACTCAGAAGAATAGGGGTGTAGATCTTGAGCGGATTATTTGGAATATATACTAAGGAGAAAAAGCAAATCTCAAATATAATATATTACGGACTTTATGCCCTCCAGCACAGAGGGCAGGAAAGCGCTGGTATGGCTGTAAATAACAATGGCTTTATAGATTACTACAAGGAAGTAGGCCTTGTTCATGAGGCCTTTACCAAAGAGGCTATGGAAAGGCTTAGGGGGGACATTGGCATAGGTCATGTAAGATATGCAACTGTGGGAGAGCCTAATACTACCAATGCCCAGCCTTTAGTAGTAGGCTACAAGAGAGGGGCCCTAGCCCTGGCCCATGATGGGGTAGTGGTGAATTTCCTACCCTTAAAAGAGGAACTAGAAGACAATGGGGCAATATTTCAGACCCAGCTTGATACAGAGGTCTTTGCCAATCTTATAGCTAGGAACCATAAAAGTGATTTGGAAGAGGCCATAGTAAAAACCTTAAATAGTGTGGTAGGAACCTACGGCCTTATCCTTATGACCAGTGAAAAATTAATAGGGGCAAGAGACCCCTACGGAATAAAGACACTGGCTATAGGAAAACTAGGGGAGGACTACCTTCTTGCCTCTGAGACCTGTGCCTTTGACACTATAGGAGCAGAATATATAAGGGATTTGGAGCCTGGTGAAATAATTGTAATTGATGAGGATGGAATGAGATCTATTCAATTAGAGAAAAAAGATAAGAAACTCTGCCTATTTGAAGTGATTTACTTTGCAAGACCAGATAGTAAATTGGATAATCAAAGTATTTACCTATCTAGAATTGCTGCAGGTAAGGAACTGGCTAAGGAAGCTCCAGTGGATGGGGACATTGTAATAGGAGCTCCAGACTCAGGAACAGTATCTTCCATAGGCTATGCAGAAGAGTCAAAGATACCCTATGCAGAGGGGATAATAAAAAATAGATATATAGGAAGGACCTTTATACAGCCAACTACAGAGCTTAGGGAGCTAGGTGTGAGAATAAAGTTAAATGTACTCAAGGAAAATGTAGAGGGGAAAAGAGTAATACTAGTAGATGACTCTGTGGTAAGGGGAACTACTATAAAGAGAACTGTTCAAATGCTAAGAGAAGCGGGAGCTAGGGAGATTCATGTGAGAATATCCTCCCCACCCGTGGCCTACGAGTGTCACTTGGGAATGAATACAAGAAGCAAGGAAAATCTAATAGCTGCCAATATGAGTGTAGAAGATATAAGAGAAGAAATAGGGGCAGATTCCCTGCATTATCTTTCCTTGGAAGGATTATTAAAATCAGCAGGTGGAGATAAATTCTGTACAGGATGCTTGAATGGAGTATATCCAGTAGAAAAATTATAGTTTGAGGAGAGATGAATATGTCTATAACATATAAGGATTCAGGTGTGGATAAGGAAGCAGGATACAAGCAGGTTAGCCTAATAAAGGACATGATAAAGAGTACCCATGTGCCAGGAGTCCTATCTGATATTGGTGGATTTGCAGGATTATTTGAACTGGATACTAAGGGAATCCAAGAGCCGGTCCTAGTATCGGGAACTGATGGGGTGGGTACCAAATTAAAACTTGCCTTTATGATGGACAAGCACAATACAATTGGTGAGGATTGTGTGGCCATGTGTGTAAATGATATCCTGTGCCAGGGTGCCAAGCCCTTATTTTTCTTAGACTATATAGCTACTGGCAAATTAGTGCCAGAAAAGATGGCTAGCATAGTTGAGGGAGTAGCCAATGGATGTATAAAATCAAATTGCGGACTTATAGGAGGAGAGACAGCAGAAATGCCTGGCTTCTATAAGGAAGATGAATATGATTTAGCTGGTTTTGCAGTAGGTGTGGTGGATAAGAAAAAGATTATAAATGGATCTACTATAAAAGAAGGAGACATACTTATAGGCCTTAAGTCTACAGGTCTTCACAGCAATGGCTTCTCCCTGGTTAGAAATCTAATCTTTAATAAGATGGGGATGAAGGTGGATGACTATGTGGAGGAACTGGGAAGCACCATAGGAGAAGAACTCCTAAAGCCTACTAGAATATATGTGGATCCTGTATATGAGATCTTAGGGAAATTTAATATAAAGGGCCTTTGTCATATAACTGGTGGGGGCTTCTATGAGAATATACCTAGAATGCTGCCAGGGGGCTTAGAAGTTAAGATTGATACAGAGGATATAGAAAAGCCTGAGATATTTAATCTTTTACAAAAGTGGGGCAATATTGATATAGATGAAATGTATTCTACCTTTAATATGGGCATAGGCATGATCATGGCTGTGGCAAAAGAAGAGCTAGAAGGAATAGAGGATTTCTTAAAGACAAAGGAAGAAGCCTATACTATCCTTGGCCAGGTGGAAAAAGGTCCTAGGGGAGTTATCCTATGTCACAAGTAAATATTGGAGTTCTCATCTCAGGGGGAGGAACAAATCTCCAGGCCTTGATAGATAATGTTGAGAATGGAAGGATCAATGCTAGGATAAGACTTGTTATATCAAATAAGAAGGATGCCTATGGATTAGAAAGAGCTAGAAAGCATGGTATAAAGGCTCTTTACATAGATAGAAGAAATTTTGCAAGTGAAGAAGATTTCAATGATCAGATAATTAAAGAATTAAAGGCCTTGGATATAGAGCTGGTTGTCCTTGCTGGATACTTAAAGTTGCTTTCAAAGAGATTTATCCAAAGCTATAATATGAAGATAATAAATATTCATCCCTCCCTTATACCTAGCTTTGCAGGCAAGGGCTATTATGGTGAAAGGGTTCATCAGGCTGTTCTGGATAGGGGAGTCAAGTTTACAGGGGCCACTGTGCATTTTGTAGATGAGGGCACAGATACAGGACCTATAATCCTGCAAGAGATTGTAAGAGTTGAAGAAGATGAGGATCTGGAAAGCATTAAGGAAAAGGTACTGGAGATAGAGCATGATATTTTAATCCAGGCTGTTAAACTTTATTGCCAGGGCAGATTGGAAGTAAGGGATAGAAAAGTAAGGATAAGGAAGGTGCAAGAATGAAGAGGGCTCTAATTAGTGTTTATGATAAGACAGGCATAGTTGAATTTGCCAGAGAATTAAAGGATTTGGGATGGGAGATAATATCCACAGGGGGTAGTTCCAAGCTACTAGTTGACGAGGGAATAGAAGTGATAGAAGTAGATGAGATTACTAATTTTCCTGAGATCCTAGATGGAAGGGTAAAGACTTTAAATCCAATGATCCATGGAGGAATTCTCTATAGAAGGGATAAAAAAGAGCATGAGGATACAATTAAGGATTTGGATATATCACCTATCGATATAATAGTAAATAATCTATATCCCTTTGAAGAAACAATTAATCGCCAAGGAGTTAGTCAGGAAGAAATAATAGAAAATATAGATATAGGTGGGCCTTCAATGATAAGGGCGGGAGCTAAAAATTATAGGGATGTAACAGTCCTAGTAGACCCAGCAGATTACTCTCTTGTCCTGGAAGAGCTTAAAGAAAATGAAACAACCAGTATAGAAACTAGAAGATACCTAGCTAGAAAGGTCTTCAACTATACAGCCTACTATGACAGCTTAATCTCCAATTATTTTAACCAAATAGAAAGGGTAGACTTTCCTGAAAAACTTACCCTAGCCTATAAGGGGAAAAAAGAACTTAGATATGGAGAAAATCCTCATCAAAGAGCTTCTTCCTATGAAGAAGTGGGGACTACATTTGGTACACTTAAGGATGCCAAGCAGTTACACGGCAAAGCCCTTTCCTTTAATAATATAAATGACTCCAATGGAGCCTTAGTGGCCCTAAAGGAATTTACAGAGCCTACAGTGGTGGGAGTAAAGCATTCCAATCCCTGCGGTATAGGTTCAGCAGATAATATAGGAGAAGCCTATAGAAAGGCCTATGAATCTGATACTGCCTCTATATTTGGAGGAATAATTGCTGCCAACAGGGAGATAGGAGAAGAAGTAGCCCAGGAGATAAATAAGATTTTTATAGAAGTAGTTATGGCTCCTTCCTATACAGAGCAGGCCTTAGAAATACTTAGGGAAAAGAAAAATATTAGGATACTTGAAATAGATAGGATAGACCACAGAGAATACAAGGAAAAGAATATGAAAAAATTCCTAGGAGGTATTCTACTTCAGGATAGGGATGAGATTCTCTTTAAGGATGAAATAAAAGTGGTTACAGATAAGAAGCCAGATGACAGGGATTTAAAAGAATTAGAATTTGCATGGAAGGCAGCAAAATCCGTTAACTCAAATGGAATAGTAATAAGCAAGGATATGGGAACCATAGGCATAGGGCTAGGTGAAGTAAATAGATCCTGGGCAGTGGAAAATGCAGTGTCAAGGGCTGGTGAAGAGGTAAGGGATAGCTATATTGCATCAGACGGATTCTTTCCCTTTAAGGATTCCATAGAAATACTTGCAGAGGCAGGAGTAAGGGCTATTATTCAACCAGGAGGATCCATAAGAGATGATGAGGTAATAGAAGAGGCAAATAAGCATGGAATTATAATGTGTTTTACTGGCATAAGGCATTTTAAACACTAATTTCTAGGAGGTTGGAAATGAAGATACTTATAATAGGTGGGGGAGGAAGAGAACATGCTATATCCTATAAAATAGCAGAAAATCCTAGGGTGGAGAAGATATACTGTGCCCCAGGAAATGCTGGAACAGAGGAATTAGGTGAAAACATACCTATTCCAGTAGAGGATATAGATGCTTTATTGGATTTTGCAAGGAAAGAAAAAATAGATTTAACCGTAGTGGGACCAGAATTACCTCTAGTAGAGGGCATAGTTGAAAGATTTGAGGAAGAGGGCTTAAGGATATTTGGTGTAAATAAGTCTGTGGCAAGACTTGAGGGCAGCAAGGAATTTTCAAAGAGATTTATGAAAAAATACGGGGTACCTACAGCTAGATACAAGGAATATACAGACCTAGAAGAGGCTATAAAAGGCATAGGAGACTTTGGATTTCCTCTTGTAATAAAGGCAGATGGCCTATGTGCTGGCAAGGGAGTAGTAATCTGTGAGGATGAAGAAGCCGCCAGGGCTAGTCTCAAGGAAATACTGGAAGACAAGTGTTTTGGAGACCAGGGATCCATGGTGGTTTTAGAGGAATTTTTACTGGGAGAAGAGGCCTCACTCTTATGTTTTGTAAGTGGGGGAGAAATATTTCCTATGGAATCTGCCAGGGACTACAAGAAGATCTATGAAGGAGATTTAGGACCAAATACTGGTGGGGTAGGATGCTATTCACCTAGTCCCCTATTTAACCAAAAGCTTATGGACAATATCCACAGGGACATAATAAAAAACATTGAAAGAGGTCTGGAAGAAGAAGAGATGGACTTTAGAGGTATACTCTTTATAGGTCTTATGATAGATGAGGATCAGCCTAAGGTAATAGAATTTAATGTGAGATTTGGAGATCCTGAGACCCAGGTTCTAATGCCAAGACTGGAGTCTGACCTAGTAGAGATATTTGAAAAGACCATTGATGGGACCCTAAGTTTAGAGGATCTTAAATGGAAAGAGGAATCTTGCCTTACTGTTATAGCTACATCAGATGGCTATCCAGGAGATTTTGAAAGGGGATTTGAAATAAGGGGTATGGAAAAATTAGACCAGGACCTTATCTTATTCCATAATGGAACAAAAAAATTAGGAGATAAAACATTAACAAATTCTGGAAGGGTCTTATCCTTTACCAGCCTGGGAGACAGCCTAGAAACTGCTAGAGACAAGGTATATTCAAATATAGATAGGGTTGAGTTTAAAGGAATGAAATATAGAAAAGATATCTAAGAAGACTAGTAATTTAAATTAATTTGAAAATTCATTTGAAATGCTCCTCTATTCTGATATAATACTACATAGTTGAAGTGCCTATTCTTTGGAAAAGTTTTCACAGAATTCAAACATTTTGTTAAGAACTTTGTCAAAGGGGTATCAATGAATAGAGTAATAAGATATTAGTCATATAATTTTCAAATTATAATAAGGGGGAATTCAATTGAAAACAGATGTGCAAATAGCTCAAGAAGCTAAAATGTTACCCATTACAGAGGTAGCAGCAAAGTTAAATATTGATGAGGACAGACTAGTTCATTATGGTAAGTATAAGGCAAAGGTTTCTTTAGATTTACTAGAAGAACTAAGTGACAAACCAGATGGAAAACTAGTTTTAGTTACAGCTATAAACCCAACTCCAGCAGGAGAAGGAAAGACTACAACTAATATAGGACTTTCAATGGGACTGGAAAAAATTGGCAAGAAAACTATAACTACACTAAGAGAACCTTCCTTAGGACCTAGTTTTGGTATAAAGGGTGGAGCAGCCGGTGGAGGACATGCACAGGTAGTTCCAATGTCAGATATTAACTTGCACTTTACAGGAGATTTCCATGCAATTACAGCTGCAAACAATCTTATTTCAGCTTTAATGGATAACCATATTCAACAGGGTAATGACCTTGGAATTGATCCAAGAAATATAGTATGGAAAAGAGCTCTAGACATGAATGATAGAGCACTTAGAAATGTAGTAGTAGGACTAGGTGGAAGACCAAATGGAATGCCTAGAGAAGATGGATTTGATATAACTGTAGCTTCAGAGATAATGGCTATATTCTGTTTATCAAAAGACCTTGAAGACTTTAAAGAAAGAGTTGGAAAGATTATAGTTGCTTATAACTTTGATAGAGAGCCAATATTTGCTAAAGACTTAAAGGCTGAAGGGGCAGTAGCATTACTTATGAAAGATGCTGTTGATCCAAACCTTGTACAAACATTAGAAAACACACCAGCACTTATTCATGGTGGACCTTTCGCAAACATAGCACATGGTTGTAACTCAATGTTAGCTACTAAGCTTGGACTTAAACTTGCTGATTATACAATTACTGAAGCAGGATTTGGTGCAGACTTAGGTGCAGAGAAATTCTTTAATATCAAATGTAGACTTGGTGATTTAAAACCAGATGCAGCAGTAATAGTTGCAACTATTAGAGCTCTTAAATACAATGGTGGAGTAGATAGAAAAGAATTAGACCTAGAAAATGTACAGGCTGTAAAAGATGGATTTAAAAACTTAGAAAAACACATAGAAAATGTTAATAAATTTGGAGTACCAGCAGTAGTTGCTATAAACAAGTTCCCAACAGATTCACAAGCTGAAATTGACTATGTTCTTGCAAAATGTAAAGAACTTGGAGCAGAAGCTGTACTTTCAGATGTATGGGCTAAGGGTGGAGACGGTGGAATTGATTTAGCACATGCTGTAGTAGATGCTTGTGAAAACAAGACAGCTAACTTCGCACCACTATATGATGTTGAAGATTCCATAGTAGATAAGATTGAAACTATCGCTAGAGAAATATATGGTGCTGATGGAGTAGACTTTACAAGCGCATGCCAAAAGCAAATTAAAGAAATCGAGAAAAATGGTTTTGACAAGATGCCAATATGTATGGCAAAGACACAGTATTCCCTAACTGACGATCCAACATTACTTGGAAGACCAGAAGGATTTAGAATTACTGTAAGGTCAATAAAAGTATCTAGAGGAGCTGGATTCTTAGTTGCATTAACAGGAGATGTAATGACTATGCCAGGACTTCCAAAGGTACCAGCAGCAAATCATATGGATATATTACCGAGTGGAGAAATAGTAGGATTATTCTAATAGACTAATCTTTAATAGACTGATTTAAATATAAAGGCTGGGTATTTGATTCCCAGCCTTTATATTGACACCAAGGGTTTAGTATGCTAACAGACAAAAGCTTAACAAGCAGGTTAGGAGGGAAAAAATGAGTATAGATTCTAGAATTAAATCTGATCAGGTGGATAGTTTCTTTGAAGCAGTACTTCTTTTAGAAAACAAGGAAGAATGCTATAAATTCTTTGAGGATATATGTACCATCAAAGAAATCAAGTCAATATCACAGAGATTGGAAGTAGCAAAATTATTAAAGGCAAAGAAAACCTACAATGAAATAGAAGCTGAAACAGGTGCAAGTACTGCAACTATAAGCAGGATCAATAGATCCTTAAACTATGGAGTTGGGGGCTATGATATTGTCCTTAAAAAATTAGGATTAATGGATGAAAAAGAAGACTAGATGTCTTCTTTTTTTATTGGATAGATATTTCTAAATAGGACCTATCTGTGGTATAATCGTAATATTGGAGGTCGGTAATTTGGAAAATATTTTTTATGAAAGAAAAAACGAATATGAAGAATTAAACAAAAGATTAAACAAAAACTATAATATTATAAGCAATATAAGATTTCTTATGGTAGTCCTAATAATATATTTTGGATATAAGGCCTATGACAGTAGGGAGATCATATTTTACATCCTGGAAGTCTTATTAGTTGCTGGATTCTTGGTCTTGCTTTACAATCATGGAAGGATTCGAGAAAAGAGATTAAGGTCTGAGATCCTAATTAGGATAAATGAAAACTATATAAAAAGAGTCCAGGGAGATTGGACAGGGTTTGAAGATAGGGGAGATGAATTTCTAGATTTGGACCATAATTATGCCAATGATTTAGATATAGTAGGAGACAATTCTCTATTCCAGTTTATAAATGTAGCCAATACCCACACTGGTAGGAAGATATTTAGCCACAATCTCCTCTACCCAGAGAAGGATATAGGAATCATAAGGGGGAGACAGGAAGCTATAAAAGAGTTGGCAGGAGACATAGACCTGGTTCAAGAAATAGAATACCTAACATCTAAGGAAAAAGAAAACCTAAAGGCCCCAGACAAGCTAATAGAATATGCTGAGTCAAGGGAGAATATAGTAAAGAGTGGAATTGTAAAAAAAATTATTAGATTTATGCCTATCCTAACCATAGGAGCTAATTTAGGGGGAATCCTCCTAGGAATAAAGCCCTTAGTCTATATTGGACTGGGCCTGGCTATAGGGCAAATAGCTATATGGCTTGTAAGTATGTTTAGGAATAATTCCCTACTGGCTACAGTTGCTTATTTGAAATACAATTTAGAAACATATCTAGAGGTTTTAAAGCTTATAGAGAAAAAGAATTTTAAGAGCCATAGCCTAGTCTATATTAAGGAAACCATGTTTTCAAGCCAAGGCTCATCTATTCAAGCAATAGAGGATTTAGATAAGATAACTCAACTAATTAATCTTAGGTCTGGGGGCATAATGAATCTGGTCTTAAATGCCTTTCTACTTTGGGACTACCAGTGTATATTTCTCCTGGAGGCCTGGAAGGCCAAGTATGGAGACCAGGTAGAAAGCTGGATAGATGGTATTGGAGAGATTGAGAGCCTGATGAGTTTTTCAGTACTTGAGAATATAGATGAATCTGTGAATTATCCAGAGCTAGTAGAAGAAGGACCAGGACTAAGGGCGAAGGATCTTGGACATCCACTAATACCAGGAACTACTAGAATAAACAATGACTTGGATTTAAGGGATGAAATATTTATAATAACTGGATCAAATATGTCTGGTAAGACCACATTTCTAAGAACCATTGGAGTCAACCTAGTACTAGCCTATAATGGTGCAGGGGTATGTGCTAGTGAGATGGAATGCAGTGTGCTTGACATAATGACCTCCATGAGAATACAGGATGATTTGGCAGCAGGCATATCTACCTTCTATGCTGAGATTTTAAGAATTAAAAAGATTATAGATAAGAGTGAAAAAGAGGAGGATATGATCTTCCTAATAGATGAAATATTTACCGGTACCAATTCTCCAGACAGGATATCAGGAGCAAAAAATGTATTGGCAAATCTTAACAAGGAAAATATAATAGGGGCTATTACAACCCATGATTTGGAACTATGTGAATTGGATAGGGAAGAGAGAATAGAGAACTATCATTTCAAGGATATCTATGAAAACAATACTATTATATTTGACTATAAGATCAGAAAGGGACAATCTACCTCTACAAATGCTAAAAATCTAATGAAACTTGCAGGAATAAAATTAATAGAAGAATAAAGAAAGGCTAACTATCAAGGGATAGTTAGCCTTTAAATTTTACTTCCATAAATCATCCATTAAATCTTGGATCTTTTTCCTTCTTTCCGAAGTTTTCTCCTGGTCAATTCTTATGGAGCCTTCATCAATAATTAATATATCTCCTTCTTGAATCTGAGAAGGAAGCTGATTTATTTCTAGATGAATCATATCTCCACTATCTGTCTCACAAATAGCATAGTCTCCTTCAAATCTATCAATAATTACTTTCATAAAGATCATCCTCCAGCTTAGTATCGATACTAGATACATTATTTTTCCTTAATGATTACAATGGACTTTCCATCGGAGCTAGCTATTATGCTTCCATGGATATCAGTTCTAAATATGGCTATATTTCTTGACTCCAAGCTCTCAATTATCTCAGGATCAGGATGACCATACTTATTATCAAGTCCGCTGCTTATTACTACATACTTAGGCTCTACCCTATCTAGGAAGGCATCTGTACTAGAAGTATTGCTACCATGATGTCCTGCCTTTAGAAGGTCAGACTTCAAATCATAATTCATCTCTAGCATGGTATTTTCCGCTTCTTTCTCCGCATCTCCTGTAAAGAGGAAACTTGTATCTCCATAAGTGACTTTAAGAACCACACTATAATTATTTGTATTACTAGTGGTAAGATCTCTTTCTGGGGCTAGGACTTCCATCTTAAGCAAATCCTCATCTAGGATAATTTGGCCAGCAAAGCTTTTATTTATACCGTAACCCTTATCCCTTATTGCAAGCAATAAATCTTCAAAGACCTGGGTAGTATGGGCCTTGTCTGGCATATAGATCTCACCTATAGGAATGGATTTAATCACTTCCACAAGTCCTCCTATATGATCTTCGTGGGGATGGGTGGCTATTAGATAATCTATCTTCTCCACCTCAGCTCCCTTCAAGTAGTCCATGAGAGTATCTGTCTTGCTCTTGCTGCCCCCATCTATTAGAACATTTTCACCCTTAGGAAGTTGGAGTAAAATAGAATCTCCCTGACCTACATCTATATAATGGATCTTAAGGTCCCTGGTCTTATCTGGATTTAGATCATTAATTACAACTGTTCTGCTAGCCTCTATCCATTCCACTTCCATAGCTAGGACCTTGGCTAAAGATCTTATAGGCAAGTAGCTTCTTCCATTATAAAGAATAGTGTCTGTATTTACTAGCCTGCTATTTCGCTTGATCTTAAGAGCATTAAAGACCACATCTATAGTCTTTTTCCCCTTTAAAATTTCCCTATTACTTTCTAACCCCTTCTCCGGAGGGCTACTTAGGCTTTTAGGATCCATATCATCTATAGTTACGGTTTTAGTCTCTCCATCCCAGCCAACTTTCTTGTTTAGACTTTCTGCTACTGGTCTTATGGCCACATAGCTAGTGTCCTTATAAATAAAGTTTTCTATATTCAGAGCTTCTCCCTGAACTTTTATATTTATAGAATTAAAAACTACATCAATGCTTGGTTTTCCCTGTGTTCCAAATACTGTACTGATAAGAACTATTGCAATAAGAAGTCCGGCTATGAGGAGTTTTGGTTTTATTTTAATTGGTTTTTTCATTGACATACCTCCAAATCTAATTATACCCAAAAAGAGAGTAGATAGCTAATAAAAGACAAATTTTCTCTAGTGTAAAGAGTCTTCCTCTGGACATAAGAAAACCACTAATAGTTTATATATTAATGGTTTGTTTGATTAATTTAAATTTACTTTTATGCTGGATTTTTAGTAAATTTATTGAGGAAAAATCTAACCCCAAGGTATATACCTGTCCATAGGCCTAAATCTGCTATAAATGGAATAAATTCAAACTTATCATAGAAAATATTAATAAAGGAAAAACCAGTATAGGCTATAATAAATCCTCGGACTACAGATGTAATAAGATAAGTAAGTATGAAGATTACAATTTCTTTTCTCATTTCTCTCCCCCTCATAAATGTATAGATTAATTATATATTATTTATATAGGATTTACAAAGAATTTAACTTAATATCCTCTTATTTAATTTTCAACTGGGGAAGCTATAAAAGTCCGGATTTTTCCTATTTTTTAACTTATAATTTTAGGAAATTTTTAATGAATATGATATACTATATTAGGTAAAATATGATTAAAAGAGCATGTAAATAGATCATCATTATTAGAAAGGTGTGGAAAGATGGATTACCTAGAAGCTTTAAATGATAGACAAAAAGAGGCAGTACTACATACAGATGGGCCCTTATTATTACTTGCAGGTGCAGGTTCAGGGAAGACTCGAGTGGTAACCCATAAGATAGCTTATTTAATAAAGGAAAAGGGAGTGTATCCAAGCAATATATTGGCGATCACCTTTACAAATAAGGCTGCGGATGAAATGAAGGAAAGAGTGGCCAGTCTCTTATCTGAGAATGTGGACAGCATGTGGATGGGAACCTTCCACTCCATATGTGTAAGGATTCTAAGGCGTGACATAGAAAAAATTGGATACAATAGAAGCTTTACCATATATGACAGGGACGATCAGATAACCCTTATAAGAGAGTGTATAAAGGAAAAGAATTTGGATACAGATATGTACAAGCCAAATGCAGTATTGGCCCATATAAGCACATTAAAGGATTCAATGACAGATCCGGACAAGTATATAAATGAAAATTACAATGATTTTTATCAGAGAAATCTTGGAGAGCTATATGCCCTCTATTTAAAGAAGACCAAGGAATACAATGCCTTGGACTTTGATGATCTCTTGATAAAGGCAGTAGAACTACTAAGGCAGGAAAGGGATATCCTAGCCTATTATCAAAAGAAATTTAAACATATATTTGTAGATGAGTACCAGGATACCAACAAGGTCCAGTATAATTTAATAAGACTCCTAGCTGGTGACAATGGGAATATATGTGTGGTTGGAGATGGGGACCAGTCTATTTATGGCTGGAGAGGGGCGGATATTTCTAATATCCTAGACTTTGAAAAGGACTTTAAAGATGCTAGGACCATCCTCCTTGAGCAGAACTATAGGTCTACTAGCAACATATTAAACCTTGCAAATCGTGTAATAGAAAACAATCTGGAAAGAAAGGCAAAAAAGCTTTGGACTGCTAAGGGTGATGGAGAAGAAATAGTTTATGAAGAACTCCCAGACCAGGATGAGGAAGCAAATTTTGTTTCATCAAAGATAGATAGATTGATCCGGGAAGGCTATAAGCTTTCTGACATTGCAATCCTCTACAGGACCAATGCCCAGTCTCGTTTATTTGAGGAGTCCTTTATGAGAAGGAATATAGCCTATAAGATTGTAGGAGGACTAAAGTTCTATGACAGAAAGGAAATAAAGGATATAGTAGCTTATTTAAAGGTATTGGAAAATCCAATGGATAATATATCCCTAAAGAGAATAATAAATGTACCAAAAAGAGGTATTGGAGCAGCAACTGTGGCCAAGATAGAGGAAATAGCTACAGAAAGAGGGGACTCTATATACGGGGCCCTTTTGGATATGGATAGCCTAGATCTAGGAGGCAGGGCAAGGAATAGCTTAAAGCCCTTTATAGATATGATGAATCTCCTAATGGCAAAAAAAGAAATTATGGGTATAAGGGATTTTATAGAGGAAGTAATAGACACAACAAGCTATGTAGAAGATCTTAGAAAAGAAAACACCATTGAAGCTCAGACTAGAATAGAAAACATAGAGGAATTCCTTTCTGTTGCCATAGATTTTGAAGTAAAATTAGGGGAAAATAATTTCGAAGAGTTTCTTGCAAACATTGCCCTCCTATCTGATGTGGATAAGACAGAGGATAGCACAAATGTGGTAACTATGATGACAGTTCATAGTGCCAAGGGCCTAGAGTTTCCCGTAGTATTTATGGTAGGTATGGAGGATGGACTTTTCCCCATATCCAGATCTCTAGAAAGCGATCATGAGATAGAAGAGGAAAGAAGGCTTTGCTATGTAGCCCTTACCAGGGCAGAGGAGCTCTTATTTATTACATCTGCAAAGATAAGAACCATCTATGGGCAAACCAAATACTCTCTTCCATCTAGATTTATTAAGGAAATGGGAGATGCCATAGAGAAGAAGGAAAAAGGGGATAAGGAGAAATTATTTAATGTATTAGATTATAGTAAGAAGACAGAGCCTAGCATAGGGAAAAAGGCTAGAAGGTCTTATTCCTACATGCCTCAGCCTAAGGCTAAGATCAATGAGGATATGGAAGTTAAGATTGGAGACAAGGTAAAACACAAGAAGTTTGGAGAAGGTACCATAGTCCAGACCAAGGACAAGGATAATGATGTGGAGCTTGTTATTGCCTTTGAAGATGGAGGCCTTAAGAGGTTTTCACTTTCAATTGCACCAATTGAAATCGTGAGGTGATAAAATGAAGGACAAGGATAGGATAGAAGAGTTAATAGAGATTTTAAGTGATTTAAATTATCACTACTATAGCCTAGATGAGCCAAAGGTCAGTGATAGGGAATATGACGCTCTTTATGATGAATTAGTGGGGCTGGAAGAGAAGACAGGCCTAATCTATGACTATTCTCCCACCCAAAGGGTAGGAGGAGCAATAATAGATAAGTTTGAAAAGCATGAGCATATAGAAAGACTATGGAGTCTTGACAAGGCACAAAATGCAGAAGAGCTTAGGGAGTGGAATGATAGGGTTATTAGACTTATGGAGGCCTATAATGAGAAGCATGAGGACAAACTTCCAGAGCTTGAATATACTCTTGAATATAAATTTGACGGACTTACCATTAATCTCACCTATAGGGAGGGAAGACTAGTCCAGGCTGCAACTAGGGGGAATGGAGTGGTTGGAGAGGCAGTGCTTTCTCAGATTAAGACCATAAAATCCCTTCCCCTAAGGATAGATTATCAGGGCACCATAGAGGCTCAGGCAGAGGGAGTTATGCCTCTTTCCGCCTTGAAAAAATACAACCAAGAAGCAGATGAGCCCCTAAAAAATGCAAGAAATGCAGCAGCAGGGGCCATAAGAAACTTAGATCCTAAGACTACGGAAAAAAGAAATCTTGCTGCTTACTTCTTTAATGTAGGATTTGCTGAGGGCATAGAATTTAAAAGCCAGGAAGAAATAGTAGAATTTTTAAAGGCCAATAGATTTCCAGTTTTCAATTATATGACCAAGTATCATGACATAGAGGATGTAATTAAAGAAATAGAAAATATAGATGAAAAAAGACATGAGATAGATGTGCTTACAGATGGAGTGGTTGTAAAGATAAACAATATAAGGACCCGCCAGGTCCTAGGCTATACCAATAGATTTCCTAGATGGGCCATAGCCTATAAGTTTGAAGCAGAGGAAACCACCACTAGACTTATAGATGTGGTATGGAATGTTGGCAGGACAGCCAAGGTAACCCCTTCCGCTATTTTAGAGCCAGTGGAAATAGGAGGAGTCACCATACAAAGGGCAACCCTTAACAACTATGACGATATAGAGAGAAAGGGCGTTAGATTAAATTCTAGGGTTCTACTTAGAAGGTCCAATGATGTAATACCTGAGATACTAGGAACCATGCCTACAGAGGAGGAGACCTTTAAGATAGAAAAGCCTAGCCATTGTCCAGCCTGTGATACAGAGCTGGTACAAAATGGAGTGCATATATTCTGTCCCAACTCCCTATCCTGCAAGCCTCAATTAATCTCTAGAATAGTTCATTTTGCCAGTAGAGATGCTATGAATATAGAGGGCCTTAGCGAAAAGACTGCAGAAAAATTATTAGAAGAACTGGACATAAAGGACCTTCCAGAACTATATGAAATAAAATATGAAGAATTAATTGAGCTTGAGGGCTTTAAGGAAAAGAAAACAAATAATCTTCTCCAGGCAATAGAAAATTCCAAGGATATATCCCTAGCTTCATTTATATATGCCCTAGGCATAAATAATGTAGGCCTAAAGACAGCCAATGATTTGGCAGATTACTTTAAATCCCTAGATAAGCTAAAGAATGCAGACAGGGAAGAGTTAAAGAAAGCTGGAGAAATTGGAGATATTATAGCTGATAGTATAGTGGAATTTTTCCATGATGACAGGATAGTAGAATCTCTTGAAAAACTTATAGGAGAGGGAGTAAGACCTTATTATCATGAGATGGAAATAGAGGAATCAATCTTTACAGATAAGAGACTAGTCCTAACAGGAAGTATAGAGGGTATGACGAGAAAGGATATAGAAGCTGAAATAGAAAAACTTGGAGGTCAAGTAACAGGATCTGTAAGTGGAAAAACGGATTTTGTAATAGTAGGAGATAATCCAGGTTCAAAATACCAGAGGGCATTGGAACTTGGAATAGAAATAATAGATGAAGCTAGATTAAAAGAAATATTAGGGGAGTGATAAGATGATTAATAAAGATCAGGTTGAGAAGATGGCTGAAATTTCCAAACTAGAATTTCCTGAGGATGAATTAGATGAAGTTAGGGAAAAGCTTTCAAGGGTACTGGATAATATGGAAATCTTAAAACAATTAGACCTAGAAGGACTAGAGCCTACTTACCATGTAAATACCCATTCACAACATTTTAGAGAAGACCAGGTTAAGGAGAGCCTGACCAGGGAAGAGGTAGTGGCTAATACTAAGGAAGAACAATATGGATACTTTAAATTATTTAAAATCGTAGAATAGAAAGAGGTGGAAATATGGATTTAACAAAATTATCAGCATTTGAAATGAAGGAAAAGCTTCATAAGAAGGAAATTACAAGTAGGGAGCTAATAGAAGCTCACTTTAAGATGATAGAAGATAGGGATGATGGGTTAAATGCCTTTATTACATTGAACAAGGAAGAGGCCCTAAAGGCTGCAGATAGGGTTGATGAAAAGATAAAAAATGGTGAGAGACTAGGTCTTTTAGCAGGACTCCCAATAGGGCTAAAGGATAATATAATAACAAAGGATCTAAGGACAACATGTGGATCTAAGATGCTAGAAAATTTCATACCACCCTACAATTCCAGTGTGGTAGATAGGATAGTAGAAGCTGATGGAATTATAATAGGAAAGACCAATATGGATGAGTTTGCCATGGGCTCTTCTACAGAGACATCCTACTTCGGACCTAGCAAGAATCCTATAGACCTAGAAAGAGTTCCCGGTGGATCCTCAGGAGGCTCAGCTGCAGCAGTGGCAGCAGGGCAAGTAGCCTTAAGTTTAGGAACAGATACAGGCGGCTCAGTAAGGCAACCTGCAAGTTTTACAGGCATAGTGGGAATAAAGCCTAGCTATGGTATAGTTTCTAGATACGGAGTGGTTCCAATGGCCAATACCCTGGATCAGGTAGGTGTCTTTGGTAGGGATGTAAGTGATGCAGTACTTATGATGGCATCTATTACAGGCTATGATGAAAAGGATTCCACTTCATTTAATAATCCAGAGGGAACTATTATATTCTCATCCTTTGGAGGAGATATAGATGAAGATTATCTAAAGGGCATGAAAATAGGAGTGCCAGTAGAATATCTTAAGGATTTAGATCAAAAGATAAGAGAAAAAATGGATGAAAATATAGAGATATTAAGGAAGCTAGGAGCAGAGGTTGAAGAAATATCCCTGCCAAGTTTAGAATATAGCCTAGCTACCTATCAGGCCATATCCTCAGCAGAGATAAGTTCCAATATGGCTAGATTTGATGGACTGAGGTATGGATATAGGGCTGAAGAATATGAGGACTTAGATGAGCTCTTTACAAGATCCAGGTCACAGGGCCTAGGGGATGAAGTAAAGAGAAGGATAATGATAGGAACCCACCTATTAAGCAGTGGAGGACAAAAGGAGATCTATGAAAGAGCCCTAAAGACCAGGACTCTTATAATACAAGACTTCCATAGGGCCTTTGAGAAATATGATCTTATCCTATCTCCTACAACATCAGAAGTTGCCTTTAAATTTGGAGAAAAATCTCAGGACCCAGTAGCCATGCACCGATCCGGATCACTTTCAGTGGGAGCAAATTTAGCAGGACTTTGCGCCATAAGTGTTCCAGCAGGAAATGTAGAAGGACTTCCTATAGGCATGCAATTTATAGGAGATAGATATAAGGAAGCTAATATTATTAAGGCAGGCTTAGGCTTGGAAGGAGGAAGAAAAATTGGGCTATAAAACTATTATAGGACTTGAAATACATGTGGAATTGTCAACAAAGAGCAAGATGTTTTGTGGATGTAAAAACAAATTTGGAAAAGAAGCCAATACACATTGCTGTCCAGTGTGCCTAGGTCTTCCTGGAGGACTTCCCGTAGTTAATAGGCAGGCTATAGAGTATGCAATTAAAGCGGGCATTGCACTTAATTCTGAAATTATGAAAAATACTAGAATGGATAGGAAAAATTACTTTTATTCTGACCTAAGCAAGGGCTATCAGATTTCCCAGGATGAAAATCCTATTTGTCAGGGTGGATATATAGAGCTTGAAGAAGATGGAAAGACTAAGAAAATCCATCTTGAAAGAATCCATATAGAAGAGGATACAGGCAAGCAAATACACACAGACTCAGGAGACACACTTATAGACTATAACAGGGCAGGGGTTCCACTTATAGAGATAGTTACGGAACCGGAAATAAATGAACCTGAAGAAGCTAGGATGTTCCTTGAAAAGTTAAGGGATACCCTAAAGTATATAGAAGTATCAGATGTTAAGATGGAAGAAGGATCTTTGAGATGTGATGTAAATATAAATGTCCTAGATGAAAATACTGGAAAGAGAACCAATATAACAGAGATAAAGAACCTAAACTCCTTTAGTGCAGCAGTAAGGGCCTCAGAATTTGAAGAAAAAAGACATATAGAACTTCTTAAAAAAGGTGAAGACACAGAAAAAGAAACAAGACGCTGGGATGATGTGGAAAATCAAACCCTATCCATGAGGACAAAGGGTGAGGCGTCAGACTATAGATTTGCTGCAGATGGAGATATATCGGACATCGATGTAGATAGGGAATGGATAGAAGAAATAAGAAGAAACATGCCAGAACTTCCAGATGCAAAAAAAGAGAGATTTATGGAGACCTATAAATTATCCTCCTATGATGCAGAAGTTTTAACTGCAGCAAGAGATATTGCTGACTTCTATGAAGAAACAGTAAAGTACAATGGAGAAGCTAATCTAGTAAGTAATTGGATGATGGGAGATGTGCTTAGAAGATTAAATCAAGATGACTTAGCCATAGAAGACACACACCTAACAGCAAAGTATCTAGCTGATTTAATAAATCTTGTAAAGGACAAGAAGATAAATAACAATACAGGTAAAAAAGTATTGAGAGATATATTTGAGACTGGCAAGGATCCAGAGACCATAGTAGAGGAAAAGGGTCTAATTCAAATAAGCGACCAGGGAGAGCTAGAGGCTATGGTAAGCCAGGTACTTGATGACAACCCTCAGTCCATAGAAGACTATAAAAACGGAAAAGACAGGGCAGTAGGCTTTCTAGTAGGTCAAACTATGAAGGCATCAAGGGGCAAGGCAAACCCTCAGCTTGTAAACAAGTTAATAGTGGAAATGTTAGAGAAGAGATAAAATAGCAGCGTCTAGGGACGCTGCATTTTTTATGAAGGGATTAAACTTATAAATTTAATGTCTACAAAAAACCATAAAGCTATGTTACAATATATAGAATAAAGTTGGATTAAATCTAGGATAAGAAATTTAATTGAGAGATAAAAAAATCAAATGTTACATTGTTGTTACATTAATATTACATTGTATTGGATTTGTTGACATTGGGATCTTTTAAATGATATATATTAGATAGTTAGGGTTACTTTTATTCAAGACATAGGGAGGTAAGTTAGTATGAAGAAAAAAAGCATGATTTTAATGGTAATATTTATTTTATTAATAAGTAGTTTCGCAAATGCTGATAATAGAATACAGATAAGTATGAACGGAAATAATCTTTCAGTATATAAGGCTCCAATAATTTTAGATGGAAAGATGATCAGCAGTCAGATACCGACTTTTGTACATGATGATAGAACTCTAGTACATGTAAGATTTATAGAAGAAAACTCTGATGCGGAGGTTTCTTGGATAGGGGAAAGCAAAGAAGTAATTGTAGAATTTGATGATAGCAAGGTAGTAATGGCTATAGACAGTGCTATTGCAACTATTAATGGAGAAAAAAGAATACTAGACAAGGGTTCAATACCAAGACTGGTAAAGTTTCAAGGTGAGGAAAATTCTAGAACTATGGTACCACTTTCTTTTCTAGCAGAAGCTTTAGGCTTTGAAGTAGGCTGGGACAATGAAAACAGGAGTGCTTACATAAACTCCCAGGAAGAAGTAGAAGAAGAACCAGAAGTAGAAGAAGTGGAGATAGAAGAGGAAGAAGAAAAGAAAGAACAAGTTGCCTTAAATACAATTAGTGAAATTTCAGTGGAAAATGGAAGCACCAAGGTAAATAAAATAGTAGTGAAAAGCGATAAAAATCTTTCCTATGATGTAAAGGAAATCGAAAACAACAAATGGGTAATAGATTTTATAGGATCTGAATTAAATCTTAAAAATACAAAGGGAACACCAGGAGTAATAAATGTAGATGATAAATATATTAAGGATCTTAAATATTCCCAGCTATCCTATGACCCTTTTATAACTAGAATAGTAGTGGATATGAAAGAATCAAAAACAGCCAACATAACTACAAGAAGTGGTGGTAAGGGACTTATAATTTCCTTTGATAGTAAAAACATAGCTAGTCTTTCTAAGGAAACTGTGGCTGAAAGTGAAGGAGTATTTATAAAGGGTGCCAGCAAAGAAAACATGAAGATTATAAGACTTAACAATCCAGAAAGATTTGTAATAGACTTTCTAGATTCAGTTTTAGAAGGAGAAAGCTATGCGGAATACCAATATCAATTAGGTTTTATTGAAAAGGTCAGGGTTTCACAGTTTTCAGTGGACAATAATTACAGCATCTCAGACCAGATAGTTAGAGTAGTGCTAGATTTAAAGGGTCAATTTGATGATCCAAATATAAGGGTAGAAGACCATAAGGATGGTATAATAATCTATCCAGAGGAAAGTTTGTGGGAAAGTATAGACCTGGAGGTAAAAGATAGGAGCCAGATACTAAACATAAACAACAATAGACCTACAAAGCATACTATAGATTATGACAATGTTAATAAGGAATTAAAAATAAGATTCTCAAAAGATGATACAGATCTTAGAAATGGATTTATAATAGCAGACAATCATTTAATAGATAGGATAGAAGTAAGCGAAAGTGGTGGAGACAAAGAAGTACTGGTTAAGTTTAAAAGGAGTATACTATACAATGTGATTTCTAGAGAGGGTGACAAGACCCTATCCATAAGTATAGAAAGAAATAGGGACTTAAAACCAGAAGATACATTAATTGTAATAGATGCAGGTCATGGAGGTAGGGATTCAGGAGCAGTATCCATAACTGGAAGAAAAGAAAAAGACTTCAACCTAGTTATGAGTAAAAAATTCAATGCCAAATTGAGGGCAATGGGATACAATACCATAATGACAAGAGATGATGATACTTTTATAGATTTATATGAAAGACCACGTATAGCCAATGAAAATCATGCAGATTTATTTATTAGTATTCATGCTAACTCTACGGGCAGCAATAACAGTGCTATAAATGGTGTAGAGATGTTATATGCTCCTCAAGGAACTTCCCTGGTAAAGGAAGGAGAACAAGCTCCATTTGCCAAGCTAATGTTAGAGGAAGTACTAAAGGCTACAGGAGCCCATAATAGAGGAATTGTACAAAGACCAAAGCTAGTAGTACTTAGGGAAACAAGTATGCCAGCAGTCCTTGTAGAAGCAGGATTCCTATCAAATGCAAAGGAAGAACAATTATTATTTACTGAGTCCTATCAGGATAAAATAGTAGATGCAATGGTAAGGGCAGTAGATAAATACTTTGATGTGTATTAAAATATAAGCAGGGGAAACCTTGCTTATTTTCTTTTCTCTTTTATTAGCCAGAGAGGAATTAAGCTTAGAGGAGAAGCAAGTTAGGCAAGAGGACTTATAGTGCTGGAGAAGCGATCTAGCAGGAGCCTACAAGCTTTAAAATCAATTATAAGAAGAGAGGTAATGTAGATGAAGAGAAAACTAGTAATATCCACAGGAAATAAAAACAAGGTGGAGGAAATAAGAGATATTTTAAAGGATATAGAAATAGAAGTACTTGCCAAGGGAGACCTAGGTCTAGGCCCTATAGAAGTAGTAGAAGATGGAGACACTTTGGCTAGTAACAGTCTTAAAAAGGCCAGAGCCCTAGGAGAGAAAACTGATTATATGGTTATAGCTGATGACTCAGGTTTATTTGTAGACTATCTTAATGGGGATCCAGGAGTTCATTCATCCAGATATGCAGGAGAAGATGGGGATGACCAGGCCAATAATGAAAAGCTCCTTAGAGAACTTAAGGGTGTAGCTATGGAGGATAGGGGAGCTAGTTTTAAAACTGTAATAGCCCTAATAGACGAAGATAAAAAAGAAAGCTTGCTTTTTGGTCAGTGTAAGGGTAAAATAGGATTTGAAGAAAAAGGCAAGGGTGGATTTGGATATGACCCACTTTTCATTCCAGAGTCTTATGAAGAGACATTTTCTGAAATGGGAGAAGAGGAAAAAAACAAAATATCCCATAGGGCCAAGGCCTTAAAAGAATTAAAAAAGGAAATATCAAAACTTATAGGGGTAGAAGATTAATGAGGATATTAGTTGCATCGGATTCCCATGGTAATATAGATAATTTAATGGAAAACTTAAAAGGAAGAAAATTTGATTTTTTGTTTTACCTAGGAGATTATGTAAGGGATGGTATAGAAATAGCTAAGATCTTAGATATTCCCTATAAAATAGTAAGGGGCAATGGAGATTGGAATGTAAAAGGATTTGCTGATGATGAAATATTTAAGCTAGGGGATAAAAAGATATTTTTAACCCATGGACATAAATATAATGTAAGCTATTCTATGGACAATATATATTATAGGGCCAAGGAGCTAGAAGCAGACTATGTATTCTTTGGACATACCCATGTACCAATCATAAGGGAAATGGATAATATTCTTTTTATTAATCCAGGCAGCACAAGATTGCCAAGAAGCAGAGATAGACAAGCTTCCTTTGCTATTGTAGAAATTGGAGAAAAAGAAAAACAAGAAATAATAAAAATAAATGGTAAAATCAGTTGACATCTTAGAGATGACCTGGTATAATTTTAAATTGTTAGCCTTTGTAGATGACTGGTCCAAAAAAGAGATTAAAAGACTAGTATATATGGTGGGTGTGGCCTAGTTGGTTAGGGCGCCAGATTGTGGCTCTGGAGGTC
>CAZGQG010000015.1:24567-44864 GCA_964527205.1 uncultured Tissierellaceae bacterium | reverse complement strand
GAAGTGGAGACTATAACACAGCATCTTCATTCCTTCTCTTAAAAATAAAGATATTTAAAACCACTTGAAATTATTCAAGTGGTTTTTCCCTGTTACTAATATTCTCAAGCTACCATTTCATTATAATTAATGATAAGAACTTCTGCTTTATTTTTTCTTGATATTTCTATAATTTCTTCTAATTTTATAGCCTTCCCAAACAAGTACTTTTAAAATCAATTTCATAATTATATTTTAAACTACATATACTTATTATATCCAATTAATAAAACTTATCCTGCTAGCTCATAATACTAAAACTGCGTCTTTAATGTTTTTGTCATCCTGAAGAGCAAAGCGATGAAGGATCTGTCTTTGTGACCCTAAGATTCTTCGCAAGCTCAGAATGACTAAATTTAAGATTCAAGTTTAGAATGACAAAATTAAAGATTCAGGATCAGAATGGCAAGACAGGCTTAGGATAATAGTAATCTTTAGTTGTCAATAATACTAAAAATGCGAACTTAACACATTTTCAATCTTACTTCTTATCTCTAATGGTAAATTCCCCCTTAATGCTCTTTTAAATAGATCCGGATTTTCAATTCCATTTAAAGTGAGATATTTTTCTATAAGATTTACTTTAAACTCTCTATTGGGAATAAGCTGATAAATTATATACCAATCTTCTAATGAAGTGAAAGGAATATCAATTTCATTAATTGTTTCAATTTTTGATATAGATTTAGTATCAAAAATAAATTCATACACTCCCCTGCTATGATTAATAGCAAAACCTGCCATTACATCAATACCAATTCCATTTATTAAATATTTGTAAAAAAATTCAGTAGAATACACTGAATTTTTTTCTATTTTTTTCTTTTCACCAATACTTTGAAGAATTTCATCTGCTCTATTAATATCTTTTATATCTACGAAAATATCTATATCATTGGGATTGTTTATAAGTCCAAATTGATTTAGCATCATGGAGGCACCTACTGCCCACAATATATTTGAATCATTAAGTTTCTCTCCTATATAACTCAAAGTCTTAAACATTTCATCTTCCTTTTTTATATATTTTTGTAGCGCTAAATAATACTTATAAGAATTACTTCTTATAAACATTATACCATTCATTAGCAACCTATGTTAATCTAATAACCACTATTACTGTCTATAGATTGTTCCTATTTATGATAGGGCTCCTTTCTCATTATCCTAAAGGCCCTATAGACTTGTTCAAGTAAAATAAGCCTCATTAGCTGATGAGGGAAGGTCATTTTTGAAAAGGATATTTCATAATTACTTGCCTTTATTACTTGATCTGAAAGTCCCAGAGACCCACCTATTATAAAACTTATATTGCTCTTTCCCTCCAGCATAAGATCTTCTATTTTTTCTGAGAATCTTTCTGAACTAAAGGCCTTGCCATCTAGGGTAAGGGCTATGGTATAGGAGTTTTGTGGGATTTTTGATAGTATCCTATCTCCCTCTTTATCCTTTATTATTTCTATTTCCTTATCCGAGAGATTTTCTGGAGCTTTTTCATCATTTAACTCTATTATTTTAAGGGAGCTGTACCTAGATAATCTCTTTGAAAATTCCTTGATTCCTTCTTTTATGTATTTTTCTTTTATTTTCCCTACTGCAATTATATTTATCTTCATAAGTCACTCCTGTTCATAAAAATCATCCTAAACGTAAAAATCGGGACAACGAGGTTGTCCCTTAAGTATTATTCTAACATATTGTCTCTAAAGAATACTATTAATCCATAATTAGCTAGTATTTCCATATACTGAGTATGGGTAGAGCCTTCTAAAAACTTCATTTCTGCATTGTCTCTGTAATTGTTTTCATTGTTTTCTATTTCTTTTTCAAATACCTCTAAAGCCTGTTCCCTTGTTTCTGCTTCCTTAAGTAAGTCTATATACCTGTCATACTCTTTTCCCAACTCTGCCATAAACACCTGGTCTAATTCATGATATCTTCTTTGATATTCTTTTAATACCTCTTCCCTGCCTCTAATTTTATACATATAGACACCTCCTATTTTGTCCTAGTCCTATACTATAATTATACCATATTTTCAGAATACTTAATCAAATTTACTACAAATAATATATTTTTGTGCACTTGTCTCTGTGGGTCATCTCCAAAATTATATCCCTGTCTGTGTTTAAACCACTAAGATCCAGGTGGGTTCTAACCGTCTCATATGCTCTTTCTGGCTCATTATTATCCTGACTTAGATGTCCTAGAAGCACTATTTCTCCGCTTCCCTCCAAAGTTTCACTTAAAACCAATCCAGCCTCATCATTGGATAGATGTCCTCTGGTGCTTGCTATTCTTTGTTTAAGCGGCCATGGATAAGTTCCATTTTTTAGCATATTAGTGTCATGATTTGATTCCATTAAGATTAAATCAGAGCCCCTTATCTTTTCTTTCATATTATTGCTTACCCAACCAGTATCAGTGATTATACTTAATTTTATATCTCCATTTCTTAAGATATATCCTACTGGCTCATTGGCATCATGAAATATGTGTATGGGATTTACTTCTATATCATTTATGTCTATATAATCCTCTGTGTCAAATACCTTGATATTAGATTCACTTATCTTTCCTATCTTCTTCTCCATACCCAGCCAAGTCTTTGCATTGCCATATATGGGTATGTCGTACCTTCTAGACATGACTCCTACCCCTCTAACATGGTCTGTATGCTCATGAGTAACCAGTATGGCATCCAATGTCTTTGGGCACACATCAATAGATCCTAGAAGCTCCTCTATCCTCTTACCGGAAAAACCGCTGTCTATTAAGATTCTAGTATTTTTTGTTTCTATGTACTGAGCATTTCCAGAACTCCCACTAGAAAGAGAGCAAAATTTGACTGTCATATACTTCCTCCTTCAATTCTACATCACTCTTCCATTATAACATAAATATAGGAGATTGTAATATAGATAAAAGAACAGTTTTAGGCAAAACAAAAAGTACTCTTAAATTTTATTTTTAAAAGTACCCTAATAGTTATCTATAATTGTCTTTGTTCCATCTTTAAATATTATTCTCCAGGCAGGTATAGCCCTACCTTCCTTTGCTTCTTCTGGCTCTTCCACATAATCATCTTCTTCAGGATTAAAGTAATAGCAAAGGGATATATCAGCTATGGTTTTACCGTAAAACTTTTCCTTGTCAATTAAATCAAGAAGTGCCTTGGGAGCTGTATTTATATATATGGGTATTTCTCCTTCTTCTAAGGGAATTAACCACAATCTTTCAAGCTCTAGTACACCATCATTATCTAATAGGACATTTGTATAGGCCAGTTCAAGGTATTTTTCTTCATAAAGCATAGAATACTTAAGTTCATATTGATTCTTTAGCTTATCTTCTTCCAAGCTCCATAAATCCATACCTAGGGTTTCATGTCCCCTGTCCCTTAGAAATCTTTCCACCATTTCTTCCGCCTTATTAGGATCTAATTCATTGTATCCTGTGCTCTCCCTATTGTTCTTGTATTTAATCTTTTTAGCATTTTCAATGGAAACAGTTTCTTGATCCCAGGATATGATTACCTTATCTTCATCTATCTCTTCTATGCTTCCTCTTCCACCAAAATACTTATTATTTATATTATAGTAATCTGTAATCTCATATTTAACATTTAGCATATTTAAGCTAGGCAATTCATCTGGTATCTCAGCATCTACAGAAATGTTCTTTCTTCCTAAAATCTCAAGCACATCTTCTACAAAGCTATCCTTAACAGTTGATAATTCTTTGTTTTCTTCTGATAAGAGGTTTGCCGCTAAAAATACATTGGTTAAAATAAACGCAATTATAAGAATAGATTTTGCCTTTGACCAATTCAACTCAATCACCATCCATCTTAATATGTTTGCTGATAGATAAGTTCTCCATTATATACATTAAATGCAAAGAAAGCTTTTTCAGATTCAATAACCCAAACAGGAATAAGTTCTTCCCCTATTGTCTTAATAGATGGATCGAAATATGCAAGATCTATACTTTGAATAGATGAGAGAACCTCTTCTATAATATCCTCTTCATCCTTTGTATTAACTTTGTTTTCCCTTAAATAGGCCTCTATTATATACTGATCATTCATATCTATTACCTGAAAAGAAGAAAGTATCTTTTTCTCTAATTTTATATCCTCTGATTTCCTATTCATGTATCTTCTAATATGATGTTTATAAAGTCTTACCTCTCCATTGAATACTTCCATTTCTATGAAATCATCTACTTCTTGATTGCCTAAGATAACTGGTATTCCACCTACCCTATATCCAAAGGTAAATCTATAGCCCAGGCTATTATCAATTTCAATTTCTTCAATTTCATCTAAATACATATTTAATATTAAATCCGTATTTTGAGATAAAAAATTAGTTGCTGTATTCATACTTTCATAGAGATTTCTTTTTCTTACTTTGTTTTCCAAACTATTAAAATACTCTAATGTACCATTTATATCTAATTTAAGTACCTTTTGGTTATATACATAAATCGTGGATCCATTATTTTCTACAATTTCTCTAATATAGTCTATATCCTTATCAAAGAAGGTTTCCACCAATTCTTTTTTCTCATCCTCTGTAAAGCTTACTATTTTATTTTCCACAAATACCCTAGGAATTGGATTGTTCATTTCATAGGGTATAAATATATTGTTGTCTATGGCAAATCTATTGGCCATAGAATCATAATAGTTGTAATTCTTGTCAGCTTCTATTTTCTTAAATTTTTCTTTTAAGTTACTTGTATCAAGATTTTCTACAGACACTCTAAAATGATCCTCTCCATCAGAAAATATGAAAAAAGGATCTCCACTTGCTAAAAATATATATACATTGTCTATGTCAGATAGATTATCCATAACTTCGTTGGGACTTTCTATCTCAAGTATTTTTGTTAGTAAACGGGTGTTAACTTTTTCAGGAAAGTAAAATACAATGGATCTTCTATTGAAATAATTATGGTATTCTTTTTCATCCACGTTGCTTATTTCTATAAGCTTATTGCTAAGGCCCTGAGTTATTAAGTCTTTGGCATAGAAGAGTAATCCCTTCTCATAGTCATTATTAATCACTGTATGATACTTTTCATTAAAGTTTAAAATGTACTTATTTGGTGCCAGCATGTCTGAGAGCAAATAAGTTGAGCTATATGCCTTTTCAGATTCAAATACATTGAAAAACCGATTAGGCATCTCTATCCAAGATTTCTGTGTAAACCACAAGCTAATACCTACTAGGGATATTAGCAGTAGTGTTTTTAGCCTTTCCTTCATCTATAACCACTCCAATATCACTCCAAGAATTAGCTCATTAAGGGTATAAGGTCGCTAATCTTTATTTGTTTGGTAGCCTTGGTCAAATCATTTTGCACATAGACTATTAGCTCTATATTTGGAACCCCTTCCACATTAAAATTTAATGTAATTTTATTTATTCCACTTACTAGGTCTAGTTGCTTATCAAAGAAGCCCATGTTACCAGCTATTACCTGGTCTGAATAAAATTCAATATAGTCATCTTTCTTTGGAAGCTTATGAAGATTAAAGTTCTTTCTAGTTAAATCCGTTGTCCCATAAATCTTTATGGTAATTTTAGTCTCTGCTGGCGCCTTGCCATTGATAAAAGTAACTCTTTCCTTTGAAGTATAGGCTCTTTTTTCAGGGCTAATTAGTCCATACTTACTCTTATCTATATTAACGCTGGTTTTTGCTTCTGCATCCACTGTTGATCCAGAAGTGGCATTACTTACTGGACTAATTGCTAAGATTGCAATACAAAGCAAAAAACCTATTATTAATTTCTTTTTCATATTTCTACCTCCTCCCACTCTACAAAATTCTTCTTAAGTCAATTATAATCTATAATTGTTACAGTCTCGTTACAATGTAATTAAGCTTAAATTACATTTCATAGGGTAATTGAACATTAATCCTGGTTCCCTGGCCAACTTTGCTATCTAAGCTTATATGCCCATTGTGGGCTGCTACGATTTGTTTTGCAATGGCAAGTCCTAAACCTGTTCCTCCCTGCTCTCTGCTTCTACCCTTTTCCACCCTATAAAACCTTTCAAATATTCTCTCTATATCTTCCTCAGGTATACCTACACCTGTGTCTCTTACCTCTATATCCACATAGACATCCCTTTTCCTTACTTTAATTCCTATTTCTCCGCCCTCTTCAGTATATTTTATAGCATTGTATATTATGTTCAGTAACACTCTTTCTATACCATCCTTATCTATATTTACTAGGGGCAAGTCTTCTTCTATATCCAAGGATAAGTGATGATTGTTTTCCTTTAGGGTAATACGTAGCTTTAGTATTATTTCATTTATAAGAGCAGCTATGGAATGTTCACTCTTATCCCAATTAGTGCTTTGATAATCCAAATTAGAAAGATCTAATAAGTCCGTAACTAATCTGCCCATCCTATCGCACTCGTTTTCTATTACATTTAAAAAGCCTTTCCTAGTCTTTTCATCCACATCACCATCTATTAAGGTCTCTGTATAGGATTTTATAGTAGTAATAGGAGTTTTTAATTCATGGGACACATTGGCTACAAACTCTGTTCTCATTATGTCTAATTTATGTTCCTTGGTTATATCTTGAAAAACTATTATAAGACCAGCTATCTTATCTCTTTCATTTTTAAAGGGAGCGTATTTTATTTTATATACCTCTGAGCTTCCCTTTACTGTTTGATCTCCTTCTAAAGTATCTAAATCATCATAATCTATATCTCCCAATCCTATTAAATCCAGATTGAAACTATTAATATCTTCTATGCCCTTATTGTTTGAGTTGATTATTTTTGCTGCTATTGGATTTGCATGTATAAGATTCCCATCTATATCAACAGCTATAACCCCTTCTGCCATATAGTTAAATATTGTATCCAACTTGTTTTTCTCAAGGTCCATTTGTTTTAGGGTTTCATTTAATTTAAGATTTAAATGGTTGAACATGCTGGCAAGCTGTCCTATTTCATCATCTGACTTAACCTCTACATATTGGTCTAAATTACCACTTGCCATGGCCTCAGCCTTTTTGGTTACATCTCTAATAGGTTCTGTAACACTGGAGGCGATTATGTACCCTAGGACCACTGTAATTAATAGGGCTATAAGTGTAGCATTTGTAAGAATCTCTTTAGATGAATTTACTGTATTATAAACATTTTCAAGATCTGAGGTCATGTATAACAGACCCTTAACCTCTCCAAATTCTGTAAGTACTGGATAAGCCAAGTGTCCTATATTTGTATTTTCATTTATATCTAGCCTGGTTCCACTGGATTTTTCACCAGTCTTATAGGCCTCTAATATTAATGTAGGATCCATATTCTTATAGGATAGGGCATTGCCTCCTATTATATCTGTGTTTTGCCTTGAACTAGAGGCAAGTATAGTTGGGACCTCTTGGTCATAGACAATATATAGGATTCCATTGCTCGCTAGTCTCCAGTCATTTATTGTTCCCTGTAAACCCTCTCTTACATCTTCCCAGTTTTCTTCTGATACATCTGAAGATGACTGAACAATGGCTTCTATATCCTTTTCCATATTATTTATTACATCTCCTATTTGCTGATCTTCCAATCTGGCAACTATAAAGCCTCCAACAATTAGCATGGCTATAAAAACAAGAAGAAAGTATACAATTATAAATTTCCACTTAATACTTGAAAACATAATTAAACCCTCCTGAAGTAATATCCTACTCCCCTTTTGGTAATTATATACCTGAACTCTCCGTCCTTATCTTCCACCTTTTCTCTTAATCTTCTAACTGTAACATCTACAGTCCTTATGTCCCCATAATATTCATAGCCCCATACTTCTTCTAGTAATTGTTCTCTAGAAAAAACTTGGTTTCCACTGGCAGCTAAGAACTTTAAGAGTTCAAACTCCCTAAGGGTTAGCTCTACAACCTCCCCATCTTTTTTAACCTCGTACTTATCATAGTCAATTTCCAGTCCATCAGAGCTTATCACTGTGTTTTGATCCTTCATATTATTATTGCTAATATCCAGTCTTCTTAAGTTGGCCTTTACCCTGGCCATTAATTCTCTCATGCTAAAGGGCTTGGTAATATAATCATCTGCCCCAAGCTCAAGGCCTAAGACCTTATCTACCTCTTCCTCTTTTGCAGTAAGCATTATTACAGGAAGATCGAATTCTGGTCTAAGCTCTTTTAAGACTTGGAATCCATCTTTCTTTGGCATCATTACATCAAGTATTGCCATGTCTGGAGAGTGTTTACGTATTTGCTCCAATCCCTCTTCCCCATCATAAGCGGTTATTACCTTGTAACCTTCTTTTTCTAAATTGTATTTTATAATATCTACTATAGCTTTTTCATCATCTATAATAATTACTTTATTTTCCAATTCATTCACTCCTATCTCCAAGGATTAAATTTTCCTTAAGTAAATTATCTTATAAAGAATATTTAAAGTCAAATATATTTTATATTTATATTGAATCTACTAGTACTTTAGTATATAATAAACTCAATCGAAGGGGAGTAGCTTAAAATTAGTTAGTCGTCAATACGGTTAATCCCGGCTAACTACCTAAATTAGGAAGCAAGACCTTTGTTTTGGCATAGTCAAAGCAAGGGTCTTTTTGTTTGATTTTTGTCAATATAAGGGTATATATAAATAATTAGAAAAAGAAAGGATGGGATGTTTTGAAAGAATGGTATAAGAAGAGCAAAGAAGAATCTTTATCTGAATTGGAATCTAATTTTGAAACAGGCTTAAGCGACCAACAAGTCCAGTCTAAGCTTGAAAAGCATGGTCCAAATGAATTAAAGGAAGAAGCTAAAAAGAGCTTTTTCAAGAAATTACTAGAACAGTTCTCAGATTTTTTAGTCATTATCTTGATTGTAGCTGCCTTAGTTTCTGCAGCTGTAGGAGAAGGAAAAGATGCAATTGTAATTATAGCCATAGTTATTGTCAATGCCTTCCTAGGTCTTTACCAAGAGGGCAAGGCTGAAAAAGCCTTAGATGCACTTAAAAAAATGAGTTCACCTAATGCTAAGGTAAGGAGAAATGGAAGTGTAGTAGAGATTCCGTCTTCAGAGCTTGTTCCTGGAGACATTGTAATACTTGAGGCAGGAGATATAATCCCTGCTGACCTAAGAATAATAGAAAGTTCTAACCTAAAGGTAGAAGAGGCATCCCTTACAGGTGAGTCTGTTCCTGTGGAAAAGGATAGTAAGTCAAGTTTTCTAGAGGATGCACCCCTAGGCGACAGATTAAATATGGCCTATATGAGCACAGCAGTAACCTATGGTAGGGGCCAAGGTCTAGTTGTAGGGACAGGGCATTCAACAGAAATAGGTAAGATTGCTACAATGATTCAAACTTATGAGGATGAGTTAACACCTCTTCAAAAGCAATTAAATCAACTTGGTAAATTCCTAGGTATAGCTACAATAATTATATGTATTGCTGTATTTGTAATTGGATTACTTCAAGGTAGGGAAGTTCTTGAAATGTTTATGGTAGCTATATCCCTTGCTGTTGCTGCAATTCCTGAGGGATTACCCGCAATAGTAACCATAGTCTTAGCTCTTGGTATGAATAAGATGGTAAAAAGACACGCCATAGTTAAGAAGTTACTTGCTGTGGAAACCCTAGGTTCTACTACAGTTATCTGCTCAGACAAGACAGGTACCTTAACTCAAAATGAAATGACAGTTACAAAGGTCTTTACAGATAATAAGATTTTAGATATAACTGGCGGAGGCTATGAGCCAAGTGGAGATTTTCTAGTTGATGGAGAAAAAGTAAATACCGCTGACATAGGTGATTTAGAAACCCTCCTATCCATTTCCCTACTTGCAAATGATTCAGAGTTAAGTCTTGAGGGAGATGCCTATAAGATAATTGGGGACCCAACAGAGGGAGCACTTGTAACACTGGCAGGAAAGAATAATTTACTTAAAGAAGAAAGCAATAAAAAATATCCTAGGGTTGAAGAAATACCCTTTGATTCTGCTAGGAAGATGATGACAACTTTCCATGAAAACTATCTTCCTGAAAAAATTGTAAGTTTTACAAAGGGAGCTCCGGATATAATAATAAAGAAATGTAATAAGATAAGCATGAATGGAAAGGTTATAGAGTTTACTGACCAATTAAAGGAAGAGGTCATGGAAATAAACAGCCAGTTTTCAAAGCAAGCCCTAAGGGTCTTAGCCTTTGCCTATAGAGAATATGATAGTCTTCCTAATGACATATCCAGTGAAAACAATGAAGTGGATATGACCTTTGTAGGGCTTACTGGTATGATAGATCCAGCCCGTGTAGAGGCAAAGGATGCTATTAGGGAATGTAAGAAGGCTGGTATAAAAACTGCAATGATCACTGGTGATTATAAGGAAACTGCCTTTGCAATTGCAGAGGAGCTTGGAATGGCAGAATCAATTGATCAGGCCATTACAGGTGATGATTTAGAAAAATATACAGATAAGGAACTTGAAGAAGTAGTAAACCATGTAAAGGTATATGCAAGGGTTAGTCCTGAGCATAAGGTAAGGATAGTAAATGCCCTCAGAGCAAATGGTGAGATTGTTGCCATGACTGGAGATGGGGTTAATGACGCCCTTGCTTTAAAAAGAGCAGACATAGGAGTATCAATGGGAATTACAGGTACTGATGTGGCAAAGAATACTGCTGATTTAATACTTACTGATGATAATTTCTCCAGTATAGTAGCAGCTGTAGAAGAGGGAAGGATAATATACAGCAATATAAAGAAATTTGTTTTCTTTCTCTTATCTTGTAATATAGGTGAAATTATCCTAGTATTTGTAAGTATACTTATGGGACTTCCTGTACCACTGCTGCCAATTCAGCTATTATGGCTAAATCTAGTTACAGATAGTTTTCCAGCCCTAGCTCTTGGAGTTGAAGAAGGAGACCCTGATATAATGGATATGGATCCAAGGGATCCTAAAAAGCCTATACTTGATAGGAATATGATGATTGGTATAATCTTCCAAAGTTTGGCCGTAGGTGGAGCTGCTTTACTAGCCTACAGATGGGGTTTAAATCATTATCCTGATGATATTTTAAAGGCAAGGACCATAACCTTTACAACCTTGGTCTTGGCGGAATTACTTCGTGCCTACTCTAGTAGGTCTCAAAGATATAGCCTATTTAAAATTGGATTCTTTACCAACAGAACCATGGTATGGGCCACACTGGCTTCCTTTGGATTAATGCTTGGAGTCTTATATATACCAATATTACATGATGTATTCCACACATTTTCATTGGGACTTTCAGATTGGAGAATAGTTCTTCAGTTTGCATTCATTCCTTTGGTAATTGGTGAGATTGCTAAGATAGTTTTTAGAAATAGACATTAATATAATAAAACAAGCTACTGATCTAGATCAGTAGCTTGTTTTTATAAGGAATACTATTTAACCCTCTTCTATCTTATCTCTTATATTCATC
The DNA here is from genome assembly GCA_964527205.1 of uncultured Tissierellaceae bacterium. Classification (GTDB taxonomy): domain Bacteria; phylum Bacillota; class Clostridia; order Tissierellales; family Tissierellaceae; genus JARICQ01. The sequence continues at coordinate 33,347 of CAZGQG010000015.1, read as the reverse complement.
ATCCTAAGATCAGTATCTGCAATAGTTTGAGCGCATTCCATCAACTCTTTTTCTATTTCCTTAGAATCCTTTAAATCCTTTTTATACCTAAGTTGGTGCTCTAGGCTTGCCCAAAAATCCATGGCCACAGTCCTTATCTGTATCTCTACCCTGACCCATTGTTTCTTATCTGAAAAGAAAACAGGAACTTCAATTATCAAATGATAGCTCCTATATCCATTTTCCTTTGGATTTTTTATGTAATCCTTCTCACTAATTAATTTAATATCATCTTGTTTTATAAGCATCTCTCTAATCTTGTAGACATCATCTATAAAGGCACAGATAACCCTAATCCCTGCTATATCATCTAAATTATCCATTATAGACTCTAAACTAATCTCCTTATCCATCTTCTGAAGCTTTTTTACAATGCTTGCTGGCTTCTTTATCCTGGATTTAATGAATTGGATTGGATTTTTTCTATTGCCAATTGATAATTCATCATTAAGTATTTCTAGTTTGGTTCTTACCTCTCTTATGGCTGAATTATACATTATTACTAATTCACCATAGTTTTCTACTTTCTTTAATATTTCCTCTTGTATTTCTGGAAATTCTGTTAGACTTAATATCTCATTTTTTATGTATCCATACTCCATTTCTTCCACTCCTAGTTGATATCTCCTTATTAATTATCATTATACTATAAATCCAGCTTGATTTGTTGTATAATTAAGATAATAAGGGAGTGTTTCTTATGGTAAATATAAACAAATTGATTAATGCCATTATTGGGAGAAGTCATATTGAAGATAGGCTAATTAAGAGTAAATCTCCTTTTTTATTGCATGTATCCGATACACCTAGCCAATTTTACCCAGAATTGAACAGAATCATCAAGCTAATAGATCCTGAATATATCATACACACTGGAGATTTAGCCGATGATATTAAAACTGAATTCTCTCCTAGTTTGAATAAAAAGTACCAATACGAAGTAGGAAAGTTGTTAGAAATACTAAATGCAAGCAAGACCAAAAACATACATCTAGCCATGGGCAATCATGATGACTTTGATTTTATAAGTAAAAACAAGGGTAACTTAGAAATCTATGACTCCTTAGGTGAAATAGAGATAAATAGCAATAAATTACTATTTTCTCACTTTTCAGACTTTATAAAGGAAAAGGAAGCTGATATATATCTATTTGGACATAGTTTAGAGTTAGGAACTGAAATTACAGAATCTGGTATCTATTTAAATGGCATCACTGCCATGCATATTATAAATCTAGAAACCCTTGATATACATTTTTTAAAGTATCCCTTTGGCACAGATCCAGCTAGAATGAACTATAAAAAAATCAGAATTTAGGAGGAGGCCCTATGTTATCTCTAGTAAGAAATGGTTCCCGATCAATTTATATTACTACAAAGGATATGAATAAGTTAATTAACTTTCTTGAAACTAGCTTAGATGCAGAGGAGATGGATACTCAGTTAATTCAAGATAGAAGCAGGGAATATCAGACCCTTGTATTTTTATCTGACCATGAGCTTGATTTCAAGTCTGATAGGCACTTATTTAGATCTTTTATGATCTCACAGGAACCTATAAGCATCCTCAGTAAGATAATAAGCTATAATACTGATAACTTTATAGAGTCTATAAGACCAGGGGCCAATCTAGTTATAATGCGTTCTGTAGGAGACCTAGATCAAATCCTCCTTGAAATTCAAAAAGATCTAGGGGGAGAAATTGTTCAGTTTGATAAGTATATTGAAAATGACAATTCAGACTACACCATTGTAGGTCTTACTGATAAGCCCCTAAGTAGGGGTATACTTGCCAGGGAATTTAATCAGAACTTTCTCATGCTCCATGGTGAATATGGAAAAATAAAGAGGGCCCTAAGAATGAAGGCCCTACACTATTTGAATATAGGTATAGGAAAGAGAGATTGGAATGAGGTAGAGATTCGAGTATATGATAAATTTGGAGCCTATGGTTTACAGTACGATAGGCTTATGGATGTCTTTGATGATTTAGAAATAGGCTTAATCCTTGGAGAATCTTGGTCTAAGGATTATCCAAAGGCCATGTTATCCGTAGAAGTATATAGGATTAGGTTTTTTACCTTTGAAGATCCAGCTAGTTTAAAAAATATACTTATGGCCTTAGAATATTTAGATGATGGGACCCGTATTGTAGATTATGATCTGTATTGTAAAAATGAAAAACTAAGCTGGCTATCAGATATTAAAAGAAGGGATAGGTTTAAAACCGATAGGGTTAAGGAAGCTCTTAAGGCCCGTGAAAACTTAGTGGCTAGCTTGGCTGAGGATACTATAAGAAATATGAAATTCTATGAGGAAGAAATCTTAAAGACAAGATATTAAGCTTATAAGCTTAGTATAAATGGAGGTGTATCTATGAAAAAGGCAGTTCTCTATACTTGGACCTTTTGTCCTTTTTGTGTAAGGGCAAAAAGACTTTTAGAAAGAAAGGGCATTGAATACGAAGAACACAATATCCAACAAGATGAGGCTAAGAAAAAAGAACTCTTAGAAGAAACTGGTCAGGACACAGTACCCTATGTGTTTTTAGACGGAGAATTTATTGGGGGTTATGATCAATTAAGTGCTTTAAATAAGGCAGGAAAACTTTAAATAAAAAAGATAAGCTCAGAGCTTATCTTTTTTTAATCTACATATTTACTTGGATTTTGAGTACTACCTGATTTTATTATTTCGAAATGCAAGTGTGAACCTGTTGACCTTCCAGTACTTCCCATCTTTGCTATTTCTTGACCCTTGTATACTCTTTCCCCTTGTTTAACAAGGAATTGACTATTATGGGCATATCTTGTTTTATATCCATTTTCATGGTCTATTTCAACTAACTTGCCGTAGGCTCCTCTATATCCTACATATACCACCTTACCACCATCTGCTGCCTTGATGGATGTTCCCATTCCATTTGCTATATCTATTCCCCTATGCATCCTTCCATTTCTCATTCCATATGGGGAGGATAACCTTCCTCTGGTTGGTCTTGAAAAAGACCCTGTAGCCATTGTCTTTGGCGGCTCTATTGTTCCCTTTAGAAGAACTTCAGCTATAGGCTCTACTAGAGTTTCCCTATTTACTATTTCTTGATCTATAAGCACTCCATTATGCCTTGTTTTTGCTTCCAAGATATTTTCCAATCCTTCTTTTCCAGGAACTTCAAGCTTTTCATAAGTATTATACTTGCTATCATCATATTCTACTTTTCTTTCATAGTCTATTTTTTTCTCGTATTCTACTTGGCTTAAAGTTTCTACTGTAAGAACTGGTTTTGGAACTATAAGTTCTATTTCATCTCCTATTTGTAGAGCATCTGGATTCTTGTCTGGATTTGCCTCTATTAGGTCTTCCACTTCCATATTATAGAAAGCAGCTATGGTCCACAAGCTTTCTCCAACCTCTACCCTGTGAGTTTTTATCTCTTCTCCACTTGTAAGTAGGAAATTATACACCTGGTCTACTTCTTGGATTTTATTAAAGGCTATTTCTTTTCTTTCTATTTCTATCTCTTCAACTATGCTTATATCCTTTAAAATCTCATTCTCTGCTCCTGTTATATAGGGTTCCTTAATCATTTCTATTACACTTTCCATTTCTTCTTCAGTCTTTACTGCGGCTACTTCTTCTCCATCTACTTTTAAAATATAACCATAGACCATAAAGCCTATTTTTGATTTAAGGTCTCCCTTCAAATCTCCCAGAGAAGTTATTAGATCATCCTTTGCATGGACCTCCCTAAAGACTAGATCCTTTGTAAATACTATATCCATATTGTATTCCTTAGAAAGCTCCATTTTTATGTCTTCTAGGCTAGTTAGGGCCAGCTCCTTTTCCCTTACAGTCCCTATCTTAGCATCCCCTATAAAGACATCAAAGGCTTCTATACTAACAAGGTAAGACCTATAGGCTGCAGCTCCAAGAGCAAAAATCAGCAGTATAATTAATCCTATCCTTGCTATTTTTTTATGTATACTCTTTATTTCTATGTTTTGGAGCCTATCTTTCAATCTTAAATATTTGTTTCTACCCATCTCATAGGACCTATTAGGTGCTCCTATATGATTTGGCTTATCCATATCTATTTCCTCCTCAATTTCTATTACAAAAACAAATTGGCTACAATATTGTAACCAATTTGTAACTATTATATCATATAGTTTAAACTTTACAAGCCCTATATCTAATATTTTTATATTTATATGTCTTTATAAGAATAAGAAAAACCAATAGCCATGTTCCACGTGGAACATTCCTATTGGTTTACTATTACATTTAATTTTATGTCTTCCATAGAGAAGTTCACTTCCCTAGTGTTCTTAACTTCTCCGTCTACGTTTAACATTACATCTTCTTCTGTCTTTACATTTATATTCTTAGCCTTATATCCTCTTACATATTTTTTATGTTTGAAGTGACTTCCATTAAATATAGAGGGAAAGAGTATAAATAATACAGCCTTATTGACATTTGATACTAGGCATACATGTAAAAATCCATCATCTAATTTAGACATGGGTAGGATTTCAAGGCCTCCCCCATAGTATCTTCCATTGCCTACTGCCAAGAGGAGTATATTTTCCTCTGTAACTTTTCCATCTATTTCCACTATGGCCTTTTTATTCCTATATTTGAAGAGAGTATATATTACACTAAAGGTGTAGGATATCTCATGTCTTATTCTCTTTTTTATCTTAATATTATTCCTAACCACTTCTGAATCAAAGCCTACACTGGCAATATTTAAAAAATACTGATTGTTTGCCTTGCCAATATCTATCTTTCTTGTCCTTCCCCTTACAATGGTTTCTAAGGCCTCTATTGGGTCCTTTGACAGACCTAGAACCTTTGCCATATCATTGCCTGTACCACAGGGTATTATGGCCAGTGTACCCTTGCCTCTATTTATTATCCCTCTTGCAACTTCATTTACTGTACCGTCTCCTCCTACAGCTACAAGTGTATTGTAAGTCTCTAGGTTTTCCTCTGCTATTTTTGTAGCTTGTCTTTCCCTTTGACTTATTTCTATTTTAAATTCTCTATTATTTTCTTTCATGGTTTTTTCTATAAGAGGTATTAAATCTTCTCCTCTTTCCTTACCTGCAATAGGATTTATTATGAAAAGTATTTTGTCCATCATGCTCCCCCTGCTATATTCTTTTTTCACTTATTTCACCAATAATTGCCCTATCTATGGCTTGAATTTCTTCAACTGATAATGGATAGTCTGACTTTCCATTTTTAACAGGTTTGCCATAGGTAGAAGCATGATCTCTTCCATATATACTTGTTATTACAAATCCATTTTTAAAGCTATCTAAAAGTGCAAGGGAGAAGCTTTGGTCTGAGCCCATCTCTGCATAGGCATTATATCTTACAAATCCAACCTTCTGTATTGCAAAGGACAAGCTTGTCTCTAGTCCCCTGATTAATTCTTTGTTTTCCCCTATTTCTTTTCCCAGTTTATTTATGTCTCTTCCTGTTTCAATAAGAAGCTCTTCTACATTGATCTCTTCCCTACCATTTAATAATTTCCTGTAATTTTTTTTCATCTTATTTGTCTTAAATAAGATAATTATATTTATAATTAAGAGTAAAACTAATAGTGCAGCCATTAATATCATGGTTTCTAGTGTGTAAATTCTAAAGAACTCTAGTATTTGATTCATATATCTTCCCCTTTCTAAAATTCTTTTACAATTTCCCTTAAGGCCCTTATAGCCTGATCTATTTCTTCATGGGTGTTTTCATATCCAAAGCTAAATCTAACAGCTCCTTGATCTAGACTTCCTATGGTCCTGTGAGCTAAGGGAGCGCAGTGTAGTCCTGGTCTCACAGCTATATTGTAATGATCATCAAGTATATAGCTAATCTCTGATGATCCTATATCCTTTATATTCAAGGCTACTACTGGTGCCTGCTCTTCTATATTCTTAGGCCCATATATTTTTATTCCCTCTATCCTGCTTATTCCTTCTATAAAGTCCCTAGTAAGTTCTAGTTCTTTTTTTCTTATATTATCTATGCCAATTTCCATTATATACCTAATACCAGCTCCTAGTCCAATTATTCCAGAAGTATTTGGAGTTCCTGCCTCAAATTTATCTGGCATGTCCTCTGGTTGGCTAAGCATATCCGAAGAACTACCCGTACCACCTTGGAAAATTTCATCTAGCTTGAGACCTTGTCTTATATACAAACCACCTGTACCCTGGGGTCCAAGTAGGCCCTTGTGCCCAGGAAAGGCAATCATATCTATATTCATCTCTTCTGGATGGATATCATATACTCCCAAGGACTGGGCTGCGTCTAGTAAATAGAGAACCCCTTTTTCCTTTGCAATCCTTCCTATTGATTTTATATCTAAGATTGTGCCTGTTAGATTTGATATATGGGTGGTTACTATAAGTTTTGTATTTGATTTAATCTCCCCTTTTATATCCTCGGGATCTATTCTTCCCTCCAGGTCCCCATAGACTATGGTGTTTTCCACACCTATCCTTTCCAAATACTTAATAGGTCTTAGCACTGAATTATGTTCCATAGAAGTTGTTATTACATGATCTCCCGGTTTTAATACTCCCTTGATAGCAATATTTAAGCTTTCTGTACAGTTAAATGTAAAGACCAGGTCCAGTGGATTTTTAATATTTAGTAACTTGCTTAGGGCAAGTCTAGTATCAAAAATTCCCCTACTAGCCTTTAGGGCTAACTTATGCCCTGACCTTCCCGGATTTGCCCCATAATTCATCATAGAATCCATTATAGTGTCATATACTATTTGGGGTTTAGGAAAGGATGTTGCTGCATTGTCAAAATATATCATTCTACCACTCCTCAAATTACTCATCAATATTGCCTATCTGAATAAATTTAAACTTTTCCACATCGAAAAGTCCAAGATCTGTTAATTTTAATTTAGGTATGACAGGCAGGGCCATAAATGCTAGGGTCATAAAGGGATCTATTCCCTTATTTACTCCTAACTTATTATATCCTAAAAGCATCATAGATTTCAATGTTTTTATTGTATCTTTTACTGGCTTTCCAGTCATTATTCCACCAATCTCTAGTTCCAAGCTCTTTTCAATCTTTCCATCTGATACTAAGGTGATTCCTCCACCTATTTTTTCTAATTCTTCTATAGCCATTAAGATATCCCTATCGTTGTCTCCAACAACTATCATATTGTGAGAATCATGGCCTATGGTAGAGCCTATAGCACCATTTTTTATATTAAAGTTTTCTATAAGTCCCTTTCCAATATTGCCAGTTGCCTTGTGTCTTTCTATTACTATTAGCTTTAGTATCCCATCATCAGAGTATTTAAAGTATCCATCCTCAACTTCTACGGCTCTAATAGACTTGTCTGTAACTATACTTCCTTCCATTACCTTTATAACATTAGCCCTAGGGCTGTCAATTTTTATTTTTAGGTCTTCCATCCTTACCTTTTTTATATTTACACTATCAATCATATTAGTTGGAACATTTTCCTTTACTTGGAATAGGGCTTCTCCATTTTCTGCAACCAATTCTCCATCCTTGTAAACTGAAACTATATTAAAATCTTCTAAATTATCTATAATAACTAAATCTGCAATATAGCCTGGAGCTATTGCTCCCTTGTCTTTTAAACCGTAGCATTCACAGGAATTTATTGTCGCCATCTTTATAGCGTCTATAGGGTCTATATTGTTTTTTATTGCCAGTTTGATATTATAGTCTATGCTTCCCTCATAGACAAGATCTTCTGGATGCTTGTCATCTGTACAAAACATAAATCTTCTTATATTGTCCTTATTTACTGTGGATATTATATTTTCCAGATCCCTAGCCGCAGATCCTTCCCTTACAAGGACATACATACCTAATCTTATCCTATCTAAAACCTCTTCCACAGTAGAGCATTCATGCTCTGTCTTTACCCCTGCTATGGCGTAGGCATTTAAGTCAAAACCCGAAATAAGAGGCCCATGTCCATCTATGACATGATCTTTAAAGAGTGCAAGCTTATGGATTATTTTTCTGTCTCCACTTATAACTCCTGGATAATTCATAAGCTCTCCCAGACCAAGTACTGATTCTTCATCAATTAAGCTAGCTAGATCCTCAGCTTCTAAAATAGCTCCAGCGTTTTCAAAATCTGTGGATGGAACACAGCTAGGAAGCATTATATGAACGTCCAGTGGCATATCTCGGCTTTCCTCTATAATATATTTTATACCTTCCAGTCCTTTTACATTGGCTATTTCATGGGGATCTGCTATTACAGTGGTTACTCCTCTTGGAACTACTATCCTAGCAAATTCAGAGGGTCTAGACATGGAGGACTCTATATGGACATGACTATCAATAAAGCCAGGTGCTAGGTATTTTCCTTCCAGGTCTATAACTTCTTCTGCCCTATAGTCTCCCACTCCAATTATTCTACCCTTATCTATGGCTAAATTTCCTTCTATAATCTCTCCTGTAAAAACATTAATTATCCTTGCATTCTTTAATAGTTTTTCACATACTACTCTTCCCTTAGCTTTCATTATCTTATCGTATAACTCTTCTTTATACATACCATTCCCTCCTGTTTTTATTCTTTATTATAACACAGTGCTAGAATCATACATATGTATAAGCTACACAAGTAGGGATAAATAAAAAAGATATAGGAATAATAGTAAATTTACTATATGTCCTATATCTTTTATCATTATTTAATAATAAGGTCTTCTTGT
>CAZGQG010000015.1:0-24467 GCA_964527205.1 uncultured Tissierellaceae bacterium | reverse complement strand
AATTTACTATATGTCCTATATCTTTTATCATTATTTAATAATAAGGTCTTCTTGTTTGGACTAGTTTCCTAATCTATTATATACCACCTTTAATAGTTCTTCTTTTAATTCCTTAGCTTTATTTAAAACATTGTCTGCATCTTCTTCTGTTTCTTTTTTAAAGTCAGGATCTTTTATGCTACCCAGATTGATAGTTACATTAAATAATGCTCCCTCAACACCTGCATAAGCTAATAAAGTACCTACTCCAACATCTGTTATTGCATTTATATTTCCATGGTGGGCAAAAATATCTTGTAATTCCAAAATTCTTAGACATTTCTTTGCACATCTTAATGGAACTTCCAGGGCCACCTTATAACCATCTTGTATTGCTTGAGATCTAGCTGCTTTTTCCTCCTCAGTTTCTTTTGGAAGTTTAAATGCTTCCATTACTTTAGAGAATGCCTGGGTGTCTTCATCTACAATTTTACTTAGTTCTTCAACTAATACTTGGATTTCCTTAAAGTTTTTTTCTATCTTAGCTTTTGTATCTTCTGGTAACTCTTCATAGGCCTTTTTACCAACTGTAAGATTATTTACCATACTGGTAAGGGCTGCTCCTAGGGTACCTACTAATGCTGCTACACTTCCACCACCAGGTGTTGGTTCTCCACTTGCAGTTTGCTCAATGTAATGCTTTACACTTTTATCTATAAACATTTTATCAACCTCCTATATTTATTCTACTACATAGAAGAATAAAATCAATTGTTTTTGTTATATAAATCACAAGAATTGATTTTTATCTATTTTATATAATTATAATCCTGATTTTATATAGCTTGAATCATAGTCTTTCAGTATTTCAACTGCTTGAGGTGCCAGTATAAATAAGCCTATAAGGTTGGGTATGACCATAAGTCCATTAAACATGTCTGCCAGATCCCAAACCAGATCAACCTTGGCATATGAACCTAAAACTATAAATCCTAAAACTAAAAGCCTATAATATTTAACTCCTTTTCCTCCAAACAAGTACTTAATATTTCCTTCTCCAAAGAAATACCATCCTACTATAGTTGTAAGGGCAAAGAAAAATAAGGATATGGCTATAAAGTTTGTGCCAGCCTTTCCTAGACCTATTTCAAAGGCTCTTTGTGTCATCTCTATACCTGTAAGTCCTTCCAAATGTGCTCCTGTTACAAGGTTTATAAGGGCAGTGGCCGTACATACTACTATAGTATCTATAATTACAGCAACCATTGCTACCATACCCTGTTGGGCTGGATGATCTACCTTGGCTACAGCATGGGCATGGGGAGTTGATCCCATTCCTGCTTCATTTGAAAACAAACCACGAGCTATACCAAATCTGATAGATTGCTTTACAGTTACTCCTATAGCCCCACCTATTGCAGCCTGAGTTGAAAATGCTCCTACAAATATACTCCTAAGGGCTGGCCCTATTTCTGATTTAAATTTAAATAGTATTACTATACTTCCAATAATATATAATCCGGCCATTATAGGTACCACAAGCTCAGCAAAACTTGCTATCCTCTTAATACCTCCTATTAATATCATTCCTACAAATAATGCAACTATAAAACCAATAAGGATCTTATTAATTCCAAAGGCAGAGTTTACTGCCTGGGCAATTGAGTTTGACTGAACCATATTTCCTACAAAGCCTAGGGCTAGTATAATAGAAACTGCAAAAAATCCAGCTAAAAATTTATTTTTTACCCCTCTTGCCAGATAGTATGCTGGTCCTCCTGTTACTTCACCATCTACTGTAGTAGCATATTTTTGAGCTAAGACAGCTTCTCCAAAGTTTGTTGCCATGCCAAAAAGAGCTGATGCCCACATCCAAAATATAGCTCCTGGCCCTCCTGCAGCTATTGCTGTTGCCACACCTGCCAGGTTCCCTGTTCCTACCTGAGCGGCTATGGCTGTAGATAAGGCTTGGAAGGATGTCATCCCATCCTCATCTGCATTAACCTCTCTATTAAACAAACCTCCAAAGGTCTGTTTAAAACCTGCCCCTATTTTGCTAAATTGTGGTACTCCAAGTCTAATAGTGTAGTAAATACCAACTGCCATTAATGCATAAATTAAAATATAGTCCCATAAAACTGTGTTTACTAGATCTATTATTGATTGAATTATAGCTTGCATTTTAATCTCTCCTCTCAAATTTTAATAATTCTTATCAAAATTAGCATAATTTAAAATCCTTGTCAAGCTTAAAATATTTGCAAAGACTTCTAAAAAATCTAGTCTTGGAGGATAGAAAGCTTAAAATCCCAATAAAAAAACCAAGTATAAATCACATGTGATTTATACTTGGTTTGCTTTATATCTTTATTGACCTAGGGCTCTTTTATAAGCATGGACTCTTGAAAAAAGATGAATACTCCCAGGGACAAGAATATATCCCCTATACTTATTATTCCAGCCAAGGGATAGGCACTGGGCAGAGGGATAATATCTGCTAAATATACAAAGTTAGTGTCCTCTGTAACTATTGAATGCTTTATATCATAGGCCCTATCAGGCAGCTCTTCATAATGCTCATATCCCTGAACATTTTCAAAGGATACTGGCATCTTACCATCATTGGAAAATATTACTATGAAGTTTAATAGAATCCCTACTAAGACAAATATCATAAATCTATTATTAACATTTATAAGTGCTCCAATTATTAAGAGTATATAGGTAAATCCATGGATATAAATAAAATATGTATGGAAAAATTCTGGTCCTAACAGTAGATTTTTAGCTTTTAAGAAAGAAATTGTTAATTGAATTAGACCTGCTAGTAAAAATAAATACCAGCCCCTAATCTCTATTCTCTCTATGTTTTCTAATTTACCCTTTCTGATAAAGGCTACTATAAGCCCCAAGACCATAGCTTCAATAAACAATAGCAATCACCCCTATATGTTTTCATCTTTTTCTAAGATTTCACAAAATATTTTTGCTAATTCTGGATGAAACTGTGTACCGCTATTATCCCTAATTTCTTCCAGAGCCTCTTCCTTGGTCAAGGCTTCCCTGTAAGGTCTGTCTGTTATCATTGCATCATAGGAGTCTGCTAGGGAAAGGATAGAGGACTCTATAGGTATCTGATCTCCAGATAAGCCATCGGGATAGCCCCTACCATCATATCTTTCATGGTGATGCTTGATAATTTTAGATATCTTCTTTAAAAAATCTACTTTTCCAATTATTTCTGCACCTATGCTAGGATGATTTTTTATTTCTTCATACTCAGCATCTGTTAGTTTGGTGGTCTTATTTAACACATTGTCACTAACCCCTATTTTCCCTATATCATGTAAGACAGCAGCATCTTTTATGGACTGAATCCTATCAAAGGAAAGTCCATAGGCTTCAGCTATCTTAACAGAATAATCCCCTACTCTACTGGCATGACCATAGGTATAGGGATCCTTTGCTTCCATTGCAGAGTTTAAGGCCTGGATGGTTGATAGGTATAGAACTCTTGTTTCCATGTATAATTTAAATGAATACCTGGCCAATAAAAGAGGTCCTAAAAACAAAATAACAGCCCAGTAGCCATATCCTATAAAGGCCAGGGCTATAATAATCCCTATACTACCTACAGCTACTGCACTGGCAAAGGTTCCTTTGATATTTGCCTGCCAGGTCTTTATAAATTTTTCTCCCTCTAAGGAAGCCAAGACACTGGATATTATTATTGAATTGAGGATTGTTCCAATTAACATTATAAGAATAGTTTGTACAAAGGAAAACTCTCCTACCCTACCTCCAGCAGTTACGTATAGTATTCCCATAAAAGCTGTAACTATTATACTCTGGGCTATATTAAATAAGGTAATGTAGATATTGGTATTAAGGGCATGAACATATCCATGTTTTTCCACTTTTGGAGCCCTAAATAGAACACCTAAAAATGAAGCTGTTGTCCCTAATAGAGGTCCCCCTACCATAATGGATGCTAGGTTGATAGCAGATCCTACAGATACACCTACCTTATTATTGGGCAGAGGTATTAATAGGGACTCAACTAGTATAGTAAGTCCCGTCCAAAATATTAGCATCTTAAGGTCTAATATTTTAAAATTAAAGATTAAATAAAGATAGATTAAAATTGCAAGTATAAAAATTATACTTATGTATTTTTTTGTTCTTTTGTCTGGATTCAAATTATTATCCTCCTATATATCTTAATGCCGGCTAATAAAGCTAATCTACTATCTTCCTATTAAAGTCCAGTTTGCTCCAGCTGATAGAGCTAAAGTTAATATAGTAAGTAATGCTATAGTTACTTTATTTTTCATTGAATATAGCCTCCTTTTTAGGATACTATGCCAATCCGCTAGTATGGCATGCTATATTCGCTTCGCTGTTTTTTAGAACTTCTTATTAGCCGGCATTGATATCAATATGTCGTATATCGATTTAGTGCATCCAAGGTAGCCTTTACTGCAGCTTCCTTAAAGTCTGTTCCTACAATACTTGAACCGGAAAACCTTCTTTGATAACCATCTCTAATGCAGGTTATAACTACAATAATAGCCTTGTCTACAGAGAGATTTACTGTCTTTATATCTTCTAAGATAAAGGCATCATCATATCCATAGGCATCCTCTATGGTTCTTAATGTAACATCTACTAACATTCTTTCTATGTTTCTCAAAGTATTTATTCCTATAGTTGTATTTTCATAAATATCATCATTATTAGCTAAGGAAACTTTTATTTCTGCCTTTTGCCCCTTACTTGCATGGGATATGGATAAAAGCTTTAATCTGGATTGAACTTTTTTTAAATTCTCATCTTGAATTTCTGCTATGCTTATTTTCTTGTGATTAATTTGAATCTTATATGTAGCATTTAAGATAGACTCTATATCCCTAACTATTTGCTTTGCTGCCCTTGATCCATTTGAAACAATATGAATTTCTTCAAACTCATTCTCTTCTCCCAATATAATCTTGCAAGAAGTTACAGAATCCAACTTTTCAATATTGCTTTCAATTAATTGTATGTCCAAGCTCATCCCCCCATAGGCCATAATTTGATTTATAATTCTCTAAATTCACAATATAGTGTATTATTTGATTTTACCACTTAAGCTGTCTTATTACAACAGAAAGCAAGTTTTATAAGATAAATATTTCATATTGTATGCTTTTATATATAAATATTTGAATCCTAGTCCTTATTTTTTAAGTATCTCTAGTATCCTATCTAAATCATCTAAACCATAGTATTCTATCTCAATCTTTCCCTTTTTGTCATTGCCCTTAAGACTTACCTTTGTGCCCAAGGAATTCATCAAACTTTCCTCCAGGGCAATTATATGAGAATCTTTTTTTCTAGGAGCCTTCTTTTCTTGTCTTTTCTCTGACATCTCCCTTATTAATCTTTCTGTATCCCTAACGCTTAGTTCTCTTTTGATAATGTCTTTGGCTATTTTACTATGTAAGCTTGAATCTTTTAAACTTAAAAGAGCCTTGCCGTGGCCTTGGGATAGTTTTCCATCTACTATATAATCTAATATTTCATCCTCTAAGTTAAGGAGCCTTAGGCTGTTTGATATGTAGGATCTTGATTTTCCTACTTCCTTGGATAGTTCCTCTTGGCTTATACTATACTTGTCCATTATAGACCTATAGGCCTTGGCCTCTTCTACTGGATTTAAATCTTCTCTCTGGATATTTTCTATTAAGGCAAATTTTGCTGACTTTCCATCATCTATATCCTTGACTATAGATGGCACAGTCTTAAGGCCTGCCATTTCAGCGGCCCTTAGCCTTCTTTCTCCTGCTATAAGTTCATACTTCCTTCCTTTTTTCCTGACTATTATAGGCTGGATTATACCATTTTCCTTGATTGATTTTGAAAGTTCTAAGAGATTCTCTTCTCTAAAATTTCTTCTTGGCTGATCCTTATTGGCCTCTATTAATTTTATTTCTATATCTTTTATAAGATTTTCCTCTTCTTCTAAACTTATATCATCATTAATAAGTGCTGATAGTCCTCTCCCCAAGCCTCTCTTTTTATTAGACATGCATTATACCTCCTCTACAAGATCTAAAAATTCTTCTGCCAGGTCCATATATGCTTCTGATCCCTTTGACTTGCTATCATAATCCATTATGGAAAGTCCATGACTAGGTGCTTCCGCAAGCCTTACATTTCTTGGTATAAGGCTTACATATACCTTGCTTTTAAAGTATGCCTTAACCTCTTCTACCACCTGTATGGATAGGTTGGTTCTGCCATCAAACATACTAAGGACAACACCCTCTACCTCTAAATCTTTATTTAAATTTTTCTTTACCATCTTTATTGTACTAAAAAGTTGACTTACTCCCTCTAGGGCATAATATTCACATTGGATAGGTATTATAACGCTATCACTTGCCACTAGACCAATAATTGACAGGATGCCTAGGGATGGTGGACAATCTATAAAAATATAATCAAAATCCTCTTTGATCTTAACTATTTTATTCTTTAGACTCATCTCCCAATTTCCAGCCCGAGCAAATTCTATCTCCAAGCCTGCCAGGTCATTGTTTGCCCCTATTAAAAATACATTTTCTGCTGTGGTTTCATTTATTGTATCTTCTATTTTTACCTGATCCGTAAGAACATCGTAAATAATAGGAGTATCTTCAGATATCTTCACTCCTAGTCCTGAAGTGGCGTTGCCCTGAGGATCTATATCTATTAATAAAATCTTTTTTCCCAGCTTTCCTAGTCCTGCACACAGGTTTATGGATGTTGTTGTCTTTCCAACTCCACCCTTTTGATTGAATATAGATATTATCTTACCCATATAATCCCACCTTTTTTTATCTATTGTCTCTATAATATCAGATTATATAGGCATTTAAAAGCAATCTTTATTTTAAATGTTCCACGTGGAACATTTTTAAAGCTTATATAGGATCTATAATGAGTATTCCTCTCTCTCTTTGGGTATCTAAGAGGTGTAAGTATGAATATAGTAGAATTAATTTTGAAAGGATGATATTTTTGACTAATATAAAAGTATTTCTAGATTATGCCTGTCCTTTTTGTTATCTAGGCTTTAGTATAGCTGAAAAATTGCATGAGGAAAGGCCTGATATTAAGTTTGAATTTTTTCCCTATGAATTAGATGCTGATGCTCCTCAGGAGCCTAGTCTCTTAACAGACTATATAGATGAGGATACTGTTAAATCTAGCTATGAAAGAATAGAAAGGCTTGGCAGTGAATACGGTCTTGACTATTCAAATAAGTACCAGCGTTTTAATACTAGAAGGCTTCTTATGGCAGGAATGTATTCTAAAAAAGAAGAGAAGTTTTATGAGTTTTCCAGACTAGCCTTTAAGGCAATTTTTGAAGATGGTAAAAATGTAGCCAAGGCAGAGATTGTAAATGAAATTGGCTTAGAAGCAGGCCTTAATATAGTTGAGATGAATAATTGTATAAATGGTGACAGTCTTGATGATGAGATGGAGAGAGCAAAAAATCTTATCCCAGTATATGAAGTAGATAGTGTACCAACATTTATAGTTAATGATAAGAAAAAGGTCACAAAGTTAAAGCCTTATGCTGAATTTAAAAGTGATTTATTAGACTAAATAGAATTTTTGTAATGCAAAAAGCAAGAATGTTCCACGTGGAACATTCTTGCTTTGATTTTATAATGGGTTTTTCTTTGCCTTGCCCCCTCCTCTTGGGTACTTATGGGGTGTTTTTTTAATTTTCTTTATAACTATAAGGGAATGATCTATATCTGAAAGGGGTATTCTGATTTTTTCTACACTTATGATTTTACCTCCCAGAAGTTCGATAGCTTTTTTTGATTCTCCAACCTCTTCTTCTACATCTGGACCCTTCATAGATATAAAGTGTCCTCCTTGTTTAACAAAGGGTAGGCAGTATTCTGACAAGGTATCCAATGATGCTACAGCTCTGGATATACATATATCATAAACTTCCCTATATTCCTTTTCCCTAGACAAGAACTCAGCCCTGCCATGTACAGCCTTAACTCCCTCTAGTCCTAGTTGATCAATTACTATTTCCAAAAATTTAATTCTCTTATTTAAACTATCCAATAAGGTAACTTCAAGATCCTTGTTCCATATCTTTAAGGGTAGGCCTGGAAAACCTCCACCTGTTCCCACATCTATTATCTTCTCCCCTCCATTAAAGAGCTCTGTAAGAGCTGGGGTCAAACTATCTAGGAAGTGTTTTATATCCACTTCTTCTTCATCTGTAATGGCAGTTATATTTATCTTTTGATTCCATTCAAGAAGAAGTTCCTTGTATTTTTTAAATTCTAGGAATTGTCTCTCATCTAAACTCAATTCTAATTCTTCTACACCCTTTATTAAAGTGCTAATCTCATTCATATTATTCTCCTTTAGCTCTTTTCATTTGTTCTAAATAAATCAATAAAACATTTATATCGCTTGGTGATACACCAGATATTCTAGAAGCCTGTCCCAGAGATTCTGGCTTTATATCATTTAATTTTTGCCTTGCTTCCATACTTATATTCTTAACTTCATTATAATCAAAATCTTGACTTAGTTTCCTATCTTCAAGTTTTTTAAATTGTTCTATTTGAATCTGCTGCTTTTTTATATAACCTTCGTATTTAATATGAGTTTCAACCTGAAGTCTAATTTCCCTAATTAATTCTGGTCTTTCAGGATCAAATACTTTGACTATATCATAGCCTAACTCCGGCCTTTTTATTAAATCGTATAGGGTAGAGGGCGTTTTTAGGGGAGTGGTATTTAAACTTTCTAAAGTTTTATTTGTCTCCTCATTGGGATTTATCTTTATATCCTTTAATCTCTCTAACTCTTCCTGAATTAATTTCTTTTTTTCCAAAGTCTTTTCATATCTTGTTTTTGAGACCAGGCCAATCTCATAACCACGCTGTGTAAGCCTTAAATCTGCGTTATCTTGCCTTAAGGTGAGCCTATACTCAGCTCTAGAGGTCATCATCCTGTATGGCTCTTCTGTGCCCTTAGTGACCAGGTCATCAATCAATACTCCAATATAGGCTTCTGATCTATCCAGGACAAAGGCTTCCTCACCTCTTATCTTAAGTACAGCATTTATACCTGCTATTAAACCCTGGGCTGCTGCTTCTTCATAGCCTGATGAACCATTAACTTGTCCAGCAAAAAACAAATTATTTATCTCCTGGTGTTCTAAGCTTCTTTTTAGGATTCTAGAATCTATTGAATCATATTCTATAGCATAGGCAGGTCTCATAAATTCAACATTTTCCAGTCCTATTACCTTCCTATACATTTCTATTTGGATTTCTTCAGGTAAACTTGAACTTACTCCCTGAACATACATTTCTTTAGTGGAAAGACCCTCTGGTTCTATAAAGACCTGATGCTTATCTCTCTCAGCAAATCTAACAACCTTATCCTCTATTGAAGGACAATATCTTGGCCCTACCCCATCAATATTTCCTGAATACATGGGAGCTCTATTTATGTTTTTCCTTATTATATCGTGCATCGATGTAGTCGTATAGGTTAAATAACAGGGTACCTGTTCTATATCATAGACTTTACCCATATTTAAAAATGAGAAAGGTATTACCTCTTCATCTCCTGGCTGTATCTCCATCTTGCTGTAGTCTATGCTATCCTTGTGGACCCTAGCCGGGGTACCAGTTTTTAGTCTCCTAAAATCAAAGCCCTTCTCAATTAAGCTTTGTGAAAGTAAAAGGGATGGATACATTCCATCTGGCCCTGATTCATAATTTACTTCACCTATATATATTCTTCCCCTTAGATATGTTCCCGTTGCCAGTATTACAGTCTTTGCCTTATAAATAACACCTGTACGGGTTAGTACTCCCACCGCCCTACCATCTTCAATCAATACATCTATAACCTCAGCTTGTCTAAGAGTTAAATTCTCTTCATTTTCCAGCATCTTTTTCATTTCCATATGGTAGACTTTTTTATCTGCCTGAACCCTTAAAGAATGGACTGCTGGTCCCTTAGAGGTATTTAACATTTTAGATTGAATAAAGGACTTATCTATATTTAAGGCCATCTCTCCCCCTAGGGCATCTATCTCCCTTACTAGGTGGCCCTTACCTGTTCCTCCTATATTTGGATTGCAGGACAGGGCAACTATAGAGTCTAAACTCATAGTTAGGATCAAGGTGTCCATACCCATTCTACTACCAGCAAGTCCAGCCTCAACTCCAGCGTGTCCTGCTCCTACCACTATTACATCGTATTCTCCTGCATTGTAATGCTTGATTTCTTCCATAGCTTTCACCTTTCTAAAGTGCGGCATTTTATTGCCTGATTTGTGTTATATATCTTTTTATTATTTTCCTATACAAAATTCTGCAAATATCTTATCTAATATATCTTCGTCTATAGTGTCACCAGATATACCACCTAAGTTTTCCCAGCAACTCCTAAGATCTACTTCTATACAGTCTATAGGCACATTGTATTTTATGTCATTTATGGCCTGGCTAATATTTTCCAGAGATTTCATAAGCAATTCCTTATGTCTTATATTGGTAATCATTGCATCTCCTTCAATCTCAACTTCCCCTGCATAAAACATATCTCTTATTGCATTTTCTAGCTCATCTATACCTACACCCTCTGTAATGGAGGTAGTTATTATCTGTCTATTTCCAACTAGGCTCTTTAGATACTCTATGTCATATTTAGGCTCAAGATCTGTCTTATTTAATAGGACTATACTCTTCTTTTTACTGGTTAAAGAGATTATTTCATAGTCTTCTGGGGTTAATTCTTTTGAAATATCAAATACTGCTATTACAAGATCCGCATCATTGATAGTTCCCTTTGCCTTGTCTACCCCAATTTTTTCCACCACGTCCTCAGTTATTCTTATGCCTGCTGTATCTATTATCTTTAAAGGAATCCCATCTATACTTATATACTCTTCTATTATATCCCGAGTAGTTCCTGGTATATCTGTAACTATGGCCCTGTTTTCCCTTAAAACTGCATTTAATAGGGATGACTTACCTACATTAGGCTTGCCAAGTATAACAGTATTTAAGCCTTCTCTTAGGATTTTTCCCTTATCAAAGGTCTTTATAAGCTTTTCTATCTCTTCCTTTACCTCAATTCCACTTTTCTCTAAATCTTCATATTCAACTTCCTCTATATCCTGATCAGAAAAGTCTATAGAAACCTCTACATGAGCTATCATTTCAAGGAGTATAGCCCTTATCTCAGCAATTCTCTTTGAAAGCGAACCCTCTAACTGATCCAGTGAAGTCTCGTAACTCTTGTCTGTCTTTGCCTTTATCATGTCTATTACAGCTTCCGCCTGGGAAAGATCCAATCTTCCATTTAAGAAGGCCAGTTTTGTAAACTCTCCTGCTTCTGCCATCCTAGCTCCTTTTTTTAAAAGAAGTTCTAGGGTTTTCCTAACGGCTATAATGCCGCCATGACAGTAGATTTCAACCATATCTTCCCTGGTATAGGTTCCTGGTGCCTTCATAAAGGCTATCAATACTTCGTCTATTATCTCATCTTCCTCATCATCCACAATATGTCCGTAGAGCAATCTTTTATTATCCTTTTCCTCTAGTTCTTCTAGATTTCCCTTAAAAACCTCAAGGCCAATCTTTATAGCATCCTTGCCGCTCATCCTAACTATACCAATACCTGACTCTCCTACTGCTGTGGAAATGGCTGCTATAGTCATACTACCACCTCTTTCAATATATATATAATAGAAACCCAGTAAATTAACAATCCCACAATATTCTATCCTGAATATATTAAGGAATTTAAATTTAAAAATCCTTCCTTTCACTCAGGATAACAAACAATATGGTTTCGTATATAACTGGGTTCTTCTTATTAGTCTTTTTTAGTATTTTTATTTTGCTTGGATAACAACCCTTCTATAAGGTTCCTTACCCTCACTGTATGTTTCTACATCTTTTGTCTTTTGCAAGGCAAAATGAATTATTCTTCTTTCATAGGGATTCATAGGTTCAAGTTTAACAGGTCTGCCACTTTTTTTAGTCTTATCTGCCATTCTATGGGCAAGCTTGATAAGAGTCTGTTCTCTCTTATCTCTATAGCCTTCAGTGTCAACCATTACCCTTAAGTATCCACTTTTTCCTCTATTTACAGCCAAACTTATTAAATACTGTATAGCATCTAAAGTGTTTCCTCTTTTTCCTATTATTATGCCCTTATCAGTAGAACTTATTTCAGTAATATCTATAAATAGTCTTTTATCGTCTTTTTCAATCTTATTTACAGCCTTTATATCCATAGTTTCTAGTATTTTGTTTAAAAAATTATCTGCTATTTCTACGGGATTATAGGTTACTCTAACTTCTACCTTTGCATCTCTTACACCTATAAAGCCTAAAAAACCCTTGCTAGGTTCTTCTAGTATTTCTACTTCCACATCTTCTCTTGTTGTATCAAGCTCTATTAAGGCTTGTTCAATCGCTTCGTCTACAGTTTTAGCCATCTTAACAACGGATTTCATTAAATTAATTCTCCTCCTTTGTTTCTAAAGAAGTTCTATTAGTAAGTACTTGTTGGATTATAGTAAAGGTATTACTTAAGACCCAATATAAAGCAAGTCCTGCTGAAAATCCTTTAGCTGCAAAAAATATCATTATTGGTAGAAAAATACTCATCATATTTTGTGTAGTTTGTTGTTGAGGATCTGCTGATGGTGTTGCCATTGTCTTACTTTGAAGATATGTTGTTAAAGCAGCAATAAGTGGTAAGCCCCATATATATGGATCAGGGTTTTCTAGGTTTGGTATCCATAGAAAAGCCTTGTTTATAGTTTCATAAACTCCTGGAGTAGTAAATACAAATGTTGCTGGTTCACGCATTACTTTAAAAAAAGCAAGAATAATAGGCATTTGTACTATAAGAACCAAGCAGCCTGAAGCTGGATTGTAATTTTCTTCCTTATATAATTCTCCTAATTTCAATTGCATTGTCTGTGGATCGTTTTTATACTTGTCTTGTAAAGCTTTCATCTTTGGTTGTATTTTGTTCATCTTCTTTGTAGATTTACTTTGGTGTAAACCTATTGGTAAAAGAAGTAGTTTAAACAATATACTTGTAATTATTATTGCCATAGCATAATAAGAAACACTTTCAGGCTCTGTTCCAATACTTGATACTATGTCATAGACAAACTTTAATAGTCCTCCTAGTAAATTACCTAGAAAAGTCATATATTATAAACCTCCTATTCATTCGAGCGGATCATATCCTCCATCGTTAAAGGGATGGCATCTAGCTATTCTCTTAATAGTTAAAATTGTTCCCTTAATAAATCCATATTTCCTATATGCTTCTATGGAATACTGAGAACAAGTTGGATAAAATCTGCAATTATTACCAGTAAAAATATATTTAGATATAAATTTCTGGTAAAATCTTACTACCATAATAGCTATTTTAGCCATTTATACCACTTTCTTTTTTATTACTTTAGATATGCTCATTATATGGATCATAGCACTTTCTATTTCTTTAAAAGAAATATCTACTATGTTCTTTTTCGGTATAAAGATTAGATCATAACCCTCTTCAATCCTATAGAAATTAAGTCTATAAACTTCCTTCAATTGTCTTCGTATTTTATTTCTAACCACACTATTTCCGATTTTCTTCGTAATTGAGTAACCGACCCTAGTATAAGCTAAACCATTTTTTTTAACGAAAAGTATCAAATTTCTATTCCAATAATTTTTTCCATTTTTATAAACCTTTTGAAACTCCATATTACTTCTCAGTCTATACTTCTTATCCATTTTTTTGCTCCTAACATGCAGTTACAAAGAGACCACTTATGCAGTGGTCTATGCTGTTAATTTTTTTCTTCCTCTTTTTCTTCTGTTTCTTATTATAGCTCTACCTGATTTAGTTTTCATTCTTTTTCTAAATCCGTGTACTTTACTTCTTTGTCTTCTTTTCGGTTGATAAGTTCTTTTCACCAAAAACACCTCCTTCAATATTTAACTTCAGTATATTTATTTTAAGATAATAAATAATATAGAGTTAGCCCCTTAAAAATATGAATACTACTATGATTATATTTATTTCTCACATGGATGTCAAGAAGTATAAATAAAACATTTGCAATGCTTCTTAAATAATCCTTAATATCCTAATCTAGAGATGGAAAATTTATATATTCTAAAACTTATCTACAGTTTTTGCTTCTTGTGGATAATTTAATTGAATTAATCTTTGTTTTTTGATATTATTATAGGGCATGTG
Source organism: uncultured Tissierellaceae bacterium (assembly GCA_964527205.1). Lineage (GTDB taxonomy): Bacteria > Bacillota > Clostridia > Tissierellales > Tissierellaceae > JARICQ01. The sequence goes on along the minus strand of CAZGQG010000015.1, from coordinate 10,178 downwards.
GATTGTTTTTTATTTTTAATAACAATTATTACTTATGCACAGAGTGTGGATAAGTTGTGTATAAGTTTATATGTTTTTTATATCTAAAGGGGCTAAGCTCTACAAATAGCCACTTTGTATCCACAAATACATATGTTTGGGTCTGTGAATAAGCTGGGCTATTTAAAACTTTATATAGTTAATCACATTCTATCAATATATTATTCACAAATATTTAAAGTTTTTATAAATCATAAATGTAGATATCTTTACTATCATAATGTTGATAACTATGTTTATAACTATATTAATTTATATAATTCCTATATAATAATGGTTATAAAAAGATATTTTTATTTGATTATGTTTATATAAACTTTTTTTAATTTAATCAAGTTAAATAGATTATAAAGAAATGGAGGTTAGAAAATGTCTTCAAATTTAGATAATATTTGGACGGAAGTACTTAATTTGATAAAGGTTGAACTAACAGAGGTAAGTTTTAATACCTGGTTAAAAACTGTTGAGCCTGTAAATATATCAGATACTAAGGTAATCTTAGCTGCTCCCAATGAATTTACAAAGAATATATTAGAAGGAAGATACTTAAATCTTATAAAAAATGCCTTTAAGCAGGTTACAGAACAAGATTTTGAGATCTACTTTACTATGCCAGGAGAAGAGGATTTTAATGTAAATACTCAGGAAGCAAAAGTAGAAGAATTTGATAACAACAATCAAAAGGCCATATTAAATCCTAAATACACCTTTGATAGCTTTGTAATAGGAAGCAGTAACAGATTTGCCCATGCAGCATCACTTGCTGTGGCTGAAGCACCTGCTAAAGCTTATAATCCTCTCTTTATCTATGGAGGAGTAGGTCTTGGAAAGACCCACTTAATGCATGCTATTGGCCATTATATACTTAGCCAAAATCCTAATTCAAAGGTTGTGTATGTAACATCAGAAAAATTTACCAATGAACTTATAAATTCAATTAGAGAATATAGAAATGAAGAGTTTAGAAATAAATATAGGAATATAGATGTGCTCCTAGTAGATGATATACAGTTTATTGCAGGTAAGGAAGGTACCCAGGAGGAATTTTTCCACACCTTCAATGCCTTACATGAAGCAAATAAACAAATAATAATATCCAGTGATAGACCTCCAAAGGACATACCAACACTAGAGGACAGACTTAGATCCAGGTTCGAGTGGGGATTAATAACGGATATACAAGCCCCTGATCTAGAGACAAGGGTAGCTATACTTAGGAAAAAAGCAACTATTGAAAATCTGGTGATAAATGATGATGTAATGCTTTATATTGCAAGTAATATACAATCTAATATTCGTGAGCTTGAAGGAGCTCTTATACGTGTGGTTGCCTATTCATCACTTACAAATTCTGAGGTAAGTATAGAGCTTGCTGAGGAAGCTTTAAAAGATATACTTTCCAATACCAAGGTAAAGGAAATAAATGTAGATCTTATAAAACAAACTATATCTAAGAACTTCAATATAAAAATGGATGATTTTGATTCTAAGAAAAGAACAAGGGCCATAGCCTATCCAAGGCAAATAGCCATGTATCTTACAAGAGAACTCACAGATTTATCTCTTCCAAAGATAGGAGATGAGTTTGGAGGTAGGGATCATACTACTGTAATCCATGCCTATGATAAAATAGCCAAGGAATTAGAAACTGATACAAATTTAAAGAGGAAACTAGATAATATTGTTAATGACTTAAAAAATTAGTATACAGACTCCTCTTATCTTTGTGGGTAAGTTCTAATCTTATACTTAACTTATCCACATGTTATTAATTCTAATAAGTCTTACAGGGAAACTCTTAGATAGACTTATCAACATAATAACAGGCCCTACTACTATTACTACTATATATTATATATTCTTTTTATATTTAGGAAAATCCAAGGAGGCAATTATGAAAATAAAAATAGATCAAAGAAACCTATCAAAACATATAAATATAGCTCAAAAAGGAATATCTGCTAGAACTACTCTTCAAATATTAGATGGAATACTTTTAGAAGCAAAGAACAATAGATTAAAGCTTACCTCCACAGATCTAGAAGTAAGCATAGAAACTTATTTAGATTGTGAGATAGAAAGAGAAGGAAGTATAGTTATTAATTCTAAGTTGTTTGGAGATATTGTAAAAAAACTACCAAATACAGATATATATATAGATGTTAAGGAAAACAATGTAAATATTATATGTGAAAACTCTGAGTTTAATATAGTAGGAGGATCACCAGCTGAATATCCTGACCTACCTATATTACTTGAACAAAATAGTTTTGAAATACAAAAGGACTTATTTAAAAATGCTATAAGACAAACTGTATTTTCAACTATCCAAGATGAAACAAGACCTTATCTATCAGGAGTATTATTTGAGATAGCTGATGGAAAAATATCCTTTGTAGCCCTGGATGGATATAGACTATCTCTTAGACAGCTGCCAATAGACACTAGGGAAAATATTAAGATTATTGTTCCAGGAAGAATCCTAGCTGAAATTAATAAGATTTTAGATGAATCTGAAGATAATATAAATATAGGAGTAGCACCTGGACATGTAATGTTTAATATAGGAGATACAGTTGTTTATTCCAGACTATTAGATGGACAGTTTTTAAATTACAAGGAAATAATAAGGACAGAACATAAAACTTCTATTAAGATGAATAAGAGAGAACTTCAAAATAGTTTAGAAAGAGCTTCACTACTAGCCAAGGAAGAAAAGGCAAATCTAGTTAAATTTACTATAGGTGAAGGAGAAATATTAATTAACTCTAATTCTGAAATAGGTAATGTAAATGAAAGAATAGCTACTGAAGTAGAGGGGGAGGAGCTAAGTATAGCTTTTAACTCCAGATATATACTAGAGGGTATAAAGATAATTGATTCGGAAAATATAGAGCTTAATTTTATGGGAAGTTTAAATCCATGTATAATTAAGCCCCTGGAAGATAAAAATTACACATATCTAGTACTTCCAGTACGCTTGGCTCAAGAAGATTTTTAAGGAGAGATAAAATGGAACAAGTAAAGATAAAAACAGAATATATAAAGCTTGATCAGATTTTAAAATTTGCTGCAATTGTCCAATCAGGAGGAGAGGCAAAGATGCTTATAAATGATGGACAGGTATTAGTAAATGGAGAAGTTTGTCTTAAGAGAGGAAAAAAAATTAGAAAAGATGATATAATAGAAGTTGTGGACCATAAAAAGTTTGTTGTGATATAATATTAATGTCTTAAGGAGTGTTTTTTTTGCATGTAAAAAATATTAGACTTATCAACTATAGGAACTACTGTAATTTATATATGGAATTAAACAAAAAAACAAATATTTTTATAGGGAAAAATGCTCAGGGAAAGACAAATCTACTAGAGGCCATATATATGTGTGCAAGGGGTAGATCTTTTAGAACTTATAGGGATAAGGAAATCATAAATTTTAATAAGACCCAGGCCTATGTAGGTGCAAATATGAACATAGGTAGTTTTGACAAGCTTATAGAAATAAAGATGGAAAGAAATAAGACAAAAAGAATAAAGGTAAATGGGACAGAACTTAAAAACCACAATGAGTTATATAGTGGACTCAATGTGGTTATGTTTTCTCCTGAAGATTTAAATCTAGTAAAAAGAGGTCCCCAGGAGAGAAGGAGTTTCTTAGACTCTGAAATATCTCAAATAAAACCTGTATATAGGCATAATCTAAGTAGATATAGGAAGGTCCTATATCAAAGAAATAATGCCCTTAAATCTGCTAAATTTAAAAAGAATATATCCTCTATCTTAGATTTATTTGATATGCAGCTGATGAAGCTAGGTACTGATATAATAATAGAGAGAAATAATTATATAAAGGATTTGGCAGCTATAAGTAAAGATATCCACAGGGGGATAAGTGGAGATCTAGAAGAATTAGATTTAAATTATATATCCAATATAGATATATATGGGGATAAGAAGAAGATGGAAGAAGCTTATTTAAAAAAATTAAAAAATAATATGTCTAAAGATATAGATACATGTACTACAGAATTTGGTCCTCACAGAGATGATATTGAAATGTTAATTAACAATAATGATTTAAAGACATTTGGATCTCAGGGGCAGCAGAGGACTGTAGTACTTTCAATTAAACTATCAGAAGTAGAATTAATATATAGACAAGTTGGCTATTATCCAGTATTATTATTAGATGATGTCTTTTCTGAACTTGATGAAGATAGAAGAAAATATCTCATAAAATCTTTTAAGGATATGCAGACAATAATAACTGTTACAGACGCTGTGGATATAAAAGATTTATATGATGTTGAAAGAGACATATTCTATATTGAAAATGGAGAATTAAAAGAATAAGGAGAAAAAGATGATTATACACATAGGGGAAAATGATTTTATATATAAAGAGGATATAATAGCAATACTGGATAAAAAAAGTGCGGAAGCTTCAAATAAAACTAGGGAATTTATATACAATCTTATAAAGGATGGTTCCATAGTTGGAAATATTGATGAAAACACAAAGACATATATCTTGGTTTCAAATGGAAAAAACAATCCAAAGATATATACATCAAATATATCTTCAAAGGCTTTAGTTAACAGAAATATGGTAAATATATAAGGAAGAGGAACGGGGGAAAGATATGCCTAATAGTAATAATAATATAAATGATAATTCTAGAAATTATGGTGCTAATGATATTCAAGTACTTGAAGGTCTAGATCCAGTAAGAAAAAGGCCAGGTATGTATATTGGTAGTACTGGACCTAAGGGACTACATCATTTAGTTTACGAGGTAGTTGACAACAGTATAGACGAGGCATTGGCTGGAATATGTGACACTATAGAGGTCACTATTTTTGAGGATAATTCTGTTAAAGTTACAGACAATGGTAGTGGTATTCCAGTGGAAAAACATCCACAGACAGGAAGAAGCACAGTTGAGACAGTACTTACAATACTTCATGCTGGTGGTAAGTTTGATGGTGGAGCCTATAAGGTATCTGGTGGACTTCACGGAGTTGGAGTATCTGTAGTAAATGCCCTTTCAGAATGGCTTGTAGTTAAGGTTAAGAGAAATGACAAGGAGTACATGCAGAGATTTGAAAGAGGAAACATAGCTAGTGAACTTGAAATAATAGGAGAAAGTGACAGCACAGGTACATCCATACATTTCAAACCAGATCAAAAGGTATTTGAAATAACAGAATATAATTATGAAACCCTTAAGAATAGATTTAGAGAGATGGCTTTTTTAAATAAGGGTGTGACAATAAAGCTAACAGATGAAAGAAATGATAAGGAAGTTGAGTTTTACTATGAAGGTGGTATAAAGTCCTTTGTAGAATATGTAAATAAAAATAAAACAGCCATACAAAAAGAGGTAATGTACTTTGAGGCAGAAAAAGATGGAGCTATGGTAGAACTTGCTCTTCAATATACTGATGGATATTCAGAGAACATATTTACCTTTGCAAATAATATAAATACAAATGAGGGTGGTACACATTTATCTGGACTAAGAACTGCTCTTACAAGACTTGTAAATGATTATGGAAGAAAGTATGGACATATAAAAGAAAAAGAAGAAAATCTTAGTGGGGATGATGTTAGGGAAGGTTTAACAGGAGTCTTATCTGTAAAACTTATGGAGCCTCAATTTGAGGGACAAACCAAGGCTAAACTTGGAAACAGTGAAATGCGTGGTATTGTAGAATCCTTAACCTATGAAAACATAAGTGCATTTTTAGAAGAGAATCCAAGGGATGGTAAGATAATTCTTCAAAAGGCAGTTTCATCTAGAAGAGCCAGAGAGGCTGCTAGAAAAGCAAGGGATTTAACTAGAAGAAAAAGTGTACTGGATAATACAACTCTTCCAGGAAAACTTGCAGACTGTCAAGAATCCGGTATAGAAAACACTGAAATATATATAGTGGAGGGAGATTCAGCAGGAGGTAGTGCTAAGCAGGGTAGAGATAAAAAATACCAGGCCATACTTCCACTAAAGGGTAAGATAATGAATGTTGAAAAAGCTAGACTAGATAGGATCCTAGGCTTTGATGAAATAAAGGCATTGATAACTGCCTTTGGAACAGGCATAGGTGAAGATTTTGATATAGAAAATCTTAGATACGGTAAAATAATAATCATGACGGATGCTGACGTAGATGGTGCCCATATAAGAACACTACTTCTTACATTCTTATTTAGATATATGAGAGACCTTATAGAAGAAGGACATGTCTTTATTGCACAGCCACCACTATACAAGGTATCAAGAGGTAGAAAAGAAGCATATGCCTATACAGAGGATGAGCTTCAAGCAACACTAAAAGAATTTGGTGAAGGAAACAATATGATTCAAAGATACAAGGGTCTAGGAGAAATGAATCCAGACCAACTTTGGGACACTACAATGGATCCAAAAAATAGAGTTTTATTAAAGGTAAATATAAATGATGCTGTAGAAGCTGATGAAATATTTACAACCCTAATGGGAGACAAGGTAGAACCTAGAAGAAAGTTTATAGAAGACAATGCAAGATATGTTAAGAATTTAGATATATAGGGGGTAGGATAAATGAGTGAAAATGAATTTGATAAGATAATTGATATAGACATAGAAGATGAAATGAAAACATCCTACTTAGACTATTCAATGAGTGTAATAATGAGTAGAGCTCTTCCCGATGTAAGAGATGGGCTTAAGCCAGTTCATAGAAGAATAATATATGCAATGGATGAACTGGGTATGGGTCCAGATAAGCAGTATAGGAAATCTGCTAGGGTAGTAGGGGACGTACTAGGTAAGTATCATCCACATGGGGATATTTCAGTTTATGAAGCCATGGTAAGATTAGCACAGGATTTTAATACAAGATATCCACTGGTAAATGGCCATGGTAACTTTGGATCCATAGATGGTGATTCTGCAGCAGCAATGCGTTATACAGAAGCAAAGATGACCAAACTCACAATGGAGCTTTTAAAGGACATAAACAAAGAAACAGTAGATTATAAATTAAACTTTGATGAAACACTTAAAGAGCCAAAGGTTCTACCAAGTAAGTTTCCAAACCTTATGGTAAATGGTTCTTCTGGTATAGCAGTTGGTATGGCAACAAATATTCCACCTCACAATCTAAATGAAGTTGTAGATGGAATAGTAATGATGATAGATGATCCAGATGTTACAATAGATGAGCTTATGACAGTTATAAAAGGACCAGACTTTCCAACAGGAGCCCACATAATGGGTAAGGATGGGATTAAATCTGCCTTTAAAACTGGAAGAGGTAAGGTAAAGGTAAGGGCCTTTGCAGAAATAGAAGACATGGGTAGGGGTAGGCAGAGAATTATAATTACAGAGATTCCCTACCAAGTAAACAAATCAAGACTTATACAAAAAATAGCTGAACATGTTAGAAACAAGAGAATAGAAGGTATCTCTGACCTAAGAGATGAATCTGATAGAGATGGTATGAGAATAGTTGTAGAACTTAAAAGAGATACAAATGCAAATGTAGTCTTAAACAACCTCTATAAATACACTCAGATGCAAACAACCTTTGGAGTAATCATGCTTGCTCTTGTAAATGATGAGCCTAAGGTATTAAACCTAAAGGAAATGCTTTATCATTATATTGAACATCAAAAAGAAATAATAATTAGAAGAACTCAGTTTGATCTTGCCAGGGCTGAAGCTAGAGCTCATATTGTAGAGGGTTTAAGAATTGCCCTAGACCATATAGATGAAATAATAAAACTAATAAGGGCAAGTGACAGTGATCAAGAAGCTAGGGAAAGCTTGATGGAGAGATTTGAACTATCAGAAAAGCAATCTCAAGCAATCTTAGATATGAGATTAAAAAGACTTACTGGTCTTGAAAGAGGCAAGCTAGATGCAGAGTATAAAGAATTAATAAAGGAAATTAATAGATTTACTGAAATACTAGCTAGTGATTTACTAGTAAGGCAAATAATAAAAGAAGAAATAATTGACATAAAGGAAAAACATGGAGACCTTAGGAGAACTAGGATCCTGCCTTCCTATGAAGACATAGATATGGAAGACATGATAGAAGAGGAAGATGTAGTACTTACTCTTACTCATTTTGGCTATATTAAAAGAACACCTGAGTATACTTATAAAACTCAAAGAAGAGGTGGAAGGGGTATAATAGGACTTACTACGAGAGATGATGACTTTGTAGATAATATGTATATAACCTCTACCCATGATACGATATTATTCTTTACCAATAGGGGTAAGGTGTTCTCACTTAAGGCCTATGAGATTCCAGAGGGCAGCAGACAGGCAAGAGGTACTGCTATAATTAACCTCTTAAACCTAGAGCCAGATGAAAGAATAAATGCTATGATTCCTATATCCAAGGATAATAAGGATGAATATTTAGTATTTATAACTAGACATGGAACCATTAAGAAAACTAAACTAGATAGTTATAATAATATTAGAACCAATGGAATAATAGCCATAACTCTAAGAGATGATGATGAGCTAATAGGAGTTAAGAAAACAGATGACTGTATGGAGCTAATAATAGTTACTGAAAAGGGAATGAGTATTAGATTTGATGAAAGAGATGTAAGAGATATGGGTAGGACAGCCATGGGAGTTAAGGGCATAGACCTTAGGGAAGATGATAGGGTAGTATCCATGGAACTTATATGCGATGGGGATAAACTACTTGTAATTTCTGAATATGGATTTGGAAAGAGAACTTCCTTAGATGAGTACAATAAGCAAAAAAGAGGTGGCAAGGGTCTAATAACTTATAACATAAAGGAAAAGACTGGAGATATTGTTGCTGCTAAGGTTGTTAATGATGATGATGAATTGATGATTATATCTCATAATGGAACTATAATTAGATTAATGGCTAAAGATATTTCTATAATGGGAAGGGCTACACAGGGAGTCACCCTAATGAAGATGAAGGACGACAGGGTAGTAGCAATAGCAAAGTATACTGTATAAACTATAATAAAAGACATCCCAGGATGTCTTTTGTCATATTATTATAATCCTTTACAATAATAGTTTTTTATTATAGAATTGAATGTGTATATAGGTACGAAAGGGAGGTTTATTAGATGTCTTTAGAAATAAAATTAAAATTAGATGAAAATCAAAACAATTGGACAGTAATTCCAGAGGGAGAAATAGATATATATACTTCTCCAAAATTTAAGCAAAAAGTTCTTGATGCCTTTGATGAAAACCCACAGGATTTACTTTTAGATTTTATTAAATTAGAATATATGGATAGTACAGGATTGGGATCATTGATATATATATTGAAAAAAGTAAAAGAAAAGGATAAAAAAGTATATATAGAAAATATAAAGCCAAATATTAAAAAGTTGTTTGAGATAACTAAACTAGATAAGCTCTTCATAATTCGAGGTGAAGATAGTGAATAAGGATCTAATAAGTTTAAGAATACCAAATAAGGCTGATTATATTAGCTTGGTTAGATTAACTACTTCAGGTATAGGAAATAGTATGGCACTTGATATAGACTGTATAGAAGATATTAAGGTTTCAATTGGAGAGGCATGTATAAACTCCTTGCTAAAGGAAACTGAGGAGGATATTCTTATCCAGTATGAAATAGATGAAGAAAAGATAAGTATATCTGTCTCCGGTGCAGTTGAAGATATACCAGAAGATGAAGAGGATAGTAAAGAACGTGAATTAGGATTGTTAATAATAGAGTCATTAATGGATCAAGTAGAGTTTGATGAAGATGGTATAATAATGAGAAAATATATTGAGGTTGATGTTTAATGACTAATAAAGCTCAAGAAGAAACAAAAAAAAAATTATCAAAGGATGAGATAAAGAACTTATTTGAGGAATATGATGATACTAAGGATCCATCAGTAAGGGAGATCTTAATACAGGAACATCTATATATAGCAGAGATACTTTCTAAGAAATATGCTAATAGAGGTATAGAGTATGATGATATATTTCAAGTAGCCAGTATAGGTTTGATTTATGCTGTAGATAGATACGATGTAAAAAAAGGTTTTGAATTCTCAAGTTTTGCAACACCTACTATAATAGGAGAGATAAAAAAGCACTTTAGAGATAAGGGATGGACCATAAG
>CAZGQG010000014.1:3332-46541 GCA_964527205.1 uncultured Tissierellaceae bacterium | reverse complement strand
CTATATGAACTAAGATCTCATGAAATGACCAGCCAGCCTGGAGAGATTTCATTTCCTGGGGGAGGAGTGGAGGAATCTGAAACTTTTAAAGAGGCAGCCATAAGAGAAACCATGGAAGAACTGAATATCACTAGGGATAAGATAGAGATAATAGGTCAAACAGACTACTTTGTATCCTATGCAAATATAAGTATCTATTCCTTCTTAGGCAAGCTTAGTGGAGTAGATGTGGATAAGTTAAGGCCAAACAAGGCAGAAGTGGACCATGTATTCACAGTTCCCTTAAGTTTCTTTTTAGAAAATCAGCCGGATGTATATTATCTAGATGTGAGAACCCAACTAAATGATGGCTTTCCCTATAATCTAATTCCCAACGGAAGGGATTATAAGTGGAGAGAGGGTAGGCAATCAGTTATGTTTTATTTTTATAAGGACTATATAATATGGGGCTTTACTGCAAAGATGACTAGAAAATTAATAGAGATAATAAAATAAGTTGAACTTATTTTATTATCTCTATTTTTGTTTTATCTTATTTCTATATCTTTCCATTTATTGGTTCTAAACCTTATGGTAATTAGTATCCATCTTGTAAACTGATCTATAAGTACTGCCATCCATGCCCCTATAAGTCCTAGGGACAGGACCATTACAAAGTAATAGGCCAGGGCAACCCTTATGATTAGGATACCAATAAAGGTGGAAATCAGTGTCCAAATAGTATCCCCTGCTCCCCTTAAACCTCCTGCTAAGACTAGCTGAGATGTTTGGAAGGGTTGGATTATTGCCACTAATTTTAATATCTGTCCAGCTTGAATGACTACTTCTTGATTACCTGTATAAAGACTGGCTATAGCCTCTCCAAAGAAAAAGAAACCAAAGGCCACAAGGGTAGATACAGAGGCTCCTACTCTACTACAGGCCTTTATATACCTTTCAGCAAGTTCTGGGTCCTTCTGGCCCAGGCTCCTCCCTGTCAGGGTAGAGGCGGCTATTCCGAAGGCCTGTCCCGGTGTAAAGGAAAGACTTAAAATATTAATGGCTATATTATGGGTTGCATAGGCCACTGTACCAAGAGAGGCCACAATCTTTACAAAGAGTAAAAGACCAAGCCTAAGGGCTATTTGTTCCATAGCTGCAGGAACTCCGATCTTAATTAAATTATAGATTATATTTTTATTTACAATAAATTTATTTTTTAAGTTTATGTATATTGTGCTTCTAGGTTTAAGTATATATCTTATCAGTACTATTGTAGCTAGTATATGGGATATAGTAGTTGAAATAGCAGCACCTGTTACTCCAAACTCTGGAAGTCCAAATAAACCATAGATTAAAACTGCGTTTCCAAATACATTAAGTAGGTTTACAGCTATGTTTATTTTCATAGGAGTCTTTGTATCTCCAGCACCTCTTAGGGAGGCAAATATGGAGAAGTTAAAGGATTGGAATATAAATCCAACTACAATGATTCTAAAATACTGCTCACCTATGGCAATAGCATCTGGCTGGGCTCCAATAAAGCTCATAATAGCATTGCTAAAGCCTAAACCAATAAGCAGGAAGGGTATGGCTAAGAGAACTTGGGTTAGTAAAATTATATGTTTTACAACATTCTCTATCTCATCTTCCCTCTCGGCCCCTAGATAACGGGCAACCATGGCCGTAGCTCCTATATTTAAGGACTGGACCAGGGATAGGCCGATAAATACTACCTGATTGGTAATACCTACAGCTGCAATACCAGCTACAGAGACTGCATCACTTCCATAATTACCAAGCATTATCATATCTACCATACCAAAGAGAGTACCCAATAGGAGTTCAACAAATACTGGTCCTGCAATTTTTATAATTTCATCTCTAATACTTTTTTTACTATGTAAACTTTCCATTCTAAAATCTCCCAACTTTATAATATAATTAGTGCCTCTAAGAATTATATCATAATAAATTTATAAAACAAGACAGATAAAAGCTTTAAAAAGCTAATTTTTTTATAAAAGATGATATAATAAGAAATATACTATACTGGGGGAATATATATGGATAAAAAATACATACTGAGTTTTGATCAGGGAACAACAAGTTCCATGGCAATGATATTTGATAAAAAGGGAAACATATGTGGAAGAGCACAAAGTGAATTCAAGCAATACTACCCAAAACCAAGTTGGGTAGAGCATGATCCAATGGAAATATGGGGAACCCAATCTGGTGTAGCCAGGGAGGTTCTTGAAAGATCAGGCATAAGGCCAGAGGAAATAGCTGCCATTGGAATCACAAACCAAAGGGAAACAACTATTGTATGGAATAAAAATACAGGGAGGCCAGTATACAATGCCATAGTCTGGCAATGTAGGAGGACTGCTAGCATATGTGATGATTTAATTGAGGCGGGTTATGAGGACTATGTTAGGGAAAATACAGGCCTTGTAATAGATGCTTATTTTTCTGCTACTAAGATAAAGTGGATATTGGATAATGTTCAGGGTGCCAGAGAGCAGGCAGAAAATGGGGAACTTCTTTTTGGAAATATAGATACTTGGCTGGTATGGAATTTAACTAGGGGCAAACTTCATATAACAGACTATTCCAATGCATCTAGAACCATGCTTTACAATATAAAGGACTTGAAATGGGATAAGACCTTGATCCAGGCCTTGGATATACCAGAGCAAATGCTGCCTGAGGTAAGGAATTCCTCTGAAGTATATGGCTATACAGATGAGCATACCTTTGGAGGAGCGGAGATACCTATTGCTGGCATAGCTGGAGACCAACATGCCTCCCTATTTGGACAAGCATGTTTTGAAAGGGGTATGGTTAAAAACACCTATGGCACTGGCTGCTTTATGCTTATGAATACGGGAGAAAAGGCAGTAAGTTCGGAAAATGGACTTCTTACTACCATAGCCTGGGGCATAGATGGAAAGGTAGAATACGCCCTAGAGGGGAGTATATTTGTTGCAGGCGCTGCTGTTCAGTGGCTAAGAGATGAAATGGGACTTATTAAAAGATCCGAGGATTCAGAGTATATGGCCATGAAGGTTGAAGATACAAATGGAGTATATGTGGTACCAGCCTTTACAGGCCTGGGAGCTCCTCATTGGGACATGTATGCAAGGGGAACAATAGTGGGCATTACCAGGGGAGTTAATGCAAACCACATAGTAAGGGCTACCTTAGAATCCATAGCCTATCAGACCAAGGATGTTCTTAAGGCCATGGAGGAAGATTCAGGCATAAGTTTAAAAGAACTAAAGGTTGATGGAGGAGCTGTAGCCAATAACTTCCTTATGCAGTTCCAATCAGATATCTTAAATACTGAGGTAGAAAGACCAAAGATAATAGAAACAACAGCTTTAGGAGCTGCATATTTAGCTGGACTTGCAGTGGGATTTTGGTCAGATAAAAAAGAAATAGAAAAAAATTGGAAATTAGATAAGAGATTTAATCCCTCCATGGACCGAAAAGAGTCAGGAAAATTATATGGAAATTGGAAAAGAGCAGTTGAAAGGTCCTTGGACTGGGACAGGGAAGAATAAATTTAATTTGTAGAATATACACATATGATATTTAATTTTAAAACATTATAATTATGTTAGATAATTATAAAGGAGTGTGTTAAAATGAATAAAAAGATATTCAAAGGTACAATTGTATTTACACCTAGCAAAGATGATCTCCAGATTCATGAAGATTCATATATAATAATAGAAGATGGCAGGGTCCTTGATATTGTAAAAGAATTAGATAGTTCCTACAAAGACATAGAGGTCCAGGACTATACAGGTAAATTAATTATTCCTGGTTTTTCAGATCTTCACCTCCATGCAGTCCAATATCCTAACAAGGGCTTGGGAATGGATAGGGAGCTCCTTCCTTGGCTAGAGACCTACACCTTTCCTGAAGAAGGTAAATTTAGTGATTTAGCCTATGCTGAAAAGGTATTTAAAAGATTTATCAATGAACTGTGGAGTGAAGGAACCCTTAGATCAGTGGTATTTTCAAGTATACATAAAGAGGGAACAGAGCTACTAATGGATATGTTTATTGATTCAGGTTTGGGAGCCTATGTAGGCAAGGTAAATATGGATAGGAATACAGCAGATTACTTGACTGAAGACACGGAGGATTCTATAAGAATAACTGAAGAGCTTATAGTAGAATATAAGGACAAATCAGATCTGGTAAAGCCTATTATAACACCTAGATTTGCCCCTACTTGTTCAGATGAACTCCTAGGAGGCTTAGGTGAATTAGCTAAAAAATATAATGTGCCTGTACAATCCCACCTAAATGAAAACAAATCAGAAATAGAATGGGTAAAGGAGCTTTTCCCAGATTCAAAGAACTATGCCTCTGTATATAATGATTACAAACTTTATGATGGATCCAAGACAGTTTTGGCCCATTGCATACATTGTAATGAGGATGAAATAGACCTCCTCCGAGAAAAGGGTGTTTATGCAGCCCATTGTCCTTATTCCAACTACAATTTATCCAGTGGGATAATGCCTATTAGAAAGTATTTGGACAAGGGAGTTAATGTTGGCTTAGGTTCAGATATATCTGGAGGCCATGAAATAAGAATTCCTTCCGTTATGTGGGGAAGCATTCAGGCTTCAAAGATGACCTGGTTAAATACAGGTAAGAGACTAGAGCCCCTATCCCTTTCTGAGGCCTTTTTCCTAGGTACCAAGGGTGGAGGAAGTTTCTTTGGCAAGGTAGGAAGTTTTGAAAAGGACTATGAGTTTGATGCACTAGTAATAGATGATCTAGACCTATCAGAATTAAAAGAGCTTCCTGTAGAAGAAAGACTGCAAAGATATGTATATGCAGGAGATGCTAGTAATATAGAAGCTAGATATGTAAGAGGAGAAAGGATAGAAAAACCTTTTAATATATAAAACCATGGATAGAGGGATTTAAATGGTAAGAGCAAATGGAATAAGCATAGAAGACCTATTAGAACTTGAAGTAATGGAATCCTGCAAGCTTGTAGCAGGATTTCGTGGTTCGAAAAATACTATCTCTAGGATAAATATAATGGCAGATCCAGATATAATTGAATGGACCTCTCCTGGAGAATTCTTACTTACCACTGCCTATTTCTTTGAAAAAGATAATTTCAAAGAACAGGAAAAACTAATAAGGCAGTGTGCAGACAAGAAATTAGCGGGGATAGGGATAAAGGTAGAACCCTATCTAGATTCCCTGTCCCAGGAAATGTTAAGTTTGGCCAATGAACTTAGTCTTCCTATTATAGACATACACTACTCTATTCCTCTTTCAGATATTATGATGGATGCCTTCAAGCAAATCTTTAATAAACAAGCATCCCTTCTTGAAAGATTGGAAAAAGTACATGAAAAATTAATGGGAGCCATGCTAAGGGGAAGTGGACTCTCAAGTATAGTTGATATAATTGGGGAAAATGTAAAAAATCCAGTTATACTTAGGCTTTCACTGTCAGGAGAAAGTTTTCAATCAATTAGCCAGGCCAGCATGGACCACAGGGAGGAGCTTAAGGGCCAAGTAGATGTCTTTTATGGAAAAAACAATCATAAAAACAAGCTTAAGCAATTAATAGAAGACAGGGTTATTATAAATGGAAGCTTTGTAAATAGGATGATTATGCCTATAGTTCTTAGGGATCAGATTTATGGACATTTATTTTTCTGGAGTTTAGAATCACCTCTAGGTGGTTTTGACCTATCAATTATAGAATCCGCATCCACCACCATATCACTTTTCATCCTGCAGAAGATGTCTGTAAAGGAAGTAGAGATAAGATATAGCTCTGAGTACTTTGAAGACCTTATCTCCATAGACCAGAAGAGAAAGAACAAGGCTCTGGATAGGGCATCTTTTTTCAATCTTAATAAGGATGATCAATATGTGGTAGAAGTAATAAGTTTAAAGGATAAGGATGGAAAATTTGATTCAGATATAGATATAGGCTATTTGCAGGAATATTTAAATCCTATTATTAACTATATAGAAGAACTGATGACTTACTTAAACTTAACAGGTATAGTTTCTACTAAGATGAATGGAATACAGATTTTGCTTACCTTTAAAGATAAGAAGAAGATGGAAGCTGTTGTCCAAGAATTCAATGAAAGACTTATAGAATGCATACTTGCAAGGAATAAGGAACTAGAGATTAAAATTGGAATGGGAAGAGTTTACCAGGGCTTAGACAATGTAGACAAAAGCTTTCAAGATGCAGTCAGGGCAGTTAGGATTGGAAAGGTGGTAAGTCCTAAGATAGTTATTAAATATGACGAATTAGGCATATTTAAAATTCTTTCCCAAGATCTACTTACTGAGGAGTTGGAGGATTTCTATGAGACTACTTTAAAATGCCTGGTAGATTATGACAAGAAGAAATCTACAGAACTTGTAGAAACCCTACATTCATATTTTGATAATAATGGAAATCTAACAAGGATATCAGAAGAACTATATGCCCATTATAATACTATCCTCTATAGGATAAAGAGAATAGAAGAAATAACCAATATGGACCTGGGAGATTCCACTGATAGATTAAACCTTGAAATAGCCATAAAAATAAAAGAATTGCTTGAGAAATAGAAATAATAAAGGATAAGACATATGTCTTATCCTTTCTTGTATTTAAAGCTTATTTTATTCTTCTACAAGGGCTACAGCTCTAATAGGTGAGCCTGAACCCCTTCTTATCTTTAGGGGTAGTCCAAAATATAGGAATCTCTTATTAATTAACTGATCTAGATTGCATAGGTTTTCTGTATTTGAAATACCATATTCTCCGCAGGCTAAATGTCCTGAAAAGTCAATATCATCAGGAGTAAGATCAATTGCAGGAGCGTCTACACCTATATTTACTATACCCTGCTCAGCAAGCCATTTAGCTCCTTCATAGCTTAGGCCAGAGTATTCCTTTTGAAACATTTCAGTTCCAAAATGCCTATCGTGATGTCCAGTATAAAGGAGTATAATATCTCCCTTTCTTATTTCCTGACCAGATTTTCTTAGGGCTTCTTCCAAATCCCTAGGCTGGAAATAATTAGGATACCTTATATGAGATAGGTCTATACATATAGCAGAGCCCCAAAAATAATCTAGGCTCATTTCATCTACAGTAGGCCCCTCAGGATTATATTCCCAAACTCCATCTGTATGGGTTCCTGCATGTTCACTAATAAGTAGATTTCTAGCAGAAAAACCAAGCTTCTTGCTACCGGTCATCCTCATATTTTCTTCATGGGTCATATTTTCCATAATAAATGTCTTTTGGTGCATTGGAAATATATCCATACCCTGATATATTTCTTGCGATAAATCGATCATCTTTAAATTCATGAAATCCCTCCAATATTATATAGAAAGTACCTTCCAAATAGCTCTTGATTAGATTATATCACTAAAGGGGCGGGATAAACAAATAAATCTCCTGTGTAAACTATATAAAAAAAATAGCAAAATAAATGCTTAAATACAATACTTTTAGATATAAGTAACAAAGCAATTAGGAATATTCTGTGCTATTATTAATTTAAACCAATATAAATAGGAGGGTTAAATATGTATGATGTTATTTTAAAGAACGCTAGAATACCTCAAGGCGACGATACTCAAATGACTAACGTATTGATAAAAGATGATAAGATAGCAGGATTTGTAGACAATATAGAAGGAATAGAAAGCAAAGAAGTAATAGATGCAGAAGGAAACTTGACTTTACCAGGATGTATAGATTCTCATGTTCATTTCATGTATCAAGGATTCCCACATAGGGAGAATTTCCTAACAGGTACTGCAGCAGCAGCTACAGGAGGAGTTACTACTGTTATAGATATGCCATGTTGTTCAGTTCCATCAGTAAGAAGCAAGGACCAACTTCATTTAAAGGTTGATTTAATACAGCCACAAGCTCTAGTAGACTTTGCCCTATGGGGTGGAGTAACAGGAGAAGATGTAAGAGAAGGCTGGTTGGATAAGGTACAAGAACAGGCGGATTATGGAGTAGTTGCCTTTAAGGCCTATATGACTCCTTCAGTTCCAACATTTCCAAGGGTTACAGATCCAGAAATGTTTGAAGCCTTTAAAGCAGTTGCAAAGACTGGACTGCCAATAGGAATACATGCTGAAAACTATGCAATGTGTGACTATTATGTAGATAAGTTTAGGGAAGAAGGAAGAATGGATGGACCAGCTTGGGCTGAAGCTAGGATGGAATTAGCAGAAAAAGTTGCAATTGAACTTGGCATAAGCTTTGCTGAAGCATCAGGAGCTAGACTTCATATAGTTCATATGAGTACTGGTATAGGAGCAAAATTAGTGGGAGAGGCCAAGCAAAAAGGTTTAAATGTAACTTCTGAAACTTGCCCTCACTACCTTTTATTAAATGCTCAAGATGCAATGACTGAGCATCAATCCCGTGCAAAGATTGCACCACCGCTAAGGACTGAAAGAGATAATGAACTTCTTTGGGAAGGCCTTAAAAATGGTAGTGTAGACTTTATGGGTACAGACCATGCACCTTATGAATTAGAAAGTGAAAAAATTAAAGAAGGAATGGATATATGGACAGCATTCCCAGGTATACCTGGAGTAGAGACTATGGTTCCTATACTTGTATCAGAGGGATACAATAAGGGAAGACTGACCCTATCAGAATTAGTTGGTGTATTAAGTAAAAATGCAGCTATACACTACGGCTTATATCCAAAGAAAGGTGCCATGCATATAGGATCAGATGCTGACTTTACTATAATAGATCTAGACAAGGAATGGACCATAGATGCAAAGGAAGAATCATCCATGTGTGGTTATACTCCACTTGATGGAATCAAACTTAAGGGAAAAGTTGCAAAGACAATAGTTCGTGGTAATTTAGTCTTTGAAGATGTAGAAGAAAGTGTATTAAAGGATATGACAGATGAAGAATTAAAAACTATAATTCACAATTTCCCAGAGGGCGTTGAAGAAAAGTATAAAGAACACTTCCAAAGATACCCAGATCTAAATAGTGCAGAGTATGAAAAGAGTTATAGAAAAGAACATCCTGAACTAATAGATGAACATATCAGAGGAATCAAGGGAATTAAGGTTAATCCAGGATTTGGACAATTTATTAAGAGACAAAGCATACAAAAACTAGATAGAAAGATTAAATTCTAAATTAATAGTGACTAAATAAATTTTATATTAGGGGGAAGGTACAATGGCTAAAGATGCAATACTTGTAATAGATATGTTAAATGACTTTATAGGTGAGGAAGCACCACTTAGATGTCCAGGTGGAGAAAAAATAATACCAGATTTACAAAAACTTTTTAAATGGGTTAGGGAAAGAGAAGATGATGATGTACATTTAGTTCATATACAGGAAGCTCATAGAAAAAATGACGCTGACTTTAGGGTAAGACCTAGACATGCTGTAGCAGGAACTCATGGTTCAGACTTTATAAAAGAACTATATCCTGAAGGAGATGAATACATTATACCTAAGAGAAGACATAGTGGCTTTGCCCATACAGATTTAGACCTATACTTAAGAGAAGAAGGCATAGACACAGTAGTTCTTACTGGAGTATGGACCAATGTATGTGTAAGATCAACAGCAACAGATGCACTTGCATTAGGATATAGGGTAATCACTCTTACAGATGGAGTTCACTCAAAGAATGATGAGATGCATGAGTATGGATTAAATGATTTAAGTATATTTACTAAACTTATGACAATTGATGAATATATAGATGCTTGGGAAAAAGGCTTAGATCCTTGGCTAGGAGCGGGAGACGCTGAAAACAAGGTAGAGTAAAATAATAAAATCCACCTATCAACACAGCTTGATAGGTGGGTCAATCTAATGGCCTTAGGAAAAATAGCTTGAGACTATTAGATTGACCCAGTATAATAGACTTATGAAGGAGTAAATACAAGAAAAGGAGTGATCAATGTGAATCAAGCTTTAGGCTTAGTAGAAACAAAGGGACTTGTAGGTAGTATAGAGGCAGCAGATGCAATGGTAAAGGCAGCAAATGTAGAACTTATAGGCTATGAAAAGATTGGATATGGACTTGTTACTGTAATGGTAAGAGGAGATGTAGGAGCGGTAAAGGCAGCAGTAGATGCAGGAGCAGAGGCAGCAAGAAATGTAGGAGAACTACACTCAGTGCATGTAATACCTAGACCTCACACAGAAGTAGAAAAAGTAATATTAGATCAGTATAAATAAAAAACAAGACTTCAAGCTGAAATGGAGGTTTAAAATTTGAAAATAGGTAGAGTGGTAGGTACTGTAGTAGCAACTAGAAAGGATGAAAGCCTAGTTGGAAGCAAATTAATGATTACCCAACCTTTGGATCTTAAATTAGAACCTAAGGGAGAAGCTATAGTATCAATAGATACTGTAGGAGCAGGTATAGGGGAGTTAGTATTGTATGTAAAGGGTTCAGTAGGTAGATTTGCAACCGGTAAGACAAATGCACCTATAGACTCTGCTATTGTAGGTATAGTGGATGAAATCAATATAGATGAAAGCCATTATGAAGAATAATTTTTTTAAGAATCCTTGTGAAAAAATAGTTTTTTAAGAATTTGAGAATTTAGTGAAATACTAAATAAAAAATAAAAAGGGAGGATAGGAGAAGTACTTATATTAATTATTTGAATATCAAAGGAGGATTTATATGTCTAGCCCAAATAATTCAGATGTTGGATTTGTTGAAAAACAATTTAAATTAAGAGAAAATAACACAAATGTAAGGACAGAAATTTTGGCAGGAGTTACAACATTTATGACAATGGCTTATATACTTGCAGTAAACCCAGGTATGTTAGGGGATGCAGGGATGGATCCAGGAGCTGTATTTACAGCAACAGCATTGGCTTCATTTATAGGTTGTGTACTTATGGCATTTATGGCTAACTATCCATTTGCTCTTTCATCAGGAATGGGACTGAATGCATTCTTTGCTTATACAGTTGTTCTTGGAATGGGATATAGTTGGGAATTTGCCCTAACAGCAGTATTTCTAGAAGGTATCATATTTATTATATTGTCATTCTTTAATGTAAGAGAGGCAATATTCAATTCAATTCCAATGAACTTAAAGAAAGCTGTATCAGTAGGTATAGGATTATTTATAGCACTTATTGGATTTGTAAATGCAGGAATAATAGTAGGAGAAGGTGGAACTATACTTGAGTTAGGAAAACTAACAGAAGCAGCTCCATTACTTGCTATTATAGGACTAGTAATAACAGGAGTATTACTAGCACTTAAGGTTAAAGGAGCTTTATTCATAGGTATACTTGTAACTACACTTATTGGAATACCAATGGGAGTAAGCTATATGCCTGATGGAACATTCTTGAAAATATTCTCAGCACCACCATCCCTAGCACCAGGATTCTTTAAATTTGAATGGACAAATATATTTGCCTTGGACATGCTTATTGTAATATTTACTTTCTTATTCGTAGATATATTTGATACTGTAGGTACATTAATAGGAGTATCTTCAAAGGCTAAAATGCTAGACGAAGATGGACAACTTCCAAGAGTAAAACAAGCACTTCTTGCAGATGCAATAGCAACTACAGCAGGAGCAGCTTTAGGTACATCTACAGTAACTACTTATGTAGAGTCAGCTTCAGGAGTAGCTGAAGGTGGAAGAACTGGACTTACAGCCCTTACTACAGGAGTTATGTTCTTATTAGCACTTGTTTTAGCTCCATTATTTGGAATGATACCAGGAGCAGCTACAGCACCAGCTCTTATAATAGTAGGACTTTTCATGATGAGTCCAATAAAAGAAATCGATCTAGAAGATTATACTGAAGCAATACCAGCATTTTTAACAATCGTTATGATGCCATTTGCCTATAGTATAGCTGAAGGTATCGTATTTGGTATGGTTTCATATGTTGTATTGAAATTATTTTCAGGAAGAGGAAAAGAAGTTACACCAGTTATGTATATATTAGCAGTACTCTTTATATTGAAAAATCTGTTTATCTAGAAACAATGGCCGCCTTCAAAATGGAGGCGGCTTTTTAAACAAAAAATCTATTGGAAGATAGAAGATCCATAAATGGGAGTGATCAAATGACACTGAAAGAGGTTTTTAATCCAAAAAGCATAGAGGAAATAGTCGAAATAATCGGAAAATACGGAAATGAAGCAAAGCTAATAGCCGGCGGAACAGATATAATGATTCAAATGAAAAACGAGATAATATCACCTAGTGTGTTAATAGATATATCCAAGGTAGAGGAGTTAAAGAAAATAGAAGAATCAGGAGAATACATCTTTATAGGAGCAGGGACAACCTTCACAGAGATAGTAGATAGTGAACTTTTTAAAGGCAACCTAAAGGGAATGAACAAGGCTGCCAGAATGGTAGGCTCTCCTCAAATTAGAAACAAGGGAACCATTGGGGGCAACATTGCCAATGGATCAGCAGCAGCGGATATAGTACCTCCACTTTTATGCCTTGAGGCAATTTTAGTATTAGAAAGCTTAGAGGGAAAGAGGGAAATTACTTTAGAAGATTACTATAATGATAAAATTGAAAGCTATGAATTATTGACATATATAAAGTTTAAAAAACCTAGTGAGGAGAGAAAGCTAAGTTTTGCAAAGCTAGGTCTTAGAAGGGCCCTGGCCATATCAAGGCTTACAAATTCAGTTCTTATAGAACTAGATCAGGATAAGAAGATCAAATTTGTAAGGGCTGCCAGTGGAGCCCTGGCAAAAAATCCAGTTAGGGAATATGAAGTAGAATCCTATTTAATGGGAAAGAGGATAAATGATGAAAGCATAGAGGGTGCTACCCAGACCCTAAGAGATGCCATGGCAATAAGACTAAAGGGAAGATCAACCTTGCCCTATAAGAGTGAGGCAATAAATACATCCCTAAGAGAGGCTCTAGAGTTAGTGAAAGAGATGGATGAATAAGAGGGGGAACTAAGATGAAAAAAATTGCTTTAAAGATAAATGGAGAGGATAGGGAGCTGGAAATAGATATAAATCTAAGACTTATAGATCTTTTAAGGGATCAGTTAGGCCTTATAGGCACAAAGGAAGGCTGTGGTGAAGGAGAATGTGGAGCCTGTACAATAATAATGGATGGGGAAACTGTGAACTCCTGTATGGTCATGGCTTTTCAGGCAGATGGCTCAGAGATAACAACCATTGAGGGATTAGAAAAGGATGGGAAATTAGACCCAGTACAGCAGGCCTATATAGATGTGGGAGCAGTGCAATGTGGATTCTGTATACCTGGAATGGTCCTATCTACAAAGGCCCTCTTAGAGAAGAACCCAAATCCTGATGAGGAGGAAATAAGAGAAGGTCTATCAGGAAACCTATGCAGATGTACAGGATACAACAAGATGGTAAATGCAACAAATATTGCCAAGGGATATTTGGAGGAGGAAAAAATATGAAGCTAGATGTAGTAGGCAAGAATATCATAAGGGTAGATGCCTATTCCAAGGTTACAGGAAAGGCTGAATATCCTCAAGATATCTATATGGATGGGATGTTATATGGAAAGACAATTAGATCTAAAAAAGCCCATGCCTATATAAGGGTTGATGTAGAAGAAGCAGAAAAAATAGATGGGCTTGTAAAGGTATTTACAGCTAAGGATCTTCCAAACAATGAACATGGAGTAGTATTTAAGGATCATGAGATCTTTGTAAGTGAAAAGGTAAAGCAGATTGGAGATCCCATAGCCTTTGTAGTAGGGGAGACAGAGAGGATATGCAGAGAAGCAGCAAAAAAGGTAAAGATTGAATATGATGAAATAGAGGCAGTCTTTGACCCAGAAAGAGCTATGGAAGAAGATTCGCCCAAGGTTCATGGAGATTCAAATATTGTATATCACTACAAGCTTAGGACTGGAGATGTGGAGGAGGCTTTTAAAAATGCAGCTGTCATAGCTGAAAACACTTATAAAACGGGCTTTGCAGAACATGCCTTTATTCAACCAGAGGCTGGAGTTTCCTATGTGGACCAGGATGGAGTATTAACGCTTTTAGTAGCTACCCAATACCCTCACTTTGATAGGGGAGAGATAGCAAATGCCCTAGATTTAGAAGCTGAAAGAGTAAGGGTTATAAATACAAATGTAGGTGGAGCCTTTGGCGGCAGAGAGGATATTTCTCTACAGATTCATCTTTCCCTGGCTGCATATGTTTTAAAAAGACCAGTAAAATGTATCTATGATAGGGAAGAATCATTTTTAGCCCATGCTAAAAGACACCCTATGATATTGAAGTATAAGACCGCAGCAGATAAGACAGGAAAATTAACAGCCCTAGAGGCTGAAATAATAGGAGATACAGGAGCCTATGCATCCTGGGCCATTAATGTAATGAGAAAGGCAGGAGTACATGCTACTGGACCCTATGAGATAGAAAATGTAAAGGTAGATAGCTATGCAGTATATACAAACAATCCCTTTGCAGGAGCCATGAGAGGCTTTGGTGCAACTCAAATTCCTGTAGCCAATGAGCAGCAAATGGATATATTGGCAGAGAAATTAGACATGGATCCTATAGAATTTAGGATGAAGAATATATTTAGGAAGGGATCAAAAACTTCCACAGGTCAAATCCTATTAGAATCTGTACCCCTGGATATATGCTTAGAAGAAGTGGAAAAAAGATTTAGATCCTATGGCAAGGGGGAGGAAAAGAAATGAAGAAAACTGGTAGAGGAGTAGGAGTATCATTTTATGGAACTGGTTATGGAAATGGATTTCCAGATGTATCTACAGCAGTGGTTAGACTTCTTGAAAATGGTGAGATAGGAGTATGCGCTGGAGCAACAGAAGTTGGGCAGGGTTCTAAGACAATAATGAGACAAATAGCAGCAGAAAGCTTAAATATCCAGTCGGATATAGTGGAGCTAGTCTGTGAAGATACATCTCTTATGAAGGATTCTGGTACTGCAGCAGCAAGTAGGCAGACCTATAATACTGGAAATGCCATTAAATTAGCCTGTGAGAATTTTAAGAAGGAAATAATAGAAAAGGCTAGGCAGGAACTGGGGCTAAATTCAACAACAGGACTTGATTTAGATAGGGAAGAGGTATATTTAAAGTTCTTTCCAGAAAAGAGGATATCCTTTAAGGACCTGGCAGACAAGTATCAGGGAGAAGATGAAATAATGGCTGAGGGAATATTCACAGCCCAGACAGTAGAAATGGATCCAGAAACGGGACAGGGAGCACCCTATTATCCTTATACCTTTAATGCCTGTGCAGTGGAGCTTAATGTAGATATAAACACAGGGAAAATTGAAATCCTAAATGCAGTATTTGCCCAGGATGTAGGCAAGGCAGTGAATCCTAGACTTATAGAAGGTCAGATTGATGGGGGATTTGCCATGGCAGTTGGATATACTCTCTTTGAAGACTTAGATGTAAGAGAGGGAAAGATGAGAAATGACAGGATGTCAAAATATTTAATTCCAACAGCAATGGATACTATGAATATAGAAAAGATAATAGTAGAAGATCCAGAATCAAGTGCACCTTACGGAGCCAAGGGTATAGGAGAGCCTGTTATGATTCCAGTAGCACCAGCAATCTTAAATGCTATCTATGATGCCATAGGAGTAAGGGTTAAGGAACTTCCTGTAACTCCAGAGAGATTATTCAAGGCCATAGCAGAGAGCAAGTTGGAAAGCTAATGGAAGAGCTCCTGATAGAAAAGTTTAAGCTAAAAGAAAATAGGGAAATGATATCTTTTGTTGGGGCAGGTGGGAAGACTACCACAATTTTTGCCCTGGCAAAGGAATTAAAAGGCCTAGGGAAAAAAGTCCTAGTAACTACAACAACAGCCATCTACAAGCCAGAGCAAGTCTTTGACTATTATTTTTTGGAGAATATAGAGGAGGATTTTCAAGCTAGAGAGGGGACCATTAGCATATTTGCTGAAAGATTAGAAGGAGGCAAATTAAGGGGAGTGGCTAGAGAAAAACTAGATAGGATATATAGGTCTAATAGCTTTGACTTTATACTAATAGAAGGAGATGGGAGCAAGGAAAAGCCAATAAAGGCTCCAAGAGAAGGAGAACCTATTATTCCTGATTTAACTACAAAGACCATAGGGATTATAGGCATGGATAGTTTGGGAAAAGAAATCAATGAAAACAATGTTCATAGAAGTGAACTTTTTCTCAATATAGTTAAGAAGAAAAAAGGAGAAAAAATTGAAGGAAAAGATATAGTAAAGCTAGTAGTAGATCCAAAGGGATTATTTAAATCTAGTAGGGGAGATAAAATACTCCTACTAAATAAATATAGAAGAGATATGAAGGAAACTATAGAGAAGATAAGAGAGAGCTTAGAAGAAAAGGGATTTAAAAATATATTAATAGCTAACATGGAGAAAAAAGAATTTTACTAGGAGCATGGAAATGATTACAGGAATAATATTAGCCTCAGGCTTATCTAGGAGAATGAAAAAGGATAAGCTTTTAATTAGACTAGGGGGAAAGCCCCTTGTAGAACATGTAATAGAAGCCTCAAGGGCTAGCAATTTAGACAGGATAATACTTGTTTATAGATCTGAAGAAGTAAGGGAGATAGCTAAAAAACACGGGATAGACACAGTTTACAATGAAAATGCTAAATTAGGCCAATCTCAAGCAATAGTAAAGGGCCTTGAAATAGCTGATCCACAGTCCTCCTATATGTTTATTACTGGAGACCAACCCTTTATAAGACCTGAACTCCTTAATAAATTAATTAAGGAATTTAAGGATAAAAAAGCTTCCATATTGGTTCCATATTATGGAGAAAATAGGGGTATGCCTAGTATCTTTGCTTGGGAATATAGGGAAGAACTACTGGCCCTTAGGGGAGATAAGGGAGCTAGAGGAATAATATCTAGGGATCAGCATAAAGTACATAGAGTTGAAATAGATGATTTAAGGATGGGAATGGACATAGACACTGAGGAAGATTTAGAAAAGGTGAGAAAATGGAAAAAGTAGTTATAAGAGGGGGCGGAGATATAGCCAGTGGCATAGCCCACAGACTTTTTAAGGCTGGCTTTAAAGTTGTCATTTTAGAAATAGAAAAGCCCACCAATATAAGAAGAGAGGTAAGTTTTGCTGAGGCCATATATAGGGGTGAAATTGAGATAGAAGGAGTAAGGGCTATAAAAACTTCTAGCCTAGATGAAATAAACTTGGCTATGGAAAAGGGGATCATAGCTGTTTATATAGATGAAAAAGCAGATATAATCTCTAAAATAAAACCCCTAGTAGTGGTAGATAGTATATTGGCAAAGAAAAACCTTGGGACAAATAAAAACATGGCGGATATATCTATAGGAGTGGGACCAGGATTTCACGCTGGCCTAGATCTTGACCTTGTAGTTGAAACTAAGAGGGGACATTATTTGGGAAGAGTCATAGAAGAAGGTCAGGCAATTAAGAACACAGGGATTCCAGGAAATATAATAGGCTTTAGAGAAGAAAGAATCATTAGAGCAAGTGGAGATGGAATAGTAGATAATTTTTATAAAATAGGAGATCAGGTAAAAAAAGGAGATATAATATGCAAGATTTCTGGTCTAGAAGTAAGGGCCAATATAGATGGAGTCATTAGAGGCCTGATCAAAGAAGGCCTATATGTTAAAGAGTCTATGAAGATAGGAGATATAGATCCAAGGGGAATAAGGGAATATGCCTATACCATATCAGACAAGGCAAGGGCCGTGGCAGGTGGAGTCCTTGAAGGAATTATGATGATGAAAAGAGGTAGAGAATAATGGGAGATGTAAATGTATTAAGAAATGCCTTAAAACATATTGAAACAGGAGAAGAAATTGCTATAGTAACCATAACAAATGCCCAGGGTTCAGCTCCTAGAGGTGTTGGAACTACCATGGCTGTACTAGGGAATGGAAATATATATGGAACCATTGGTGGTGGGCCCTTAGAGAATAAAATAATAGAATTATCCCAAGAAGCTATAAGGGAAGATAAGAGTGAGAGCATCCACCTAGGTCTAGACTCACAGGGAGTAGAGATGATCTGTGGTGGCAATATAGATATATTTATCCATGTATATAGTAAAAAGCCAAATCTTCTTATAGTAGGAGGGGGCCATATAGGATATGCACTCTACCAATTAGGAAATCTATTGGAATTTAACACCATTATATTTGAAGACAGAGAAGAGTTTTTAAATAAGGAAAGATTTCCCCAGGCCAAGGAACTTGTCCTAGGACCCTTTGAAAAGACCTTAGGGGAGTACAAGATAGATTCAAATTCCTATATAGTTATTGCCACCAGGGGCCATATATACGATGAAAAGAGCATAGAGCAGGTCCTTAGAAGTGAGGCTAGTTATATAGGGGCAATGGGCAGCAAAAAGAAGATAATAACTGCCATAAATAATTTAAAGGAAAAGGGCTTTAAAGATCATGAGATTGATAGGCTTTATGCACCTATTGGCTTGGATATTGGTTCTGAAAAACCAAAGGAAATTGCCATGAGCATTATGGCGGAAATCCTAGCTATAAAAAACAATGGAGAAGCAAGGCATTTGAAATTAGGGAAATAATATATTAAAAATATAAATATTAAAACTGGAGGAGATTAAGAAATGGAGAAGAAACAATTTATTTTAGCAGTTCCAAACTTTAGTGAGGGTAGAAGAGGAGAGGTAATAGAGGCTATATCAGGAACAATTAAGGACCGGGAAGGTGTAAAGCTTGTAAATGTAGAGCCAGAATACGATTTTAACAGAACAGTACTTACAATCATTGGAGAGCCGGAACCATTAAAGGAAGCCTTACTAGATATGGCGGCTAAATCCTATGAACTCATAGATATGCAGGAGCAGGATGGAACCCATCCTAGAATAGGATCTCAGGATACCATACCCCTATTTCCTCTAAGCAATATTAACCTGGATGAAGTAACAGAACTTGCAGAAGAAATAGGCAATAAATTGCATGAAGAACATGGAGTTCCAATATTCTTTTCAGGACAAAATGCCAAGACAGAGGAAAAAGCATCTATTTCCTATATTAGAAAAGGACAGTATGAGGGGTTAAGGGACTTGCTTAAGGAAAGCAAGGAAGATCCAGAAAGAGCTAAGGAATATGACTCAAGAAAGCCAGACCTAAGCAAGGATGGATTATTATCAGACAAGAATGGAGCTACCATAGTATCAGCGGATATGGAGGGCTTGACAGCATTTAATATCTTCCTAAACACAGAGGATGTAGGAATAGCTAAGAAAATATCAGCATCCCTTAGGGGACCAGGTGGAGGCTTTTCCACTATAAGATCTGTTGGAATTAAATTTCCAGAAAGAGATGGGGTTGTAGTTTCAATGAATCTATTTGACTGCGGCAAAACTCCAATTTACAGGGCCTTTGAATTTGTAAAACAAGAGGCAGAAAAATATGGAGTAGCAATCACAGGATCAGAGCTAGTAGGCCCAGTAAAACTAGAATATCTTTTAAATAATTTAAGTCATTATTTAAGATTAGAAGAATATGATATGGAACAAATCCTAGAGTACCATCTAATGGACATATAAGAATTACTATAAATAAGACATAAGAGAGCTTTTCTAAAGGGAAAAGCTCTCTTATATGTTTTTCTACTGTTAAATTGGGTATGATAATAGGAGAAAGTGAAATAGAGAAAATGTAATAAAAGGAGGTTTATTCGTGGATATAGGACATATAATAAATAAGTATGGAGAAAAGTATTCACCTTACAGAAGTGGCCTAGTAAATCATCTACCTATGGCACAATTAGCAATGTATAAGATGACAGAGAATATGAAAAAGGTAGAGGCTTTAACCAAGGATCAAACAGAAAAGGGCAAAATAGACCAAGTTAGAGAAGAATATCCAGAATGTGAATCTCTGGATACTTGTATAGGGAACAGAGATATGTATGAATCAGTGCTAGATATATTTAAAAGAGATATAAATGAGGATAATATAGATGATTATTTAAAGAAAATCTTAAATGAAAATCTACTATGTATGTCTTCAGGACTATTTCACACCCTAATAAGGGTCTATTATGGAGTTGAAGGATATAGGATGGATAAAAACCTAATACAGGAAGTAAGAAGAGCCCTAGCCTATTACCTAACGGCTTGTAGGGAGGGAGATGTATTCCAAAGAAAGATAGCTCCTGATCAGGCAATGGAAGAAATGGAAAAGCTAATAGAGGATGAGAATATCCAGGCTATTATAGGCCAAGAATCTACAACAGGGATGAAAATGAAGTCCCTCTATGAAAGCCCACACTATATGGAGGCTGGTTTTATAATAGATGGAAATAAGGATGAGAAGGTAGAAGCCTTGTTATCATTCCTACTTCCTGCCTTTATTAATACAGGAAGCATAGTGGTTTTACATGGGATTACAGGCTTGCAAGCCCTCCTAGGTTTAGAAGAATACTATGAGGATTTCCATCAGGCCCTAGACATATACACAAGCATGGTCATAACCCATATACTCACAGTAGTAGACCTTGGCTTAGATATCAAGCCAAAGGATAAGGTTGATTTTTCCTGGGAATATATATTGAGTTTAGGTTCAGGCTCCCACAACTCTCACCATCTTAAATTCACCTATAGCTGCCATGAGCTATCAAAAAAATATCCAGTTAGGAATTTAAAAAGAGCTGTATTAAAGAGAATAGATATTATTTAGAAAAGATCAAATAAAAAATATATTTAGCTATAGCATAGAGATAATTATGCTATAGCTTTTTGTATTTATAATTAAAAGGGAAGATCTGGGTAAGCTTTGATTTTATACATACAGATAAGCTATGGTTCATATATGATAATCTAATAAGGAATTAGGATAAAAGCTTTAAAAGTAGCTGTGGTTGAGATATAATTGTATTGTTAAGTATTAGATTTATTATAGTCATATATGGGAGGCAGTGAAAAAATGGAGTTAGCAGTAGTTGGAATAAATCATAACGAAGCTCCAATTGAAGTAAGAGAACGTTTTTCTTTTACTGAATCTATGAAAATAGAAAGTGGAGATTTATTATTAGATAAATCTATCAAAGAAACAGTTATCATATCTACTTGCAATAGAAGTGAGATTTATATAGCAAGTGATGATATAGAAATATCCATAAAGGAAGTTAAGGAATTTTTCAAAGAATACTTTCACTTTGAAGAAGCTGAAAAATACATATTTACAAAGACAGGAAGAGATGCTGTGGTTCACCTCTATATGGTAGCAGGAGGCTTGGACTCCATGGTCCTTGGAGAAGACCAAATCCTAGGTCAGATAAGAGATGCAATGACCTTTGCCATGGATTTAGGCTTTAGCAAGAAGGTCCTAAACAAGCTCTTTATGGAAGCCATAGGGGAGGGAAGAAAAATAAGGTCCCAGTTAAAGATATCTGAAATACCCCTATCCACCAGCTATATAGGTATAACAATCCTTAGAAGAGAAATGGAAAGCCTAAGGGGAAAGAAAGCCTTAATAGTAGGAGCAGGCAAGATGAGCAAGCTGGCCATAAGATATTTAGTTGAAGAAGAACTAGATCAAATATATGTAACCAATAGAACCCATGGTAGAATAAAAAAGGTCTTTGATATATTCCATGATATAATACCAGTAGAATATGCTGACCGCTATGAAATATTAAAAGAAGTTGATCTAGTTATAACTGCTACAGGTGCCCCACACACGGTCCTAAAAAAAGAAGACATAATTGGAACCAAGGACAAACTTTACATACTAGACCTGGCACTTCCAAGAGATGTGGACCCTAGACTGGGAGAAGAAGAAAATATAACCCTATATCATAATGATGACCTACAAAGACTGTCAGAGGAAAATCACCATAGGAGATTAGAGCTTTCAAAAAAGGCAGAGACAATGATAAATGACGATGTTGAAAAATTCATGGATTGGCTGGCTAGCATACACGTAGATCCAGTTATTGCCTCATTGAACCAAAGATGCGGCAAGATAAAAAATGATACAATGGAATATATAAATAAAAGAGTAGATTTAAATAAAAGAGATCAAAAGATAATAGATAAGATGGTAATGTCCGCTCTAAGGCAATTTATAAGGGAACCCATAAAGACCTTAAAGCAAGTAGAAGAAGAGGATTCAGAAGAATATATAGAGATAATGAAAAAAATATTTGAAATATAGGAGCCTAATATGTTTTTTCCAATAATGATAGAATTAGAAGACAAATCCACCCTTATAGTTGGGGGAGGCAGGGTGGCCTATAGAAAGGCCAAGACCATGCTAGACTATGGAGCCCAGATAAGCATCCTCAGCCCAGACTTTATAGATGAATTTCAAGCTCTAGTGGATAAGTACGGGGGAGATAGGATAAAATTAGAAAAGGGATTCTATAATAAGAAACACCTCCTAGGAAAGGACCTTGTAATTGCAGCCACTTCTTCAAGAAAAATGAACAAGGAGATAGTAGGGGACTGCAAGGCAGAGAGGATTCTGGTAAATAATGTGGATGGAAGAGAGGATTCGGATTTTATTAATACAGGAATTTACAAAAATGACAATCTCACCATTTCCATATCCACAGGAGGGAGTTTTCCCTATCTAGCGAAAAAGATTAGGAGTGAGCTAGAGGAAGTTTATGGTAAATACAATAAGGACTATCTAGACACATTAGAAGAGATTAGATATGAAATAATCCAGAAATATCCAGAGAGAAAAAGACAGGTAATGGATAGGATATTAGAATTTGATATAGATGAACTAAAAAACTTTAAAGAGGATTTAAATAATAATGTTGAGGAGATCTAAAATGAAAATAATAGTAGGTAGTAGAGGAAGCGATTTAGCACTTACACAAACTAATATGGTCATAAGGGAAATAGAAGAGAAAAATCCAGGAGTAAAATGTGAGGTCAAGATAATAAAGACCAAGGGAGACACCATATACGATAAGCCTATAGATCAAATCGGAGGCAAGGAAATATTCACCAAGGAGATAGAACATGAACTCCTGGCAGGGAGAGTTGATATGGCTATTCACAGTATGAAGGATATGCCAGGGGAGCTTCCGCAAGGATTAAAGCTTAGCTATACACCAAAAAGAGAAGATCCTAGAGATGTACTGGTATTAAAAGAAGGATATGGATCTTTAGATGATATACCTCAAGGAGGAATTATAGGTACGGGAAGTAAGAGAAGAAAATTTCAACTCTTAAAGATGAGGCCAGACCTTAAAATAGTAGGAATAAGGGGCAATATACAAACCAGGATAGATAAGATAGAGTCAGAAAACCTAGATGGAACCCTACTTGCAGCTGCAGGAATCAATAGACTAGATATCGACCTATCAGGAAGAATGCAGTATTTGGGAGTAGAGGAATTTCTGCCATCACCAACCCAGGGCATACTAGCCATAGAAATCAGAGAAGATGATAAGAAAATAGAAGAGGTCATAGAGAAGATATCTCACCCTGAGACTGAAATACAGGCCAGGGCAGAGAGAGAATTCCTAAAGGCAGTGGGAGGAAGCTGCACAGTACCAGTAGCCGCCTATTCTACAATTGAAGGGGACAAGATCTATCTTGAAGGTTTCTTAGGATCTGTTAATGGAGATATACTGCTTAGGGAAAAAATAACTGGCAAGATAGAGGACCAGGATAATATTGGGAAAAAATTAGGAGAAAAAATGCTTAAGGAGATGGATGGAAGATGATGGGGAAAGTATATCTAATAGGCGCAGGGCCTGGAGATCCAGGATTATTAACAGTAAAGGGAGAATACTATCTTAAAAGAGCAGATGTAGTAGTTTATGATAGGCTTGTAAATCCTAGCATGTTAAGGGGATTGAAAAAGAATGTAAAACTTGTATATGTAGGTAAATCACCAAAACTTCATGTAAAAACTCAAGATGAAACCAATGAAATCCTATATCAGGAAGCAAAAAAAGGCAATCTAGTAGTAAGGCTTAAGGGTGGAGATCCCTATGTATTTGGTAGGGGCGGAGAAGAGGGAGAATACCTATATGATAGAGGGGTAGAATTTGAAGTTGTTCCAGGGATTACCTCTGCCATAGGGGGACTTGCCTATGCAGGCATACCTATTACCCATAGGGGAGTTGCTACTTCCTTCCATGTAATCACAGGCCACCAAAAGGATGACAGTGACGATCTAAACTGGGACGCCCTGGCAAATATCCAGGGAACCCTAGTGTTTTTAATGGGAGTATCAAATTTAGAAAATATAGCAAATAAATTAATAGCAAATGGTAAGGATCCAGATACTCCAGCAGCCATGATAAATTGGGGAACTACAAACAAGCAAAGAGTAGTAGATGGAAAGCTATCAGATATATATCAGATAAGTGTGAAGGCAGATATGAAACCACCAAGTTTAATAGTTATAGGTGATGTAGTAGCTAGAAGAGAAAAACTAGACTTTTTTGATAAGAAACCCCTTCGAGGAAAAAATGTAGTTATTACCAGGGAAGAATCAGCTGCTATATCCACAATAAAGAGATTAGAAGAACTGGGAGCAAATGTACTATCCTTCCCAGCCATAGAAATAGCAGAAATAAAACCAAATTTAAGATTAGATAAATCAATTGAAAATATCAATCTTTACAACTACATTGTATTTACCAGTGTAAATGGAGTAGAAATATTCTTTAAGAGATACTTTGAATTAGAAAAGGACCTTAGGGATATGGCAGGAATTAAAATAGCAGCAGTGGGAACTAAAACCCAAGATGCCATAGAAAAGTATGGTATAAAGGTAGATATAGTACCAGATAGGTTTGTAGGAGAAGAATTAGTGGAAGTTCTTAGACCAGTTTTAAAGAAAAAAGACAGTGTCTTAGTTCCTAGAGCAAAAATAGCAAGGGAAGTAATTATAAAAGAGCTAGGAAGAATGGCACTTGTAGATGAAGTTGTAATATACGATACCCTAAAGACAGAAGAAAGCAAGGATGAGATCTTAGAGACACTAAGAGAACTTGAAGAATATTATTTCCTCTTCACATCCTCATCTACCTTTAGCAACTTTAAAGAAATACTGGGAAAGAATGCAACTGAAGCCTTTGGAAATGGAAAGATAATATCCATAGGGCCAATAACCAGCCAAACTATTGAAAAAGCAGGACACAAAGTATATAAGGAAGCAGAGAACTATACCATAGATGGATTAGTAGAATTACTTGTAAAGGAGGGAAAAGATGCATAGGGCAAGAAGATTAAGAAAAAACTCAACTATAAGAAATCTAGTAAAAGAAACAAGGCTAAGCATAGATGCCTTTATATATCCTCTTTTTATAGTAGAAGGAGAATCTATAAAAAGAGAGATCTCTTCTATGAAGGGAGTATATCATTTTTCAGTAGACAAGGTCTTAGATGAAGTTAAGGAACTATTAGAACTAGGAATCCAGTCTATCCTCTTATTTGGAGTACCTGATAAGAAGGACGAACTTGGAACAGAGGCTTATGCTGAAGATGGAATAATACAAAGGGCAATAAGAGCAATAAAGAAGGAATACCCAGAAATGTACCTAATCACTGATGTGTGCATGTGTGAATATACATCCCATGGACACTGCGGTATATTAGATGAAGAGGGCTATGTTAATAATGATGAGAGTATAGAATATCTAAGTAGGATAGCAGTGAGCCATGCAGAGGCAGGGGTGGACATGGTAGCACCTTCAGATATGATGGATTACAGAGTAGCCCATATGAGAATGAGCCTAGATGATAATGGATATGAAAATATTCCAATAATGAGCTATAGTGCAAAGTATTGTTCAGCATTTTACGGACCATTTAGAGAGGCCGCAGAGTCAGCACCTAGCTGTGGAGATAGGAAGAGCTATCAAATGGACATGGCAAATTCTGATGAGGCAATGAGAGAAGTACAATATGACATAGATGAGGGAGCAGATATTATAATAGTAAAGCCTGCCCTTTCCTATCTAGATATAATAAGGAGGACCAAGGATAACTTCAACATACCAGTAGCTGCCTATAATGTAAGCGGAGAATATTCAATGATCAAGTCCGCCATAGACCAGGGTATAGTTGGAGAAGATGTTATGATAGAAACACTTACATCAATAAAAAGAGCTGGAGCAGACATAATTATTTCATATTTTGCAAAGGATCTAGCAAAACTACTAAAATAATTGAGGAGTGATAAAATGAAATTTGATAAGTCGAAAAGAACATATGAAGAAGCTGTAAAGTATATACCAGGTGGAGTTAATAGTCCTGTAAGGGCATTTAATTCCGTAGATTCAGGACCTGTATTTATTAAAAGGGGATATGGAAGCAAGATAGAAGATGAGGATGGCAATGAATATATAGACTATATAGGATCCTGGGGACCTGCAATACTTGGTCACAATGACAAGGAACTAATGACTGGTATAGAAGATATAATAAAGGATGGCCTAAGCTTTGGACTGCCTACTAAGATAGAAGTAGATATGGCAAAATTAATGGTAGAGGCATATCCAGCCATAGATATGATTAGAATGGTAAACTCAGGTACAGAGGCTACAATGAGTGCCATAAGAGTAGCTAGAGGATTTACAGGCAAGAAGAAAATAATTAAATTTGAAGGATGTTACCATGGACACAGTGACTCCCTTCTAGTTAAAAGTGGATCAGGAACTATTACCTATGGTGTACCAACAAGTCTTGGAGTGCCAGAGGACATAGTTAAGCATACAATAGTATGTAGATTCAACGATATAGAAGATGTAAAGGCAAAATTTGAAGAGCATGGAGATGATATAGCCTGCATTATAGTTGAGCCAATAGCAGGAAATATGGGACTAGTGCCAGGAGATCAGGAATTCCTTCAGTACCTAAGGGATGTAACAGAGGAATACGAATCTGTATTAATATTTGATGAAGTAATATCTGGCTTTAGAATAGCCTATGGTGGAGCCAGTGAAGTATATGGTATAGAACCAGATATGGCTTGCTTTGGTAAGATAATAGGTGGAGGCTTCCCAGTAGGTGCCTATGGAGCCAAGAAGGAAATAATGGAAATGGTATCTCCCCTAGGAGGAGTATATCAGGCAGGAACACTTTCAGGAAATCCACTGGCCATGCATATGGGCTATAAAAACATAAAGATCCTACAGGAAACAGAAGATATATATGAAAAGATGGAAGAGACAGCTAAAAAGCTAGAAGAAGGAATCAAGGCCAATATAGAAAAAACAGGAGTAAAGGCTACAATAGTAAGATTTAGAAATATGCTAACCCTGTTCTTTGGAGAAGGACCTTTCAAGAATTATGATGATGTAAGTAAATGCGATACAGATATGTATGCAAAATACTTTAAGGAAATGTTAGAAAGAGGAATAATGCTTCCTCCAGCACAATTTGAGTGCATGTTCTTGTCTACAGCCCATAGTGATGAGGACCTGGAAAAGACAATAGCAGCAAACTTAGAAGCCTTAGAAGCTATAAAATAATAAGAGATTCACTTAAAGACTAGGAGGATTCTCCTAGTCTTTTATCTAAGTTTTAAGCTTAAAGAGGAGGGAAGGGATGGCTGTAATTAGGTTTATACTAAGCCTATTAGTAGCCTACGCAGTAGGTAGCCTTGTTAAAAGGATGAAGCTGCCCGCCATTATAGGTTGGTTGATCAGTGGGGCCATACTAGGGCCTAATCTAATCAATCTCTACAATGTGAATATAATGGATGCTGCTTGGTTTGGATTTGTAGCAATGACAGCCCAAACTATAGTAGGTGTAATGATAGGTATGAATTTACAATGGAAGAAGATTAAAGGAAATGGTTTAGATATTGTAAAATTAAACCTCTTCCAAATACTAGGATCCTTTATTCTAGTATTTATAAGTGCAGCACTTATCTGTAAAATTTTTGACATACCAATTCTTATAGCCCTATTATTTGCAAATATATCCATTGCTCTGGCACCAGGGCCAGCTCTTTTTGTCATTAACCAGTACAAGGCAAAGGGGCCACTGGCAGATACAATTGGGCCCATAGCAGCTACAGATAGTCTGCTTTCTGGTATCATATTTTATAGCATAATAAGTCTGGTACAAGTAAGGGTATCAGGAGGAGAATCCTCCTTATTTACCACCCTATCCTCTATGATCTTTATTCCCATTATAATAGGAATGATATCTGGCATATTTAGCAGTAGATGCTTGAAGGAAGAAAGAAGCCCGGGAAGAAATAGGATAATATCAATAATACTTTTTACTATAACTATGATACTAGCTTACTTAGTAGATAATTACCTATACATAAAGCCAATGATGAGCTATATCTTACTGGGAATGGGCTTTGTAGCAGGTGTAATAAACAATGTAAGCCCTAAGCTATTGGAAGAATTTAAAAAGAATTGGAATCCCATACTTAATCTTGGTCTTATAATACTTATAGTAAATAGTTCAGCTCCAATAAATCTAAGATTAGTAGGGGATATAGGATGGATAAGTGGGATTTATGTAATGGCCAGGGGACTGGGAAGGATTGGAGGAAACTACATAGGCTCTAGAATTATAGGAGCAGAAGAGGTAGTGAGAAAGTACGGAGGAATAGCCACCTTGCCCCATTCTGGCATGTCACTTATATTCTGCTCTGTGGCCGTAGGAGTGGCTAGGAGCATTTCGAAAAGTGCAGCAGGGCTAATGCTAACAGCTGTACCTCTAGCAGCCCTATTCAATGAAATAATAGCTCTGGTCCTATCTAAGAAGGTGTATGAGTGGGCTGGAGAAGCAAATAAGGGATAAGATAAGAAATTGTAAAATAGACATTAAAAAGACTAGGAAATAATCCTAGTCTTTTTATCTTTATATATTACATTGCATTTATAAAGTCTGCGAATAAGTGTACAAATATTAGTGTTGAAGTTGCTATAGCTGCCCAAGTAACTCCACCTAAGATAATAGGCTTAGTTCCCTTTGTAAATAATTCTTTAAACTTAATCTTAAATCCTACACCTACTAGGGCTGCAGTGATCAAGTACTTATAACCTGTTTTAAAGAATGTTGACAGATTAATAAAGCTAGGAGTATTGTTAGTTATTAAATCAAATAGTCCAAATGTATTTAATAGTGCCATTCCTACGAATATAAGTATGAACCATGGAAATACATCAAGTACAGTTTGAGCTACAGATTTTTGTTCTCCTTCAGCCTTGCCTTGCTTGGATTCATTTCTTACAGTGAATATAGTAGCTGCAATGGCAACGAATATAAGCATTGTAGTCCTAGCAAGTTTAACAGTGATTGCAATTGTTGAATCAATACCATTAAGAGCATTATAAGTAGCTTCAGCTGCTGCTACAGAGGATGTATCGTTGATAGCTGCTCCTGCAAGTACACCAAATTGATTTACTGAAAGATTGATAGCCTGTGCTAAATAAGGATAAACAAGTGCTGCAAATATGTCAAATAAGAATATTGCTGTCATTGCATAGGCAATTTCTTCTTCTTTTGCCTTTATAATTGATGCAAGTGTAGCTATGGCAGTACCACCACATATACAGCTTCCTCCACCAACTAAAATACGAGTATTGCTTGAAAGTTCAAGGTATCTACCAACCATGGAAGCTACACCAAAGGATAAGAATATGTTGAATATTAGTATAGGCATTGCAACCCTACTAGCTGCTAAAACTGCACCAAAATTCAAAGTAGCTCCTGCTAAAATAATACCATATTTAAGGAATTTCTTTCCTGCATAGGATGCTCCAGATTTAAATTCACCACTAAAGGATGGAACAACATTAAATAAGATCATACCTATGAAAAGACCAACCATTGGTGCTCCAACTATATTTTGAACAGTACCAAGATATGTAGCAATAATTGCTATTCCTAGACATGTAAGTATGCCTAATGTTTTTTTACTCATTTTTATCTCCTCATTTCTTAATATTTTATAGTCTGCCAATTTACAGATTATTGTAAATATACTCAATCATTTGAAATGTTAAAAATACTACAATCATTTGCAAAAAAAAGAACCTATGTTAATTAATGTTACTAAGTAGAAAACTTAAATCTTAAAGGAAAGTTTGCACTTTCCTTTAAGATAAATTTTTTGACTATATTAGCACTTAGCTCCCCCTACTAGGTGTAGTGGTGCATCTAATATTTCTTGCTTTCTAGCCATTATGTCATCTGATAATAACTGCTTTTCGATGTCTTCCATTCCAATTCTTTGAACAGTATGGGACATACGCTCTCCAGTTACACCTTGTTCTCTGTATATAAGTATCATTTTCTCAATAACATCTAATACTTCTTCTTCTGTTGAGAATAATGTATCCATTGAGAATGCTTCATTAGTGAATTTACCCCATCTTCCACCTAGA
Source organism: uncultured Tissierellaceae bacterium (assembly GCA_964527205.1). Lineage (GTDB taxonomy): Bacteria > Bacillota > Clostridia > Tissierellales > Tissierellaceae > JARICQ01. The sequence goes on along the minus strand of CAZGQG010000014.1, from coordinate 16,168 downwards.
GCCATTTTGTATTTCTTTACTCCATCTGGTATTGAATCAAATGGGCAAGCTTCTATACATAGTCCACAGTTGTTACAGATTTCTTCGTCTATCTTCATTTTTCTTCCTTCATCTGTTTCTTCAACAGTTATAGCAAACATTGGACATACGTCTTCTGGGTTACATTTCTTACATCCAATACATAATTCTGGGTCATAGTTAGGAACATATTGTCCTATTACTGCTAAGTCATTTGTTGTTGGTTTAACACAGTTATTTGGACATCCACCTATAGCAATCTTAAATTTGTGAGGTAACTTTACAGTTCTGTATCCTTCATAGAATCTGTTATGAGCTTCTTCTGATAACTTGAAAGTATCTATTAAACCAAATCTACAAACAGTACCCTTACAAGCTACTACTGGACGAACAACTGAACCAGTACCACCAGTTTGAAGTCCAACTTCTCCGATGTACTCTATAAACTCATCAATTTTTTCATATGGAATTCCAATTACTTCAAAAGTAAGTCTTGAAGTTAAGGCAACATCACCATCACCATATTTTGCAGCAGCATCTGCTAAACGAGCAACTTGCTCAGCAGTAACCTTACCATTTGTAGTAACTACTCTTGCTGAAAAATTGTCTGTACCCTTGTTTACTACAAAACCTAGTCCCTTAACTCTTCTCTTATCTTCATAACTAACTGTTAACGTTGGAACTCTTACACTATCTCTTACGCCTGCCATTTTATTTCCCCCTTATAATTGTTTTTATATTTTATTTTTGTTTATCCTATTTAATAGTACTTAAGATATGTCCACCTTCAAGAACTAAGCTATTTGTGAAACCATAGTGCTTTAATCTGTCTTGTAAGAGGTAAGCTCTCTTACCCTTTGAACATACTAGAAGTAATTTTTCATCCTTGTCAATTTTTATGTCGTGAATTTGTTCATCAATTTTGTTTAGGTCTATATATTCATTGCCAGCAAGTAGTGGAACTATAGATGAGTCTATGATCCTATAATCTTCTACCTTGCCTGAAATATAGTCTAGTGGTGTAACTGAATTAAAGGCACCACTTATTTTATTTAATAAGGTACTAGCAGTATGTGATATTGGGTGAATAGCTGTTGAGAATGGAGGTGCATAGGCAAAGTCCATTTGCTCAATATCTTCTAGTGTAGCACCCATAGAAATTGCAGTTACAGCAATATCTATCATCTTATCTACTGCTCCTTCTCCAAGAACTTGAAGACCAAGTAACTTTTTAGTGTTTCTATCTGCAATCATCTTAACTGTAAATAAAGATGAGTCTGGAAAGTAGTGAGCCTTATCTTCTATAAGTGTTACAACAGTTTCTACATCAAAGCCAGCTTCCCTAGCCTGAACTTCAGTAAGTCCTGTTCTACCAATATTAAAGTCAGGAAGTAGTTTTGCAACTGCTGTTCCTAAAGCACCTGCATAGCTTATCTTTTCACCATTAATATTTTTTGCAGCTATACGACCTGTAATATTTGCAGTTGATCCCATTGGAGACCAAGCTGGTTCACCGGTGATCCTGTTTGTAACTGTAGCACAGTCACCAACTGAATATACATCAGGAAGGTTAGTTTCTAAGTATTCATTAACTTTAATAGTTCTATTAGGCATTAATTCAATACCTGTACCTTCTAAGAAGGCAGTATTAGCAGCAACTCCTATGGAAAGGACAACAGCGTCTGTTCTGATAACATTTTTATCTGTTTTTATCTTTTCAACTTTTCCTTCTCCAATAATACTGTCTAGTTTTGTTCCAGTAAACATCATTATTCTGTTTTCTGCTAGCTTGTCTACCATATATTCATTGAATTCAGGTGCAAATCCTGGTGGTACCATATCAGCCATATCTATAATAGTAGTCATAACTCCTATTTCATTTAAGTTTTCTGCAACTTCAAGGCCTATAAATCCTCCACCAACAATTACTACACGCTTGATTTCTTTCTTATTTAGTTCGTCCTTCATCTTAATAGCATCTTCAGGTGTTCTCATTAAGAAAACATTATCTAAATCGATTCCTGGAAATGGTGGCCTAATAGGTCTAGCACCAGTTGCTATTACTAATTTGTCATAATCATATGTAGCGGTTTCCTTTGTTTGTAAATTTATTGCTTCTACAGTTTTTTCATCGGGATTAACTTTAGTTGCTTCAGTTTCAGTTAAAACATTAACGCCTGTAAGTTCTGTAAATTCCTTAGGAGTATTAACGATAAGTTCCTTTTCATCTTCGATTAATCCACCTAAATAATAAGGAAGCCCGCAGCCAGCATATGAAATAGATTCTCCAGAAGTAAGAATTGTAACCTCATGGTCTCTATTTTCTCTCTTAAGTTTTGCAGCTACTTTTGTACCAGCAGCAACTCCTCCTATAATAAGTACTTTCAAACAATCACCCCTTTTATAAATTCATCCTTATAATATCTAACTTGGACATCTGTTCCATACAAATATCCTACAATTGTAAGTCTATCACTTGTTAAATTATAAATAAAGTGATAATATCTAATCATAGTGATAGGTAAATCTTATGTATAGATAAATTCATATAAATAAAACCAATATAAAGGAGTGAAAGCATGGATATAAGACATTTAAAAATATTTATAGAAGTTGCTGAAACAGGGAAGATGAGCGCTGCCGCAACAAACTTGTTCGTATCCCAACCAACAGTTAGCCAGACCATAAGAGAAATCGAAGATCATTACAATGTTCTTCTCTTTGAAAGACTGTGCAGAAAGCTACATATTACTCCTGAGGGGGTAAAGCTTTTAAAATATGCAAAAAAAGTAGTAAAACAATTTGATGAGCTGGAATCAAAAATGATAGCAATCAATAATATAGATAGTATAAAGATTGGAGCTACAATTACAGTAGGTAGCTGTATGATTTCTAATATTATAAATACAATCAAGGAAAAACATGAAAAAATAGAACCCTATGCCTATGTAAACAATACTAGGGAAGTAGAGAAAAAGTTATTAAATTCTGAACTGGACATAGCCATAGTAGAGGGAGAAATTAAGAACCCATATTTAATCTCCATACCAGAGATAGAGGATTATCTAGTCCTTGCCTGCGGAAAGGATCATGAATTTGCTAATAGGGAAATGATAGAGCTCAATGAACTTACAGACAAGGGCTTTGTAATGAGAGAACAAGGAAGTGGAACCAGACAATTATTTGAGGACTATATGTTGGAAAATGGCTTTGATGTAAGGACAAAATGGCAGACAACCTGTCCAGAAGCTATGAAAAGTGCAATTATGAGAAATGGATGCTTGGCTGTTCTTTCCATAAGACTCATTGAGAATGAAGTAAAAAGTGGAGAGATAAAGGCCATTAAACATCACTCCAATGAATGGGATAGAAATTTTAGCATAGTTTATCACAAGGATAAGATGCTGGATGAAGTTATGGAAAATGTTATAGAGGTTATTAGGGAATATAAGAGTATAGATATAAGTAGTTTTGGAGAGACAGGACTCCTAATAAACACATGTGGGATTTTAAATGGAGCATAGGATAGGGAAAATATAAAAAGACCATCTTTCAGGAACTGGCCCTGAAAGATGGTCTTTTTTTAAATTATTATCTATAACTGTGTATACTTGGTAGCAAGGTATTGACACCTATATAGGTAAATAATACACAGATAAATCCAATGACACTAAAGAGAGCAGCTTTTTTACCCTTCCAGCCCCTAGCAATTCTAGCATGGAGATAAACAGAATATATAATCCAGGTAATAAAGGACCAGGTTTCCTTTGGATCCCAAGCCCAGTATCTGCCCCAGGCACTTTCCGCCCATATTGCTCCAGTTACCATAACTAGAGTTAAGAAGAGATAACCAAGGGAGATGGCCCTATAGCTAATAAGGTCCAACTTCTCCAGGGAAGGTATATGCTTGATAAAAAACTCATCTTCCTTAAATCTTTCCCTAAGTAGGTACATTCCAGAAACACCGCAGGCAACTCCAAAGGCACCATAGCTTATAACTGCAGTGGATACATGTATGGTAAGCCAGTTGCTCTGCAGGGCAGGCATCAAAGGCCTTACTCCCTTATTTTGCATGGCTGCATAACCAATGATTATAAAGACAATAGGGGCTACAAAAGTACCCATGGCCTTAAAATCAAACTTATATTCAAAGTATATAAAGCAAAGGGCTATGCCCCAAGCAAAGGATGTAGCAAATTCATATTGATTGGTAAGGGGAACCCTTCCTGCTCCTATACCCCTTGCTATTAGGGCAATGGTATGAAAAACCAGGGCAGTTCGGATTACATAGCTGGCATAACGGCCAATTTTTTCTTTTTTCATTGTAAAGAATATAAAATATAGGATCATTGATATTAGATAAAGGGCCACAGTAACATTAAAGAAGCCACTTTCTATAGTCAAGTATTTTTCCATCTTAGATTTCCTCCTCTGTATTTTTATTTAGAGATAATACCATCTTGTTTTTAAAGATTTCCTGATTTTTAGAGGAATTTCCCCATATATAGGTCCTTCCATCCTTGTATCTAAAGGCCATTAGCTCTCTTGGGCTTATATAGAAGGCTAAAAACACACCTATAATTAAAATAATTCCTCCAAGGGCTGCAAACTTAATGCCTGGGTCTCTTCCAATTTGAAGCAGGGTAAACATTTGAGGATTATCTATAACAAAAGAATACTCCTCCCAGACAATCTCCTCATCCATATCCGCAACATTCATATCCACCCTAAAGCCCTCATAGTAAAGGCTATAAAGAAATTTTGGATTATTTAAGTGGGGAGACAGGGTCCTAGGTCCATGAGTATTATCATAGTCAGGATAAAAGGCAACAAATTGCAGGGCAATATTTTGATTGTCCTCTACATAGACCTCTGATTGGTAGAGAGTCTTAGCAGATATAGTTTCCTCATCCTTCTTAGCCTCCACATCTATAGCCCATCCCGTTGCATTTTGATAGATGTTCATCTTCTTAGCCCTAAAGGGATGATTAACCCTTACATCTCCTCTTTCTGAGTAATTGCTTTCCATATCAGAGACCTTTACCTTGGATAGGTATTGGTTTACTGTATCGTCCTCCCTAAAGTCTATGGTGAAATCTTCTATTTCAATCCAGTAGTCTGTACCCTCAATAGGTTGAATAGATCCAGGAACTCCATGGACAAAAACATCAAAACCAAAGATCTTTCCTCCCACATAGGCTAGTATGATTAGGAGTAGGGCCAGGTGAGTGATCCAAGATCCCAGGTAGCCTAGCCTATTCTTTTTAGAATAATGGAAGACTCCCTCCTGAGTTTCCAGGACCTCTATATCTTTAAATTTATTCTTCTTAAAAAATCCTGGAATATCCATATCCACTGGAACTTCTTCACAGAATAAGTACTTATCTTCCCCTAACTTTTTTTCCAAATCAGTATCCCTTTTCATTAATCTAATAATTCCAGGAAGTCTTCTTAGGCTACAAAGTGTTAAATTTAGGGATAAGATGCCTATAAGAAGCATAAACCACCAGGAACTATAAACCTTATGTAAGCTAAATGTTTTAATTATTTGAAAGAGCACCGGACTATAGGTGCTTTCATAGTATCCGATTATATTATCCTGAGGGATCAGGGTCCCTGCTATAGATAAAACTCCAATAATCAATAGGAGTATGATTCCAAACTTCATAGAATGGAGGATTTTCCAAATTCTTTTGAAGATATTATCTTTTTCCATACCTTTATAACCTCCTTATGAGTTTAAAAGGGCTCCTAAGAGCCCTTCCATTACAATTATTTACTTTAAAATTGATAGTCCTTTTTCTGCTAACTCTCTTGCCTCATCTAAGTTCTTATTAGCTAGGGCAGAGTTGTGGAATCCTTCTCCATTTTCTACAAAGACAAAGTCCCATTTAAATTGAGCTTTTCTGTGTAGGTCTCTAGCCTGGTCTAATTCTTCTTCAGAGTGGCTATCTGTGTCAACAGCTTTAGTTAATTCTTCAATAAGTTCTAATATTACTGCAGCTACTTCATCAGTCTTAACTGCAATTGGAGCCTGAACATTTTCTACCATTGCTATTAAACTATCTGGATCTTCATCTGTATGACAAGCAAAGCAAGAAGAAGCTTCTAGATCCTTTAAAGGACTTGTCCAGTGGTGAGATTTAAAATTCCCTCCATCTGCACCTTCCTTGCCTGGCATATGACAATCAATACAGGATAAGCCAGCTGTATGATGTATACCACCCTGGAATGTTTCAAACTCAGGATGCTGAGCCTTTAACATTTGGGTTCCTGTAGTAGGATGTACCCAGTCTGCAAATTCTATATCATCGTAGTAGTCCAACATGCCATCTGTACCTAGGCCATTATGCCATGGTAGGATAACCTCTTTTGTTTCTGGATCCAAATAATACTCTACGTGACACTGACCACAGGCTGTATCTCCTGCTTTAACTCCAGATGCATCAACATGCTCTAGGCCTACATTGAAATGTTCACGGGTAATATTTATAGTGCCTGGCTCATTTCTGTGACAGTCAAAACAGCTTACACCCTCCATCTCTCCGTGGTCTGCAACAAATTCATCAAAATCAATAGCATTTACCTCTATACCATCCTTGTTTAAAGCCTCAGTGAAGTCCGCAGTCTTACAAGCCAAACAACTTGCTCCAGGCTTAGGTCTAGAAGTATTAATTACATCTTCTACTCCATAAACATGGCCCCTAGCCCTAGCGTATTCCTTGCTAAATCCATATCCATCATAAAATGTCTTAAGATAAGGATACTGCTCTAGGTAGTCTACTGGTACAGAACCTCCATATGTAGTGCTTTCCATTTCTACATTCTCCATATAGGAAGCAAATACATCAGGATGTTTATCTGCCCAGTCAGCTGCTCGCATGATTTCTTCATCTTTGCCACAAGCAGTTCCAAGTAGAATGATAATTAAAATTATTGGTAGTAATCTCTTTAATTTCATCTTATCTCCCCCTTTCACATTCTTTATATGATAATAAGAACTATCACTTGACATTATTATAACATGATAATGGGAAATATCAAATATAAAGATTTGCTTAGAAAGACAAATAGTCAGTTTAATCTGCTAGAGAGATACTAGATTAGATTGATTATATGAAGGGGATAATATATTATTAGATACATAATATATAAAACAACTTATAGGGAAAAGATTAATATCTTCTAGGATATTGAGCTGGAATAAAATAGATAGGGAGAGGATAAGATGGAAAATATTATAATAAGAAGGGCAGAACCTAAAGACTATGATAGGATACTTGAACTCAATGAAGAACTAGTACATTTCCTATCACCACTCACAAGAGAAAAACTTAAATCAATAATCTCCCAGTCAGAGATTGCAGATGTAGTAGAAATGGAGGGCTCTGTAGAGGGATTTATCCTTGCCCTAAGGGAGGGGAAAGAATACTCTAGCGTAAATTACCAATGGTTTGACAAGCACTATGAGGACTTTATCTACATAGATAGGCTAGTGATTTCACCCAGCATGCAGGCTAAGGGTATAGGTAAGATGGTATACAAAAGAGTTTTTGAACAGGGAAAAAATACCAATATAAGCTATATAACAGCAGAGATAGATATAGAGCCAGCAAATCCGAATTCAATTATATTCCATGAAAAATTTGGATTTAAAGAAGTGGCTAGGCAGGAGATAAATAAAGGTGAAAAGACAGTGTCCCTACAAGTTGCAAGAATAGATTAAAGGCCTAGAAAAGTTTTGGCCCTTGGGCTTTGGAAACTTGAGTTAAGAGACCTTATACAATATAATTAGGAGTAATTAATGGATGAATGTTAAGAATATTAGCTGAGTGAATGAGAGGAAGAAAATAAATCAATAGGAGAGGATGCTTATGTTTAATTTTGATGAAGTTATTGACAGAAGTGGAACAAATTCTACTAAGTGGGAAGGAGAAGTCCTAGAAGAGATGTTTGGAGAAAGAGACCTACTTCCATTTTGGGTAGCAGATATGGATTTCAAAACAGCTCCAGCCATAGTTGAAGCTGTAGTAAAAAGAGCAGAGCACGGTATCTATGGCTATAGCCACAGACCGGATTCATATTTCCAAGCAATAATAGACTGGACTAGGAAGAGATTTGATTGGGAGATAGAAAAAGACTGGATTATATATACACCAGGTATTGTACCAGCTATAAATTACTTATTAAAATCATATACAAGACCAGGAGATAAGGTTATTATACAGAATCCAGTATATTATCCCTTTAAAAATGTTATAGAAAATAATGGATGCCATGCAGTAAATAACAGACTTATCTTTGATGGAGAATCTTATCATATAGACTTTGAGGACTTTGAAGAAAAAGCCAAGGACCCAGATGTAAAGGTATTTATACTTTGCAGTCCCCACAATCCAGTATCCAGGGTATGGAAAAAGGATGAATTGGAAAGACTGGGAAAAATCTGCTTGGAAAATGATGTCCTTATAATTGCAGATGAAATACACAACGACCTTGTATTTAAGGATTACAAACATCATATGTTTGCAGGCCTTAGTGAAGAATTTGCTAAAAATTCTATAACCTGTACTGCTGCAAGCAAGACCTTTAACCTGGCAGGTATGCAGGCTTCAAATATTATAATACCTGATGAAGATTTAAGATTTAAATTCCAAGAGACCTTGGAAAGAAACAATGTAAAGGGACAAAACCCTATGAGCATAGTGGCTACAGAAGCAGCCTATAGAGATGGAGAAGAATGGTTAGAAGAACTACTTGATTATCTTGAAGGCAATGCTCGCTTTATAGATAAGTATCTGGCAGAACACCTTCCTAAGGCTAAGATGCTAAAGATAGAAGCAACCTATTTAGGGTGGATAAATTTAAGAGCCTATACAGAGGACGGAGAAAAATTAGAAAAACTTATGATCCAAGAAGGTAGAGTAGCTATGGACGGGGGAACTTGGTTTGGTGAAGAAGGAGCAGGTTTTATGAGAATAAACTTTGCATGTCCAAGAAGTATCCTGGAAAAAGGATTAGAAGGAATAGTAAGGGCTATAAAGTCAATATAGGTGTCCTAAACTTATTTGTCCTATCCTACTATTATCTACTTGAATTAGTATTATAGAAAAGATGAATAAGAGATAAAATAAAAAAAGATTAAAGGAGAACTGCTAGGGAGTATTCTTTAGCAGTTTTTGATATGCAAATGTAATATGAATGTAACCCCCTTGTTGTTGACACTGGCCTAGGCTTGAGATAGAATTTTAAGGAGAAGAAGAAATATATTGTTTTAAAACTTAAGAACAAAAAGATCGAAATTACTTGATTTAAAGAGGAGGATTTAAATGAAAAATAAGAAATTAATCCTATTATTAGCCCTGTTAATAATGCTAACTTCTGTGAACCTAAGGGTAGAGGCTTCTGGCTTAAATCTTAACCAAGCCAATTATTTAAAGTCCCTAGGCCTATTTGTAGGTACAGATAAGGGCTTTGAACTAGAGAAATCTGCTACAAGGGCTGAATCAGCAGCCATGCTTGTAAGATTATTGGGAGCAGAAAAAGAATCAAATACAAAGGATTACAAACACCCATTTACAGATGTTTTTGAATGGGCAGATGGATATATCGGCTACATGTACCAAAATGGACTAGCAGCTGGTGTAAGCAAGGATAAGTTTAACGCCTCAGAAAGAGTAGATGGAAAGGCCTATGCAACCTTTGTACTTAGGGCCCTAGGCTACAATGATTCTCAGGGAGACTTTGACTGGGAAGATGGGTTGGAATTTGCCCATGAGATAGGTGTTTTAGATGATGAGGAATTAGTATCAATAAAATCTAAAAGTTTCACAAGAAATGATATGGTGCTCCTGTCATACAATGCCCTAAACACCAAGCTAAAGGATAGGGATATAAGTTTATTAGATAGCCTGGTTGAAAAGGGAGCTATAAATACTGAGCAGGATGAAAAAGATGAGCCTATAGAGACAGGTCTTAAGATAATTAGCCACAAGAACAAGGACAAGATAAGTGGACCAACATACTTTCAGGTAAGTGGAAAGAAAAATTACCCTGAAGGCTCTTATGTAAGATATGTCCTAGGAGACAAGGGAGATTCTAAAGGCTTTGTAATAGCTAAGGGTAATGACATAGAAGCTAAATATGAATACACTCCAAAGCTAAAGGACAGGGGAGACAAGGTGCTCTCTGTGAAGGTCTTTGATAAGCAGGGAATCCATATAGATGGAGATCAAATAGAACTGAGTATTGATCTAGTTCCTAAGCTTACACTCTTAGGGGTAGAAAATGGGGAGAAGATAAAGGACAAGCCTAGTTTAAGAACCCAGGCAAACTTCCTGCCTCTTTATGTGAAATACGAAATAAAGGAAATAGATAGTTCGGATCAGAGCAAGGGAACAGTTTTAGAAGATGTACTACTACCAGTTAGGGACCCAGAGGAGAGCTTCCAGTGGGATCCTAAGACAAGGAGAAATGGCTTGTATTCTATAAGGGCCATAGCCTACGATCAGGCTAGGAATCCTTACTATAGTGAGACCAAGATGGTAGAGTTAGATAGGGAGAAGATAATAAAACTTAGTGGAGTAAAAGAGGGCATGACCATAGATAGTGAGGTCTACCTAGTTGCAGATAGAAACTTTGATGTAAGTGAAACAGAATATGTAATGAGAGATATAAATACAGGAAAAGAAAGCACAATTGCAAAAATGCCCTATGGAGGCTATATGTGGAGTCCTAAGCCAGAAGACATAGGCACCAAGGAAATATTTGTAAGAGTAATGTCTAAGAATATTAAATATGAAAGTGATCCTATAAAAGTCCATATAAAAGAAATACAAGCAAGACTATCCCTAGAGGGAGTAGGACCAGAGCAAGTTGTAAACAAGACAATTATCTTAGGTGTAAAGAGCAATGTGGATGTGGATAATATAAAGTACTTTATTACAAATATGTCCACAGGGCAAAGAAGAGAGCTAACTAAGGGAGCAGATAACAAAGCTAGCTATACTCCCTTAGAGTCAGACAAGACCTATATGCAGCTAGAAGCTCAGGCCACTTACAAGGGAAAGACTATTTCTAGCGAAAAAATAAAATTCAAAATCCACCATGGAGAACTCCATGGACCAAAGCCAATAATTGAAAAGGATAAATTTAAGGACTTTGCTTCCAAGATGGCAGTAGACTCCTATAGGGAAACAGGTATGTCAGCAGCAGTTCAAACTGCCCAGGCCATACTGGAGACAGGCTGGGGACAGAGTGTTCCTGTAGATAAGTATACAGGTAAAAAGTCCAATAATCTCTTTGGAATAAAGAAAAAAGGAACAGAAGAGTCAGTAGTATCCAATACATGGGAAGTATATAATGGTCAAAAGTACCATATAGATGCTGAGTTTAGGGCCTATAAGGATCCTGGGGACAGCTGGAAGGATCATAAGACCTTCCTACTAGAGCGTGAAAGATACTCTAAATTCAAAGAAGTAATGTATGACTATACAAAGGGTGCCTGGGAACTCAAAAGAGCAGGCTATGCTACAGACCCAGAGTATCCTATAAAGCTTATAAATATAATAAACAGCTATAAATTAGATGAATTAGACAAGGTTGATTTATAAAAAGAGTAAATCCCAATCCTTGAAATAAAACTAGTCCCCCTAGGTCAGATAAAGAATAATAAATCTGATCCTAGGGGGACTAATTTTATTGGCATTTATCCCATCTATTATATATAATTATGATTACAAAGACATAGGAGTGAATCTAAATGAATAATATAGACTACTACAAGAGTGCAAAATACGGACTTATGATACACTTTGGACTATACTCCCTCCTGGGAGGAGAGTATGGCGGAGAGCCAGGACCTAATTATGCAGAATGGATCCAGTGCTATCATCAGATACCCAATAGGGAAATGGAGGAACTTGCCAGTATATTTAATCCCATAGGCTTTGATGCAGAGGAAATAGTAAGGAAGGCAGTAGAATGGGGAATGAAATACATAGTAGTTACGGCAAAGCACCACGATGGCTTTGCCCTATATAAGTCAGAAGTAGATGATTTTAACATATACCATGCTAGCCCTGCTAAAAGAGATTTAATAGGGGAACTAGCCCTTGCCTGTAAAAAATATGGGATTAAATTTGGCTTCTATTATTCCCAGTGTATAGATTGGCATGAATACCATGGGGGAGGATACAGTGTGGATCCAAGGGGAGCTGCAGGAGTATCCTGGGAAAATTCCTGGGACTTTCCAGACAAGTCAAAGAAGGACTATGAAAAAAACTTTAGAGGTAAAATCCTGCCTCAGATAGAAGAGCTAGTTAGAAACTATGGAGACATATTTATAGCCTGGTTTGATATGCCCCTGGATTCTAAGCCAGAACACAGCCAAGAGATCTATGATCTAGTAAAAAAATATCAGCCAGATTGCCTGGTAAATTCCAGACTAGGCCATGGGGTCTATGATTATGTAACTTTAGGCGACAATGAAATACCAGATAGGATACCAGATGCTATAGAGGAAAACCTAGATCACAATGACATATGGGGCTTTAAAAAATCCAAGCATGGGCTCTATGAATCAGCCTGTACTCTCAATAATTCCTGGGGATATTCAGCCCTGGATCATAACTGGAAATCAGCAGAAACCATATATGAAAATAGGGTGAAGCTAGAAAAGCTAGGGATCAATTACCTTATAAATATAGGACCAGATTGGCTGGGAAGAATTCCATCTAGGTCAGAGGATATACTGGATAGGGTTCAGGAAATATATGAGAAGAAAAAGTCATAAGGGTAAAAAGGAATAGAAAAAAGAG
>CAZGQG010000014.1:0-3232 GCA_964527205.1 uncultured Tissierellaceae bacterium | reverse complement strand
AAAGAGCTTAAGGTATTTTAAAACACCCTAAGCTCTTTTATTATTCTTTATTTTCTATAAGACTATTTGTTTAAGGATCTAGCAGCATCTTCTCCTGCTATACGTCCACTTGTAAGTGCAAATTGCACTGAACTTCCTGTCATATATACATTGTTGTAAAGTGCCTTGTTTGTACATTCTCCACCTGCATATAGGTTATTAATTATAGTTCCATCTTCTCTTAGAACCCTATAACTGTCATCAGTCTCTACTCCACCAAAGGTTCCCATGGTTCTAGGATATACCTTGTAAGCGTAGTAAGGTCCTTCTTTTATACTTACTAACATTGGCTCTGGCTTTCCAAATTCATCATTGGAAGCTTCCACACCAGCGTTAAACTTATCTATAGTAGCTGATAGGGAACTAGGATCTAGATTCATCTCCTCTGCCAATTCTTCAATAGTTTCACCTTCTGCAATTTCATCACTTGGCATATTTGCCTTTATCTTTTCTATCCCATCCATATTTCCTTCACTAGAGTCAACTATCAACCAAGCTGAATCTTCCTCTGCAACTTGATTTGTAACTATGGCATAGTGACTACTTTCATTCATAAATCTATTTCCTTCATTATTTACAAGAATCTTTGTTGAATCCCAGTCAAACATACTAAGTTCTGGCATGCCTGCTGTATATCCAAGTCCTATAATCCAGTTCTCATCATATAGGGCAGCTCCTACTTCTTCAGCCATTAGGATTCCGTCTCCTGTACTTCCTACTGCTGCTGCAGTTAATTCTGCAGTATCCTTCATCTCTGGAACCAATCTAGCTAAGAGCTCTTCATTTCTAGCAAAGCCTCCAGAAGCTAGGATTACTTTTTCTGCATGAATAGTTATCCTTCCTTCAGGTCCTTCAGCTATTACTCCTACCACATCTCCATTGTCATCTACTATAAGTTCAGTAGCTGGAGTTTCAGTTAATACTTCTATTCCTTCCATCTCTATAAACTGATCAATACTTGTAGTTATACCTGCTCCACCATTTTCAGGTGTATGAAGTCTTCTAACAGGGTCAAATCCAAAGCCATCAACTGAAATATACTCAAGACCTATATAATCTGTTAACCAATGAGTAGTAACCACTGCTTCATCAATAAACTTATCTACCTTGTCATAATCAGGATACTTCTTGTCTGGATCAGAACCTTGACGCTCTTTCCATAATTTGATCCAGTCTTCCTTACTATCCTCTATATCTAATTCTTCTTGGAATCTACTGCCTGGTGCGGAAATTGCTCCACCGGATAGGGCTGTAGATCCTCCAGTCATGGAAAGCTTCTCAAGTACTATTACCTCAGCTCCATGCTCGTGAGCTGAAGCAGCTGCAGCCAGACCTGTTCCACCTGCTCCAACAACTACAACCTCAGTAGTCATCTCTATGTCTTCCCTATCTCCATCATCACTGCTAGCTACTTTCAGGGCAGCCACATCTCCACCTGCTTGAACCACTGCATCTTCAACAGCTTCCAATATAGCCTTTGAACTAAAGGTAGCTCCTGATACCACATCTACATCTAGGGATTGCTTGTCCACAATCTCACCTGGAAGCCTATCAATAGCATTGCTACCAATATTGTCTGTCTCCTCATGTTCTAAAATCTTGATGGACTTAATAGCATCAGAACTAAATTCCACCTCAAGCTTTACATCTCCCTCATGACCCTTGGCTGTTGCTATGTAAGTACCTGGTGTATATATACCAGCCTGATCTGAGCTATCTTCAGTTTCACTACATGCAACCAAAGAAACTAATACAAGAACTGATAATACTAAAGTTAATATTCTCTTTAAATTTTTCGACATTTGTTTTCCTCCTATTAATATATTTTTTCTATCTTACACCCTAATCATATAATATAGGGTTATGGCCATGTCAAGGGGGATTATCAAAGTTTTAACAATATAGAGAGAAAACCATTGGGTAAACCCAATGGTTTATAAATCTCTTTTTATCCAACTAGTAATATTTGAATATAGCCTCTTGTCCTTTAAGTCTGGATTATATGGATTTTCATCCACCAGTGGACCTAGGAGGAGATGGGTATCTTCCTCAAAACCTAAACTCTTAAACTCTCTTGATAAAAAATCCACTTCAAAATATCCCTGCTCCTTAGATTCAGCCAGGGGAGAATCTGAATGAAGAGATCTTAAATATGGATAGCTGCCAATTAAAAGTCCCTGGACCTTTAGATGCTTATGGATCTTATCCATTAAAAAGCCCCTATGGCTAATAAAATAGTCCTTGGTCATCCAATGGTCTATAGCCATATCTATGGAATTGGACTTTAAGGGAAGCCTATCATATTCTTCACAGATAAATATAAAGTTCTCATGCTTACTATGTAATTCCAAACTTGTCTTTAGCTTGTCCAGTCTACTCTTATCATTATTCACCACTATATAAGTGGTATTCCTATGCAACTTTTCTATATGCTGCATTAAAAAGGTTCCAGAACAATTCTCAAGCTCTAAAACATAAGTAGGATTTAAATTTTTCTCCTCTATTTGGTGCATCATCTCAGACATGCCATCATAGAAAAAGTTGATAAAGTCATTGGAAGAATGCTCTAAGAAATCAAGCTTTGAAGGAATCTCTTTTCTCTTTAGGGAAGAATCCTCACAGGTAGAACCTATATAGATGCCATCTCTTATGGAGGCCCTATAGCTACAAGAACAAGATATCCTAGCCTTTATAATCATATTGTTTTCTATAATTCCATCAGATATTTTTAAGATCTTCTCACAGGAAGGGCAATGTAGGATTTCCAAGCTATTGATATTTATACCAAGCTTTGTCTCCTGGTTTTTACCCCTAGTCTCTAAGTCCAAGATTTTGTCTTCTAGCTCAGATTTAACATGTCCATATCTTTTTTCAAGCTGGATGATTTGTTTTTTCTTATCCTCTAAGAACTCCTTGTAATAATCCCTATACTCCTTGCTATTCTTACCTGCCACCCTCTTTAAATTTAAAATCCTCTGTATTTCATTAAGGGAGAAATCAAGCTTCTTAAGCCTTATTATCTCCTCTATATCCTCATCATGGCTAAAATCAAATCTAAAATGATGGCCATCCTTTTTAGGGATCAAAAGTCCCATATTTATATAATGCCTAACAGTATCATGGGTAATCTTATGCTTTTCAGAAAACTCACCTATTCTCATATTCCACCTCAATCTATTAGAATCAATTATTA
>CAZGQG010000013.1:45130-46875 GCA_964527205.1 uncultured Tissierellaceae bacterium | reverse complement strand
AATGGCTAATAAATTAAATATAGTTCAAGCTGTAAATCAAGCCCTTATGAATGAAATGGAAAAGGATAAATCTGTAGTGGTTTTTGGTGAAGACGTAGGAGTTGAAGGTGGAGTATTTCGTGCTACAGTAGATCTTCAAAAGAAATTTGGAGTTGAGAGAGCCTTTGACACTCCCCTAGCTGAATCTGCCATAGTAGGTACTGGAATTGGTATGGCAATCAATGGAATGAAACCTGTAGTTGAAATGCAATTTATGGGCTTTTCATATCCTGCCTTCAATCAAATAATTTCCCATGCTTCAAGGATGAGAAACAGAACCCGTGGTGCCCTTACGGTTCCCATGGTTATACGTGCTCCCTACGGCGGAGGAATTAGAGCTCTTGAGCATCATTCAGAAAGTACAGAGGCAATCTACGCTCAGATACCTGGCCTTAAGGTAGTCATACCTTCTACCCCTTACGATGCCAAGGGACTCCTAATCGCTGCAATAAGAGATCCAGACCCTGTATTGTTTTTAGAGCCAAAGAGAATCTATAGGGCCTTTAGACAGGATGTACCTGAGGATTCCTATGAGCTTCCAATTGGTAAGGCTAAGGTGGTAAAAGAAGGAGAAGACATTACTATAGTTTCCTGGGGAGCCATGGTAGCGGATGTACAAAAGGCAATTGAATTATTAGATGAAAATATAAATCCAGAATTAATAGATCTTAGAACTATTTCTCCACTAGATAGGGAGACAATTTTAGAATCAGTAAAGAAAACAGGAAGACTTCTTGTGGTTCATGAAGCACCAAGAACTTTAGGAGTAGGATCAGAACTTGTATCTATAGTAAATGAAGGAGCTTTTCTATATCTTGAAGCCCCACCAACTATATTAGCAGGTTTCGATACCATATTCCCACTTCCTAAGGGAGAAAAGCACTATATACCATCTCCTGAAAGAATAGCCGGAAAAATCCAAGAATTAGTTAAGTTTTAATAGGAGGAGATAAAATGAAACATGAATTTCGTTTTCCAGATATAGGAGAGGGTATCCAGGAAGGTACCCTTACCAAATGGTTAGTAGAAAAAGGTGAGACCATAAAAGAGGGTGAAAGCCTAATAGAAGTAGAAACAGACAAGGTTACCACAGAAATCCCTTCCCCTAAGACAGGAGTAGTTGCTGATCTTAAATTTGAAGAAGGAGACGTTATAAATGTAGGTGAGGTCTTTGTAGTTATTGATTTAGAAGGAGAGGCTGGAGCTGAAGATGTAGATGAGGAGCCTGAGCCTAAGCAAGACCTTGATGAAAAAGAAGAGATTGTAGAGGAAGAAACTGCGGGAGTAGTAGGTGAGGTAGTTGCCTCTTCTCAAGAAATTCCTTCCAGTGATGAAGCCCAAGCTTCTTCTAATGATAAATCTGAAGAAAAAGAAAAAGTCCTTGCCACACCAGTTGCTAGAAAGCTAGCCAAGGACCTTGGAGTTGATATTAATACTGTGAAAGGAACAGGACCAGCTGGTAGGGTTATGAAGGAAGATATTAGAGAGAAACTAGAAGACAAGGAAGCACCTAAGAAATTTGAAAAGGTAAAACGTGTAGAAGAATACCCATCAGAAACAGAGGAAAAAGATCAATCCGGTGAAAAAGAAGAAAGAATACCTCTTACAAGAATACGTCAAACCATAGCTGAGAAAATGAGTGAATCAAGATTTACCATACCTCACACTACTGCTATGGATGAAATAGATGTTACAGAGCTTTATGA
>CAZGQG010000013.1:0-45030 GCA_964527205.1 uncultured Tissierellaceae bacterium | reverse complement strand
GACATTGCCAAGGGTGTTGAGGATTTAAGCACTCGTGCAAGAGATAATAAATTAGAGCTTTCAGAACTTAGAGGATCAACCTTTACAGTTACAAATTACGGATCCATAGGTGGTATGTTTGGTATACCAATAATTAACTATCCTGAGTCAGCTATACTGGGAATTGGTAGAATCCAAGAAAAACCTGTGGTCCTTGATGGAAGAATAGTTATTAGAAGAATACTACCCCTATCCCTATCCTATGACCATAGAATAATTGATGGCGCTAGCGGGGCCAAATTTTTAAATTCCTTAAAAGATTTACTAATGGACCCAAAAGTGTTATTATTAAAGGTATAGAATAGAAAAGGGGATGATATTTTGAAATACGATGTAATTGTAATTGGAGGAGGCCCTGGTGGCTATGTTGCTGCAATCAAGGCAGCTCAACTTGGTGCAAAGGTTGCTGTAATAGAAGATGGATATCTAGGCGGAGTATGCCTAAACTGGGGATGTATTCCAACAAAAACACTCCTTAGAAGTGCAAAGCTATTTAAGGATTTAAAAAATGGTGAAGAGTTTGGAATCAAAGGTATTGACCAAGATGAGATATCTGTTGACTGGAAGACATTGATCTCTAGAAAAGATGATGTTGTAGGAAAACTTGTATCTGGAATCAATATTTTACTAAAAAAACACAATATCGATCTTTATGATGGCTTTGGAACAGTTAAGAATAAAAATGAAGTTGAAGTTAATGGTGAAACTTTAACTTGTAAAAATCTTATTCTTGCAACTGGTGCTACGGAATATATGCCTGGAATACCTGGTTTACAAGAAACAATCAAGTCCGGCAGTGGAAAAGTATTAAACAGTAAGGCAACTTTTGAACTTGAAGACATTCCAAAGGACCTAGTTGTAATTGGTGGAGGAGTTATAGCAGTTGAATTTGCTACTTTATTCAATGCAATAGGATCTAATGTTACTTTAATTCAAAGATCAAAACAAATCCTTTCAGGTACTGAAAAGGAAATGGGAAGAACTCTTGAGAGACAACTTAAGAAAGATGGTATTAATGTAGTTACAGGAACTAGCTTAAAATCAATTACAGAAGATGAAATTGTTTACGAGCGTAGAGGAAAAGATCATACAGTTACTGGAGACAAGTACATTGTTTCTCTTGGCCTTAGCGCTAATCTAGGCGGTTTAGAAGCACTTGATCTTGAACTTGATAAGAGTGGTTTCGTAGTTACAGATGATAGCCTACGTACTAATATAGAAGGGGTATATGCTATTGGAGATTTAAATGGCAAGCATGCTCTAGCACATGTGGCAAGCGCTGAAGGAATAGTAGCTGCAGAAAATATTATGGGACAAGAAACAGCCATAAATTACAATATAGTTCCATCTGGAATTTACACATTCCCAGAACTTGCAAGTGTTGGAATGACAGATGAAGAAGCAAAGGAAAAAGGATATGATGTTAAGGTAAGTAAGTTCCCTCTAGCTGCAAATGGTAAAGCATTGGCAGAAGGAGAAACTACAGGATTTGCAAAGATTATATCTGATAAGGAATATGGAGAGGTCTTAGGTGTTCACATCATGGCATCTCACGCTACAGATATGATTGCAGAAGCTGTTATGGTAATGCAACTTGAAGGAACAGTACATGATATAGCTAAGGCTATACATGCACATCCAACAACATCTGAAATAGTAATGGAAGCTGCATTTGCTGCAGTAGACCAAGCTATTCATATGTAATAAACATATAAAAAAGCTCCCTAGGGAGCTTTTTTTGTTTATATTTTCTTTTAACTTAAGACCCTATCAATAAATAAGGTTTTAAATCTTTCCCTATCTATGGCTATTCCTAGATTTACATTGGGAACATATGCCCTTCTTCCAAAGTATCCAATAGACTGTCCATCGGATATCCTACTTGAATACTCTACATCTACAAATACCCTTTCATATTGGATTATCTCCTCATCTATGCAGGCAGCAAGAACAACTGGATCATGAAGGGAAGTATTGCCTGGCCCTCTCATAAGGGAGGTTTTTTCCATATATAATTCTGAAATGTTTTTTATAAATTTTCCATAGGGGTTTTTAGGATCCATATCCTTTAAATCATCCTCAGTAAATCTTGTCTTTTCTGTAATATTTAAGCCAATTAAATTAATTCTTAATCCACTATGTAGGACCTCATAGGCACTTTCTGGATCTGTATAGAAATTAAATTCAGCAACTGGACTAATATTTCCTGGAACCCCTACTGCACCACCCATTATATAAACTCTTTTTATCTTCTCTATAATACTGGAATCTTTTCTAATAGCTCCTGCTAGGTTTGTTAGAGGTCCTAGCATTATAAGACTTATATCTCCTGGATGCTTCTTTATCATTTCTATTATATAGTCTACTGCATGAGTTTTACTCTTAGACCTGGTCTTCATGGATAAGAGTTGTCCCCCCAAGCCTCCCTCTCCATGTACTGTATCCCTAAACTTAATCCCTCTTTCTAAGGGCTTTTCATGGCCTTCATATAGCTGAATATCTTCTCTACCTAGTAGCTTTAAAAGCCTCAAGCTATTTAGGCTGGCCAAATCTACTGGAACATTTCCAGCAACAGTGCTGACTCCTAGGATATCTAGCTCTTTAGACCTAGTAGCAAGGGCCAGAGCTAGGGCATCATCTATGCCTGTGTCTACATCTATAATTATTTTTTTCATCCTATCATCCCTTGTTTTTTAATCTTTTAATCCTTTAATCTTATCTCCACAGTTCTTATTCTTCTATCCTTGATTTCATCTATATAAAATTCAACATTTTTATATTCTACAGACTCCTCTTCCCCATCCCTTGGTATGTAGCCGAGTAAGTATATAAGCATTCCTCCCAGAGTATCATAGTAATCTGAGCCTTCATTGAATTTAGAATCTATTGCGCTGTTTAATTCTTTGATTGAAAGTGTTCCCCTTGCTATATAGCTATGGTCATTTATCTTTTTTATATCTGGTATGTCCTGGTCATGTTCATCGTCTATATCTCCCATTATCTCCTCTATTAGGTCCTCCATGGTAACTATACCTGCAAATCCACCATACTCATCAATAAGTATGGCCATATGATTTCTACTCCCCTGTAGCTCTGTAAATAAATCATTTATATTTTTATGCTCAGGGACAAAATATGCAGGCTTAATTATCTTTCTAATGTCTATGTCCTTAAAGCCTACATTATAGGCCTCTAGGAGAAAATCCTTTAAATATAGGATGCCAATTATACTGTCTACATCCCCTTGGTAGATTGGTATTCTAGAATGTTTTAGTTTTAGCATATCATCTAAATACTCTTCTAAGGGATCTTCTATATCTATCATAAAGACCTCTGGCCTGGCTGTCATTATCTCTTCTGCAATCTTATCATCAAAGGCAATTACACTATCTAACATTTCTCTTTCTGTAGGATTAATTAATCCCTGCTCATGCCCCACTTCCACCAGGGACTTTATTTCCTCCATGGTTACCTTTTCTTCCACTCCCTCACTTTTTACTCCAAATAATCCTAATATAGCATTGGTTGACAGGGAAAGAAAGGCCACAAAGGGCTTCATAAATTTTGAAAAGAGATTTATAGGTTTAATAGCAATCATGGCAAATTTTTCCGCATGCTGAAGGGCCACCCTCTTTGGAACCAATTCTCCAAATACTAACATTATGTATGAAAGAACAAAGGTTACAGCAAAAAAAGCTATATTCTTTCCATAGGGAATCCCCATATTGGAAAAAACTGCCCCTAGTTCATCTGATATACCCACCGCTGCTGAAGCAGATGAAAAGAAACCAGCAAAGGTTATACCTACCTGGATGGTGGATAAGAACTTAGACGGCTGTTTTAATACATCAAGAAGTATTATTGCCTTCTTATCTCCTTCCTTGGCTCTTCTTCTTATCTTTTTCTTATCTATGGATACTATGGCCATTTCTGCCCCTGCAAAAAAAGCATTTATTAATATAAGTAGTAAAAGTATTATTAGTTGCGTTCCTATTGATCTACTTCCCATGGCTTTCCCTCCTAAATCTATAAGATGTCTTCTATAAATCCATCTCTATATCCTATACCCAGTCTAGACTTCATAGAATCTTTTAATAATTCTTCTTTTACAAAGTTTTAGATATGTTATAATATATATACAAATACTTAAGTTGAGGTGATTTTTTGAAAAGTTTTAATGACAAATTAAATGAATATGCAAAGTTATGTATAAGTATAGGAATAAACCTGCAAGATGGCGAGCCCTTAGTAATCAATGCTCCTATAGAGGGAGCTGATTTTGTAAGGCTTTTAGCTAAACATGCCTATGAAGCAGGTTCAAGTGAGGTACATGTAAACTGGAATGACGAAACTCTAACAAAACTGAAATATGAGAATGCTCCAATGGAAGTCTTCGAGAACTTTCCAAAGTGGTATGCAGATGGAATGGAAGATTATGCTGAAAAGGGTGCTGGCTTTCTTTCTATATCCGCACAAGATCCAGAGCTTTTAAAGGAAATGGATCCAAAGAAAATCGCAGCTAATAATAAGTCTGGTTCTCTTGCTTTAAAGAACTTTAGAAACTACACTATGAATGACATAAACTCATGGTGTGTAGTGTCTATACCTACAGTTTCTTGGGCAAAGAGAGTTTTCCCTGACCTAAGTGAAGAAGAAGCTTATGAAAAACTTTGGGATGCTATTTTTGATGCTACTAGAATTAATCTAGAGGATCCTATTAAGGCTTGGGAAGATCATATTGAAGAGCTCTTGGAAAAGAGTACTATTCTAAATAATGCTAAGATCAAATCCCTACACTACACTGCCTCTAATGGTACAGATCTTCATGTAGATCTTCCAAAGGGACACATATGGGTTTCAGGTGGAAGCACTAATTCTAAGGGAACTTACTTTGTTGCTAATATGCCTACAGAGGAAGTCTTTACTATGCCAGATAAGTACGGAGTAAATGGAGTTGTATACAGTACAAAGCCTTTAAACTATGCTGGTAAATTAATCGATGAGTTTAAGCTTACTTTTAAAGATGGAAAGGTTCACGATTATGATGCAAAGGTTGGAAAGGAAGTTTTAAAGGATTTATTTGATATTGATGAGGGTGCTAAGTATCTGGGAGAAGTAGCTCTTGTTCCCTATGAGTCCCCTATCTCTAAATCTAATATTATATTTAAAAATACTCTTTTTGATGAAAATGCATCCTGTCACTTTGCCTTTGGCAAGGCCTATCCAACCAATATTGAAAATGGAGCAGATATGAGTGATGAAGAACTAGAAGCTCATGGAGTAAATAATTCCCTTACCCATGTGGACTTTATGGTAGGCTCCAAGGATATGGATATAGTTGCTACTAGTGAAGATGGAGAAAAAATACAAATATTCAAAGATGGAAATTGGGCTATATAATAATAAAACCTATTCGCAGCTGCGAATAGGTTTTTCTTATATAACAAGTATATCTCCTGTGCTATTTCTTTGAAACTCCTCTTCCATTTGTTGTGATAGCATGGTTTCACCTTGTTTACCTGTACAGTGGCAGGCTGAGATTTTCTCAATCTCCCTTTCCTTTAAATAATCGATTATATTATTTATCTTTTCATCATCCTCTTTCATCAAATGCAGGCCACCAATAACTTGGTAGATTTCTTTTCCAGTTTTACTTCTAATCTCTTCAAGTATATTGACTATGCCTGGATGAGAACAGCCAACCAGTACTACCAGTCCCTTTTCTGTATCTACTACTAGGGAGACCTCATCTTTAAACTCATCTAATTTATAGCCTTCATCTTCCTTTACATACATTGTCTCATTGGTATTTTCATATTGGGGGTCTCTTTTAAAATTTGTAATTACCATTATATTTTCTGTAAGGTATTTAATATCCTCTACAAATTCAACTTCTATATTTTTCTCCTTAAGATATTCCCTGTCAAAGTCACTTCCTGTATACCTATAAATATCTCCCTCTAGGCTGTACTTTCCCTTAAAGAAATCCTGTCCTAGGATTAACTTAAAGTCAGCTTGGTAGCTTTGGATTAGTTTTTTAAGGCCTCCAGAATGATCATAGTGGGAATGACTTATTACAACATAGTCTAAATCACTTAAATCTACATCTAGTTTTTTAGCATTATTAATGAATTCTCCACTTTGTCCTGTGTCAAATAATATTTTTTTCCCCTGACTTTGGATCAAATAAGATATTCCATGTTCCCAATTTAAACTTTGATCCTTATCCAGTTCATTTTCTATTAAAGTAGTTATTCTCAGCATAATTTGCCTCCTATTTATAAAAATATCTACTGTCTACTATATACTTTACCCTATTTGGGGTAAGTATATCTTTAAGGATGGTGATATTTTGAATAGTTTAACAAATTATAAGCTAAAGGATTTAGAACTTAAGAATAGAATAGTAATGCCTCCAATGTGCATGTACTCCTCAGATGAATCTGGAGAGGTAAAGGATTTTCACAGGGTCCATTATGGGACCTATGCACTGGCTAAGCTTGGACTTATAATAGTAGAGGCCACTGCAGTCATTCCCAATGGAAGAATTTCCAGTGGAGATTTAGGTATATGGGATGACAGCCATATAGAAGGTCTCAAATCTATAGTTGATTTCGTCCACACTACAGAGTCTAAGATTGGAATTCAACTTGCCCATGCAGGAAGAAAATCCGATTCAAATGACGACTATATAGTGGCCCCATCAGCTATACAGCATAGTGATCTTTATAAAAAACCAAGAGAGCTAGGGAAGGAAGATATAAAATCCCTTGTACAGGCCTTTAGGCAAGGTGCTATTCGTGCAGATAAGGCAGGTTTTGATACCATAGAAGTCCATGGAGCCCATGGATACCTTATCCATGAATTCCTATCTCCTCTTACCAATAAAAGAGAAGATGAATATGGAGGAAGCCTTGCTAATAGGACTAGGTTTTTAAGGGAAATTTTAGAAAGTATTAGAGAAATTTGGCCTAGGGAAAAGCCTATCCTATTAAGGGTCTCTGCGGATGACTATATGGAAGATGGTATAGATAAGGAAGAGATGGTTAAGATAATAAATGAAATAAAGCCTCTTATTGATATGGTCCATGTAAGTTCTGGAGGTCTTGTTGATGTAAGTTTTCCTGTATATCCTGGTTACCAGGTTCTACATGCTGAAACTATAAAAAGAGAATGTGACTTGCCTACCATTGCAGTGGGACTAATCACAACTTATGAGCAAGTAGAAGACATTCTTGGAAATGGGCGTTCAGACTTAGTAGCCCTAGGTAGGGAACTTCTCAGGGATCCTCACTTTATAATGAATATGGCCAAGGAAAATAATTTAGAAATAGATTTTACAAAGCAGTATGCTAGGGGCTATAGATAAAGATTAATAAATCAAAGAGCTGAAGATTTTATCTTCAGCTCTTTTAATTCTTATTCTTATCCTCTTATTTAAAATGTCATAAATACTGCGGATAGGGCTGTTACTATTAAGAGGGCAAAAAATGTTCTCTCAAGGAATATTACTAGAAGATCCTTAAAATTAAGGGGAACTTCTGATTGTAATATTATAGCTCCTACCTCTGTCAAATAAATTAATTGAAGAAGTGTTGCCCCTCCAACTATAAATCTAGTTTTAAGAGATGTTATATTTGCCAGCATTAAAGGTGGTATAAACATATCTGCAAATCCAGTAAGTGTTGCTGGAGCAGCTTGCATAGCCTCTGGTATATTTAAAAGCTTAAGCAGTAATCCCATAGGATAGGCTATTACCTTAAATACAGGAGTAAACTCAACAAGTATTAAGGATAGGGTACCCCAAGCAATTATTATTGGAGCCAAGCCAAAAATTACCGAACTAAACATATCTATTCCCTGGGTTAATACTCCCTTAGTTGTTGCTCTTGCAGCCTTTCTAGATGCTGAAAGTACAGCAAATTCCGTCTTTTTCATACCCTCAGGTACAACTTCATCTGCTTGATTGCCAGTAAGGGCGCTATATTCATCTGTTACACCCTTTAAAGGGTAAATTCTTGGCATTATCATTGCTATGGCAAATCCTGATATGGTACATATTAGATAAAACTGAGTAAAGTATTCTGCCACATCCAATAAGTCTGCAATTATATAGGCAAAGGGTATAGATACAAAGGAAAAGTTAGTCATAATAATCGCAGCTTCTCTTCCCGAGTAAAAACCCCTATCATACTGCTGTTTTGTAAGAAGAACAGCTGCATTTGAAGCTCCTAACCATGAAGTTACAAGGTCTACTGCTGCCCTTCCAGGAACTAAGAACAATGGACGGACTATTCTATTTAATAGAACTCCTAAAAATTCCATGATTCCAAATTCTGTTAAGAAGGGCATCAAAAAGGATATTACTATTAAAACTGAGATAAGACCTCTCATCATATCAATCATTACTCCCGCTGTTATATCTGATATTATAAATTCAGGTCCAATTTTCAGATAGAACATAACTGCAATCAACATTCCAATAATCCTACTTACATAGTAAAGGGCTGGAACATCAAAGGTAGCTTTAGCCCATTTGTTTTCCATTATAAGCTTTGGTTTAAATAATTTAGTTATAATGGTTATTATTGCATTAATTGATATAAGTAATACCAAGGGTAAAAGCGTGTAGTCGTGTATTATAGATTTAACAAAGTCTATAATTATTCCCACAGGGATTGTAAATGAATCTTGGTAGGGTATTGGTACCAAGAATAGAAAAAATCCAATTGCAGAAAACAAGACAAATTTCCATGTGCTAGTTTTTATTTTATTTCCATTGTTCTCCATATTTTCCCTCCTAGTTAATTGATTTATTTAAAGTGTTTTCTGGTATTTCACCACTTAAAAATTTAGCTACATTTTCAGCTGTCATCCTTATTTGTTGATCTGAGGCTTCCTCAGATACATAGGATGAATGACCAGTTACAACTGTATTTTCAAGTTCTATTATTTTTCTTCCCATTTCTGAAGGTGGCTCATCTACAAGTACGTCCAGAGCTGCAGCTGCTAGTTTCCCAGAAGTAAGAGCCTCATATAAGGCCTCCTCATCTATTAAGCCTCCCCTGGCTGTGTTGATTATATAGGCCCCATCCTTCATTAAAGCTAATCTTTCCCTATTTACTGTATTCTTTGTGCTTTCTAAGAGAGGTGAATGTAGGGATAGGTAGTCTGATCTTTTAAAAAGATCCTCTAGTTCTACTTTTTCTACTCCTAATTCCTCCATGTCCTCCTTACTGACAAAGGGATCATAGGCAATAATTTTCACTCCAAATCCTTCTAGTTTTTTGCTTATAGCCCTAGGAATTCTTCCAAATCCCATTAAGCCTACTAGGGAGTTCTCAAACCTTCTAACTCCACTCATTGGTCCCAAGTCCCAATTTCCTTTTTCTACATAGTCTACCATCCTATAGAGTCTACGATATAGGTAAAGCATGAGAGTAATTGCATGGGCTGCAACTTCATCAGTGCAGTAGTCAGGAACATTGGCAACATAGACTCCATTCTTACTAGCAGCATCTATATTGGCAGCATTATATCCTATACTGGCAGCACAATAAGCCCTTAGATTCATCTTTTCATAAAGCTCCTGGTCCATTTCTTGGTCCCAGCTTATTAAGACATCAGCATCCTTGCCAACTCTAAGCAATTCTTCCCTACTTATTGTTTGCTCACCGTAAAAGACAAATTCTGCTCCAGGATATTCTTCTAATACATATTCTTCCATCTTTTTAATGTCCCTTTCCATCATTCCTGGTACTCCTCCAAAGATCACTTTTTTAGCCATTAAATCCCACCTCCTAAGTTTTATTTAAATATATCCATCTTAGCTATTCTATCAAAGGCTTCATTTATCTTTTCTACTCCTACAGTTACAGCTATTCTAATATAGCCTTCCCCATTTTCTCCAAAGGCATTGCCTGGTAAAACAAGTACATGGGCTTCTTCTAGTATCCTGTCTGCTACTTCTTGAGAGCTTAGGCCAGTTGCCTTTATGTTTGGAAATAAATAGAAGGTTCCTTTTGGAGACAGTACTGTCATATTATTTAAGGATTTAATTCTTTCATAGGCAGCAAATACTCTGGTCTTAAACTCTTCTATCATTGGTGGTTGGATCTCATCTCTTAAGGCTATGGCATGTATGGCAGCTCTTTGGGATATTGATGGTGCTGTAAATACATTGTTTTCGTTAATATCTTTTATAACTGTAACCATATGAGGACTTGCCAGTATATAGCCTATTCTCCAGCCAGTCATTGCATAGTCCTTGGAAAAACTTCCTATAGTAATTGTTCTTTCCTTCATTCCTGGTAGGGATGCAAAGGGTATAAAGGGCTCTGAAAAGCTAAATTTAGTATATATATCATCTGCAATTATTAATAAATCATATTTTTCAGCTATCCTAGCTATTTGTTCCATGGTTTCCCTTGTAAGACAGGATCCTGTTGGATTGTTTGGGGTGTTTAGCATTATAGCCTTGGTCCTATTTGTTATTAGTGATTCTAATAGGTCTACTTCAATCTGATAGTCATTACTTTCCTTTAGGTCCATCATCACTGGTATACCTCTTGCAAGTCGTACCTGATGAGGATATGGAGTAAAGTATGGTGAAGGTATTATAACCTCATCTCCATCATCCAGTATAGCCTCCATTGTAAGCCACATAGCATGACATCCACTTGTGGTTACCATTATTTCTTCTACCTCTAGACTGTGATTGTATTCTTCCTTGTAATAATCTCTTAGGGCTTCCCTAAGCTCCATATAACCATAAAAATCTGTGTAATGAGTATGTCCATCTAAGGCATCTTGAAAGGCCTTATTTATTATTCTTTCATCTGTGGTAATGTCTGGGTCTCCTAGACTAAAGTTTATAAGATCATCATACTTATCTAAGAGTCCACCACTGGCACCCATTGGTGTAGTTTCTGAATTCCAATATCTTTTTGAAATGTGTCTATGTTTCATTTTTATACCTCCTATTTTTTCTCCTTCTAGTGTTTTGAAACCTGGTTTCAAATATTTCTTAAATTATACCATAATAATAAAAGCTTGTCACCCTTTATTTTCAGAATCTTTTGCCTACATTGAAATATGGGCAGAAAAATAGCCTACAGCGTCTTATCTTCCTGTAGGCTCTCTAAATATTTATGTATTTTATCCAAAGACCTCTATATAGGCCCTTGATATTTTCTCACTGCTTTCCCTAAGTTCTTCCTTTAATTTTTCTTCTCCCTTGTACTTTAACCTGGTGGTTGGTCCTGATATGCTGATTGCAGCAATCAAGTTGTGGTCCTTGTCCCTTATAGCTGCTGCCATACAGCTAAGTCCGTACTCATACTCTTCCCTATCATAGGATATGGCTTCTTCTTTGATTTTTTCTTTTTCTATTAGGAAATCCTCATAGTCCTGGATAGAATTTATGGTTCTTTTTTCTGCATTTCCAGCATCAAAATATTTCTTTATCCTTTCATCAGAAAGTTCTGATAGGAACTGTTTGCCCATAGAGGAACAATTGAGAGGTGATATAGGAATTAACTTGGAGATTAGATAAAAATCTTCACCCTTTACATTTGCTATGGTTAGGACCTTATCTTCATAGATGACACCTAGGTTTACACTTTCTCCTGTCTTTTCTGATAGCTCTCTTAGATAGGGCATGGCAATATCTGTAATGTCAATGTCCCCTGCTGCCTGCTGGCCCAGTTTTATTAAGCTCTTTCCCAGTACATATTCTTCTTCATCTAGCATTTTATGGATATAACCCCATTTTTCCATGGTTGCCATGATCCTGAAAACTGTGGTCTTAGGCATTTCCAAGTCTTCCACTATTTCAATAAAACTTACACTTTCACCCTTCATATACATATATTCTAATATTTTAAATGCCCTTTCAAGCATTGGTATTATATACTTATCCTCCATATTATCCTCCTTTATGATATGATTCTAGTATCTGTAATTATTAACTAGACTGATTCTCTATATTAATGTATTATATAGTTTATACTAGAGTAATTACTATGTCTAGTTTATTATATTCTATAAAGTTTGAAAAATCTATTTTAAAATTTATATTTTAATAAGAGCAATAAAATAAATAGAACGACTAATCGTAAATGGAGTGATTTTGTGAAGGAAAAGTTTCTCAAGTTTTTGCGTAATAATAAGGATACCAAGGCCTTACTCTTTTTAGATCAGCTTGTATTTAGATTTGCTGATGATAAGGTTTCTTCAATTGGATCTCAACTTACTTATTTTTTAGTATTATCTATATTTCCCTTTATCATATTTTTGCTAAATATAATAAAATTTACACCCCTGGCCAGCCAAAATGTATTGGCTCAGCTGGTTGCCGTACTCCCTCTACAAACACAAAATATGATAATAGATATAGTAAATAGCATTATAGATTCAAGTAGTAGTACTCTTCTTTCTATTTCAGCTATTACAGGACTTTGGACCTCATCAAGGGGTATAGCTGCAGTAATCAAAGCCATTAATGAGGCCTATGATTATAAGGAAAAAAGAGGTTTTTTAAAACTTAGGCTTACAGCCATTGTCTTTACTCTAGGCCTGGTAGTTCTTATAATCTTGGTATTTGCTTCTCTGATATTTGGACAGGTAATTGCTGATAATTTATTTTCCTTTATTCCAGGAGGAGAGGTCTTTAAATCTATATGGCCCTATCTTCGAATTATAATAGCCCTAGCCTTTATGATATTTGGCTTTAGCATGCTTTATAAATTTGGTCCTTCTACACCAAAGGATGATAAGATCAAGCTTAAGGAAACCCTACCTGGTTCATTTTTTGTATCCTTTGGTTGGATTTTAGCCTCCGCCCTCTTTGCCTTCTATGTAAATAGCTTTGGAAAATATTCAATTACCTATGGAAGTCTTGGAGGTATTATTGTGTTTTTAGTATGGCTTTATATATCTAGCATTATAATCGTCTTAGGGGGAGAAATAAATGCAACCCTAGATTATTTCTCTAAAAATAGCTGGACCTATGAGCCTAGTAAGAGCTTTATACAGAATCTTGTTGTAAGGTTAGAAAATTAAGCCTGGGAAAGATCCCAGGCTTTTCTTAATTTCATTTTTCTAAAACCAATCCTTTTTCTTAAAATACCTAAGCATAAATCCAGTTAATCCAATACTTATTAGCCAGAAGGTATGATAGCTATACTTCCATCTTAGTTCTGGCATATAATTAAAATTCATTCCATATACTCCAGCTAAAAAAGAAAGGGGTATAAAAATAGTAGAAAAAACAGTAAGTATTTTCATTACATCATTTGTCTTATTGGCAATGCTTGAAAGATATGTATCTAGCATACCGCTGCATATATCCCTATATGTTTCAATTAAGTCTATTATCTGAACTATGTTATCAGATATATCTCTCATATAATAAACTGTCTTCCCATCTATTAGGTCAAATTCATCCTTATATAATTTATTTACCACATTTCTAATAGGCCAGAGTAAGTTTCTAATATAGATTAGGTCTCTCTTAAGAATATATATCTTTTCCAAGATCCTATCATCAGGCTCCAACAAGAGTTCGTCCTCTATCCTGTCTATTTTTTCTCCAATTGTTTCTATTAGTAGAAAATAATCATCTACTATGGCATCTAGTAGAGAATAAAGTAGATCATCTGCCTTGTTCTTCCTAATTGAGCCGCCCTCTTCTAATCTCTTTTCAATATTATGAAATATATTAGAATCAAATTCCTGAAAACTTACTATTTTGTCCTTGAAAAGAAGAAAGCTTATTTGTTCAATTTTAAGCTCACTTTCGTCCTCTGAATAGTGCATTCTCTTTACTATTAAAAATAAGTAGTCCTCGTAATCCTCTATTTTAGATCTTTGACTGGTATCCAGTATATCCTCAATTACCAAAGGATGTAGGTCTAAGGGCTCGCATAGTTCATTTATCCTGTCTACTTCATGGATACCTTGAACCTTAAGCCAATTTACCCTGTCCTTTTCATCCCTTAAAAAATCTTCCAATTCTTCTATGCTTTCAGTTTCCCTTACAATATGTTCTTCTTTATTGTATTTTGTATGCTTAACCACTATCTTTCCAGATCTCTCTTCTCCTACATATATCCTTGACCCAGGGGGAGTGTTAATGGTTTTAGTTAAATCCTTCCTCTTTTTCCTATGTTTTTTCATAATAAACCTCCATGGATTAATTCTACTTAAGCTATATCTACCCAATAGATATCTTATCTAATGATTAAATAAAGCAAGTATCCAATTTAACTGAATACTTGTTCTTATTATGCAACTTTTTCCTTTGCAATTTGTCTATTTACTTTTATAGTCAGTCTCTTTCCTTCTCTTCTTACCAAGACATAGGAGGTAAGACCTGATATGGCATCTGCTATAGGATAGGATATCCAAACTCCCATGGCTCCAAGATTAAAGGACTTAACCAGAATAATAGCTAGGGGAATCATTATTATCAATTGCCTTAAAAAGGATATCATAATAGATTTCTTAGCCTGGCCCTGGGCCTGAAAGTAAAATATTGATACATAGTATATGCTTATAAGAGGAAAGGCTGAAATCATTATTCTAAAGGTCCTAGCAGACTCCTGTATTAGATCTGCTTCCCTTACAAATATAGACATTAACTGTGGAGCAAAGACTATTCCCAGTGCCCACATAATAGTAGAAGTAATAAAGGAATACTTACGAGTCTCTTTCATTACCTTTTTTGTTCTCCCATAATTCTTAGCCCCAATATTATAGGCTGCTATTGGCTGCATGGCAGAAGCTATTCCAAACATGGTTATAAAGAGAAACATATATACCTTAGAAATTACTCCAAGAACTATAATCCCATTCTCCCCTACATTGGAAGCCAGCAAATTGTTTAAAACTGCCATTAATATTCCATCTTCCGCCTCTATTATAAAGGCTGATATACCTATTAATAGGATTGGCATTATAAATTTGAAATCAAATTCAAAGCCCTTAGGAATATTATTTTCTTTTCTAATCTTATTATAGGCATAATATGCATATAAAAATCCTATAATTTGAGAACTTGTTGTAGCTATGGCAGCACCCTTGATTCCCATATCTAGATTTACTACCAATATAATATCTAATATTACATTTATTATTGCTCCTATACTAGTGCTGGTAATAGATACTCTACTATTGCCAAAGGATATCATTATCTTAGAAATAAATATGGTAAGACTTAAAAATGTCGATCCAAATATTATTATTCTTAAGTATTGATCCGCATATTTTAAAATATCTCCACTTGCTCCAAGTCCCCTAAGTATTTGTTCTGAAAATATAAAAACTATAACTGTAATAGCTGCCATAATAAGTAGTGAAATAGAAAATCCATTTTTTAGGGCCTTGGACCCGGTTTCCATATCTTCCTTACCATTTGCCCTGGATAGGGCTGTTGATGTTCCTATTGCTATCATTATACTAAGTGCTATTATAATCCTCTGAATTGGAAATACCATTACCAAGGCTCCTATACCACTACCACCTATGGTCCTTCCCACAAAAAATGTATCTACCATATTGTATAATTCCGATACTAAAATAGATATTATAATCGGTATAGAAAACTTTAAAAGCAATTTACCAATTTTTTCTTCTCCAAATAATTTATTATTTTTACCCATAAAAAAAACCCTCCATTTATCTAACATCCCTATCTTATCATAAATGGAGGATGGGTCCTATCCACATCTTTACCTATTAAAGTGGACTAAATTACTATTTTAGCATAAGGCA
This sequence comes from uncultured Tissierellaceae bacterium, assembly GCA_964527205.1. Lineage (GTDB taxonomy): Bacteria > Bacillota > Clostridia > Tissierellales > Tissierellaceae > JARICQ01. The sequence continues at coordinate 29,217 of CAZGQG010000013.1, read as the reverse complement.
ATATTCCTTAAATCTTAAAATAGTCCTAAATTATGTTAACTTAATAAGGTATTAAGTTTATAAAGAGTTGCTCCCCTAGGTTTTATACTTGTCTGTAGATTTAATACAGGGGATTTCTTGCTGTAATAGAAGCTAATCTTAGGATGCACATATTTTTTTAGGAGCTCCCAATTATACTTATCTATTCTTTCAATCCTACCTAGATAGGACCATTTATCATACACAGATCCAAAGCTATCATTTAAGTCATATCTTACTATTTGAAGATCCTCTTCCATCTTAAATATATTTGTAGATACTCTTCTTTCCTTCATTTTTTCCATTTTAAGCTCCTTGTGGATAAAGTCCTCTTCTATTTCTCCTGGATTATAAAACAAGAGCTCATATCCATCCTCTGATCTGGTAAATATATAGCCCTCTCCTTTGGATATGACCTCTTCTCCCAGTAGGGATAAGAACATTAGAGCGTAGTAGGAGGGCTTGTTTAAATGATTGGATGTAAAAATTCCCCTGCCCCCAAAGAAGGTATCATTATCAAGCTCAGTCTCTCTTGAAATCTCATCAATTAAATCCAGCACAATAGGCTTATCCCTGTCTATATAATTCCACAGGATATAGGGCACCATGGATGTAGTATCATAACTATCATTGATCTCTTCTTTTAAAAACCTTGGACTTAAGTTTTCTATATCAAAGTTTATCCATGTGGATACATCCTCATCATAGATAAGGGAAAAGTGTTGAATAAAGTCCTGGATTACATGTTCTTCTACGGACTTAGTCTTGATTATTGGAATTATCTTCAGCTCCTTCATAAAGTCCAATATGTTTTCCACCCTGGTCCAGTTTATAAACTTATTGTTCTTTCCCTTATAAATATCCATGTCATCTGAAAACAACCTATCTACAATCCCATATTTAAAGCCTATTTCCATTTGAGCTTCTTCTAATATCCTTCTATTTTCTTCCTCTAAAAGCAGGGATATATCTCCTAGATTTATAATGTCTGGTTTCTTTATAGAGCCTGTAAGCTCATCAGTAAGATAAAGGTCTAGCTTGATTATTCTATTGTCATAGTTATACCTTTCATAGTCCTCAAGATAGTTACTTAAATAAGGGAGGGCTTCTTTTATATCCTTTTTTTCTAGCTGGGTTGCCTCTTCTAGATCTTCCTCCTCCACCTTATATTTCTTCCTATATTGGGAGGGAGTTAGATTGTAATGTAGTTTAAAATGCTTGTTATAGTATCTTGTATGGGAAAAACCCACTTCTTCTGAAATCTCGGAAATTTTCTTCTCCGTATCAAGTAGGAGCTTGGTTGATTCCTCTACTCTTATTTGATTTAAAAACTCATTAAAACCATGGCCCAGTATATTTTTAATTTTAAAGGAAAGATATTGGGAGGACAGGAATTCTCTTTCCGCTATATCCTGCAAGCTTACCTTATTCATATAGTTGTTGCTAAGATACTTTACTATTCTATGGTATCTCTCCATTTGTTCCTCATCATCTCTTAGGTTTTCCCCTTCACCTTCATAGTAGAGATAGTGAAAGTTGTTAAGGAGATGATACATCATCTCCAAGAGATTTTCCTCTATTTGATCTTCATAATCATCTATCTTGGAAATAGCCTCATAGACGATAATAGATATATATCTTCTTAAAATTTGATACTTCATGGTATCTTGATTCATCTTTTCTGGTGAGTCTGTATAGAAAAATACTTCCTTAGCATCCTCATAGTATCTTTCAAAAAAATTAGGGTCTATCTGAAGAATCAGCACTAGGTTTTCCCTCTCTGAATTTATACTGTAAAGCTCATTGGAGTTGATTATCTCAATTTCCCTTGCCTTTAACTTATATACTTCATTTTCAACTCCCACATCTATACTTCCCTCTAAGACAAATACTATCTGTATAGTATCTTGCCAGTAGAGTGGTTTCTTTCTTATATCCCCAAGATGTATATTTATAGGCAGTTCTTTTATATAATCTACATATTCCCTTCTCATCTAATCACTTCTCTCTTTATTCAAGGATTTTTATCTTATTTAGCTTTGATATTTAAAACATTATATCATAATAACTATTGTAAAAATAGTTGACTACTTGCTAGAAAATAAAACTAATAGTTTTTCCTGTTTTATTAGTCCTCTAGAATAGTGTATAATATGGATGAATAGAATTTAGGAGGTATTATATGGAATTTCCAATACTTAAGGAACTAAAAAATATGAATGAAATTATTTGGTACAATAGCAATTATCAAGCTCTCGCTGACATTATAGATGACCTACCCATTTCAATGGAGGATATTATGGAGGCAGAAAATAGATTGCAGAGATTTGCACCCTATATCAAAAAAGTCTTTCCAGAAGTTGAAGATGGGATAATCCAGTCTAAGCTTAGTCCTATTCCTAGGATGAAAAAAGCCATGGAGGACTATAGTGGAGAGAAAATTTATGGGGATTTAATCTTAAAAAGAGACGACCTGCTGCCTATAGCTGGATCTATCAAGGCTAGAGGGGGAATCTATGAGGTGCTTAAGCATGCTGAAGGTCTGGCTATGGAAAATAATCTTTTAGATGGAGAAGACTCTTATGAAGTATTGGCAGAGGATAGATTTAAGGATTTCTTTTCCCAATATACCATTCAAGTAGGCAGTACTGGAAATCTTGGACTTAGCATAGGAATTATGTCTGCAAAGCTAGGCTTTAAGGTAGTGGTCCATATGTCTGCAGATGCTAAGCAGTGGAAAAAAGACTTGCTCCGTTCAAAGGGTGTCCAGGTGCTTGAGTACCAGTCTGATTACTCAAAGGCTGTAAAGGAAGGGAGATCTCTTTCTGACAAGGACCCAAAGTCCCATTTTGTAGATGATGAAAATTCTCAGGATCTCTTCATGGGCTATGCTGTGGGAGGCGTAAGGACTAAGGCCCAGTTAGATCAGATGGGCATTAGGGTAGATAAGGATAATCCTCTCTTTGTATATCTTCCCTGTGGAGTTGGGGGAGGTCCTGGAGGAGTTGCCTACGGCCTTAAGCTTATGTATGGAGATAATGTAAGATGTTTTTTTGCAGAACCTACCCATAGCCCTGCCATGTTGTTAGGCCTGGCTTCTGGAATGCATGATAGGATATCTGTGGAAGACATAGGTCTTGATAATAAAACAGAGGCTGATGGCCTGGCAGTAGGAAGACCTTCATCCTTTGTAGGTGGTCTAATGGACAAGATCTTAACTGGATCTTTCACCATAGAGGACTATAGACTCTTTGATTTTATGAGGCTTCTAGACCAGGAAGAAAATATATTCCTAGAGCCCTCTGCCCTGGCAGGATTTTTAGGTCCTATCTTTACTGGGGAAAAATATAAGGATGAAAGTATTACACATCTATGTTGGGGAACTGGGGGAAGCCTAGTTCCAGAATACATTAGAAAAGAAATGCTTTAAAAAGGAAAAGATGAAGATATTATATCTTCATCTTTTTTATATTTATGTGTTTTAAATTTATACTAACTTTTTTTCCTGGATATTAGAGCTTATTTTACCTGATATAATCCCTAATATTGCGGGAAATACCCAGGCCATGCCCATGGAAGCTAGGGGCAGATATTCTATTATACCGGTTAAATATGTTCCTATTCCAAGCATATTAAGAAGCTCTAAACTACTTACTAGCAAGGTGGCATAGACTGCATGCCTGTAAATACTTTTGTTTGGTTTATCTCCACTAACTATGGTTAGGAGTATCATAACTATAACAACTGGGTACATGAAGACTAAAATAGGTTCTGAGAAAACTACTATGGATTCTACTCCCCGAACAGACATTAGTCCACTAAAGATTGTAGTTCCTATTACTATCCACTGGTATTTTGCTCTTCCCTTTGTAATAGTGCTAAAGTATTGTCCCACTGTAGCAATTAATCCTACGGTCGTAGTAAGGCAAGCCAGGGCTACTACAAGCCCTAGGGCCAGTTCTCCATAGGAGTGCAGGGAATTATTTGCTATATTCATTATAAGATCAACCTTTCCTATATTTTTAGGAAAAAGAGATCCTCCTGTTGCTCCTAAGTATCCTAATCCTCCATATACAAGGGCCAGGCCTCCTACAGCTATTAGTCCTGCTTTTTTTGTTAACTTTATTTGATCCTTTATATCACTATAGCCACTTTCAATAAGAGAAAGGGTTACCATACTTCCAAATAATATGGAGGCTAGGGCATCCATGGTTTGATAACCTGTTATAAAGCCATCGGAAAAAGGCTTGGCTAGATCTTCTGATATAGGTATTCCCATAGGATCAAATATGCCTTTAAATATAATGGCTGCTAGAATTATTAAGAGGACTGGTGTAAGTATCTTGCCTATTTTATCCATTACATCATTGGGATTTATGGCAAGGGCCAAAGCAATTCCAAAGTAAATTATTGCAAAAACTCCAGGTCCAATACTTGGTATATTTGGCAGTATAGCCATCTCATAGGCAGTTGCTCCAGTTCTTGGTATAGCTAAAAGCGGTCCTATGGCAAGGACTACTGTAATTCCTAAAAACTTACTAAAAATAGGAGACACTCTTTCTCCCATCTTGGTAATATCTCCTCCTGATTTTGCTGAGGCTATAATTCCTAGTAGGGGCAAGCCTATGCCTGTAATAAAAAATCCAAACATGGACCAATTCCATTTTTGTCCTGCCAATAGTCCTAGAAAAGGTGGAAAAATAAGATTTCCAGCTCCAAAAAACATAGCAAATAAGGCTGCTCCCAATACAAAGACTTGATTATCTTTTTTCTTCATTCTTAAGACCTCTCTTTATTTATAATTTAATAGAGTGTAACATATTGAATTTTATTAGTAAAGCCAGATTTAAATATAATTTTTCTATTGACAAGATACTCCCCTAGGTTGTAAACTGTGTTTATATTAAAGTTTACTATAGGAGGAATATATGAATATTTCTATTAAAGATATGACCCTGGTTTCTCTATTTGCCGGCCTTACAGCCATAGGAGCAGCTATTAGCATACCTCTAGGTGAAGTTCCTATAACCATGCAGACCTTATTTGTTATACTTTCTGGTCTTATACTAGGTCCCAAGCTTGGAGCCCTATCTCAGCTTGTATATATTTTCCTAGGACTTATAGGCATGCCAATTTTTTCTAATTTTACTGGAGGCCTACAAAGCATAATGAAGCCTAGCTTTGGCTTTGTCATTGGCTTTGTCTTTGCATCTTATTTGGCAGGAAGCATTGTACATTCCAAGATTTCTCCCTCAAAACTTAGGATTTTCATGGGGAGCATACTAGCTAGTTTAATTATTTACTCTTTTGGCCTGCCCTATATGTACTACATACTAAATATTACAATGAAGGAGATGGTAAGTTTTCAATCTGTAATTTATATGGGCTTTTTAATTTTCCTTCCTGGAGATATATTAAAGCTCCTACTAGCATCTTTTACTGCTAATAAACTACTGCCCATCTTAAAATCCAATTCCTTGGCTCTTTAAAGAGTATAAAAAGTCCCTAAAGCAATTATTTTAGGGACTTTTTATACTTAGATCTTTATTTTATCATTTTAGAAATAGCCTTGAATTCTTCTGTTCCTGCTTTTTTTAGTAGGTCAAATAAAACAGCTTCTGTGTTATTTATAACAGCTCCCATATCCCTCATCATTTCCAAGGCATTTTCATAGTTTTCCTTGGTCCTAGATGTAACTCCGTCCCTTACAATATGGACATCATAGCCATCAGCTAAGAGATCCCTACAGGTTTGTAGTACACAAACATGGGTTTCCATTCCAACTATTATAACTTTTTTTCTCTTTAGGTCTTTTAGCCTATGGTTAAAAGCCTCTATGCATCCAGTAAAGCTTATCTTTTCAAATACTTCTAAGTCTTCTCTCACATCTAAGATCTCCTTAGATGTGTGGCCTAGGCCTCTTGGATATTGTTCTGTAATTAAAACAGGAATATCCATAAGCTTTGAAGCCTCCAGGAGGATCTTGGTGTTTTCCTCAACCCTATCTCCTTGCTCCATAGCTGGTTTAAGTCTTTCCTGTATATCAATTACCAGGATCAAACTATCATCTTTGTTTAATGTATACTTATCCATTTTCTACCTCCATCTTATTTTATATTATGTATACCCATTTCTAGCCCTTATAGAAACTTCTCCTGAGTCTATACTTTCTATTCCCTCTTCAAATTCAACTAGGAGCTGACCCCTATCGTTAATGTCTCTTGCCAGGCCCAGTCTCTCCCTTTTACCACTTATTACCCTGACTTCTTTTCCTATTAGGGCGCTATTAGATCTTAAAATCTCTATTACACCATCTAAGCTCCCATCTTTTTTAAATTCTATATAGTATTTTTCAAATTCATTTAATATATCCCCTGTAAGTCTTTGCCTGTTAATCTTTTTATTCTCTTCTATTTTAAGGGAGCTGGCCTTATGCCTTAGGTCTTCTGGTATGTCATCTTTATCCAAGTTCACATTAATTCCTAGGCCCATTACTAGATGGTGGATCATATTTAATTCTCCACTCATTTCTGTAAGTATGCCCCCTACCTTTTTTTTAGATATCAATATATCATTGGGCCATTTGATCTCTGAAACTATACCAATATTCTCCAGGGCTTTAAAGATACTAACAGCACCTATTAAAGTGATTCTAGACAGCCTCTCAGGCTCTAGCTCCGGTTTTAGGACTATAGACATCCATATACCCTTACCCCTAGGTGAAATCCATTCTCTGCCCAGCCTGCCCCTTCCACTGCTTTGTTCTTCTCCAATCAATACACTGCCTTCTTCCAATGATGAGGCTAAGCCTTTTGCCTCTTTATTAGTAGAGTCTATGGAATGGAAATGTATTATCCTTCTTCCAATAAACTTTGTATTTAAATAGGGCTCTATTTCTTCATAGCTAAGTATGTCTGCTGAGGCCAGTAATTTGTATCCCTTTCCCCTGGCAGTCTCTATGTCATATCCTTCTTCCCTTAGGGCTTCTATATGCTTCCAAACCCCAGCCCTAGTCATACCAATTTCATTGGATATTTTTTCACCAGAAATAAAGTCATTATTATTATCCTTTAAGATTTTCAAAGTCTTACTTTTCATTTTACCTACTCCTATTTAAGTCAATATCTCTATAATAATTTTAAGTGATAAATCAAAGAAAGTCAATCTTCTATGCTTTCAGCCCCTAATCTTAGCCAGTCATAAGCCCCTAATTATATGTATATAATTCTCTCAGATAAGATAGAATCTTCATATTGTAATTAGGGGCTTGATTTGATTATTATTCTATTTTAGAATTGAGCATCCTTGTGGGGAACTATTACTAGACAAGGTTTGGTGTCTGGTTCTGGAATTCCCTCCATAGTGTCTATATCTCCATACTCTTTTCTTAGCTCTTCAATTTCTCCATACTTTATTGCCCTTACTGGACATGCTCCTACACATATAGGATCCTTGCCTTGAATTATTAAGTCTACGCAAAAATCACATTTACCCATTTTCTTCGCCTCTTCATCCAAAACTGGGGCATCATAGGGACATGCATTCGCACATGCTCCGCATCCTATACATGTTTCTATATCTACTAAAACAATTCCATCATCTTTTCTCTTATACATGGCCCCTGTTGGGCACACCTGTACACAAACTGGTTCTTGGCAATGATTGCAAGCAAGTGTTGTCCAATAGGAAAATACATCCTGCTCTAGGCCCTCTCCATTCTTAGTAAAGGATCCACCCTCAGTAGATTTTACTGTTCTAAATAATCTACCTACTTCCAGGTCCTTTTTATCCTTACAGGCCACTTGACAAGCCTTGCATCCCATGCATATATTTTGTTCTATAACAAATCCTAATTGTTTGGCCACCACGATCCCTCCTATTCTTTCTATAGATTATACTTTTTCTATTTGAATTAAATTTGTATGTTGTGGATTTCCCTTAGCCAGTGGTGATGCTCTGTGAGTAGTTAGGGTATTCATACAACCCCTAGTATCTACACCTTCTTCATTAGGTGTCCACCAAGCTCCTTGGGATATAGCTGTTACACCAGGTGTAATCCTCTTAGTCACATAGGCTGGGATTTCTACTATTCCCCGGTCATTAAAGCCTCTAACCAAATCACCATCTTCAATGCCTCTTGCCTTAGCATCCTCAGTATTAATCCAAATTGATTGTTGTTCAACTTCCTCACCCCATGGATTTGAATCATGGGTAGAGTGACAACGTCTCTTAGTATGATAGCCTATACACTGCAATGGATAGGTTTCTGTAAGAGGGTCTTCTGGTCCTTCCCAGGAAGAAATGTATTTTGCTATGGCTGGAATTTCTTCTGGTTCATTCATATCCCATAGCATTTTTGAAAATATTTCAATTTTCCCTGAAGGTGTTGGGAATGGATTGTTCTCAGGATCCTTTATTTCATCTTCAAACATTACAAAAGGTCCCTGGAATTCAAATCTATGGATTCCTTCTTCCTTAAATTCTTCATAGCTAGGAAAATCAGAATAGGTTTTTTTAGCTTCTTCAACTATATATTTAAGCCATTCTTCATTGCTTTCCTTGCCTTGGGTAAATTCATCTTTTAATCCTAATTTATCTGCAACTTCTATTAGCCAATCATATTCAAACCTACATTCAAAGGGAGCTTCTATGGCCTTATTGGTAAAGAGGACATAGTCTCCTATCCCGCACCATGAAGTTACTATATTGTCTCTTTCAAGCATAGTATCTCCTGGCAAAACTATATCAGAGTATTGAGCAGTTGATGTCATGAATATATCAGAGCTTACAATAAATTCAACCTTGCTCTCATCCCTTAGTATCTCTGCAGTTTTATTGCAATCTGAATGCTGGTTTACCATGGTATTTCCAGCTAGGTTAAATATCATCTTTATATTGCTAGGAAGCTTATCTACTCCCCTAAGCCCATCTTTTTCAGTCAATTCTGTAGCCCTAAGCACTGCATCTGTCCATGTAAATACAGGTATGCTTCCCTTAAATGGATTTTCAACTCCTGGTATTCCTGCCAGGCTGTATCTGCCCTTATATCCAATTCCTGCTGAGCTTCCACCGCTTATTCCTACATTTCCTGTCATAGTTGCCAAGGTTGTAGCTCCTCTAACAATTTGTTCACCATAGGCACTTCTCTGTGGTCCCCATCCTTGCATTAAGGCTGCAGGCTTTGTTGTGGCATATTCCCTAGCAAGTTCTTCTATGATTTCTGCTTGAACCTTACAAATTTTCTCTGACCATTCCGGGGTTTTCTCTACTCCATCTTTTTCTCCCAGTACATAGGCCTTATATGATTCTATCCCGTCTATTCCCTCTGGCATATTTTCATGATCAAATCCTATGGAATATTTATCTAAAAATTCCTGATCATGTAAGTCTTCTTTAATTATTGTATAGGCCATGGCATCCATCATTGCACTGTCAGTTCCTGGCAAAATTGGAATCCACTGATCTGCCAAAGATATTACCGTATCAGTATATCTTGGTTCCAGCTTCCTTGGCTTCCCTAAGTGGATACATAGATGTACCAAATACTGTTTCAGCTGGATTGTGTCCCCAAAGTATTATTAATTTAGAATTTATATAGTCACTTGGTGCATTGCCTGGTATAGCTCTTCCATAAGTATATTCAGTTGCTGTATAACCCTGGGCTGTACTATAGTCATTGTGGTAATTTAAATATCCACCATCCAAGGCTAGCAATTTCATAGCTAAGGATCCACCGATTATCATCCCAGCATTACCACTACCATGATTAACATATCTTGATTCCGCACCGTACTCCTCTTTAATCCTCTTAGTTTCACTGGCTATTGTTTCAACTGCCTCTTCCCATGAAATCCTTTCAAACTTTCCTTCTCCTCTTTCTCCCACTCTCTTCATAGGATACTTTAACCTATCTGGATGAAGGAAGGTCTTCCTATAGCCCCTACCCCTAACACAGGCCCTGGTCACTCTTGTAGGTCCTGCTTCTTCATGGATAAGTTCATCTGTAGAGATTCTAACAATAATATCGTCCTTAACATGTGCCTTAATAACACATCTTCCACCACAGTTATTTGTTCCTGCAGTTGGGACAACAGTTAATCCCTCTTCTATTTTTATTTCAGGCTCCACAAAGTCTTGGATCTTTTCTGGATCATCTTCACCTACATCCAGTGCATCTGGGCTACATCCAGCAAGTGCTGCCGTACCACCCAATAATGCAGATAATTTTAAAAATGTTCTCCGAGATAAGGATCTTGAAAATTTACTATTAGACATTATTAGTCCTCCTTTTTCATTTGCATTTAATTTATATAAATCATAGGTCTTCCCTTATATTCTTTATAAGATCTTCTATTAAGTCCTTGTCCATGGTGAGGTATTCACCGCTAAAGAGGGCTAGGGCTTTAAAGAAGTCTTGCTCTGATTTCCTATATAAAATGTCTAGAAACTGATTAGCCCATCTTAAAGTATGACTTTCTAAAAATTTATTTTGACCATCTATTATGGCTTTTAGCCTACTAATATCCTCTTTTTCTATAGCTTCTAAGGCCTTTGCTGACAATACAGACATGAATTCTAGTTGAAATCCAATATGATCATCAGGCTCCTTATTGGTCCTATTAATCTTTACTCCCCAGGTCCTATAAAATTCTCTAACTAGGAGGGTATGTTCATCAAATATTATCTTTTCTTCACTTAAGTAAACGGATTCCCATGGTGGTGCAAGAAGAGACCCTGGTCCTACAAATAGGCGATTATAGTCTGCTCCTATGCCTTGGAATTCTTTATCTGTCATCTCCTTGATTTCTCTTAAGGACTTATCCATTAGGCTTGCTCCTGGACTTTCTTCATCTTTTGCAAATTCTTTAAATATCTTTAGGGAATCTACTGCTTCCAATCTATCTTTATTAGGCTCCAAATAAAAAGACTTGCCTAAAAAATCATAGAACCATTGTCTGGTCCTAAATATATCTTCTAAATTATATGTATTTATGCTTTCCATACCTATCCCCCTTATTTACATCAATATTTATCCTATTATAATTACACTAAAGCTTAGCATAATTACTAGGCCTATGTAATCCTAGGCGTTACTCTATTTCAAGAGTCTCGGTCTAGGATATCCGGTCTATAGTTTTTCTACTTGAATTAAATTACTATGTTGAGGATTACCCTTAGCTAGGGCAGTAGGTCTCTGGATGGTTAGGGTATTTATATTTCCCCTAACATCCACACCCTTCTTATCAGGCGTCCACCAGGCTCCCTGGGCTATACTTGTAACTCCAGGCATGATTCTATTTGTAACAAAGGCCTCTATTTCAACAATACCCCTGTCATTGAAGGCCCTGACCTTGTCCCCATCTCCTATTCCTCTTTCCCTAGCATCTCTTTCATTGATCCAGATCCTCTGCTCCTCTACTTCCTCTGCCCAGGAATTATTATCATGGATAGAATGAGTACGCCTCTTTGTATGATGGCCTATGCATTGAAGAGGATATTTCTCACTTAAGGGATCTTCTGGTCCTTCCCAGGATGAAATATATTTAGGTATAGCCGGTATTTCATCCTCCTCACCCATGTCCCACAAGCTTTTGGAAAATATCTCTATCTTACCAGAAGGAGTTGGAAATGGATTCTCCTCTGGATTTTCTATTTGATCCTTAAAGGCTATTAGGGGTTCATCATAGGACCATTTATAGACTCCTAGCTTTTTAAATTCCTTGTAGCTTGGAAAATCTGGATGATCTTTTTGAATCTCTTCTACTGACCACTTGCACCAATCCTCTGCTCTTTCTTTTCCCTGGGTAAATTCATCTCTTATTCCCAATTTATCTGCCAGTTCCACCAACCAATCATATTCATTTCTACATTGGAAGAGTGGCTCTATGGCCTTATTGGCATAGGCCACATAATCTCCAGCATACCAGGGTGCAGCAATATTATTTCTTTCAAAAACAGTATCTCCTGGAAGGAGTATATCAGCAAACTTTGCACTGGCAGTCATAAATATATCACTTACTAGAATAAACTCTACTTTTTCTTCATCCCTTAAAATCTCCGCAGTTTTATTGCAATCTGAGTGTTGGTTTATTAGAGTGTTTCCTGCTAGATTGTATATAAGTTTAATGTTGCTTTGGAGCTTTTCCACTCCCCTAAGCCCATCTTCCTTACTCATTTCCCTTCCCCTGACTATGGCCTCTGTAAAGCTAAAACTTGGAATTTCACCTTTAAATGGGTTCTCTCCTATGGGAACTAGAGGAATATTTTGCCTCTTTGCATTTCCCATTCCTGAAGCCCATCCACCACTTATACCTATATTGCCAGTCATGGCAGCAAGCACCGTAGCTCCCCTAACTATTTGTTCTCCATAGGCACTTCTTTGAGGACCCCAACCCTGGATTAGGGCTGCAGGTTTAGTTCTAGCATATTCCCTTGCAAAATCTATAATCTTCTTAGCAGGCAACTTAGTAATTTTTTCAGCCCACTTAGGAGTCTTCTCTACTCCATCTTTTTCTCCTAATAGGTAGGATTTATAGGATTCTATTCCATCTATTCCCTTAGGCATATTGGCTCTATCAAAGCCTAGACTGTACTTATCTAGAAATTCCTGGTCCTGTAAGTCTTCCTTAATCATGGTATAGGCCATGGCATCCATAAGGGCATTGTCTGTTCCTGGAAGTATTGGGATCCACTGATCTGCCATAGATATAGCTGTATCAGTGTATCTAGGATCTACAACTATTATTTTAACCCCAGCCTCCTTGGCCCTCCTTAAATGATACATACTTGTACCAAATATAGTCTCAGCAGGATTGTGGCCCCATAGGATTATAAGCTTTGAATTTACCCAATCATCAGGTGTGTTTCCCGTGTCAGTAGTCCCATAGGTGTAGGGAGTGGCAGCTGCTGTAGCTGCAGTGCTATAGGAGTTGTAAAAGTCTAAATATCCCCCATCCAAGGCCAGCAATCTCTTTCCTAGTTTCATAGGATGTAGGACTCCACTATAGCCCCAGGCATAGTTTACATATCTTGATCCTGGACCATATTCTTTCTTTATCCTCTTAGTTTCACTAGCTATGGTGTCAATTGCCTCTTCCCATGAAATCCTCTGAAATTTTCCTTCTCCTCTTTTTCCTACTCTTTTCATAGGATACTTTAATCTATCTGGATGAAGAAAGGTCTTCCTATATCCTCTTCCCCTCACACAAGCCCTAAGTTGAGGTCTCTTAGGATTTTCCTCTTCTTCATCCGTTCCAATTTCAACTATAATATCATCCTTTACATAGGCTTTTATAACACATCTTCCTCCACAATTGTTTGTTCCTGTGGTGGGAACTATTCTTATGTCCCTAGGTTCCTGGGACTCTGTGATTTCTTTAAATGCTAAGGAAGCTTCTCCTTCCAGCTCTTTGGCACCTAGAACCTTAGATAGCTTTAAAATATTTCTATATGATTTTCTTTTAAGTAAATTATTATCCATAATTTAATCTCCCACTTTATTCTTTATTTTATTAGATCTTAAGCTTTAGCTTTTTTATTTCCTTTTATTAAATTTACCATTCTATTTTAATATTTGCAATCTTAAAATCTATATACTATAATTTTTATATATGAAAACAAGAAAAGAAGGAAGGTGGAAATATGACAAGGGACAAATATCCTGCTGCTATAGAGATGCCTGTGGAGTTATGGATAAACTCCAAGCTCAGGACTACATTTATGGCTTCTCCCTATGATTTAGAAGACCTTGGAGTAGGGCACATCTTATCCAGAGGCATGCTGGCTAGTATAGATGATATTGAAGATATAGAAGTAAGGGAGGATAGCCTACAAATATTTGTAAAAACTAAGCATGATACCCTTGAGGAACTTTACAGCGTTCCCAACTTTGTCCTTAGTGGCAGTTCCTCTGTAAGTAAATTCAATGACAATATTTATAAAATACCTAAAGTCCATGGGGATTTTTCTATAGAACTTAGTAAAGTAGTCCATTATGCCAATATTATGGTTGAAGATGCCCCTATCTATCATGAAACAGGAGGAGTTCACAGCTCAATCCTTGTGGATTCATCTACTGATAAGTATTATCTAAGAGAAGACATTGGAAGGCATTCAGCTGTAGATAAGGCTATTGGAGCTGCTGCCAGGGATGGGGCAGATTTTTCTTCATCCTTTATATGCACCAGCGGCCGTATTTCCCTAGATATGTTATTGAAATCTGCTGCCATGGGCATAGGCCTAGTAGCATCTTTAAAATTTCCTAGTCATATGGGGGTAGAGCTTGCTGATTTCTATCAAATATCTATTCTAGCAAAGATCTTGGGCAAGGAACCCTTAATATATACAAGTAGGGAACGAATTAAATAAGAGCAAATAAAAAATGGATTCTATATAGAATCCATTTTCTCTCTTTTTACCTTTTTATTTATTTACTAAATCTTTTAATCTTCCCATTAATCTATAATCCATATTCTTTAAAGACTTAATATCTTTTTTTCCACTTAAGAGCATTAAAATCTTTAACTTGTAAATAGTAGCATCTAGATAGTCTCTAGCATTGTCATATCCACCATGAAGTAAATATGAAAGAATTTCTCCAGATATGCCTACCATATCCCCTCCTATAGCAAGGGCCTTAATTATATCAATACTATCCCTTATTCCACCACTAGCTATTAGGGTTAAATCATTTGAAATACTTCTAGTTTCAATAACTGATAGGGCTGTAGGAATTCCCCAATCATATAAGTCAGAAAAATCTATATCATTGTATCTGATATTTTCAATTTCAATGAAGTTGGTTCCTCCAAAGCCTGAAACATCAATATTCCTAACTCCAATATCCCAGAGTTTTTTTGCCACATTCTTGGATATACCAAATCCTACTTCCTTAACTATTACAGGCTTATCTATACTCTTTACAATGTTTTCTATATTATCCACTATGCCTTTAAAACTCTTATCTCCCTCAAGCATAACAACCTCTTGGGCAGGATTTAAGTGAAGCTGAATTGCATCTGCTTTTATCATTTCCATTGCATATTTAACATCATCTACTGATGCTTGAGCATTTAAATTTGCTATGACTATTCCATCCTTACCAATAGTCTCTCTGGCTATTCTAAAGCTTCTTTTACATTCCTCATCTTCACAAAGGGCTATAGTCTGTGACCCTACTGCCATGGGAATATTAAATGCCTTTGCAATTTCTGCTAGTTGCTTATTTATCTCCCAAGAAAAATCTGCTCCTCCAGTCATAGCATTGATAATTATAGGATAATCTATTTTTTTGCCTAAAAATTCTGTACTTAAATCAATCTCATCCAAACTTAGGTTTGGAAGAGAATTATGTTCAATAAATACATCTCCTAGTAGATTATCTCCTCTATAAGTGGTTCTCAGGTAATTTTCTACATGTTCCTTTTTTCTTTTTTCTCTCATTTTTCCACCTCTATCTATTAATCTAATAAATAGTCTCCAAACATCTCTTCAACAAGCTTTTTTGTTTCATATTCATTATATATCCAATATGATCCTTTTGCAATTGTTTTTGATTCACCTGGGATAGTTGCTGTATTAATCTGTTCTGGATCCATCTTATTTGCAGACATGGCACCCTTTAAAATAACACCTAGAGATATATTTGTTTCCACATAGTCATAATATGTTTCTATTAATTCTGGAAGTTTGAATATATTTTTTGGCTTTAATGTCTGTTTCATTAGTTCCTTGACAAACATCTGTTGGGACTCTATCCTACCTATATCCCCATAGCCTGAGGTTAGGTCGTTGTTTTTTCTCCATCTTAAGAAGTCATGGGATTGTTGTCCATCCAGCCATTGTAGGCCCTTTTTAAGATTTATATTAAGTGGGGGATCTGCGGTTGGATCTTGATAGTACATATTTCTAGGTACATCTATCTCAACTCCACCTATGGCATCTACTACTTCAATTACTCCCTTATAATCAACCTTAACATAGTAGTCAAGGTCTATATTTAGAAACTCCCTTACTGTTCTAATAGTAAGCTCAGGTCCCTCATAGGCATGGGCGTGGTTAATCTTATCTTCCCTACCTCTTACCATTACCCTGGTATCACGAGGAATAGAAAGAATATCTGTTTTTCCATCGTCAAGATTGACCTTTACTAGCATCATAGTATCCGTCCTAGTTCCCTTGGAACGTTTTACATCCTTGGCATCTACACCCATTACTAGGACTAGGATTTCATTTTTAAATTTTTGCTTGCCTTTTTCTACTTTTTGATCTTCATCATCTATATCTTCAATAGTATTTCCATCTTCATCAGCGGCTATAGTAGTATTATCTGAACTAAATACTACCTTATCTAAGCCTACAAATATAAGACTAAATAATAAAGATGATATTAAAAAGGATATTAAGAATTTTTTCATATTTACACCTCTTGAATTTTAAGTATACAGTAAATAATACTACATATAAGCCTTAAATACAATTAAAATAGCTAATATTTTAGTTTACAATTTAGATACATTGTATCATATTTTAAATCCTAAAAAAATTGCTCCTAAATTTAGGAGCAATCTCTCTCTTTTATTTACCCATACCCATTAGTTCAATGGCTTCTTCTAAGAGCAATTCAGCCTTGCCCCTAACTTCATCATCTATTATTCCCTCTTTAGCTAGGATTAAATTCCTATATTTTCCAACAATAAATCCTGTAAGTGAGTCTGTAATTAATTCTGTCTCATTGTAACTCTCTAGCAAGTCTTCTCTAATTTTTTCTGAATCCAAGTCTGTGATTGGTGTGTTTGGAAGTCCCAGTAGATATATATTAAGCTTATTCCTATACATATTTATTGTTTCTTCATACCTATCACCTTGGCCGTATCTCTTTATATAGTTTTCTGTTTCAATTATCCTATCTGCTAACTCTTCATAATCTATATATAGGGCTCCGTCAATTGCTACAGGTTGATTGGCATCTCTTGCCTTTAATTCTATATAGTCTCTTACTTCCCCAGACATGTGTTCATCATATTTTTTTAATGCCTCATAGTTAACTATAGGGTAGTATTCTCCTTCTAGATTGATAAGTCTATAATTATCAGAAAAAAGATTTTCTAGCTCTTCCCTTAATTCCTCATTCTCTATATTTTCTAGCCCCTCTTCATCAAAAAACAATCCTTGACCTAGACTCTTTGCTAGTTCCTGATCCTCATCTATCTGCTCAATCCTTCTTTTTCTACTTCCTATTCCTTCTTCTGTTTCATCAATTAATTTTGATATCATCTGGTCTACTTCTATAGAATTTAGCTTTTCCATATTTTTTTCTATAAATTCTCCAGCCTCTTCCAAGGAGCTGTTGATCTTATCTTCAAACTCCATTGCAATATCTTCTGAATCCTTAGGCTCATCATCTTCTTCATCTATCTGATCTTCCGAACTCACTGGTCCATTTCCCTCCGTCTTATCTAGCTCGTCCTCATCCTGTGTACAAGCTACAGTAAGGGAAAGGACCAGGATTAGGATTCCTATGAGATAAATTCTTCTTTTCATAATTTAACATCTCCTCTCAATTATCTCTCCTCTTTATATATGCCCCAATCATAAGTCTAGTCAGACTTATCTACTCTTATTCTTATAAAATTTATTAAAATTATATTAATCCAAATAAAATTTAACTTTAAACAAGTAGGATTTTCTAATCCTATAATCCTACTTGTTTAAATAATCTAAGCTTCTTTACTTTAAAGCTGTGAATAGAGTATTCCTTCTTTTAACTCTCCAGCTTTTTCTTCCCCCTTAAGGTATTTTACTATTTCTATTGCAAAGTCCATGGCTAGGGCAGGTCCCCTTGCTGTTATTATATTCCCGTCTCTGACTACCTTATCTTCCTTGTATAGGGAACCTGTAAGTTCTTCCTCAAAGCCTGGATAGGAAGTTACATTTTTCCCTTTTATTACCTCTGCTCTTTGGAGTACTATAGGTCCTGCGCAGATTGCAGCTAAAAGTTTTTCTCTAGAATTGAAATCCTGAATGATTTCAATTACCCTCTTGTCATCTCTTAGATTTGTTGCACCTGGTATTCCACCGGGTATTACTAGTCCATCATAGGATTCTAAATCACTAAGCTCAGATATAATCTTATCCCCACTTACTCTTATGTCATGGGCCCCCCTTATGGTCTTATCAGCTATAGAGACCATATCTACATCAATATCCGATCTCCTAAGATAATCCACCACCGTAAGGGCTTCTACCTCTTCAAAACCATCCGCAAAAAACACTATTACCTTCATAAAGCAATCTCCCTCTCTTTAACTATATTTTCATACTATACATATACCCAACTTCCTATCTTTTTATAGATATAAGGGAAACTATGATAGTTTTATGCCAATTATTTTACATTCTCTCAGTCTTGTAGTAAACTTATAGTAAGTATGTTCACTAGTATTACAAATAATATGAGGTGATAAATATGGAAGTAAAAGGTAAATACGGTACAGCTAAAGTATTTGCTGATACTTTAGAAGATGGAGCCAGGGACCAGATCATTAATTTATTAGATCAAGATTTTGTAGCTGGTTCAAATGTTAGAATAATGCCTGATGTCCATCAGGGCATGGGTTGTGTAATTGGTTTTACAGCAGACATGGGAGACAAGGTAATCCCAAATATTGTTGGAGTAGATATAGGATGTGGCATGCTTACAGTAGAGCTAGGTGATATAGACCTTGATCTAGCTAGGCTGGATAAGATTGTACAAGAAAAAATTCCTTCTGGAAGAAATGTTCACCAGGGAAGGAAATTCAGATATGACAAAATCCAAGATCTTCATGTATTTAGGAAGTTAAAGAATACTAGAAGGATGGATAGGAGTATAGGAACTCTTGGAGGAGGGAATCACTTTATTGAAGTAGGTGAGGATAGCAAGGGGGATAAGTACCTTGTAATTCACTCCGGAAGTAGAAATCTAGGTAATCAGGTGGCGAAAATCTATCAAAAGCTAGCCATTGACATGTGTAGTGGAAAAGAAGAGTTCTTTGAGAAAAAAGAAGATATAATAAAGACCTATAATGAAGAAGGTAGGAGTAAGGAAATCAAATCCGCCTTAAAAGAATTAAAAAAGGACTACCAGGGTTTAAAGCCTAAATATCCTAAGGATCTTTGCTATCTAACTGGAAAGTATAGAGATCAATATCTTCATGATATGAATATTTGCCAGGAGTATGCAGCTTTAAATAGAGAGAAAATGGCGGAAATCATCCTTTCCAATTTACTGGATAGGGAATTAGAGGATTTTCCACATTTCCAGACCATCCACAATTATATTGACTTTAAGGACAATATAATTAGGAAGGGTGCTATCTCAGCCTATAAGGATGAAAAAGTATTGATTCCTATTAATATGAGAGACGGATCTATAATTGCTCGGGGAAAGGGCAATGAAGATTGGAACTATTCAGCTCCCCATGGTGCTGGAAGGGTTTTAAGTAGGACCCAGGCAAAGGCCACATTAGACCTTGATCATTTCAAGGAGACCATGGAGGGAATTTATTCAAGCTCTGTTCATAAGGGAACCTTGGATGAAAGCCCAGATGCCTACAAATCTATAGATGAGATCATAGGCACTATTGGTGATACAGTAGAGATAATAGATGTAATCAAGCCCATATACAATTACAAGGCATAAAAGAGATAAAAACAGGCACTGAAGAATATTCTTCAGTGTCTGTTTTATTTTATCTTTTCTTATCTCCTAGATTGGTTCCAAGAACTCCACCTATAATCATAATAGATCCAATTATATGATAGAAGAAAATAGATTCTTTTAGGAAGACTACTCCTGCTATTATAGAGATTACCGTTCCTAGATTGGAGAAAACAATCATCTTAGATGCCTCTAGTTTTGACAGGGCATAATTTGTAAGCATTGAGGTTCCCAATGTGGAAAGAACTCCTAGATAAAGAATAGCTCCAATAAACTTGATGTTTTTTAGAGGAAGAAGAAATGTATCCATGCTGCCTGCCCTTATATTAGTTACTAGGCCTACAGATGTAAAGACTACAAAGCTAAGTGTAATCATAATTAAACTAAGTTCTGTTGTAGTGTAGTCCTTGCTAAGTTTTCTAGCCATAACGCTATAGGCTGCAAAGCTAAGGGCGGAGAATAATAGAAGTATTATTCCCTTGATATTGGCAATTTCAATACTAGATCCTTTATTAAAGGTTATGTATAAGACTCCAATAAGTGATATACCTATGGATATCTTTTGAACTAGATTAGACTTTTCATCTAAAAAATAAGAGGCCATAATCATAGTGAAAATTGGTGCTGAGGCAAGTATAATACCTGCTTCACCGGATGTAGCATATTGGAGGCCAAAGGTTTGAAATCCAAAGAAAAACAAGGGATATAGGATGGCTAAGGGCAGGGCCTTTAGTATTCTTTCCCTATTTAACTTCACTGGAACTAGTTTGAATAGGACTGGAATCCCTAGGGCTATAAAGGATGCTATAAATCTATAGGCCAGTATATCTATTGGATTTGATAGGTCCAGTGCAACTTTAGTAAATAAAAATGAAAACCCTACAATGATTGCATAAAATATGGCAGCCACATAGGCTGACAAGTTAGTATCTTTTTTCAAAGTAATTCTCCTCTCATATGTACTTTCATATTAGCTATAATATCATATTAAAAATTGATGGCCTAGGACTCCTAAACCATCAATTTTATATGTTTTGAAATAATTTTCTATTTCTCTACCTGCTCCGTTTAATCTCCTAATTAAAGTTTCTTAGCAAAGTCCCTTCCAAATTCCACACATTCTTCCATTGCTTCTTCATCTGGATTCCAAAGAACTTTGATACCCTCTTGAACTAGGTCTATCTTGGCAGCTTTTATTTTTTCTTCTAAGATATCTAAGGATTCTCCTGACCAACCATAGGATCCAAAGGCTGCACCTTTCTTCTTCTTAAAGCCTATACCCTGGATCATTTCAAGGATACCACCGGATGCATGCATTATTCCCTTATTTACTGTGGAACATCCAAATAGTACAGCCTTAGACTTGAACAAT
This sequence comes from uncultured Tissierellaceae bacterium, assembly GCA_964527205.1. Classification (GTDB taxonomy): domain Bacteria; phylum Bacillota; class Clostridia; order Tissierellales; family Tissierellaceae; genus JARICQ01. Next base: position 8,128 of record CAZGQG010000013.1, on the reverse strand, counting down.
TCTGTAATTATATCATTTTTATCTGTATTAGCTGCATTAAATAATTTTATATTTGTCTTTTGATCTTCTGATTTTATTCCCTTGGCTATAGCTTCTGCCATTCTTCTTGTAGCTCCCCACATGGAGTCATAAACTATGGTGATTTGATCTTCCTGGTAGGAATCTGCCCATTCCAAATACTTTTCAATTATTTGAGCTGGGTTGTCTCTCCAGATAATCCCATGGGAAGTTGCAATCATATTTAGTGGCAATTCTAAGCTAAGTACTTCTTTTATTTTGTTTGTAACTAGCATGCTAAAAGGTGTAAGTATATTTGCATAGTACTTGATTGCCTCTTGATATAATTCACCCTGGTCTACTAGATCATTGTACATTAAATCAGATGCATAGTGCTGTCCAAAGGCATCATTACTAAATAATATATTGTCTCCACTCATGTAGGTCATCATGCTGTCTGGCCAGTGTAACATCCTTGCCTCAACAAAGGTAAGGGTGGATTCTCCAATATCAAGGGTATCCCCTGTTTTAACCTCTACAAAGTTCCAATCTTGATGATAGTGAGCCTTTAATATCTTGGCACCATTTGCTGTGCAATAAATTGGAGTATCAGGTATTTCTTTCATAAGTAGTGGCAGGGCCCCACTGTGGTCAACCTCTCCGTGCTGGGCAATAATATAATCTATCTGATTTAAATCAATTTCCTTTTTGAGGTTTTCTACAAATTCCTCTGCAAAGGGCTCCCAAATAGTATCTATTAGAACTGTCTTTTCATCCTGGACTAAATATGAATTATAGGATGATCCCCTATCAGTAGAATATTCATCTCCATGGAAACGTCTAAGTTCCCAGTCAATCTTTCCTACCCATTTAACCTTATCAGTTATCTTTAAGCTCATAATATACCTCCTTATGATATTCAGAATTATCTAACATTATATTTATACCCTATATCCCTCTATTTAATCTATTTTTTTATTGACCGGTTAAATACTTTAGATAAGGTGAGTCTATTGGCACCATTATAATAGTTTCATCATCTATGGATGTCTTATAGCTATTAATTGTAGTATAGAATTTAAAGAATTCAGCATCTTGTCCGTAGGCCTGGTTATATGTCTTAGCTGCTTCTTTCTCTCCCTCTGCAGTAATCTCCTCAGCTTCTCTATTTGTCTTAGCTATAAGCTCTGCAACTTCCCTATCTGCATTTGCCATAATCTTTGTTTTTTCTGCATCTCCCTGAGATAGGTATTCCTGAGCCTTACTAGCCCTTTCAGATATCATCCTTTTATAAACAGACTGCTCATTACTAGCTGGTAGGTCTATTCTTTTTATTTGTATATCCACTACCTCTATGCCGTTTTTATTGCTTTTAAGGATTTCATTGATATTGTCTTGTACCATTTTATCTACATTACCTCTATTATTATTATTAGGATTGATTATCTCACCATATTCCAGTCTACCTAGTTCATTTCTTACATTGGAATACATAATATCACTAAGCCTTGCCTCAGCTCCATCTATTGTCTTAAGAGTCTCTAGCATACTCACAGGTTCTGTAATTTTCCACAGAGTATAGTAGTCAACTAAGATCCTTTTCTTATCAAATGTATTTATTTCTGTTGCGGGTACATCGTAAAACAATACATACTTAGGTAGCTTGGAAAGTGTTTGAACAAAGGGCACCTTAAACTTTAAACCATCAGTATCTATAACCCTTACTATTTTACCAAACTGCTTGATAACACCATATTCATTTGGCTTCATTATAAAGGTGTTATTTAATAAAATAGCTAGTATTATTATTAAAGGCAGTCCTATATAAAGCAAGCTTTTTAATCCCTTATTCATTTCCCTCTACCCCCTTTTCACTTGCATTCTTTGTTAAAGTGTCTATTGGTAAGTACTTAACTGTATTTCCATTGTCATCCACAATCATAATCTTTGCTTCCTTAAAGGTGGATTGAATGGCTTCTATATTTAATCTGTTTCTAGTAACCTCTTCATTTACCTGGTACTCAGAATAAATAGCATTAAATCTTGCCACATCTCCTATTGCCTTTTCTGTAAGGGTAATTTTTTCCCCCTCAGCCCTACTGAGTATAGCTGCTTGTTCTCCTTCAACTTGATTTATCTTTTCATTTCTATATTTATTAGCCTCATTTATCTTGGTTATCCTTTCTTCCCTTGCATCTGTTACGGCTTTAAAGGCTGCATCTACTTCTGTTGTTGGCAAATCAACATCTTGCAAGTTAACATTAATAATAGATATTCCAAGATCATATAAATCTACTAACTTTACTAAATTATCTCTTATATCATTGATTATTGCTGCCCTACCATCTGTCAGAGCATCATCAACTGTTGAGCTTCCTATTACATTCCTAAGAGATGAGGATGTTGCATTGTAGAGTATTTCCTTAGGATCATTTGTTCTATAAAGATAGGCTACAGGATCTACTATTTTCCACTGGACTTCTAGATCTGCCAGTATAATATTTTCATCTCCTGTAATCATCTTTGATTCTGCATCTTGTATTTCCAAGCCTTGGCCCTGCTCCTCATATCCTATGGTTAGGGAAAAGGTTTCCTTAGATAATATATGGACCCTTTGAATAGGATAAGGCAATTTAAATTTAAGACCTGACTCTATTATGTTTTCAGTGGGCCTACCAAAGGTTGTAAGCACTGCATATTCTGTTTGGTCAACAGTGAAAAATGAAGTGCCTAGGGCTCCTAGGATAATTATAACCAGTATAACCCCAGCAATAGCTTTACCATTTATCTTTATATCAAAGCTTTTCCTCTTTTTCTTTTCATCATCCATGAAGATTACATCTTCATCTTTTTCTCTATCTTTTTTCTTTTTAATCTGCTCTCCTATTAAAAATGCTGCTAGTAGGGCAAATAAAATAATATACTGCATTCCACCACTCCCTCTATTTTTCTATAGTTTTATTGTATACCCTGGAGGCTATATTGTCTAATCTCCTTACTTAATCTCCCCTATTGCCTCCATGTCCAAGATCCTTATCTTCCTATGGCCTACAAGTTTTATCAATCCAGTTTCTTCAAAGCTTCTTAGTTTCCTACTAAGGGTCTCCTGGCTCATTCCTAGATGAGATGCTAGATCCTTTCTACTCATCTTTAAATTTATTTCCCCTCTTTCATCTGAAAGTCCAATCAAGCTATCTGCAATCCTTCTTTCTACCCCATGTATGCTTATATTTTCTATAAGGGTTTCTACATCCTCCAGCCTATTGCTTAATTCTTCCATTATCTTTATAGATATATCTGGATACTTTCTCATAGACTCCTTCATTTCATCTGCAGATATTACACACATGACAACATCAGAAAGAGCTATTGCATTGTCCCTTAATTCAGACCTATTAAAGAGAGCTAACTCTCCCATAAAGTCACCAGTGCCTAAAACTCTTATTACCTGCTCTTTTCCAGTATCCGAAATTCTAGATACTTTGATCTTGCCTGAATTAACTACATATAGTTTGTCTCCCAGATCTCCTGCCATATAAATCATCTCATCCTTGGCAAATTCTTTTCTCTGGGCAATCTTTGCAATTTCTACCATTTCATCATCGGATAAATTATCAAATATTGGCACCTTTTCTATGCAATTTTCTCCATTATTATCAAAACAATGACATCTCATAAAACTTCCTCCAATCTCCATTATTCTATTAAACATATCATATAAGGCCTAGTTTAATACTTACCCACATAAAAATAAATCAATTTTTTTCTTAGCTTTTTTGTAATGAATTCGTAACACTAAGACCTTTATTCTATGATATCATTATTATATACTAGAATTATGGGAGTGTGATGAAATGAAAAGAAATATAAAACTTTTATTGTTAGCACTAACAGTTTTATTTCTTATGAGCTTTGCTTTTGGATGCACAGAGGATGTTGTAAACTCAGAGGAAGACACTGTTGAAATTGATGATTCAAGGGAAATGAGCATAGGTTTTTTAAATGAAAAGTATATTGAAAACGAGAAAATGATAATAGAACTAGGATATGTAAAGGAAAACAATGATGCCTTTGATGGAAACTTGAAACTGGAAATAGGGGATTCTGATTTGTTTGATAGCCTTGAAGCCCTAGAACTCTATATTGTGTCCTATGACCAGGATCATAATCTTGTCTCCATTAAAAAGGAAGAACAAATTAAAGATTTTGTCTTTGATGACTTTGATTTTGATGAAGACATAGTTGCAGATGCAGAAGAAATACTCCCTAGTGGAGACCTGGATTTAAGTGGTCTAACTCTTTTGGATTCCTTTGATATAGATATCTATGGAGAGGAAGAATTAGAATCTATTTCCATGTATACAGATGCACAAAAGGATCCTGAAGGAAATATCATGTGGGATGATGGTCAGAACTGGAAAATTCTTGTGGAAGGTCAGGATAAGAGCTTTGTACTCTTTGATCAATATCTTCAAATAGCTTCTTTAGACTTTTTTGTTTATAAGGTTGAGGATGATTTCCACATATCAATTATCAACTCAGGTACTGCTAACCTTACTCTAATGGACTATAAGTATATAGAGGATAGGGAAGTATTTGAAAAAGTTATAAAATCAGATACAGAGGGCAATGTAAATATGATTTACAAATCTATATCTGGATTCTAAGTTAATTAATAAAAGCTTATAGGGACTTCCCTATAAGCTTTTTTCTACGTTCCTATATTAAGATATAGCCTCTATTAATTTATCTACTTCTTCTTTTTTGGTGTTAAAGGATGTTACCAGTCTAATTAAACCTTTTTCCTCATCAAGAAGATATAGGCCATAATCCTCTACAAGTATCTTTGCTAATTTTTCTGGAAAATATGCAAAAACCATATTGGTTTTAAGACCCTCTACTAATTCTACACCTTCTATTTTAGAAAGCTCAGCTGCTAAATACATACCCATATTATTTGCATTTGAGGCGTTTTCTCTCCACAAATCATCCTTAAGGTATTCTGTAAACTGAACGGATAGGAATCTCATCTTAGACATAAGCTGCATACCCTGTTTTCTATAATACTTAAAGTTTTTACTTAATTCTTTATTAAAGCTTACAATGGACTCTCCCATCATCATTCCATTTTTTGTTCCACCAAAGGATAAAAGATCAACTCCTGTATCCCTTATCATAGCCTTAAAGCTAGTATCAAGAGCTACTACAGCATTGGCTATTCTGGCTCCATCTACCTGTAAGTACATATTGTTCCTATGGGCAAAGTCTGCTAGGTCTTTTATTTCCTCAAGACTATATAGGCTTCCCATTTCCGTTGTCTGGGATATGTATATAAGTCTTGGCTGACTTTGGTGTTCATCTCCCCTTGAATCCAGTAAGGGCTTTATATCTTCCTTATAGATCTTTCCATTTCTATTTGGAACAGTTATTATTTTAGAGCTTGTAAACTTCTCCAAGGCTCCGCACTCGTCAGTGTAGATGTGAGCTGTATCAGCTGCAATTACTGCTTCATAGGACCTTAAGGCTCCTCCTATGGCTATTACATTTGCAGCTGTTCCTGTAGACACAAAATACACATCTGTGTCACAACCAAATAATTCACTAATTTTCTCCTCTGCTTTTTTACTGATGTGATCATTTCCGTATCCTATAGTATCACCCCTGTTTGCCTCTACTATTGCCTGCATTATTCTTTCATCTACTCCAGAATTATTATCACTTGTAAACATCCTCATATATATTCCCCCAAATTAATAATATAAATATTATACCATATAATTTTATCCTGTATCCCCTAGATCCTCAAAAAAAATATAGAGTATATTATATACTCTATATTTCAATCATCATATTAAATTTATTTGGTCATTAAGCCTCTTATTAATGATATAACAAATAATATAAGGAATAAATAAAATACTATCTTTGCTATACTAGCTGCTGCTCCGGCAATTCCTCCAAATCCTAGTATTGCAGCTATAACTGCTACCACTAAGAATATAATTGTCCATCTTAACATATTTCTTCCTCTCCTTTGTTAAATTAAATTTCTTTTATTATTACTATATGCATTAATTACCCAAGCTTTTCTATTGAAAACAATTATTTTAAAATAAAAAAAGCTTCTACATGAATGCTTATAACATTCTAAGAAGCTTTATCTCTTTATATTTATCTATTTTTGGGTTTTGCTATTTCAGCAGTAATTTTCTTTCCCTTGATTCTAACCCCGTCTAGATTCTCTACTAAATCTTCAATTATATCCTTATCTACCTCTACAAATGAGAACTTATCGTATACATCTATATCACCTATAAGTTCCTTGTTTACATCTGTTTCTCCCATTATAGCTCCTAGTATATGTCTTGGGCTAATACCTCTTCTTTTCCCAGTATTAATATACATTCTTCTTGTTGCACCCCTACTAGTTCTATGAGTCTTAGGTCCTTTGCTTCCTGAGCTTGGCCTAGTCTTTGACTTGGATCTGCTATGGAAATCAACCATATCTAATTCTTGGTGTCCGCCTAATTTGTTTTCCACCATGTAGAATTTTAAAAGTGCTGCAGCTATATCAAAGGAAGTGAATTCATCCCCTAACATATCTTCTACCATTTTCTCATATTTAGATAATTCGTTTTTCTCTATCTCTGCCTTAATCTTATCTATCATTGAAGTGGTTTGATTGCTTTCAATATCCTTTAGTGTTGGCAATTCTTTTCTTGGTATATTGGTTTTAGTATATCTTTGTATGGATTTTAACTTTTGTATTTCTCTTCCTGATACAAAGCTAAATGCCCTACCTTCTCTACCTGCCCTAGCTGTTCTACCGATTCTATGAACATAGTACTCTTCATCTTGAGGTAAATCATAGTTGATAACTAAATCTACTTCATCTACATCTATACCTCTTGCAGCAACATCCGTAGCTACTAAGATTTCAATTGTTCCTCTTCTGAATTTATTCATGACATTGTCTCTTTGATTTTGTTTTAAATCCCCATGAAGTCCATCAGCAAAATATCCTCTACCTTGAAGATCTCCTATTAATTCATCTACCTTCCTTTTAGTATTACAAAATACTATTGCAAGTGTAGGATTATATATGTCTATAAGCCTTGTGAGTATTTCTGTCTTCATATGATGTTTTAATTCAAAATAAGCCTGCTCAACTTCAGGTACTGTCATTTCCTTGTGTACAACCTTGATTATCTCTGGATTGTCCTGATATCTTGATGCAAAGTTTATTATTGCACGAGGCATGGTTGCTGAGAAAAATATAGTTTGTCTTTCCTTGCTAAGTTCGTTCATTACAAGAGCTATATCATCTCTAAAACCCATAGCAAACATCTCATCAGCTTCATCAAGTACCATCATATGAACTCCGCCAAGCTTTAAGGTTCTTCTTCTAATATGATCTAATATTCTACCAGGTGTACCAATTACTACATTTACACCTTTTTTCAATGCTCTAATTTGTCTGTCAATAGGCTGTCCGCCATATATAGGAAGTACATTAATTCCTTTTTTGTATTTTGCAAGTCTTGCAATTTCTTCAGATACCTGGATTGAAAGCTCCCTAGTAGGGCATAGCACCAATGCTTGTACCTGTCTGTTTTTAGGATCACATCTTTCTATTATAGGAATCCCAAATGCTGCTGTTTTACCCGTTCCTGTCTGTGCCTGTCCTATTATGTCTTTTCCATCCATAAGTATAGGTATTGCACTAGATTGTATTGGAGACATTTCTTCAAAGCCCATGTCTGAGACTGCTCTTTGTATCTCCTCCGATAAGTTTACTTCATCAAATCTTAATTTCTCCATAAAAAATTTTACTCCTCCTTAGTCTTTAACTAATCAAGTATATATGTAATCCCCCTAAATAGCAAGAGAAATCTTACAATAATTATATTCCCCAAGGAATTGCATGACCATAATACTAAAACCCTCTTTATTAGTAGCTCATATAAAAGCTATTTTATTAGGTATAATACTAAAACTGTGTCTCTAGTGTTTTTGTAATCCTGGGAAGCATAGCGTTTCTACCATCCTATGGTATCTGAGGAGCATAGGGTTTTTGTCATCCTGAGGAGCATAGCGAGGAAGGATCTGTCTTTGTGACCCTAAGATTCTT
>CAZGQG010000012.1:33408-48319 GCA_964527205.1 uncultured Tissierellaceae bacterium | reverse complement strand
TTTAATTAGCACATGGCCTAATTCTAGACGCATAAGTTCACCTCCTCTTATATTAACAACTATCTATATCTTAGCTTTGGGCCCGCTGGCCCAAAGGTAAAATCAACATTTAAGCGTACTTCTTAACCATTTCTTCTACTGCTGTAGCAGTTGCATTAGCTTCTGCTAATCTTTCAACTTCTTCTCCATCCTTATAGATGATAAGAGCTGGAAGTCCCATAACTTTTTGTCCAATAGCTAATCTTCTAGCCTTTGTTATGTCTAGTGAAGTAAATTTAACCTTGTCTCCATATTCTTCTTCTAAAGCTTCAACATGAGGCATTAGTGCCTTACATGGCTCACAAGTTGGTCCCCAAAAGTCTACTAGTACTGGACCTTCTGCTTGCTTTACTTCTTCTTCAAAATTATCTTTAGTTAATTCTATCATGGAAATACCTCCTATTTTTTTGTTTTAGTCTTCAAATGCATCTTCTATATATTTTTCAGCTTGAACTGCTGCTATAGCTCCATCAGCAGTTGCTGTTACTACCTGCCTTAATGACTTTACCCTAATGTCTCCTGCGGCAAACACTCCATCCACATTTGTCTTCATATCTTCATCTGTTTTTATATAACCATCTTGAACATCTATTATACCATCAAATAATTCTGTAGATGGAAGATATCCTATGAATGGGAATACTCCGAAAGTACCGTCATCTTCATGTGCTACTATTTCTGTTTCTTCTCCAGTCTTAAGGTTTGTTATAACTATAGATTCTAATATTCCATCACCTTTTATCTCAGTAATGGCACTATCCCAGATAAAATCTAATTTTTCATTTTTAAAAGCTTTTTCTTGGATAGACTTAGCTGCTCTTAATTCGTCTCTTCTGTGAACAATAGTAACTTTTCTAGCAAATTTAGCTAGGTACATTGCTTCCTCTACTGCTGTATCTCCTCCACCCATTACATATACTTCTAAGTCTTCAAAGAATGCAGCATCACATGTAGCACAGTAGGAGACTCCCCTACCTGTAAGTTCTTTTTCTCCTGGACAGCCTATTGGTCTTGGCACTGCACCAGTTGCTATTATAACTGATTTAGCTTGGTATTCTGCTTTTTCACCCTTTAAAACTTTTACCTTATCATTAAGATTTACTTCTTTAATTGTATCTAAGATTCTTTCTGCTCCAAATTCCTCTGCTTGTTCTACCATTCTATTAACCAATGATGGTCCAGTTGCATTTTCTACTGATCCTGGATAGTTTGCTACTTCATCAGTAGTAACAATTTGACCACCAGCTTTTTCTTTTTCAATAATTAAAGTACTTAATCTTGCTCTAGAAGCATATAGGCCTGCTGCTAGTCCTGCTGGTCCTGCTCCTATAATTATTACGTCATAAATCATTCTAATTCCTCCCATTATATAAAATATATTTGTTGCTCATTAATGAATATTCTTATATAAGTATGTATAACTAGAAAGCTATCCTTACTTATATATATACCCTATAACATACTAAGAAATCAAGTATATTATTTTAAAATTTAAATATTTTTACAAATAAAAACAAAAACAGAGTGAATAGGTTTAAATAAACCCATTCACTCTGTTTATTAACCTGAGAGTTTCTTCTATTATTAAATAGAGTTGCTCCTTCGGTGCTTCGCTTTCCAGAGTCCTGTCCAAATACGGTCCTTTTGCCTGAGAACTTCATCATTGAATTGGGAACCCAATGATTTTTTCCTTCGGCGCCTTTCGGTCTCTTCCATATTCTTCATCCAGAATTTTAAATTAAATTGTTATATATTGTGTTACATTTTTAACACTCCATAGATATTATAATACATAATTTTAAAATATACAAGTCTTTTTTGAAATTATTTATTAATTCTTTTTAAAATCCTTTTTAAAATTATCTAAAACGTAGAGGGCAACATTTGATGAGTGATCTGAAATTCTTTCCAGATTACTAATTATGTCTAGGTAAATTATACCTGCTCCTGTTACACAAAGACCCTGGTTTAGTCTAGATATATGATTTTGCCTATATGCACTTTCAATCTCATCTACCTGGTCCTCTATTTTAAGAGTTCTTCTAGCAGGCTCTTCTCGATTAAATTCAAAAGCTTCCATAGCATATCCAAAACCTGTTTGACACTTATCAAAGATTATATTTAGTTCCTCAACTGCATCAACAGAGAATAAGTAATCTCCTGCAATTTTCTCTTCAGCTAATTCTACCAAGTTCTCAGCATGGTCACCAATTCTCTCTATATCACCTATATGATGGAAATATACATTTACTTGGTTATGCTGTTCATTTGATAAAGGTGCATTTGAAACTTGTATTAGATATTCTGATATTTCTTTTTGTAGTTTGTTTATTATTTGCTCTTGCTCTAAGGTTTTTTCTATTTCCTTAGAATCATTTTCTATCAGTGCTATTTGAGACCTTCTTAGATTGTCTGATACTAATTCTCCCATCCTTACAATTTCTTTTCTAACCTGTCCTAGGGCTATAGATGGTGTTTCTATTATTCTAAGATCTAAGTATTTAGCTTCTTGTCTTTCTCCTGTATCTTCTCCAGGAACAAGTTTTATAGCTATCTTAACAAGTAAGCCAGCAAATGGCAATAGTATTAGCACATTTATAATATTGAAAAATGTATGGGCATTTGCAATCTGCCTTGGTAGGTTTCCAGGAGACAGATAGGTCACCAGCCGCTCTATAGGCGTTCTAAGTATAAATATAAATATAAAGGTTCCTATTAAGTTGAATAAAAAGTGAATAATTGCTGCTCTTTTAGCAGTTTTATTTGCTCCTAGGGATGATATAAGTCCAGTTGTTGTAGTTCCTATATTTTCTCCAAAGAGGATAGGAAAGGCAATGTCAATCCCTATTGCTCCCTGTGCAGCCAAGGCTTGTAACAAACCAATAGACGCACTACTACTTTGTACTACAGTTGTCAGTAATAGACCTACTAACATTCCCAACAATGGATTGTCTTTTAAGTTTACAATCATTGATTCAAAGGCTGGATTATTTGCTAAGGGCTTTAAACCTGCACCCATCATATCCATACCTATGAAAAGTATACCAAATCCTATAAGTACTTCACCAAGATTTTTCCATTTCTTTTTTTTGGCAACCATCCATATGGCAACCCCTACAGCAACTGCTATAGGTGCATAGTCTGTTAATTTAAAAGCTATAAGCTGAGCTGTAATGGTGGTACCAATGTTGGCTCCCATTATTACACCTGCTGCTTGAGGTAGGGACATCAACCCTGCATTTACAAATCCTATTACCATTACTGTGGTTCCTGAACTACTTTGTATGACCATGGTAACAAGAGCTCCTACCAAGACACCTAAAATCCTATTATTTGTCAATACTTCAATAAGCTTTTTCAGCCTCTCGCCGGCTGATTTTTGAAGGCCATCTCCCATTACATTCATTCCATATAGGAATAACCCTAGGCCTCCTATTACTGGCAATGCCATTTCCATAGCTACCCTCCTAATTTAATTAATTCTTATAATTTCATAATACCACAAATTCTATTTTTATATGTATAAAACTTTGTTTATATAATTGAAAAATCTAACTGCCTTAGGGCTTCATATATAATAATATTTGCAGAATTTGATAGGTTAAGAGATCTACCAATATTCTTCCTCATTGGGATTTTTATGCAATTATCCATATTTCTTTCTATTAATTCCATGGGTAATCCCTTGGTTTCCTTGCCAAAGACAAAAAAAGAATTGTCCCCGTAATTAATTTCACTATATATTTTCTTTGCCTTGGTAGTGGCATAGTAAAAACTTCCATCAGGATACTCCTCTACTACTTGTTCAAATCTATCATAATAACTTATATCTACTAAGTTCCAATAATCAAGTCCTGCCCTTTTAAGATACTTATCTGTTACAGAGAATCCTAGAGGTCTTACTAGATGAAGCTTCACCCCTGTTAGGGCACAGGTCCTAGCTATGCTTCCTGTATTATGGGGTATTTCTGGCTCTACCAATACTATATTAAGACTCATCTTTATTTTCCTCATTTCCCAATATAAATTTTTCTATGGCCTTAGCAAGTCCATCTTTGTCATTAGTATCTGTTGTGTAATCTGCCTGAGACTTTACAAAATCCGATGCATTGCCCATGGCAACACTTAATCCTGCCAGCTTGAACATTGATAGGTCATTTTCACTATCCCCGATTGCTAGGACCTCTTCTGGTTTTATATGGAAGATTTTACAAAGTTCTTCTATGGCTCCACCCTTTGACACATCCTTAGCATTGGCTTCTATATTGTTGGTCCATGAACTTGATATATTTATATCATCTAGGTCTGAGATTAGTTTTCTAAAGCTCTTAAGCTTTTCTATGTCCTCATCTATAAATATAATTTTATACATATTAAAGTCCCTAGAAGCTAGTTTTTCTACTATATCATCAAAAAGCTCTAATTCTATGGTCAAATCCTCATTGCCCTCATTATAAAACTCTAAAACTTCCTTAACTTTATCCTGAGCATAAAACTTCTCTTCATTATATAAGTGAAAGTATAGGTCCTCTTCCTCTGCTAGTTCAATCAATTTTATTATAGATTCTTTGTCTAAGGGTTTTTGTGCTAATATCTTTCCCTCCTCATCTATAACAATTCCACCATTGCTTGCTATTATAGGACTCTTTAACCCTAGTTGTTCTGAATAGTATTTGGCAGACTTTAATATCCGTCCCGTAGCCAGTACTATCCTTAGTCCCTTTTCTCCAGCTCTTCTTATTGCCTCTTTGTCCCTGGGGGAGATTTGATTTTTACTATTTAAAAGAGTACCATCCATATCTATTGCAATTAATTTATACTTCATTTGTCATACCTCCGAATAAGTAATATACCATAGTTTTTTTATTAAGTGAAGAAGTATTTTATTAATATTAAATATATCCTTTAAATATTATCCTTTTCCAGCTCCAAGAGTCTTTCTTTTATACTTAAACCTCCACCAAACCCAACTAGTTTTCCACTAGTTCCTATAACCCTATGTCAAGGCACTATTATAGATATAGGATTTTTATTTAATGCTCCTCCCACAGCCCTATAGGCTCTAGGACTTCCTATGTTTTCAGCTATCTCCTTATAGGTCCTGGTTTCTCCGTAGGGGATCTTTTGTATTTGATCCCATACTTTCATTTGAAATTCTGTTCCCCTATAGCTGATTTCTTTTGTAAAGTTCTTTAAATCTCCTTGGAGATATCTTATTATCTCATCATGATAAGTATGGTCTCCTCCTTCTATTAAGACTTCATCTTTATAGTATTTTTGGAGATAGTCCCTGTTGCCTCCTTGCCCAAAGGAAAGTCCTATTATAGTCTTGTCCTTGATTTCTATAGAAAGTTCTCCTATCTTCGTATTAAAAAAGTAGTATTCAATCATCTCTTCACTTCTCCATTACATCTTTAGTTAGGATAAAGGTGATGTCTGGATGTAAAAATAGGATACTAGCTGGTATCTCTGTAGAGATTTTCTTTTCATCTAAGAGCTTTTTCATTATTGCAGCCTTGTTTTTACCATTTGCCAGGAGAATAATTTTCTTTGCCCTCATTATACTTCCAATTCCCATGGTTATAGCAGTTTTTGGAACTTCTTCTATTGAGTCGAAAAACCTTGAATTAACCTCTATGGTTTCATCTGTTAGCTCCACAACATTGGTTCCCAAGCTCAGATATTCATCTGGCTCATTAAAGGCTATATGCCCGTTCTCTCCAATACCTAAGATTTGAAGGTCTATGCCACCCTTTGCTTCTATAAGCTCATCATATTCAATACAGGCCTGATCTATATCCACTGGATTGGATGGGGGAATAAATATATTCTCCTCTTTAATATTTATATGGTCAAAAAAATACTTGTGCATATAATAGCAGTAACTGCTTGGATCCTTACTATCTATGCCCACATATTCATCCAGGTTAAAACTTGTAAGCTTTGAAAAATCAAGTTTTTCATCCCTATGCATATTAACCAATCTCTTATACATTCCCTTAGGAGTGCTCCCTGTGGCAAGGCCTAGGACTAGATCTGGCTTTTCACTAATTGCCTGCCTGACTAGGTCTGCCACCTCATCACTCATGCTTTCATAATCATCTTTTATCAATAATTTCAAATTCTTTCCCTCCTCCATACTAATTATTTATTAAATAATCCCTATACTTCTATTTTTTATTGTTTTCCTTTTTATAGTAAAGACAAATTTCATTTAATGGACACTCTTCACAGTTTGGATTCCTAGCCTTACATATCCTCCTACCATGAAAGATCAATAAATGATGGCCCTTTGACCACATATCTTTTTCTATATTCTTCATTAGTTGCTTTTCTGTTGCCAATACATTCTTTGCATTTGCCAGTCCAATCCTATTAGAAACCCTAAAAACATGGGTGTCTACTGCAATAGAAGGAACATCAAAGGCATTGGAAAGCACAACATTGGCAGTCTTTCTTCCCACTCCTGGAAGCTCTATAAGTTCTTCTAGTGTTCCAGGCACCTCTCCCTTATATTTTTCTATTAGGAGTTTGCAAGTAGCTAAGATATTCTTAGATTTAGTATTGTACATGCCACAGGTCCTTATTCTTTCTCCCAATTCCTCCTGTGTTAATCTTAAATAATCTTCTGGTGTTTTTAAATCAGCAAATAAATCCTTTGTCACCTTGTTTACTCTTACATCCGTGCACTGGGCAGATAGGATGGTAGCTATAAGTAATTCAAATGTGTTTTCATGGTCTAATTCTGCTTTTGCATCAGGATAAACTTTTAGAAGTATATCCATAACTTCTTTAATTTCTTTTTTTGACAGTATTTTTTTCACCTTATCACCTACAATATTTCTATATTTTCTTCTACTATTTCTACCCTACCATCTTCATCTATAAATTTAATTAAATTTGATATTGTTTGATCTGCATGTCTCCTATCCTTTGTAACACATGCCATAGCAATTATGCTCCACTTCCATTCATCATTTAAATCAACCTCTGCAATAGATACATTAAATCTTGATCTAATTCTCTGGATTATGCTCTTTATTACACTTCTCTTTTCTTTTAAAGAGTTAGATTCATAGATTCTTAACTTTAAAGAACAGGTTCCTATTATCAATTTCCCACCTCTTAGTCTAGTCTTATATTAATATTACACTATTTTAATAAAAAATAATAGGGGCAAGCTTGCCCCTATTTATATTTTTATTTTATTTTTTATATTATTTTAGTATGTTCATTTCCTTGCCAACTTTTTCAAATACTTTAGCTGCTCTATCTAATTGCTCCTTAGTGTGTTCTGCTGTTACCATACATCTTACTCTTCCAGTTCCCTGTGGCACTGTTGGGAATACTATGGCTGATGCAAATACACCATTTTCTAATAATTTTTTACTAAATTCCATGGTCTTTGCTTCATCTCCTATTATTACTGGAGTGATTGGTGTTTCACTATTTCCTGTATTGTATCCTAATTCTCCAATTTTTGACTTCCAATAGTTTCCATTTTCCCATAACTTGTCTGTGTATTCTGTTGATTCCATTAGCATGGTTATAGCTTCAGTTACTGCTCCAATAGCTGCTGGTGGCAGTGAAGTACTAAATAGGGATGGTCTAGCTCTATGGCTTAACCACTCATACATAGCCTCAGTACCTGATACATATCCGCCTATGACACCTATGGCCTTTGATAGGCAACCCATTGAAAAGTCTACCCTACCATGAAGTCCGAAGTGGTCTATAGTTCCTCTTCCACTTTCTCCAAGTACTCCTGAACCATGTGAGTCATCTACATAGGTCATTGCTTCATATTTTTCAGCTAATTCTACTATCTCAGGTAGTTTAGCAATATCTCCATCCATACTAAATACCCCATCAGTAATAATTAATATGTTTTTATACTTATCTCTAGATTCTTTTAATACCTCTTCTAAACTATCCATATCAGAGTGTTGGAAAATAGCTTTTTTAGCTCTTGATAATCTACTTCCATCTATAATTGATGCATGGTTAAGTTGATCTGAAATTATAAGATCATCCGCATCTGTTATAGCTGCTATGGTACCAATATTACAATTGAAAGCTGATTGATATAAAAATGCTCTTTCATCTTTCTTGAATTCAGCTAATAATTCCTCTAGGTTTTCATGAATATCCATATTTCCAATAATAGTTCTTACTGCTCCAGATCCTGCACCATACTTTTCAACTGCTTCAATAGCTGCTTTTTTTAGTCTTGGATGATTTGCAAATCCTAAGTAGTTGTTTGATGATAAATTTATAACTTTTTTCCCATTTAATATTACTTCACTTTGATTTGCTGTTTCTAGTACAGGTAATTGCCTATATACCCCATCATCCTTTAATCCTTGAATTTGATCCTTTAAAAATTTTAACTCATGTACATTGGACATTGATATTCCTCCTTCAATTTAAAAATCTTTCAGATATATTATAACATAAATTATTCTTCTTGTGAAAAGTTTGTTAAATAAATATTCCCAAGGGCCCAATCCGCATAGTATCTTATTACTCTGTCTTGATCTTCTAGTTCTTTTTCTAAAAGACCTATATTTCTTCTATCCTTCATATTCCCAAGGGCTATTATTGAGTTTCTTTTAATTATTTTCCTTCCCCGCCAGCTTCCTGCCATGTGGCCATATTTCTTCTTAAATTCTCTATTTGATATAGTCATCATTTCTTCTATATCTAAATAGCCTTTTGTAAGGCTAGGATAAAACTCCTTGTTAGTGGATTTTTTTATTCCTTTGTTTTTAGGACATACATTTTGGCATGTATCACATCCATAAAGCTTTATACCCATCTTCCCCCTTAGTTCAAGGGGAATATCATCCTTAGTTTGGGTCAGATAGGAAATACATTTTTTAGGATTTACCCTATAGGGGCTTTCCAAAGCCCCTGTGGGGCATGCCCTTATACATAAATCACATTCTTCACATTCTTCTTCTATTTCTTCATCTTTTTCTATATCCAGATCTGTAAGTATATAACCTAGAAATATAAAGGATCCATACTCTGGATTTATAATTGATGCGTTTTTTCCATAATAACCTAGGCCAGATTTTTTTGCCAGCTCCCTGTCTACTAGGGGACCTGTATCTACAAAATATTTATATTCAAAATCAATCCTGGATTTTATTTCTCCTATAAGCTCTTCTATTTTTTTATTTAATATCCTATGGTAATCCATGCCCCAGGAGGACTTTGATAAGAGCCCCCTTAGTCTATAGTCAGGCTTTTCTAATAGTTCTATATTATATGACATAGCTAGGACTATAATGGATTTGCAAGAATCTAAGGTAAGTTTGGGATCCAATCTTTTATCCAGATCCTCCTCTTCAAAACTTGTATTTAAATTATTTTCTATTCTATAGTTCAAATAATCTTTTAAATTTAAAAGAGACTCGCAATCTGTAAAGCTACATATATCTATTCCTACATCCTTTGATTTTTCTATTATAAAGTCTTTTAAATCCTTCATCCCCAGTCCTCCTAAGCATAAAAATTATTCTCTAACTATTAATATATCATATTATAGTGTTTTTAACTATTTACTAGACTGGAAATATGTTATAATTGAATATGTTTAATAAATAAGAATTTTAAGATTTTAGAAAGGAAGTTTTAATTGTTAAATTCAAATAAAAAGAACTTTAAACAATTTGATTATATCTTACTAATCACTACTATATTACTTTGTATATATGGGATTGTTACAATTTTTAGTGCAACCCTAAGCTTTGACAATCTTAGCTATGTTCGGACTCAGGGAATAGCTACTGGTATAGGGTTTTTCTTCCTTATATTCTTAGTTATAATTGACTATCAATTTCTTGGGAAGATGTACATACCTATCTATGCTTTTTCTATCCTGCTCCTAATAGCTACCTGGATCTGGGGCTTTGGAGCTGAACAATGGGGTGCAGACTCATGGTTAGAGATTGGCCCTGTAGTATTTCAGCCCTCTGAATTTGTAAAGATTGGCTTAATTATATCTCTGTCAAAATTTATAGATAATAACAAGGAAACTATTAATGAACCTTTCACACTTCTAAAGATATTGGCCTTTGCCCTCTTACCAGTAGTGCTTATACTTCTACAGCCTGATGCTGGTACTGCCATGGTTTTTGTATTTTTTATAGCTGCCATGCTCTTTATTGCAGGGGTGAAGTTCAAGTATTTTTTATATGCTCTTGGAATTGGGTTGCTAAGTCTACCCCTTCTTTGGTTTAGGCTTGACACCTATCAAAAGGACCGTATATTTAACTTTTTAGATCCAGAAAGAGATGTTTCCGATACAGGATATCAAGCAATGCAGGGTAAGATTGCCATAGGTTCAGGGAAGACCTTTGGTAGAGGTCTTTTTCAAGGAGTCTATACTCAGTTTAATTACATACCCGCCAAGGAAACGGATTATATATTTGCAGTACTGGTTGAGGAACTTGGCTTTATTGGTGGAGCTGGACTTTTGTTTCTGTACTTTGTCCTCTTATCGAGATTTGTAAGGATAGCAAGAAGGTCCAAGGATTTATTTGGTTCCCTTATGATTACAGGATTCTTTGCAATGTTCTTTTTCCATATCTTTGAAAATATAGGAATGACCATTGGCTTGATGCCAATCACAGGCATACCTCTTCCCTTCATGAGTTATGGAGGTACCTTCCAGCTTACTAATCTTGTTTGCATTGGAATAATCCTAAGTGTTTCTGTCTATAAGGAAGAGTTAAGTTTTTAATTTTAAGTCTTGTATTAAAAAAATAAAAGCTAGAATTACAATAAAACCTGTAATTCTAGCTTTTTCTATTCTATATAAAATTCCTTCATATCATCTAATCTTAAACAGGCCATACGACCTTTCTCATTGCAGTTCCATGTATCTATGCCTATCTTATCTCCATGTTCTCTATCAAACCATATTTTATAGGGTCTCTTGGCTTCTTGACCTAGTATCTTGTCTATATAGGGCCTTCCTGTATGTCCAAATATTGTGATCAAATTATCTAGAGCCTTATGTTCTATAAAATCATGCCTTACCCATACTAATCTATCTTTCTGCTCTTCTAGGGCCTGGTCCAAGGTCAAGCTTTTCATCCTATCCCTTAGTCTCTCCCCTTCAAAACCAGCATGAACAAGTAGGTACTTATTATCCAGGATCTTATAGTAAGGCAGACTTTCAATATAGGAAAGTATTTTTTCCTGGGATTTCTTATCTCTTTTTTCAAATCCTTTTATTGTAGGCTGGCATCCATTCCTTCCCCATCTTTCAATCTGAACCTCATCCTTATACTTTAAGGAATGAAGCATCATCTCATCATGGTTACCCATAATCACCTCTATATTAGGATGATCCATTACAAATTCAACTACTTCTATAGGTTGATCTCCCCTGTCTACCAAATCTCCAATAATATATAATTTGTCTTCTGCTGAAAGTTCTATAAGATCTATTAATTTTTTAAGTCTATCAAGTCTTCCGTGTATGTCACTAGTTACATAAATCAAGATACTCTCTCCTTAACTTATTCTATGTCTTCCCTATTTAAAAACCAATTTATTAATTTTGAACTAATGCTTATAGACTCCCTATGCATTTCTCTCACCTGATCCTTTGTAAACCAGTCTGCATGAAGAATCTCTACCTCATCCACCTCAATATCCCCTTCTAAATATTCTGCAGTAAAGCCTATCATCATTGAATTTGGAAAAGGCCAGGGTTGGGATCCAAAGTATTTTATATTTTTAACCTTTATCCCTGTTTCTTCAAAGACCTCTCTTCTTACACAATCTTCGAAGGTCTCTCCCATTTCTACAAATCCTGCCAATACTGAATATCTTCCCTCTGGAAAATTAACATTATGGCCCATTAAGAGCTTGTCTCCCTTGGTAACTGCAACTATTATAGCTGGTGATGTGGTTGGCCATACTGCATGCTTGCATCTTGGACAATACCTAGCTTTTTCATCATCCTCCATATCCTCCATAGGATGACCACAGACACCACATTTATTGTTATTTAACATATAATTGTGCATAACTCTTGCCTTTGCTGCTACAAGAAAAAGTTCCTCACTTGTCCTTCTAGAATAATCTCTTAGCTCAATAAATTCAAATCCTTCTTTTTCAGGAACTTGCTCCACTTCCCCAGTATAACTATTAAAGCCCTTATAGGCTCCTAGGGTTTGGAAATTCTTTATTTCCTTTATATATTCTTCCTCAATTTCATATCTCTCAGGAATAATACATTCCTCATTATCTAACTTAATCAATAGATTCCCATTATTGAATAGATAAAATCTATCCCTGCTTGAATCATTGTATAATGGAGATCTTGATGGTTCAAATGCTATATAATTATCATTATTACTCAATATTACCCCACCTCTAAAATATTTCTTTTAATTTATTTTAACTGATTATAAACTTAAATAACATTTCCTACATAGGGGTTCATATTCTTCCAAAGCCCCTATTACTATTCTCTCTGTATCTTCTGTTTTTCTATGACTTACCCAGGCATCTGTACCACATTGTACGCAAACTGCATGGTGTTTATAGAGATAATCTGATATGGGCATTACTTCTTTTACTATTTCAAAGGCCTCTCCTTCAAAATCCATATCCAGTCCAGCCAAGATAACAGTTATATTTTTTGCCAGGAAATTATTGATAGACTTTAATATCTCATCTATGTCTCCTTGCAAAAATTGGACTTCGTCTATTGCTATTACATCTAACTCATGCTCCCTACAATATTTATTAATTTCATCAATATTATTTATCCAAACCGCATTAATAAAGGTATTGTCATGGGTAGTTATTTTGCATTCCTTGCTCCTTGTATCCAATGCAGGTTTAAATGCAACGGTTTTATAGCCTGCTATATTAAATCTCTTTACATCTTTTTCTAAGCTTGAGGTCTTTCCTGAAAACATGGAACCAGTGTGAACTATAAGCTTGCCTTTATATTGATGCAATTAAATCACTCCCTAATAATTTTTACTTATCTATTATATCATTTTTATACTAGCTTAACAAAAATATCTTCCCATATTATTAGATAAAATTAGATAAGGCTGAAATCATAGGATCTCAGCCTTATCTAATTTTCTTTATTAGTATTCTAGTATTTCTATAGTTTCCATTATTACTGGTTCTACTGGCATATCTCCTCTACCAACTTCAACCTCTGCAATCTTATCCACTATATCTAAACCTTCAAAAACATGTCCAAATACAGTGTGATTGCCGTCTAACCAAGGAGTTCCACCTTCTAACTGAACTATAAAGAACTGGCTTCCATTGGTATTAGGTCCTGCATTTGCCATGGACAGGGAGCCTTTAATGTTTTTATAGTCTGGATGGAATTCATCTTCAAAGGAACTTCCCCAAATACTTTCTCCACCCCTACCTGTACCCTCTGGATCTCCACCTTGAATCATAAAGTCCTTTATTACCCTATGAAAACTAACCCCATCGTAATATCCATTTTTTGCATGGGTCTTAAAGTTTTCAACTGCCTTTGGCGCTATCTCTTGGAAAAATACAATCTTTATATCCCCATGGTTTGTCTTTATTATTGCATATTCTTCTCCTGATTCTGGACTTCTTAATTGTGCTGAATTCATTTCTTCTCCTCCATTTTCTTCATTTAATATTATTTCTTCTGGTTTTTCATCTTTACAAGCAAGCAATAAAAAACTTGCTATTAAAATTAATCCTATTAATAATCCATATTGCTTCATATACCTTCTCCTTATATTCCTTCCTAGGATATCATATATTAAAAACTTTGTATATCATATCTTACCCTAAGATTTTATTCTAAAGCTATTAGTAGTCATCATTATTTTTTAAATAATCATCAATATTTGTCTTGTTATCTGCTCTAATCCGCTCACCCTTATGTCTAATGTCTATAATTCCAGATATATCATATAATTCCCTATATAAGTTGTATGTATCGTAGGAACTAGGAAGCTTTACAACAAAATTAATTTCCATTAATTTGTTTTCTCCTTCCTCATCCCTAGGCCCATCATTTAATATTCTTATATCTTTTATTGATATATTGTGGTTGCCAAAGACTACTCCAATTTCTCCAATGATTCTTGGCCTATTCACAGCAAGAACTTCCACAGTTGTATATTTTCTTCTAATTAATTTTCTTTCAAAATGCCTTAAGGTCATCAGGGTAAGTAAAACAATTACCCCCGTTATAATAGATCCTAAATAGTATCCAGCACCTACCCCCAAGCCAATACCTGCACAAACCCAAAGGCTTGCGGCTGTAGTAAGTCCACTTATACTATTACCTGTTCTCATTATAGTTCCTGCACCTAGGAAGCCTATCCCACTTACTACCTGGGCAGCAAGTCTTGCTGGGTCTCCCATCCTATCTGGTCCTAGAAAATCAAAGCCATCAATAGAAATAAGCATTATTAAAGTAGACCCTATGGTAACTAAAACATGGGTCCTAAGTCCTGCGGGTCTATTATTGGCCTCTCTCTCAATGCCTATTAATCCTCCCATTATTGCGGAAATAAGCAACCTGAATACTATTTCTATAGAAGATATCATATGAAAACTCCTCAATATATATTTTTATATACTATTATTCTTCTAGTCCTTACTTTATTATACCATAGCATTATTTCTATATCAATATTCCATAGATTTGTTATATTCTCCAAGAATCAAGGCCTAGTCATAAATCACTTCAGTACAATGTTTTTGTCATCCTGAAGATCATAGGTTTTTTGTAATCCCATGGTATCTGAGAAGCGTAGCATTTTTGTCATCCTGAGGAGCATAGCGAGAAGGATCTGTCTTTGCGACCCTAAGATTCTTCGCAAGCTCA
>CAZGQG010000012.1:9059-33308 GCA_964527205.1 uncultured Tissierellaceae bacterium | reverse complement strand
CCCTAAGATTCTTCGCAAGCTCAAGAGTACAGCCTTGACTAAGCGATCTGATATAACTGATAATATTATAGACTTGTTATAATACATTTTATCATCTAAGCTGAAATATGATATAATAGTCCTGTAAATATAGGAGGTTTTAATATGGATCTAGTATGTAAGGTATGCCCTATGGCTTGTAACTTGAAGATTGTAGAAGATGAGTTGGATCCTAGTGGCTATAATATTAGGGGCAATAGGTGCAACCGTGGAGTTGAATATGGACTAAAGGAAATTACAGAACCCTCCCGGGTCTTAAGTTCTAGAGTTCTCTTAAAGAATGGTCCCATGGGAAGAGTTCCTGTAAGAACGGATGCTGTCATAGCCTCTCACTTAGTTGATGATGCTATGGATCTTATAAGAAATACTGTGGCTTATGCTCCTCTTAAAAGGGGAGATATAATAGTGGAAAATATTTTAAATACTGGGGTCAATTTAATTGCTGCCAGAAAAGTAAATAAACTTGAAAAGGGAAAAACCAGTGGAAGTTAACCTTCACTGGTTTTTATATTTTCAAGTCCTCTGTGTAGGGTGTATACAAATAAAAGTGTAAGTATTATTCCTTTTAAGATAGTGCTTATGGTCATACTCCACCATACACCTGTAAGTTCTAGGGCTGTACTGGATAATAATAGGGCCATAGGTATCCTGATTGCATTAAGTACTATACCTGTAATTGCTGGAATATGGGTTCTGCCTATGCCATTAAAGGCTCCTGCAGATCCTATCTCTATGGTTATAAATAACTGGGATAGGCCTAGTATTCTTAAATATATTATTCCAAGTTCAATAGCTTCTAAGTCATCCGGTGTAAATATTTTAAATATGTATTTCCCACCAAAGATAAGTAAGATACTTACTCCTATTCCAATAGTTCCTACTATCTTTAGTCCAGTGTAATAACCCCTTTTTACTCTTTCAAAATTTCTTGCTCCAAAGTTTTGTCCAGTAAAGGCAGCTATGGCCTGGGCAAATCCTTCCGCAGACATCCAGGATAGGGATTCTATCTGGGACCCTATGGAAGCTACAGCTACAGGAGTAGCCCCCCATTTTGCTAGTATCCTAGTAAGGGTCATGGATATAATGGCGTGAATTGCAGACTGAAGTGATGCGGGCACTCCTAGCTTTAGTATTCTCTTCACATACTTCTTATCTGGGGCTTTAAGCATATTTAAATTTCTAAATAGGATATTATCTCTAGTTGCAATTATAAATATTAAACTTACAAGTATTTGAGCTGCCACTGTTGCAATAGCAGCCCCTCTTATACCTAGTTTAGGTACAGGTCCTAGTCCAAATATGAAGATTGGATCTAAAATTATATTAGCTATAAGTCCAACCACTGTAATTTTAAAGGGAGTTACACTGTTTCCACTGGCATTAAATACAGCTGAAAATATTGGATTAATAAAGTGGAAAATAAGTCCTGCAGATATAATAACCAAATACTGTATTGCCATATCTACTACTTCTTGGTCATCTAAGTTGAAAAATCCTATTAGCTGATGCCTAAAAGCAAATAGGAGTATGGAATAAATGAGTCCTATAAATATATCTAATTTCATACCATTTGATATGTATTTTCTAGCACCAGCCATGTCTTCCCTGCCATAGGCCTGGGCAACCCCTGTGCTTACCCCTATTTGGGATATGAGCACCATACTCATAGCTAACCATAGGTAAAAGCCAACTGTCCCTGCAGCGGCTACTGAGTTGGTACTAAGTCTTCCTAGCCACATCATATCTGTTAGACTGTATATCATCTGCATAAAAGATGTTCCCATTATAGGAAGTGCTAGTTTTATAAGTACTGAGCTTATATCTCCCTGTCTTAAATCTATATTCTTGTCCATAAACATTTCTCCTCTAAGATTAAATTTCCTCATCAACCTTGACTATATTACATTATAAAGAGGAAATATTCAAGGCTATTACCTTATATATTTAAATAAAAGATTCTTATCTAAAATAAACACTCTAGAAAGCTTAGTAATTTTGATAAGAATTCTGATATTTTTTTATAAAAACAGATATCCTCCACCTAAAAAATATCCTTCTTTCCATTAATAGGGCTAGCTTTTAAGATGAATAAGAATCTTATCTTCTTTAAATCTTCTACCATTTATATTTTATTTTATTCTATAGGAATTGTATCCCTTGTAATTTACTATCTCTATATCCTTGTCATTATTTAGCTTATCAAAAAACTCCTCTATATTGGAATTATCTCTTTGTTCAATAAAAGATTTTATTTCATATTGATTCATTGGATGTCTTTTAACAATACTAAGGACAGCCTGATAATCATCTTCTTCTTTACTATGAAAACCTTCAGAGGCAAGTTTGTCTATAGAAATCCCACCTAATATCCTAATAGCTTGATCTATGCTTTCTTTTGATGCTTCTTCTACAAATTTTTCTGCCGGTGGCCTTACAGGTGAATTAATATATAATTTATGATAGGTAATTTTAGACAGTATTTCTTTTAATGATAGGAAAAATTCTTTATTATCGTTAAGACCTTTTACTATCATTGTCTCTATCCATAACTGGCCTTGGTAATCCTTGGAAAAAATCTCCAATCCCTCTAATACTTGATCATAATTTATAGCTCCGGAGGGTCTATTTATTTCCTTAAAAATTTCTTCACTGTCAGCATCTAGTGAGGGAAGAACTATATCTGCATTTTTTAATTCCTCCCTTACTTGAGAGTCACTTAAAAGTGCTCCATTTGTTATCACTGCAATAGGCTTGTTTGTTAGTTTTTTTAATTTCCTAATTAATATTCCCAAATCCTTATATAAGAGAGGTTCTCCCTCTCCCACTATAGTAAGTACATCAAATTCAACATTGTCTTTTAAGTAAAGTTTAAATTCTCTAATTATATCCTTATAATCAAAATATATCTCCCGAGTATTGGTCATTTTCCTAGTTCTTCCCAGTTGACAGTATATGCATGAATAATTACAATGTCCATCTGGTATAGGACTTATCCCAAGGGAAAGACCCATTCTTCTTGAAGGAACAGGTCCGTAAACGTATTTAAAATCTTTCATAATAATCCTCCTCAATCTACTTTCAATTATTATTGGCCAGATTGCTTTACTATGGTCTCTTGTATTTATTATATTCCCAGCCTATTGTATTGTCAATTGATCCTAAGCTAGGTGCAATACCATCCTAACCTTAATATCAAGATTATTTGCTACAATAAATACTCTAGAAAGCTTACTAATTTTGATAAGAATTCTGATAAAATTTTTATAAAAATAGATATTTTTCCCTCTTCCACACTTGGATTTTCTATATATTTATAATCTTTTCCTACCTTTAAACTCTTCCCTATATCTTTTTCAATCTCTTCCTTTAATATATCAGCAAATTCCCTACTTGTGATTACAACCATGGATTCTGTATTTATATAGCTACTTCTGGCATCAAAATTAAAGGAGCCAATTACACTTTTATATCCATCTATTATATATGTTTTACTGTGGATAGAATCAGGTCCTTGGTATTCATAAATATCTGCACCGCTGTCAATAATTGCCTCTTTATTATTGATATAACCAGAAACAGCCAGAGGATTTGGACTTGATGCTAGTGAATTTGTCAAAATACTAATCTTTTTGTAGTCTATAGGGTATTCATTAAAGTTTTGAATCATACTTCTAGAAGGAATAATATAAGGGCTTTGTATAAAGATTGACTCCTTAGCCTGTGATGAGAGCTTAAGTATTTCTCTTAGACACCATGGATCTTGATTTGTCTTTCCTATAGGATTATAGACAAACTTTATATGATCAGCATCTATGGACTTTTCTCTCCAATCTATATACTTATAATCTTCTAGGTATATTTCTTTGAAATCTATATAGCCAGATTTTAAACTTTGATTAAAATCCATGCCCTTATCTCTCTGTCTGGAGCTTAAGTTTTTTATTGGGGCCTTGGAATATTCATGATTCCAAATTTTTTCATAATAATCCCTCATGTCTCCTATAACACTGGAGCTATGATCTGGGTCCTTTAAAATAAGTACATCCCTATCTTTTACAAAGGCATCCTTCATCTTCTCTTCCCTAAAGTACCTATCCCCTATATTTCTTCCTCCTATAAGGGCTAGGCTCTCATCAACTATTATTATCTTGTCATGTAAGCGGTTGTTCCAACTTAGGGGTGAAATAAGCCTTAAGGGCTGGTAAAATTTCAGTTCTATATTGGGATGAAGCTCAAATCCATAGATGGTATTTCTCAAATCTCCCTTTAGATTATTAAATATTCCATCTAAAAGTATTCTTACATCTACTCCCCTATCCGCTGCATCTACTATGCTTGAAAGGATAATTTTTGTAGAAATACCATCTGTAAAGCTATAATAGGATATATCTATACTCTTCTTGGCATTTTCAATTAAATTTAGTCTTGTAAGGGCTGCATCCTCTCCAGATTCAATCAGAACCACCCTATCCCTATTAAAGCCTTCAACTTCAGAACCTTGATCAAGGGAAATATTGTTTTTCTTCCTTGGTTCGTGAAAAGCAAATATTAGTACAGCAAAAATCAAAACATAGACTAAATAATATCTAAAAGCTTTTCTTATAAAATATCTTATTCTTTCCCTATCCAAAGCAATCACCCTCTATAATCTTATCCTCATAACTTATCTTTTTATATGGAGCCCTAATAGGGATGCAAATCCTATAACTTGGTCGCTGGAAACAATTGCTCCCCTTAATTCATCTATACCTAGCCACATTCCTTCTATCTTAGAGTCACTTAAATCTATATCCTTTAAACTAGTACCAGTCATTTGAATAGATTTCATATTATTATTAGTAAAAGCTATCTTTTCTAATTCAAGACTATGAAAGTCAGCATTTTCCATGGCAGAGCCTCTAAAAATGACACTTTTCAAACTTGACCCACTTAGGTTTGAATAGGCTAAATTACAATTTTCAAATACTACATTGCGAAAGGTTGCATCTATTAATTTTACACCTAGCATCTTGCAGTCTAGAAATTCAACCCTATGTATTATAGCTCCGCTTAAATCCATATTGGATAAATCACAGTTGAGAAATCTAACATCTGTTAGTTCTAAATCATTAAAAACTACTTCTTCAAAGACTACATTCTCAAAGCTAGTATTTTCAAATATTACCCTCTCAGCTCTTTGTCCCTCTATATAGGAATTACTTATTATCCTTTCCTTAAAGTAATCTTCGTCCTCTATACTTATATCTTCTAATTCCAAATTCTCCACTTTCTCTGGTATTCGAGCCTTTAGTAGATTTATCTTGACTTCTTCTTTTTTCATCTATATCATCCTCTTATCTTCTATTAAAAAAGCTGTGAATTAAATCACAGCTTTTTCCTACTTATCTTGATCAGTTAATATTAGTGGTCCATCCTTGGTTATAGCAAGAGTATGTTCAAACTGGGCAGATAGTTCTCCATCTACTGTTCTAGATGTCCAACCATTATCATCCATCTTCATATTGTATACTCCTCTATTAATCATTGGTTCAATGGTAATTACCATGCCTTCAAGCAATCTAGGCCCCCTTCCAGGAACTCCATAATGTGGCACTTGAGGGTCTTCATGCATATCTTGACCTATGCCATGTCCTACAAAATCCTTAACAACGGAGTAGCCTTTTTCTTCTGCAAAGCTTTGTATGGCATGGCCAATGTCTCCTATTCTATTTCCTATTACTGCCTTTTCTATACCCTTATACATGGCTTCCTTAGTTACATCTAAAAGCTCTCTAGCTTCCTCTGATACTTCTCCTACAGCATAGGACCAAGCAGAATCTGCCAACCAACCATCTAAATTTACCACCATGTCAATTGAAACTATATCTCCCTCTTCCAGAGGAGTTTTTCGTGGATATCCATGGCATATCTCATCATTTATAGAAGCACAGGTTGCATATTCATAGCCCTGGTAACCCTTTTGTTCTGGATAAGCCCCATGTTCTAAGAGATAATTTTCAACAAATTTATCTATCTCCTCCGTAGTTACTCCAGGCTTAATCATCTTGGCAATTTCTTTATGGGTATTGGCTAGCAATTCACCTGCTTTTCTCATTTTTTCTATTTCTTCAGGTCTTTTTATTATTATCATCTTCATTCCCTTTCTCTATATAATATTTTATTTATTTATTATTTTTTGAAATTCTAAATCATCACGGAAAACATCAAAATCCTTATCTAGCTTAACATATTCCACTATTTCCGGCGACAAATCTATGGCCTTTCTTATATCTTCCAAGGCATTTTCCCTTTCCCTAAGTATGGCATAGGCACATGCCCTATTGTAGTAGAGATCATGGGCCAAGGGATTTTTCTTGATTCCCCTATTAAGTATTTCCACTGTCTTTCTATATTCTTCTTCAGCTATATATATAGCTGAAATATTTAAATAACTTTGCCAGAATTCTGGGTTTTCTTCTATGGCTCTAAAATAAAAGCCTACAGCCTGTTTCTCATTACCTAGTTTGCTTT
This sequence comes from uncultured Tissierellaceae bacterium, assembly GCA_964527205.1. Lineage (GTDB taxonomy): Bacteria > Bacillota > Clostridia > Tissierellales > Tissierellaceae > JARICQ01. The sequence goes on along the minus strand of CAZGQG010000012.1, from coordinate 26,759 downwards.
GGATTACTCCCATATTAAATAAGGACTTGTAATAGTTTTTTTCTATTGCCAAGCTCTTCTTTACCATATTTAAAGCCTTTATATTCTTGCCCTCTTCTTCATATATGGAAGCTATATTGTTATAGGCTATGTGATCCTTAGGTTTTAACTCTACAACCTTAAGATAATATTCTAAGGCCTTATCCTTGTCCCCTAGTTTATCATATAAATCTGCAGCATAGTAGTAGGCCCTATCATAATCCGGATCTAGTTCTATAGCCTTATTATAGTTTGCCATAGCTCTTTCCCTATTCCCTAGCTTTTCGCTTGTCATTGCAATTCCGTAGTAGGCTCCAGCTGCATCCTTTTCTTTTTCCTTAATCTTTTCATAGCTGGCCAAGGCTTCTTCTATCCTTCCACCTTCATCATATATATATGCCATGTTAAAAAGCACATCAATATAATGCTTCTCATCAGGGGCAAAATCCAAGGCTTTTTCATAGGACTTAATAGAAGCTGTATTATCCCCAGCCAAGTATTGATTTTTTGCCAGTATTAAATAATTTTGAAATCTATTTTCATCTTTAATTTTATCTTTCATCCTTCCACCTCTTAAGTCTCATTATATCTATTTTAACACATTTTAAGATAAAAAAAAGAGAGGAATATTATTCCTCTACTTTTAATGCTCTAATTGAATTTAGTATGGCTATTATAGATACTCCTACATCTGCAAATACAGCTTCCCACATGGTTGCTATACCTATGGCTCCAAGTATTAGTATTATTAACTTTACTGCTAGGGCAAATACTATGTTTTGGGTTACTATTCTTTTGGTCTTATTGGCAATTTTAACAGCTGTCCCTATTTTACCAATCTCATCTGTCATTATAACTATATCTGATGCCTCTATAGCTGCATCAGAGCCTAGACCACCCATGGCAATACCAATATCTGCTCTGGCTAATACTGGTGCATCATTAACTCCATCTCCCACAAAGGCCACCTTAGATTTTCTATTCTTTATTAGATCTTCAAATATACTCACCTTGTCCTGGGGAAGAAGATTTCCGTAAGCCTTGTCTATACCTACTATATCTGCTACTTTTTTTGTAGTCTCTTCATTATCCCCTGAAAGCATTATTGTTTCTTTAATTCCTATTGATTTTAACCTCTTCATATCTTCTATTATATTGTCCTTTATTTTATCTGCTACAGTTATGGTTCCTATATGCTTGTTTTCTTTTGTAATATACACCACAGTACCAATAGAGTCAACAGGCTTAAATTCAATAGACCTATCCTCTAAAAGATCTGCATTTCCAAGAAGTATCTCTTCTTCATTTATTTTAACATTTATACCCTTACCTGGAATCTCTTTATAGTCACTTATATATTCCTTCTTTATCTCCCTGTCATAAAAGCTTACTATAGAACTTCCTATAGGATGATTTGAGTAATACTCTCCATAGGCTGCAAGTTCTAATATTTCATCCTGGGAGTAATCCTCATAGGCTATTATATGGTTTACTTGGAATATTCCCTTTGTAATTGTTCCTGTTTTGTCAAATACCAAGGTGTCTATGTCATTTAAGGCCTCTAAATAATTTCCACCCTTTATTAGGATACCAGCCTTTGAAGCTCCACCTATACCTCCAAAGAAACCTAGGGGAATAGATATTACCAGGGCACATGGACATGATATAACTAAGAATACACTGGCTCTATATATCCAGTTACTCCAATCTCCATCCATTAAAAGTGGTGGTATTAGGGCAATAGCAACAGCTAGAAAAACTACTACTGGAGTGTAATATCTAGCAAATTTGGTTATAAAGTTTTCTGTAGGTGCTTTTTTGCTAGAAGCATTTTCAACTAAATCAAGTATCTTGGATATAGTTGACTCTCCAAAACTCTTATTAACCCTTACCTTTAAGAGTCCATCAATATTTACTACGCCTGAAATGGCCATATCTCCTACCTTAACTTTTCTTGGCACTGACTCCCCAGTTATATTTGATGTATCTAATAGGGATTCTCCCTCTACTACTTCACCATCTAAAGGAATCTTTTCCCCAGGCCTTACTATTATATAATCTCCTATATTTACTGTCTCAGGATCAACTGGGATTATATCCCCGCCTCTTACTAGATTTGCTGAATCTGGTCTAATGTCTAGTAGGGCAGATATGGAGTTTCTTGATCTATTTACTGCCATTCCCTGGAACATTTCACCTACTTGATAAAATAGCATTACAGCTACACCCTCTGGATATTCACCTATTCCAAAGGCGGCTATAGTTGCTATGGACATCAAGAAGTTCTCATCAAAGGGAACCCCAGCAAATACATTTCTAAGGGCTCTAATAATTACCTTGTGTCCAACTATTAAATAAGCCAGCAAATAAACTAAGAATCTACTGGTTCCTTGCAATTTAAATAAAAATGGGCTTACAAATAGGACCCCACCAATTATTAATTTTATTATTTCATCTCTATTTACTTCATCATGACTATGAACATGATCATGATCTTCAGTGTTTTCCTCTGATCCTTTGCTTTTATTTAAAACTACTACATCTGGCTCTAAACGCTTTACTATTTTCCTAACCTGACTAGTAATTGTTTCTTCCTTCTCTTCTTCTGACATGATTTTAAGTTTTTTGGATACAAAATCAAGTTGTACCCCCTCCACTCCATCAATATCCTTTGTAAAATCTTCAATTTTCTGTGCACAGCTAGAACAATTAAGTCCATTAAGTTCAAGTACAATTTCCTTCATATTAACCTCCTATCATGTATGAGTGTTCATTCATGTGTTCACTTATATTATAAGCCTTATATGGCTTTTTGTCAATAAAAAAAGCGCCTAAGCGCTTTATATCTTTATTTCTGCTATATATTCATATATTCCCTTCTCACCTCTATAATTGCCATCTAGTAATTTCCAATCGCCTTCTATACCTACAGATCTAGCTAGCTTTGTAAAGTAGTACATTACTATACCTGCGTCCATTAGATTAGGCTTTTCACCTTCACTATGTTTGATTGTAAGGATAACCCTATCTTTTTTTAAGACAAATCTCCAAGGCTGTAAATTTGCATTTGATGGAGCAAATCTTACATAATAAAAAAGATCATCTAATCCTCTTTGTTCTAATTCATCTTCAGTAACTCTCTCTTCTATATTTTCACTAAAAACTAGTTCATCAACACCCAGTCTCTCACTAATAGGCTCATTTGCAAAGGGATTTCTTCTCTTACCATATCCTAGAGCTAACATATAGTTTATCTTTCCTACATGCTCACCTAATATCCTATCCTTTAGATCTCTATCCAGTTGACCTACATTTATCCAGCAGGTTTCTAAACCAAGATTATTTAGCTCTGAAATTAACTTTTCCATATAATAGGCACTGTATACTATGGTGGCCTTATCTTCTTTTAATTGTTCCAATCCTATATAGTGTGGACTTTCTATCATAATTCCTCCATATCCACCTATACCTTCCAACCTTTCAAATATAAAGTCTCCATTTTCATACAATCTAAATTTAATATTTTCTGTTTCCTCTTCCAGTGACCTTAAGTGTGATTTTACACTTTGAATTGTTTCACTGCTTGCTTTTTTATTCTTAAATTCCCTAACCGACTTTCTATTCTTTAAAAAACTTGTCATTAACATCCCATTACCCCCTATAAAGATTATAATTATAATATACCACAAAAAGCATCTTATAAACCCAATAAGCTCTCATCTCTTAGTTTATAGCTATTATCTTTCCTAATCCATATACCATTTCAATAAAGAAAAAATGTATTATAATAGAAGTTAGAAATCCTATGAAAAAACCTGCAGCTACATCTGTTGGATAATGCACTCCTAAATAAACTCTTGATAAGCCAACTATAATTGCTATTAGAAAGACTAGAATAGATAGTCTTGGAATATTTAAGGCTATAGTAGTGGCTATGGAAAAGCTTGCTGCAGTATGGCCAGAAGGGAAAGAATAATCCTTAAGTTGAATTCCAAAAGTATTTAAATGTTCTAATATCTTATATGGCCTTTCCCTGGATAAGAGTCTTTTTAAGGAATGAACTATCAGTTGACTGAAAAACAAGACAACAAATATCTCAACTCCTATTTTTTGCAACTTATTATCTCCAAAGACTATCATCCCAAAAATGACAAGGGAGGAAAACAAGGCTCCTCCTAAATTTGTAAGTCTATACATTAAGTAATCAAAATACCTGTTTCTCATCCTTCTATTTATAAGTTCCATAAAAAAATCATCAAATATTTTCAATTTGTTCCTCAACTTCTTCACCTCACAATATATCTTCTGTTTTAAAGCTCATTATAATATAGTCTAAAACATAGATACCCAATTGTCTAGATTATTACTTGTATTTCTTTGATATAAATTATTATTGTGATAGAATTAATTTGTTCCATATGCTTTGTTTTTAATATTTTCCAATAAATATTGATTATTATAGAAAGAGGTTGATCTAGTGGACTTTAGTAAAGAACAGAAGTTAGCAATAAATCACATAAATGGTCCTGCCCTTATCCTAGCTGTTCCTGGTGCAGGTAAGACCACTGTTTTAATAAATCGAACCCTAAACCTTATATTAAAACACAATATAAGCCCTGAAAGAATACTCTCTATTACTTTTAGTAGGGCTTCTGCAAATGATATGAAAAAAAGATTTTATGATAATTATGATAGGGCCTCTTCTATTCCCATATCATTCTCCACCATCCATAGCTTTTGTTTTAATCTTATTAGAGAATATGCTTATATAAATAATAGGAGTTTCAATCTAATAGAAGGTGATGAAAGTCCTATAAATAAATTTACATTGATAAAGCAAATCTATTTCCAGGTAAATAAATCTTATATAACAGAAGAAAAACTAGAAGCTCTTATGAGCTCTATAGGTTATATGAAGAATATGATGCTTACAGTGGATGAATATCTACAAATTAAGGACCCTAAAATTGATAAGTTCAATAAAATATATGATTTGTATGAAGAGTACAAAAGAGATAAGAACTTGATTGATTTCGATGACATGCTTAGCCTTTCACTAAATATATTGAAGAAAAATAATTATTTGCTCCAAAAGTATAGGGATAAATATGATTACATTCAATTAGATGAAGGGCAGGATACCTCTAAGATACAAATGGAGATACTGAAAAAAATTGCCTTTCCTAAGAATAACTTCTTTATTGTTGCAGATGATGACCAATCCATCTATGGCTTTAGAGGATCTGATCCTAAAGGCTTACTTAATTTTAAAGATATTTATCCAGAGGGCAAGGTCTTTTATATGGAAAAGAATTATAGGTCATCTAGAAATATAGTTTCAGTATGTAATAGATTTATTAAAAATAATACACTTAGATATAGTAAGGAAATCTCAACGGATAATCCCTATCTGGAAGCTATTAATATCGTTAAGCTTGATTCTATTATAGATCAGTACCAGTATATCCTTAAGGATCTAGGAGAGAACAGCTATTCAAATGCAGCTATTCTCTATAGGAATAATCTATCTTCTATTGGACTAATAGACTTTTTAGAAAAGAACAATCATTCCTTTTATATGAGAGATGCAAAATCAAGATTCTTCACCCACTGGCTCCTTGGAGATATATTAAATTTTATGGGCTTTGCCAAGGATACTTCCAATATGAGCATTTATGAAAATATATATTATAAGAAAAAGGGTTATATTTCGAAAAAGCAGATAAACTATGCCAAGACTCAGGACTACAGGAGCTCTGTATTCAACAGGATAATCAAGTACCCAGATATACCTGACTACTACAAGAAAAACCTTAGGGAGCTAAGCAGTGACTTTACAAGGCTATCTAGATTGAAACCTGCTGATGCAATATCCTATATTGAGTATAATTTGGAATATGAGACTTATCTAAAGGAGAACTCTGGTAAATTTGGCCATACCTATGACTCCCTTAAAACCATCCTATATTATCTAAAGCAAATTGCAAAAGAAACTAATAACCTGGAGGAGTTTAAACAAAGATTAAAAAAACTAGAAGCTCTTTCCCTTAGTTCAAGAAGAGAAAATAGCAATCTAACTCTTTCCACCATACATTCAGCTAAAGGTCTGGAGTTTGACAGGGTCTACATCCTAGATCTAATTGATGGTCAGTTTCCCTCATCTTCCAGTATAGATTCCCAGCTTAATGAGGAAATAGAAGAAATAGAAGAAGAGAGAAGGGTTTTTTATGTGGGTATGAGCAGGGCCAAGTATCATCTTAGTTTGCTTACAGTAAACAAAGTAGCTAATAAAAGTGTTCAGATCTCAAGATTTCTTACAGAATTACAAAAGCAGTAAATTACATTAATGTAATTTACTGCTTCTTTTAAAATATTTCTGTATCAGAATCTATTCGATATATAACATTTTTTCTCTCTACTACTATTTCAGTTTTATTTTTTAATGCTTGATCTTCTCTTATAGCCATAAATAGTGCTTTATTAGGATTAATAGCCACTGGGTTACCAACCATTTTAAGCATAGATAGGTCTCCTGTAGTATCCCCATAGGAGTAACTCTTTGATAGATCCACATCATACTGGAGAATAAGTTGATTTATTACCCTCTCCTTATTAGCAGAATCCCACATCTTTCTGATTTCACCAGTGAATTTGTTGTTTTCATCTACCATATATAGACTTCCCCTATATTCATCTACTCCATATTTTTCTGCCATCTTAGAAACCAAAAAATCTGGACTACCTGATATGAAAAATACTCTATGGCCTTCTTCTTTATGCCATTCTATCATGTCTCTAGAGTACTTATATACCATGTCCCCATTTAATTCTATTACCTTGGCAGCTAGTATCTCCATATAGGTTTTATCTACCCCTATAAGGGCATCTAAATAGGCCTTGGCTATAACTTCCAAGTACTCTTCAAAATCTCCGTATCTAGATTCCCATTCACTATAAACTTTTTTAATTTCTGTATGCCAAATAGCAGGGTCTATTATTTCAAACTTTGTTAGCATTTGAAAGTGTTCTATCATTAGTGAATTTCTAAAAATCGTACCATCTATATCAAAAAATGCTGCTATATTCCCCATAAAATCACCCTATTTTTTTATATAAAACAAAAAGGAGGCTAAGCTCCTTTTTATTATTTAATCTATTTGTTTTTTATTTAAAAAGATCTAGCTAGTAATACTGTGATTCCTATTAAAACAATAAATATTGGGCTAAATACTAATATAGCTGAAAGAGTTAAGGCAAGATAATCTCCTTTTTCATAGTAAATTTGATTTTTTTCCTTCCATTCTTCATGGGAGGTATATTCTTGTTCATCCTCTTCTATATTGTTTTTTTCTTTTAACCATGCAAATGCACGGTCTACTTTTTTTTGAAACATCACAATACATCAAGCCTTTCTATATTTAAATATCTTCTACATTCCTCTTATGATGGCAAGCTACAAAGTGTCCAGGTGTTACTTCTTCAAACTCTGGCTCAACTTCTATACATATTTCTGTAGCATATTGACATCTAGTATGGAACTTACATCCACTTGGTGGATTAATCGGACTTGGGATATCTCCCTCTAATATTATAGGCTCCTTCTTATTATCTATATCCGTTGTAGGAATTGCAGATAATAGGGCCTCTGTATAAGGATGCATTGGTCTTTCATATAGTTCTTGTGTTTCAGCAAGCTCTACTATATTTCCAAGATACATAACTGCAACCCTATCACTTATATACTTAATAACACTTAAGTCATGAGAAATAAAGAGATATGTTAAATCTTCTTGCTCTTTTAAGTCTATAAGTAGATTTATAATTTGTGACTGAATTGATACGTCTAAAGCAGATACTGCCTCATCACATACAATAAATCTTGGATTTAAAGCAACTGATCTAGCTATACCTATACGCTGTCTCTGTCCACCAGAGAACTGATGAGGATAACGGTGTATCATATATGGTGCTAGTCCACACCTATCCATGGTGTCTAATAAGTATTCCTGTATATTATCATCATTCTTTGCAAATATGTTATGGGCAAATAAACCTTCAGATATAATCTGTCCTACAGTTAATCTAGGATTTAATGATGAATAAGGGTCCTGGAAAATAAGCTGTAATTCATCCCTTAATTTCCTCATCTCATTGTAGTTTAATTTTGTTAGGTTTACCCCATTATCCTTAAGACTTTGATAGCTTTCAAAGTCTGGAATAGATGAATACTTTTCTTCTAAAAGTATTCTTTCTTTTTCAACTAGGTCTAATTGTTTTTTAGCATCCGCTAATTCCTTCTCTAATTTTACAACCTTGTCTTGATATTGCTTTAAGTTTTTTTCTGAGCTAGGCGTCTTATCCTGAACACCTAGAGCAGATGTAATATTGCTTATTTTTTTATTTTCTTCTTCTATTCCAATTTCAACACTATATACCTTAGCATTAGCCTTATATTCCCTTAGTAAAACATCTGAAACTATTTTTAAGTCATCTGCTAAAATAAGTCCTCCTGTTAACTGGACTATATCTGTAAACAAATCTTCTCTCTCAACTTTAGCTTTTTCATACTCGCTAATAGCATCATTCTTATCATTGCCTTCTTGTAAGGAATCAGCTTTTTTAAGAAGTTCTACTTCCTTTTTTTCTAATTCAGCTAGGTTTTTCTTTTGCACATCCAGTTTTTCTAATATATTTAAAACATATTCTGGTACCAGTCCCTGAGCTCCGTAGCCATAATACATAGTACGACCAGCAGTTTGTTCATATAATTGAAGTAAACTACGTCCCAATGTGGACTTACCGCAACCTGATTCTCCAACTAGGCCTAGAGTCTCTCCCTCATAAATATCCAATGAAATCCCATCATTAGCCTTTACATAGGCCTGTGGTTTATTTCCAAAAAATCCAGCCTTTCCTATTGGGAAGTATTGTTTTAAATCTTGAATTCTAACAAGCACTTTTTTCTCTTTTTGTTCTTTATTCATTGGATCTCACTCCCCTCTTCGGATAGAAGCAACGTATATCATGTCCCTTCTGGATTTCTACTAAATCTGGCTCATTTTCATGACATTTTTTAGTAGCATATTTACATCTAGGAGCAAATTTGCAACCTACAGGTAAATTAAGCGGATGAGGAACTGCTCCCGGTATTGCTTCTAAGCGAGCATCCGTTGGTGTATTAAGTCTAGGTATTGAGAACATCAATCCCTCTGTATATGGATGCGAATATTCAACATTTCTATCAAATATTGTCCTAACAGAAGCTTTCTCTACAACTTGTCCACAATACATTACAGCAACATCATCTGCCATCTCACTAATAACTCCTAAGTCATGAGTTATAAACAGTATTGAAGTACCTATCTTATCTTTTAATTCATTCATTAACTTTAATATCTGCGCCTGAATAGTAACATCCAGTGCTGTAGTAGGCTCGTCTGCTATTAGCAGCCTAGGCTGACAAGCTAAGGCCATGGCAATCATAACACGCTGTCTCATTCCACCTGAAAGTTGATGTGGATATTGCTTTGCAACCTTGTCTGGATTTGGTATCTTAACTAAAGATAACATTTCTACTACTTTTTCATTGGCTTCTTTTTTGCTTAAGCCCTGATGTATAATAATTGGTTCTGCAACTTGTCTTTCCACAGTAAAAACTGGGTTTAGAGAAGTCATAGGCTCTTGGAATATAACAGATATATCATTACCTCTTATATCAATCATCTGTCTCATTGGTACATCTATTAAATTTCTTCCATCAAAAAGAACCTCTCCCTTAGCTATATAACCATTTCCATCTAAGAGCTTTATAATACTCATGGCAGATACACTTTTACCACTACCACTTTCTCCTACGATTCCTAGTGTTTTACCAGATTCAACTGCATAGGTTACACCATTTACCGCCTTAACAGTTCCTTTTTTTGTTGTAAAATATGTGTGTAATTCATTAATTTCTAATAATGCCATCTTAACTCCCCCCTAACGTTCCTGAGATTTTGGATCAATTGCATCACGTAAACCATCACCTATTAGGTTAATACATATAACACAAACACCTAATATTATGGAAGCAAAAACCCATCTCCACCAGTAGTTTTGTATAACTATACTATTATTTGCTCCAAACAACATATTTCCCCATGTTGGATGTGGTGCCTGAACTCCAAAACCCAAATAAGAAAGAGTTGCTTCTGTTAACATACTAGTTGCGAAACTAAGTGTTGCAGATACAATAATAACAGAAATTACATTTGGTAAAATATGTCTAAAGACTATTTTAGATTCTTTTATACCCACTGCCTTGGCAGCTGTTACATATTCTTGTTCACGTACTGAGAATACTTGTGCACGAACAAGTCTTTGCAAACCTGGCCAGGATAAAAGTCCTAATATTACCATTATCAAGAATATACGCTGACTTGAATCCATACTATTACCAATTAAGGCAGATAGGATCATGGCAAATGGCAGGAATGGTAATGAACCAACCATCTCTGATATTCTTTGTAAGACTAAGTCTACTGTTCCACCAAAGTATCCTGATATTCCTCCAACAGTTATACCGATTATTGTAGATATGATTACTGCTACAGCACCAATAGTCATAGACATACGTCCACCATTCAATAATCTAGTGAATATATCTCTTCCTAACTCATCAGTACCAAATAAGTAACCCTTTAATCCCCATGTAACTACATCTCCATTAGTGGTAATTGCATAGTTTTGATAGGAATCTACATAGAATCTCTCTATATTTCCATCAATACTTGCTGGTACTTCTGTTTGCTTGTATACATTTGAACCCCAGGAAACTGCATTTCCTGACTCTGTTATTGCTGTATAGTGATATCTTCCACCATCTATTTGTACTACTTTTTCATCTATTTCAGGTATTCTACCTTCCCCAGCTTCTGAAAGGTTACCCCAAACATAAACTTTTCCATCTTCGGATACAGCTGCCATTGTAGCTGCTGTATTACCAATGTCTATAACCCTGCCCATACCTTCAGGTATCCTTCTATAACTTGACTGTTGATTTCCTAAGAATACAACATCTCCGTCCTTTGTAAGGCCCATGGCAGTGTCTGCAGTAAAGGCCATTTTCTCTAGTTGACCTTGGTATTCATGGAATTGATTTATATCATTTACTCTGGTATTACCAAAGAAATAAGAATTTCCATCTTCTGTAAGTACTCCTGTTACCTGATATCCTGCAATTATGTCAGAAATATTATCTAAATTATTGATCTCCATTGGAACAGTACCCTGTTGTTGACGGTCACTACCCCAAGCAAATACTTTTCCCTCGTCATTTAAAACAACTACGTGGTCAATTCCTGCGGAAACCTTTACAAGATTTCCCATGTCCTTTGGAATGCCTTTAGTTATGTCTAGGACTCTAGTGATTTTTGTTTTACCCCATATATGTAAATCTCCATCTTGGGATATAGCTACAGTAAATGTAGGTCCTACTGACATATCTCTAATATTTCCCTGTAAAGATTCTGGAACCTTCATCATGTCAAATCCTGGTGCTATGTTTTGCTGTGTAGTCTCTGAAAAAGATAAATCTATTGGCCTAAATAATGGGCCTATAAGTACAGTTGCTAGTATCAGTAGGAAAATTATCAAAGCTGTCATTGCTATCTTTTGGCTTCTATAAGTTTCCACCACTGTTTTTAGGGGACTCTGAACGTCTGCCTCTACAAATATATCATCCATTTCAGCCTTCCCGCTCCCACCGAAGAGATTACCTAAAAGGAGGGAGAAAAAACTTTTTTTCTTTTTGTTATTATTATTATTGTTTTCCATTTCCATTCCTCCTATTTATTTACCCTAACACGTGGGTCAACTAATCCATAGCTTATATCTGTTAATAAGTATCCAACTAAGGCAATTATTATGTAAAACATCTGTATTGCCAATGCTACATCATAATCTTGATTATTTAATGCATCAATATAGAATTTACCCATACCATTTAAGTTGAACATTCTTTCAACTACTAAAGATCCTGAGAATATGGACATAAACCAACCAATAATCAATGTGATTACAGGAAGTAATGCATTTCTCCATGCATGGGAAAATATAACTACTTTTTCCTTAACACCCTTGGCTCTAGCTGTCTTAATATAATCCATACCTAAGGCGTCACTCATTGCTGCACGTACATATCTAGTCATTCCACCTAGGGAACCTATTAAGATTACCATCAATGGTAATGCTAGATGATACATAGTATCCTTAAACCAAGCTAAGCCTGTTCCATCAAAGTTTGGCGTATTCATACCACTTACTGGGAACCATTGTAGCTTTACTGCAAAGGCAAAAATAAATAATAGTGCAAAAATAAATTGTGGAATACTATATCCCACTATGGTTAAAACCTGTACGGTCTTATCAAAAACTGAGTTTCTCTTTACTGCTGTATATATACCCAGGGGTATTGTAATCCCTAAAGAAAGTATTACTACAAAGATATTAATAAATATGGTTACCTTTAATGGGGTTTTAACAACCTGAGATACTGGTCTTTTATATTGTGATGATTGTCCTAGGTCTCCTTGCAGAACTCCACCAAACCATTTACCATATCTTACTATTGTTGGATCATCTAATCCTAATCGTTCTCTTGCTTGCTTATAGGCAAACTCATATTGTTCCAATGTTAAAGTTTGTCTTAAAGGTTCTACTTCAACCCTTGCTCTATCACCAGGGATTAAATTGTACAAGAAAAATAATAGGAAGGACATTACAAGGAATACAAAAACCATGTAAAGGATCCTTTTTGATATATACTTAATCATTTAAGTACCTCCCTTATAAACTATTTGCTTCACTAAAGTCATTATAGTTAAATATGTAGGAAATAGGGGAAATCCCCTATTTCCTATATTTTATTTCTTATATTCTCTTTTTGTTTATTTTTTATTCAGTTACATATGAGTATAGAAGTGCTTTGTCTACACGAACTAATGAGTTCATGTTGTAGTCTTTTAATTTCTCATTATAGAAGTCATGATAGATATTTGAATATAGAGGTACGTCTGGTGTTAAGTAGTTCCATCTTTCAATGAAGTCTACAAATGTTTCTTTGAATCCATCTTTGTCTGTTGGATCTTTCTTAACCATTTCTACAGCAAGTGCTTCTAATTCTTCATCTATTAAGAAGTTATCATTGTAACCTTGCTTAATCATTTCAGGATTTGAAGTATACTGTCTTGATAAGTCATATACTGGAGTGAAGTTTGTAGCTAAGTTGAACATGTTATACTCTGGTATACCATACTTAGGGTCTTCACTACCATCTCTGTAAAGATAGTTTAATAACTCTGGGAATGTCATTACAGTTTGGTTAATCTTCATACCAGCTGCAGCAACGTCAGGATTTTCCTGTAAGTTAACTACTAGTAAGTCAGATACTGCGTTGTTTTCTGAAGAAGCCCATTCGATTTCTAATGGCATTAATTCTCCATCTTCAGTTTGCTTGTAACGAATTCCTTCTGTGTAGTCATTACCGTTTGCATCAAGTACCCATCCGCCTTCTTCTAATAATGCAACAGCATTATCTAAGCTATATGGATATTGGTTTACTCTGTCATTTAATTCTGCTTTAGTTTCTTGGTAGAACCACATTGATTCTCCATAAGGTCCGTTTACTACTGAACCGTGTCCACCAGTAAATGCTTTAGCAAATTCATTTCTGTCAATTAAGTGATTTAATGCTTGACGAACTTCTGTGTACTGTGTAGGACCATGGTCACAAACTAATGTTAATTTACCATATCCTGATCTTGGATAAGTTGTGAAGTCAAATCCACCATCATCAACTAAGTCAAGTCCAGCGTTGATTTCGTCTCCACTAGCCATACCAGTTAACAGGTCTACTGATCCTGTAGCTAGTTCGTCTAATGATGTTTCTTGGTTAACTTTTTTGTATATTATAGTTTGTATACTTGGCTTTTGTCCAGTATAGTCTCCTAAATAGTTATCGTTAATTTCTAATACTGCAGTCTTTGTTGACTCATCATAATCCTTTAATTTGTAAGGACCAGTTGAAGGATATATTGCTCCCCTTGTAGCATTAACATGATCTTTATAAGCTTCTGCAGTAAAGTTTTCTGATAGATATGCACCGTTTCCATCATCTAATACTTCTACTGTGTCGTCAGTCCAGAATGCAAGTGGTAGAGGTGCTACACTTACGTTTGGTAGTTCATAGAAATATGGTAGGTGTTTCTCGTCTATTGTAACTGAGAATTTGTAATCATCAAGTAATCTTACACCTTCAAATTCTGTTACTTCTCCTCTTGAGTATGCTTCCCAACCCTTATAGTAGTAACCATAGTCATTCTTAGCACCCATGTCTCCTAATTGCTTGGATGACCAGAATAGTGGAGCTGCAACAAAGTCTACTGCAGTAATTGGAGTACCATCGTCATATTCTAAATTCTCGTTGATAGTCCATACATAAGTAGTTGCGCCGTCTTCTTCTTCGATTCTTTCATAGTCTTTTACAACAGTTTCGTTAACAAGATATTCACCTTCGAATGTCATATCAACTGTTGAATAACCTTGAATAAAGTTATACACGTCATAATCTGCTGCGTTGTTTTGGAAATATGGAATCCAGTCACCTGATAGTTCTGTGGTGTTACCAATTGTTATTTGTCCCATTGGCTCTGCTGGTCTTCCTGATACGTCAGTGTCTTCATCTTCGTCTTCTGTATCATCTGCATCATCTACTACTACATCTTCACCATCATCTGGTGTGTCAACTTCGTCGTTGTCGTTTGTACAACCAACTAAGAAAGTTGATACTACTAATGTTAAAATTAGTAAGAAAATAATACTTCTTTTCATCATTTTTTGTTTCCCCCTTAATAAAATATTATATTTAAAAAGTAATGTGTGAATTCACACTACTTGTTTAAAACTAATGATAATTTATTTATCTCAAAAAACTATATTGATTTAATATTTGTAAGAATCTGTTAATGGAAATTAGGTTCGTATACTATTCTAATACATATTCCCCAAATTTTCAACTATTTTTATTTTCTGACTTCAGTGACTATTTAAAACAATGGTAAGATTTCTATATATTTAGTTTATATTATATCCTTTTTCTGGGATTAGTCAATAGCACGCTTTAAATTGGCAGAGAATCTCTAAGCTAATTCCTGATCAAAGAAAAACACAGCTAGGGTTCCTGGCCCTGAATGAGCACCTATTGAAGCCCCGATTGTATTAATTAAAAAATCACTTACTCCAAATTTTTCCTCTATCATTTTTTTAAGTTTTAGAGCAGATTCTAAGTCATCTCCATGGGTTATACATATGGTTTGCTTTTTAAGATCTACATTTTTACTTCTTTTTTCTATAATATTTAAAATTGCTTTAAAGCTTTTATTCCTACCTCTTACTTTTTCTAAAGGTATAAGTTTGCCATCTTCCACGTGTAAGATAGGCTTTATATTAAGTAAGCCTCCAACAAAGGCCTGACTTCTAGAAACTCTTCCCCCACGGAATAAGTATTCTATATCATCCACTGTAAATATATGCTGGATACTCTCTTTGCTCTTTTCTATAGATCTTAATATTTCTTCCTTGGACTTTCCTTCTTTTGCTAGTTTAGCTGCTTGTAAAACTATAAGTCCAAATCCACCTGAGGCTGCCTTGGTATCAACAATGTCCAGATCAAAATTTGGATATTCTTCCACTATAATATCTTTTACAAACATTGAAGTTTGATAGGTTCCTGATAGGCCAGAAGAAAATGCTATGTATATTACACTCTCATCTTTTTCTGCATACTCCCTAAATTTTTCATTAAATATATTTGCAGGTATTTGAGCTGTAGTATAGAATTTTCCATTTCTCATGTCGTCATAAACTTTTTTTGGATCTATATTTACTCTATCAAGGTACTCTTCTTCATCTCTAAGTACTATTATAGGTAGGCAAGTAATGTCATATTTTTTTAAAATTTCTTCAGGTAAGTCACATCCACTATCGCTTAATATTTTAACTCCCATCTTATCACTCCTCTAGTCCTATTATACACCATAATGACTATAGAATAATAGTTTTTATCCTTTTATTCCCATTTATTTTTATTGGCAAGGATGTAATTATTCATTTCCAGCCTATATTGATCTTTTATTTTTCTTACCATAGGATTTTTTGTTGACTCTAAATTTATCCAATCTATGCTACTAATGGGAAGGACATCAACTGATGTTCCTGTCATAAAGGCAGCATCCATTTTTATAATTTCTTCTTTATTAATGTTCCTTTCAATTAATTCTAAATCAAATTTATTACAAATCTTTAATATATGAAGTCTAGTAATTCCTAGTAAAACTTGTTTTCCCTTGGCTGTATATATTTTATCTCCCCTTACAAAAAAGATATTTGAGCGACTTCCTTCCAAGATATTGCCGGATTCATTGACTAGCAAGGCTTCAAAGGCCTGTTTTTCTTCTATTTGTTTTTTTATTTGTTCTTTAAATTTTGCTAGATATAGTTTAGCATTGGGATTCTCCCTCTCATAATCTACTAATATAGCATGTACTCCTTGATTATAATATGTCTCCTCTGGGTAAAAACTATGTATCTGGCAAATCAGAAAAACCTTTCCATAGTCTTTTAATTCAGTGGCTATGAGCTTTATATTTTCATTCTCAATCCTATTTGCCTCAATAAGTTTAATTATATCTCCTTTAGTTTCTTCTTGGTTTCTAATAATTTCTATATTTAATAGTTTGCTTGAAGTTTTCATTCTAATAAAATGTTCTTCAAAAAATAAGGGTACCCCCTCTATAACCCTTATAACTTCATAAAGATGATCACTCTTTATACTTTCCAGTACCTTTGTAGATTCCAACTTAAGCAGTTCTCCGTTCAAAATAATATTTTGACCCATTGCCTTTAAAGTCATTCTATCACCCTTCTAATTTTTTTATAAAAAATCACCCTAGAAGATTTTCCACAGGTGAGTTCTTATGCGCATAGTTTATTTTATAGGATAGGAGACAATAACCTAGATACGGATTCTTTTATCTTAACTATCCTACTTCTATTATTATATGTTGTTAAGGTTATCTCACCACAGTCTTTTAAGTCTTCTATAAATTTTTCTGTTATTTCCATATTTATATCTTTATCATAGATAAATGCATTTACTTCAAAGTTTAAATTGAAACTTCTTATATCAAGATTAGCAGTTCCTACAGATGAAACAAAATCATCCATTAAAAGAACCTTTGCATGTAAAAAACCTTTTTGGTAAACATAAAACTTTACCCCAGCCCTTAACAGCTCCCCAATATAGCTCATACTAGCCCAATAAACAAAGGGGTGATCTGGCTTGGAGGGGATCATGACTCTTACATCTAAATCAGATAGTCCTGCTAGTTTTAAAGCTTCAAATATACTATCATCTGGTATAAAGTAGGGAGTCTGTATATATATCTTTTCCTCAGCATTAGAAATCATCTTTAAATAACCATCCTTAATGCTTGGCCACTTAGAATCTGGTCCAGAGGAGACGATCTGTACTCCTACGCCATCCTTAGACTTTTCTTTAGAAACTTCTATTTCTTTTTTCTCTATCTCTTGTCCTGTAGCAAATCTCCAATCCAGGGAAAATCTCCACCGAAGTGAATCTAG
>CAZGQG010000012.1:0-8959 GCA_964527205.1 uncultured Tissierellaceae bacterium | reverse complement strand
TCATAGTCCTTATATTTGAAGTCATTGTAATTGTACCTATGTTTTTCTATCAAATGCCCTTGTTTAATAGCCCTCTCTCTAAAGCTTATATCTTCAATCTCCTTGAGCCTAAACATCCTCTTCTTACTAAGATCCTGTCCTAAAAACAAATACAGGATAAATCCTAGTCCAGGAAGTAGGGTTAGGACCATAAGCCAAAGCCAAGTGCTAGTAGGATTTCTTCTTTCAAAAAATACTAGTAAGATAGCTAATCCAATATTTATCCATATTAAATTTCTAAATATCCACAGATAGACCGATACAAAAGTTTCCATATAATCACCTGATTTTTATTTTTTTGACCTATATCTTTTGCTACTATCCAATATTTTTTTTCTTATTCTAAAGTTCTCCGGAGTGATTTCTATTAACTCGTCATCATCTATAAACTCTAAGGCTTCCTCTAGGGACATTATATCAGGAGGTGATAATTTTAATGAATCATCTGATCCTGAAGCCCTGACATTTGTCTGTTGTTTTTTCCTGCATACATTTACTTCTATATCTAAGCCCTTTGGACTCCATCCTACAACCATACCCTTGTATACTTGAACTCCAGCTCCCATAAACAAGGTGCCTCTATCTTGGGCAGAGTTAAGTCCATAAGCCGTAGTCTCCCCAGTTTCAAAGGAAATAATAGATCCAACTTTTCTTTTAGGAATTTCACCCTTGTACAGGGCATATCCATCAAATTGAGAGTTCAGTATACCATTACCCTTGGTATCAGTCATAAACTCCTGTCTATAGCCTATAAGACCTCTAGCGGGGATTGAAAATTCAACCCTGGCATATCCAGCATTAGCCTCAGACATACTTACAAGTTCACCTTTTCTCTTGCCTAGCTTTTCTATTACAGCACCCATAAACTCATTTGATACATCTATGGTCACTCTTTCCATTGGCTCCATTTTCTTTCCTTCTATTTCTTTAAATAACACTTCTGGTTTTGATACTTGAAACTCAAATCCTTCTCTTCTCATATTTTCAATAAGAACTGAAAGATGAAGTTCTCCCCTACCTGATACCTTAAAGGCATCAGTAGATTCTGTATCTTCAACTCTTAAACTTACATCTGTTTGCAATTCTTTATAGAGTCTATTCCTTATTTGTCTAGAAGTTACATATTTGCCTTCCCTTCCTGCAAAGGGACTATTGTTAACAGAAAAAGTCATTGCAATGGTAGGTTCAGATATTTTTACAAAGCTTAAGGCCTCTGGAGCTTCAACATCACATATAGTATCTCCTATATTAATGTCATCTAATCCAGTTATGGCTATTATACTTCCCACTGCTGCTTCTTCAACCTCTACTCTTTCTAAGCCCTCAAATTCAAAGACCTTGCTTATTTTTACCTTGTCTTCTTTTTCATCATCTAATATGTTTAAGATAAGAGCTTCTTGATTTCTATATATTCTTCCTCTTTCTATCTTACCTATTCCTATTCTACCTACATAGTCATTGTAGTCTATTGTAGATATAAGGATTTGGAGTGGCTCCTCCATATCCCCTTCCGGAGCGGGAGTGTTCTCCACTATAGCTTGAAATAATGGTAGCATGTTTTCTCCTGGTTCATCCAAGTCCATAGATGCTACTCCTGACTTTGCAGATGCATAAACAAAGGGTGATTCAAGATAATCTTCACCTGCACCTAGTTCTATAAAGAGGTCTAAAACCTCATCTATTACTTCATAGGGTCTTGCCTCTGGCCTATCAATTTTATTTATACAAACTATAACTGGAAGCTCCAGTTCAAATGCATTTTTAAGTACAAATTTAGTTTGTGGCATTGGACCTTCGAAGGCATCTACTACTAATACAACTCCATTTACCATCTTTAAAACACGTTCTACCTCTCCACCAAAGTCCGCATGTCCTGGCGTATCTATTATATTTATTTTTATATCATTATAGTTAATCGCTGTATTTTTAGAAAGAATTGTTATTCCTCTTTCTTTTTCTATATCATTAGAGTCCATTACTCTATCAGCTACTACTTGATTTTCCCTAAATACTCCTGATTGCTTTAACATGGTATCTACCAATGTTGTCTTCCCATGATCAACATGGGCAATTATTGCTACATTTCTTATATCTTCTCTCTTGCTTTTCATAAAACAAATCCTTTCCTATTTGAAATTCTCATATACCCTTAACAGAACTATTTTATCACATCAAGGGTCTAAAGCAAAGAAAAAATTGGTTTATTATATTTAAACCAATTTTTCTCTCTTATTAAAATCAACTTATATTGTATTTTTCTATTCTCTGAATATATAATTATATATTATATTAGCCCCATCTTCTCTTTTTATACTATCCTTTGGCCTTAAATTGCCCTTTCCATCACCATGAATTATTCCTAAACCATAGGCTAGGTTTACATATCCCTTCATGTATTCTGTAATAGACTCTTGGTCCAGGAATACATCTTTATATATACCCTCTATTTCTGCAACTTCCCTTAAATCCATTATTCTTATTATATACTTTATAGCATCTAGCTTGCTTAAAAGGCCCTGTGGATTTTTTTCCTCCTGTGACATATATCCAGAATTTATAAAGTAATCATATACTTCTTTTTCACTTGCTTCATCATCCCTATACTGGTTCTTTGATTTCCAAAGCATCCATAAAAATTCGCCCTGCTCCATCTTTTCCTTTGGTAGGAAGGAATCTCCTCTAGGTCCAATACCATAATCAGCTAGTATTTTTATCTTCTCCCTAGCATAACTTTCATCTATATCACTGTATTCCTTTGTCTTAGTTTCTATATAGGCTTGGCCAGAGTAATTTAAGAGTCTTCCATCTACTGCATCTATTATGGCAGGCTTTCCTGGATCTAATAGGTAAGTCAATCTCATTGTTTTGTTTTCATCTAAAGCTAGATCTCCCTCTGGTCTGTTAATATAGTTTAAATCAAGACCAATCCTATCCCAAAGTATCTCATAGGCTTTTTCTATTCCTATAGTTTTTTCTATCTTTGGAAATTCTCCCCTATACCAGTCTATAGAATAGGATATGATTTCTCCATCTATAGCATCTACTCCAAGATAAACATTATCATCTTCTACGTAGATATCCCTATCTTTTCTTATAAAATTGAAATTATAATTCTGAGCTTCTAACTCTTGATTAAAGTAGTTGCTATCTTCTATTAGTTCAAGATCCTTTACCTTATCTGGTATTTGCGACTTCAAATAATCTTTAGCTAACTTCAGAGCTGCTTCTTTATCAAGATTACCCTTTTCTTCACTATTAAAGTTTTTAGATTTATAAAATCCTAGTAATTCTCCTGTCTTTGCATCTATGCTTATATTCATATTAGAATCATCCTTAGGATTTATAAAATACATATTCCAAATATAAGCTTCTATATTCTTATAATCCTTATATAGGTTTTGTCCCTCTAATTCATAGTCAGCCTCTATTTCAATTAGTTCCTTAGCTAATTTCAAAGCTTGCTTTTCATCTAATATATCCTTTAACCTATCTATTCCTATCCGTTCTTCTGGTGATATATTGGCACCATCAGCACTGTCCACTTCCATCTCTTCTCTGTAGGCACTATAGTAGTTAATCCTCACTTTTTCTCCACTGCTTGCATCTATGCCTTGATTTGTATCTATTAGGGTGTAGGCTAGATAATATTCTAGCTCCTCATTTCTATCTATAAAATTATCTTCTCTTCTAATTTTATAGACTGGCTTTAATGCTATCTCTTCTTTAAATATTTTCTTTGCTCTTTCCAAACTTATTATAGCTTTCTTTGGAACAAATTCAATATCCCTATCCCAGTTTACATAATAGTCTCTAACAAGACCTTTATCCTTATCTATACTGACCTCTATACTATTTCCATAATAGGGTATTTGATTTTCATATCTTATATAGCTAAAGTTGTAAAAATTATTATCTAAGTTTTCTGGTCCCTCATCTATTATTAGCTTTATATTTTTAATATCTGATGATACCCGCTTAATAAAATCCCTAGCCTTGCTTTCAGCTTCTTCCCTTGAATATTTAGGTAGTCTTCCCTTATTTTCAGAGTCTTTCAAGCTAATATTATAGGAAATAACCCTGCCTTCCTTATCCATGGCAAGGTTAATATCATCTAATAAAGCTTTACTATCTCTCCAATTTAAGTAAAATATAGTCTTGCCATTGTAGGAGCTTATATTAGAATTGAATTTATCATAGCCATCACCTATATCAAATAATTCCTTGGCCCTTATTATATTGCTCTCTAATTCCTGACTATATTGTTTCTCCCCATGTGAAATCATTGGTACAAAGCTTATAATAACTATAATTAAGGCTAATAATAATATCCTTATATTCATGGCCTTTTCCCCCTTAGGATAGTTGTTTAACAGCAGTTACTTTGTTTTCCTGTACATAAAGCTCATCTGACAGACCATCTACTAATACCAAGCCCCTGCCGCAGAAACTTAGTTTTTCTGGATCATAGGACACTAAATCATAATTTATGCCCTGGCCCTCATCTTCTACTTGAATTTTTATTTGTTGATCCTTTATCTCTAGAAGGAGTTTAACACACTTTGAACTTATGCATTTATTTCCATGCATAACTCCATTGACTATTAGCTCATTTAAAATAAGCCTAACGTCAAACATTATATTTTCATCATTTATAATTGGTTTTATTTTTTTTAGAATTCCATCTACAAAACTTTTAACTATTTCTAAGTCTGAGCAGACAATTCCATTGTATTGAAAATCCACTTTAATCACACCTATCTCTTGAATAATTTATACCTAATCATAATTTACCCAATTAAGCATAATCTAACCTCTTTGTGAAACTATTGATAAAAAATAATATTTATATATAGTAAATTTTATTTGTAATTTTCTTTCTATAGTGTTAATATGATATTATAGTTATGATTATAATATGAAAGGAGAATGTATAAATGGAAAGATGGGTATGTGATCCTTGTGGATGGGTATATGATCCAGCTGAAGGAGATCCAGATAATGGAGTAGAACCAGGAACAGCTTTTGAAGATCTTCCAGAAGATTGGGTTTGTCCAGTTTGTGGCGCAGAACAAGATATGTTTTCAAAAGAATAAATAATAGAATCTGTTAAAATGACCAGTAGCCTAGGCTACTGGTCATTATTTTTTTCATCTAGGATCTGTTTAAATAAATCCCACATTAAATCCTTATTTGTTTTCTTTTCGGAGGAATAAGGAATTATTAGATTAGGATCACTTACTCCTAATTTATCCCTTATAATCTTTAAATTCTTTTGATACTTTCCTCTAGAAATCTTATCTGCCTTAGTAGCCACTACTATTCCAGCATAACCAAAGGATTTTATCCAATCATACATAATTAAGTCTTGATCTGTAGGTTCATGCCTTATATCCACTATAAGAACAACTTCTCTTAAGTTTTCCCTACTTACAAGATATTTTTCAATTATTACTCCCCATTTTTCCTTTTCACTTTTAGATACCTGGGCATAACCATAGCCAGGTAGGTCTACCAATCTAAACTTATCATTTATTATATAGAAATTTATAGTTCTAGTTTTTCCAGGTTTTCCTGAGGTCCTAGCAAGATTAGCCCTATTAATCATAGAGTTTATAAATGAAGATTTACCTACATTTGACCTTCCTGCAAAGGCTATCTCTGGAAGATTATCTTGAGGATATTGCTTAGGCTCTACTGCAATAGCATGTAAGTCTGATTTAATTATCTTCATCTTTTATTATCCTCTCTATTAAGGCGTTTTCTAAAACATCTTCTATGGTTTTAGCCAATACAAATTCCATATTCTTTTTTATTTTATCTGGTATCTCTTCTAAATCTTTTTTATTGTCTATTGGTATTATAACTTTTTTGATGCCCATCCTATTGGCTGCAAGTACCTTTTCCTTGATACCTCCTACAGGAAGAACCCTACCTCTTAAAGTTATCTCCCCTGTCATAGCCACATCTCTTTTAATTGCTATATTGGTTAGGTCTGATATAACAGCTGTAGCAATTGTCACACCTGCTGAAGGACCGTCCTTGGGAATAGCACCTTCTGGCACATGAATATGGATGTCCTTGTTCTTATGGAAATCCGCTTCAATGCCTAGTTTATCCGAGTTTGCTCTTATATAACTAATGGCAGCCATTCCTGACTCTTTCATTACATCTCCAAGTTTACCAGTTAGTTGTATCTTGCCCTTACCTTCCATGGTATTAACTTCTACAGATAGGGTTTCTCCACCTACTGCAGTCCATGCAAGACCATTGGCTACACCAATTTGATTCTCATCTTCTACAGTATCAAATCTATATTTGATTCCTCCAAGATAGTTTTCAATATTTCCTACATTTACCCTTACGGTCTTTAAGTCCTCTTCTACTATTCTCTTTGCAGCTTTTCTACATATATTTGCTATGGATCTTTCTAGATTTCTTACTCCAGCTTCTCTAGTATAGCTGCTGATTATTTTCTTTATGGCAGCTTCTGAAAGTTGCAAGTTTTCTTCTTTTAATCCATGATCTTTTAATTGTTTTGGCAAAAGATATTTAAGTGCTATTTGAAGTTTTTCTTCTTCTGTATATCCACTAATCCTTATAACTTCCATCCTATCCAATAAAGGTGCTGGTATAGTAGAAGTTGTATTTGCCGTTGTAATAAATAGTACCTTAGAAAGATCAAAGGCTACATCTAAATAATGATCTGTAAATGTTGAGTTTTGGGCAGGGTCTAATACTTCTAGTAGGGCAGATGCAGGATCTCCTCTGTAACCACTAGCTAGCTTGTCAATTTCATCAAATAAGAATACTGGATTCTTAGATTTAGCTTTTTTAATTTGATTGATTATACTCCCTGGCATAGCTCCTATATAAGTTCTTCTGTGTCCTCTTATTTCTGCCTCGTCCCTAACTCCTCCTAGAGACATCCTCACAAATTTTCTATCTAAGGACCTGGCTACTGATTGAGCAATTGAAGTTTTACCAACTCCCGGTGGCCCTACCAAGCATATAATAGGTCCCTTCATGCTTTCGCTAAGCTTTCTAATAGCTATAAATTCTAATACTCTTTCCTTTACATCTTCTAGTCCAAAATGATCTTCATCCAGGATTTCTCTGGATTTTTTTATATCTATATCTTCATCTGTTTCTTCATTCCAAGGAAGACTTATAATCCAATCTAGATAGGTTCTAATTACTCCAGTTTCTGGAGAATGGGGAGACATTTTTTCCAGTCTATCCACCTCTTTTAGTACCTTTTCTTCTACCTCTTCTGAAAGTTTAGCTTGGAGTATCTGATCCCTATATTCGTCCGCTTCTGCCATAGAGTCTTCATCCTGGCCTAATTCCTTTTGAATTGCCTTTATTTGTTCTCTAAGATAGTGTTCTTTTTGAACCTTATTTATTTGATTTTTAACCCTTTGATTGATTTTATCTTCAATCTTAAGAACTTCTATTTCCTCTCTTAATATTACATGAAGAACTTCCAACCTGTCATATAGATCAAAGCTCTCAAGTATTTTTTGATTGTCTTCTATCTTTAAATATATATATGATGATATTACATCTACCAATCTTCCTGGATCATCTATATCAGTTATACTTACTAGTATTTCTGGTGCAATTTTATCATTATAGGAAATATACTCTTCAAAATCATTTATAACAAGTCTCATAGCTGCTTCCAGGTTTATGTCATCTTCTTCTGTATCTTCATAAATATACTCATCAAGCTCTGCTATAAAATAAGGATCATCTTGAAGGATGGTCTTTACCTTAGCTCTATTTACTCCCTCTACAAGAACCCTAATATTGCCTCCTGGCAATTTTAGCATTTGCTTTACCTTGGCAATGGTACCAACATGATAAAAATCCTCTTCATCAGGCTCACTTACCTTTGCATCAATTTGCGTACATAGCATAATACTTGAATCATCAAGCATAGCCTGATCCAAGGCCTTTATAGATTTCTCTCTGCCCACATCAAAATGTATTACCATATTAGGAAATACAGACATTCCTCTTAGGGGAATTAGGGGTAGAGTTTTTTCTTCTATTATATAATGCTTCATATTTTACCTCCCAACATATTCTCTATACTTTAATAAGAAAGGCTCACATATGTGAGCCTTTTAAGATGCTGATTCTTCTTTATCTGTTTTCTTAGAGCTACTTTTCTTATTCTTATCTGAAAGAACTAAAGTAGGTTCTACTTTGTTCGCTACTGTTTCCTTAGTTATAATACACTTCTCTATATCCTCTCTTGAGGGGATTTCATACATTATATCTAACATAGTTTCTTCTAAGATTCCTCTAAGACCTCTTGCACCTGTTTTTCTCTCTATTGCTTTTTTAGCTATTAGGCTTAAGGCTTCTTCTTCAATTTCAAGGTCTACCCCGTCCATCTGGAATAATTCTTGATATTGCTTAAGAAGTGCATTTTTTGGCTCTGTTAGTATCCTAATCAATGCATTTTCATCTAATTCTCCTAAAGTTACCATAACAGGTAGTCTTCCTACAAACTCTGGTATGAGTCCAAATCTAAGAAGATCTTCTGGTTGTAGGTCTTCAAGAAGTTTGCCTACCCCTACATCCTTATTAGAGGATACTTCTGCACCGAATCCCATGAATTTCTTTCCAATCCTGTTTTCTATTATCTTTTCTATTCCATCAAAGGCTCCACCAACAATAAACAATATATTTGTAGTGTCAACCTGTATGAATTCTTGATTTGGATGTTTTCTGCCACCCTGTGGTGGAACATTTGCCACAGTACCTTCTAATATTTTTAGAAGTGCCTGCTGTACTCCTTCTCCACTAACATCTCTTGTAATAGATGGGTTTTCAGTTTTTCTTGCTACCTTATCTATCTCATCTATATATATTATACCTTTTTCTGCTCTTTCTATATCATAATCAGCTG
>CAZGQG010000011.1:0-50483 GCA_964527205.1 uncultured Tissierellaceae bacterium | reverse complement strand
TGACCACTTTTATCAAATGGCTCTTAAAGCAGCAAGAAATAATAAAAATAAGCATGAAAATAGGTCTGTAGATAATCTACAGACCTTATTTTACTTAATGGCGGGAGTATGTGGGAATCGAACCCACCCGAGAGACCACAAGCCCCTCACACTGGTTTTGAAGACCAGAGAGCACACCAGAACTCATCTACCCCCACATGCTTAAAATTCTACTACTCATCTATATTAACATATTTATATTTTTACGTCAAGATGTCTTTTATCCAAGCATTAAAATATATTAATAGTCCAGCCAATGATCCCTGATAGGATTCCAACAAGGCTAGCAGCTATTACATCCCTTGGAAAATGCACTCCACCTAATACCCTTACTAGGGCAATTACAAGGCCTACTAGGCCTAGGATGATCCCTAGGGGGGCAGATATAAAGTAGATGCTGGTGGCAATGACAAATACAGAAAATACATGCCTGCTTGGAAAGGATTTGCCCTTGGAGTCCTTATTTATTATGGGCTTAATCCTATATATTTCGTAAGGCCTTGGAGCATTGTAGAGATTTCTAAATACAGATACTATTAAAAAAGAAATAGCTGGTACCAATAAGGCTTTTAAAAATCTAGGATCCTCTTTAATCCATAGGATGATCATAAAGATAGGATAGGTTATATATACTAAACTAGTTGTTAGATTGTTTATAGTTCTTAATATGTCCTCTCCATGCTTATAGGAGCCTATGGTTTTTGCTATTTTTCTATAAGATTCTTCCTTCATAATATATCCTCCTCTAATTAATCTCCAGGATAGGGCTCTACATGGACCATGCAGTGCTTAACTTCTTCTATCTCATCCTCTACCAGGTCATGGACAATTTGAGCTATATCGTGGCCTTCTTCTACTGTAATCTTTCCATCAACGGTAATATCAATATCTACATATATTTTACTTCCAAATATTCTAGTTTTTAAGTCTGTTATGGTCATAACTCCTGGAACTGATTTGGTAAGACTTTCTATTTCTTCAACAATTTTAGGATCTGCTGCTTCATCTACTAGACCACTAATTGAGTCAAGGTATAAATCCACTCCTACCTTTATAATAAGAATACTCACTATAATACCTGCAATAGGATCTAGTATGCTAAGGCCCATTCTTGCACCTAAGACACCTATAAAGGTTCCTATGGATGATAGGGCGTCTGATCTATGGTGCCAGGCATCTGCCTCCAAGGAAAAACTTTTAATTTTCTTAGCAGTCCTTAGGGTATATCTAAACATGATTTCCTTTACTATTATGGAGATAAAGGCTGCTGCCAAGGCTAAATTTGAAGGAGTTTGAATATCCCCACTTATTAATATTTTCAAGCTTTCATATCCAATAAACAAACCTGTTATTACTAAAAACAAGGAAATTATCTTGCCAAATACAGGTTCATACTTTTCGTGCCCATAGGGATGATCCTCATCTGCTTCCTTGGTAGATACTTTTAAGCCAAGAATTGCTACACCTGTTGTAAGTATATCGGAAAGGGTATGAAATCCATCTGCCAATACTGCACTACTCCTACCAACTATTCCTGCAAAGATTTTCAGAACTGCTAGTAGTATATTACCAATTATTGTTATAATTGAAATTTTTAATCCTTTTTTATAATTATCCAAAGCCTACCTCCTAAGATCTTGTAAATTAATTTAGAAAATAAATCTGCATAAAAAAAGTCTCAACTCCTCTTAAAGAGTTTCGACTTTTATCTAGAAATCTATTAGATATCTACTTCTGCCATTAAATCTCTTTTCTTTTTAATCTTTTTTATTGCTAGAATACAGCTTGTAGTAGCTAATACTCCTGTACTAGCTCCTGCAGCAAATCCAATTTTACTTCCTGTTCCCAAACCTTTTTTTAATGACTTAAGTCCAACTAGGCCCGTAACTATAGCTGTACTAGCTAGGCTTGCTATTAATATTTTCCTAGAACTCATAAATATCACCTCTAGAAGCTATATACCCCTAATTATAAATATTAATAAAAAAATTAAAGTTCTTTTACTCTTTCTGATCTAGAAGGAATTTGAGCAAGTACAATTGCTATAAACATAATTGCACAACCTATAGCTTCACGTAGTGTAAGTGTTTCTCCTAGGAGCAAGGCTCCTGCCAATACGGCAAAGACTGATTCCAAGCTAAGTATTAGGCTGGACATAGTAGGTTCCGTATCCTTTTGAGCTATAATTTGTAGGGTAAAGCCTACACCACTTGACATTACACCTGCATAGAAAATTGGAAAAGCACTGCTTAATATATCTGCCCATACAAGATCTTCTAAAAAAATCATAATCAGACCTGAAATAATTGCAGCCACAAAGAACTGTATCATGCTTAGCTTTACTCCATTAGACTTAGGACTAAAATGATCTATGATAAGTATATGTAGGGCATAAAAAAATGCAGATACCAGTACTAAAAAGTCTCCAATCTCTATTGAAAAACCCTGTTTTATGCTTAGGAGATAAAGACCTACCGTAGCTAGTAATACACATAGCCAGGTTTTTAAATTTATTTTCTTTCCTAAGAAAATTCCTGTCAAGGGAACAAGTACTATGTAGAGGGCTGTAATAAAACCTGCCTTTCCTGCTGTTGTAGCATTAACTCCAGTTAAACCTAGTTGCTGAAATGACATAGCAACTGTAAGTACTATACCGCAAGCTATGCCTCCTAGAATTGTAGATTTTTTTACTTCTTCTGTCTCTTTCTTCATTGGCCTTCTCATAATATATGGCCACAGCTGTATTAGAAGCAATAAAGATAAACCTGCCACCACATTCCTTGAAAAATTAAAGGTAAATGCTCCTATTTCCTTTGCTCCACTTATTTGTGCCACAAAAGAAGATCCCCATATGAGGGCTGTAGTGAGTAGCATTAAATTTCCACGCATTTTCTTTGTCATAAATTCATCCTCCGTCTCATATAATCTATACACCCATCATATTTAAAGAGAGAATCTTTGTCAACCTAAAGAGTCTTTTTGAAAATATAGGCTATTTTAAAGTTTTTGACAAATTAAAAACCCTAGAATTTGCATTCTAGGGTTTGTTGGTTTTTATTATTTAGAAACTACGTTCTCAGCTTGAAGACCTTTTTCGCCTTCTACTACGTCGAATTCAACTTCTTCGCCTTCTTCTAAAGTTTTGAATCCATCTTTTTGAATTTGTGAGAAATGTACGAATACGTCATTTCCTTCCTCTGTTGTAATAAATCCAAATCCTTTTTCTGCGTTAAACCATTTTACTGTACCATTCATAATAATTGTTACCTCCAAAATTTTATTTCTTAAATAAATTTTAATAATTCACCCATAACATCTATTATGTACTTTTTCTAGTACCTATAGATAGGTATTGTGTTAATATTTACTCTCATTTAAGTTCTATTTAAGTATAGCACAGGAAAAAACATAATGCAAGTTTATTTAAAAAATATTTTTTTATTTTTTTATAGGCTGTTTTTACCTTGAAATCTAGTTTTTTACTAGATTTCTGCTCTTTCTACTATTAGGATGTTTTCTCCATAATCTTCATCTAATTTTTCTATAAGCTCTTCTTCTTTTTGCTGATCTTCTATTCTCATTTCTATAATTCCAAGTTCATAGCCCTCTTTTAATTTTTTCTCTATATTAGATTTAAACCAAGAATGATATAGGGACGTCCTATAAACAAGTCCAGCTGATCCTTTAAAATCTCCAGCTTGATAACTATCCCTTAGGTCCTCATATTTTTTTATTATTGATATAAAATGTCTTTTTAATTCTTTTTCATCTTCTAAATTCTTATAGGCCACCAATAAAACTCTATACTTTGATTCAACTTTATTCTTATCCACCATATTCCTATCTCTCCTTCATTCTTATTTTATAATCTTTGTTAATTTTTATTCATAGCTAAGACCATTATATCACTATTCAAAAATTTTTCAAATAAGATAATATTCAATTATTTCTTCCAGCCTAGGGATAATCTATATTCTTCGCTTTTATGGGTATATATAAGTGATGATATGATATAATATGTATCTACTATTATCTAAAGGGGGCTTGTTTATGTGAATCCTTATTGACCTTCTTGTAGGAGGTATAAAAAAACTTATTAATGGAATAAAGAGCTTGTTTGGAACCGCTTAATCCCTATTTTCATTTTCCATAGAAAAACTTACCCCCTAATTCCTGTCAGGAATTAGGGGGTAAGATCATTATAGAGAGTTTTTCCATTCATTTATTTTTTATTATAGTAGTATCCTACCCCCCACTTGGTTTTTATATACTTGGTCTCAGATGAATCCCTTTCTATTTTCTCTCTTATCCTTCTAATATGGACATCCACAGTCCTTAGGTCTCCAAAATAGGAATAGCCCCATACCAATTCAAGTAGCTCTTCCCTTTTAAATACCTTTCCTGGATTAGACACAAGAACAAAAAAGAGATCAAACTCTTTTCCAGTAAGGCTTATTTCCTTATCCCCTATTTGAATCTTTCTTCCCAGTGTATTAATAATAAAATCATCTATCTCCACTATCTGGTTATTTAAATTGTTTCCTTGATGATTTGTCCTTCTAAGCACAGCCTTTATTCTTGCCTTAAGTTCCAGGATGTTAAAGGGTTTGACCACATAGTCATCTGCACCATACTCCAGGGCTAGGATTTTATTTATATCCTCATCCTTTTCAGTAATGACTATTATTGGTGTATTTTTATTTTTTGCAATTTCCTTACATAGGTTCAATCCATTAGCATCTGGCAATACCAGGTCCAAGAGTATTAGTTTGTAATTGTTTTTGCTAGCCTTTTTTATCCCATCTTTTCCCTTATAGACTTCATCTACCTCATACCTATCCTGTTCTAGGGAGTATCTAAGTCCCTTTACAAATGATTTGTCACTATCTATTATTAGTAACTTCTTATCCATATTTTCACCTCTTATACCTCTTTATCATTTGTTAAGAATCCTTCGGTCATCTTCCCTTTTTGTAATCTTTTCTTCATCAAAATGTTCTAACAAGGCCAGGGCTACCTTCCTATTTGTATCTAAAAGATCTCTAAAATCTGCTATGGAAATAGGACCTTCTAGTTCTATATATCTCTTTAACTTTTCTATTGATTCCTTGTAGGATTCTATATGAAGGTATGTCTCTTCATTTAATTTAAATAATTCTCCCCTGGCTAAAACAAGATTAAACACTTCTTCTATTAGGCCTGAGTCGTAGTCTAACTTATGGGCTAGTTCTTCCTTTTTAGGAGTTTGGTATTTGCTCTCCCTATATATATTTATAATTTCTTTATATATTTTTTCTTCTTCCGGCTTTAAATGGATCTGGAAGCCACTTACAACAATATTTTGTGAATACTGCTCTATATAATTTTCTTTTATAAGTGCATCTATAAATATCTCTGCTAGTCTTGACTTTGCCTTTGGAAGGAATCTACTTCTTAGTTCTTCTTTAGATATCCCCAGTCTTAGAGGATATTTTTCATGATATTCCTTTAACTTTTTTAGAATGTCCTCTTTTACTTTATTGTAGTAATTAATGTGAATTACATGGATATCCCTGGTTAAATTAAAGGTCATTAGCTTACCCTCTTCCTCTAGCAGGCTTATTTCTTCCTTGATCTTATCTTCTAGCATAGCTCTTTGGGTTGCTATATCCTGTACTGTTGGAAAGTCTTCAGACTTAGCTTCTATAATGTTTTCTATTATATCCTTGGAAGATCCCTTTTCTTTTATTTCTAGTTCCCTTATGGAATCCTCATCAAATCTCTTTTTCTTCTTTGGATTTGGCTCAAGGATTTCTCCTCCCCCTATGGTAAACATTGGAGAGTAAAATCTAACTATAAACCTATCCCCTCTCTTTGCAACAACTTCCTCTTCCAGCATCAACTGTGCATAGGCTTCTTCCCCTGCAGAAAGAGCTTCTTTGTCTAAGAATATAATCCTACAAAGTACTTCCTTTGTTCCTATATAGAGTCTAATCCTTGTCCTATTCTCTATGACCCTATCTAAACTTTCCAGCATTTTTGTCTTTACATCTAATAATCTTGTAGACTTCATAGAATTAAGAGGAGCCACTGTGTCCCCTCTGTCTATCTCCTCAGTCTTTATTCCCGCTAGATTCATAGCCACCCTCTGTCCTCCATAGGCCACATCTGAATCACTGTCATGGACCTGTAGGCTTCTAATTCTAGAAGTTTTATCTCCAGGAAATATCTGTACCTCATCACCTACATGTAATTGGCCTGAAAGAAGGGTTCCAGTTACTATTGTTCCAAAGCCTGATATAGAAAACACCCTATCTACAGGAAGTCTAGGCATGTCATCAATGTTTTTATCCTCTAATTCTTCTGTATATTCATCTATAAGTTCTATTACTTCTTGGATTCCTTCCTTTGTTGTAGAGGAGGCCCTAAGTATCTTGGCTCCTTCTAAAAAGGTCCCCTTTACTTCTTCTCTTACCTCTTCTTCTACCATATCTATCCACTCTTTTTCAACTAGATCAGATTTGCTTAGGACAATAAAGCCCTTTTCTATGCCTAGCATATTTAAAATTGACAGATGCTCTCTTGTCTGTGGCATTAGGGATTCATCAGCTGCTATTACAAGGATTACTATATCTATTCCTACTACTCCAGCCAACATGTTCTTTATAAATTTCTCATGACCTGGAACATCTATGATTCCTGCTCTTTGACCTGAAGGCAGGTCAAAATAAGTAAATCCAAGTTCAATAGATATACCTCTTTTTTGTTCTTCCTTTAACCTGTCTGTATTTCTTCCTGTAATAGCTCTTATCAAGCTAGTCTTACCATGGTCTATATGTCCTGCTGTTCCAATAATTACATGTTTCATTTAATGTGCTCCTTTAATATTTTTTATTACAGATTTAATTCCCTCTTCAATTATAGGGAACTCTTCTTCTCTAATAGTTCTAAGGTCTAAATGAATCTTTTCCTTATATAATCTAGATATTATAGGTACTTCTAATCTTCTAAGTTGATTCTCAAAATCCTGGATGCTTAGATCTTCTAAGCTAAATACCAGGCATTTGCTAGGAAGTTTCTCCATTGGTAAAGATCCTCCCCCTACCTCAGAATAATCATCTTCTATGTCAATGCTTATTCCCCTATCCTTTACTATAGGATCTAAAATATCCTTAAGCCTTATAGCCTTATCTTTTATTTCTTCTAAACTAGCCCCTAGCATCTTTAAGGTAGGTATCTTTTCTTCTGCTATACCTGGGTCTAGATAGTATTTAAAGCTGGCTTCCAGGGCTGAGATGGTAAACTTATCTACCCTAAAGGCCCTAGTTAAAGGATTCTTTTTCATCTTTTCAATATATTCTTTTTTTCCTACTATTATTCCTACCTGGGGTCCACCTAAGAGCTTGTCCCCACTAAAGGTGACTATGTCTACTCCCTTTTCCAGAGAATCCTGTACAGTAGGTTCATATTCTATATCAAATTTAGAAAGATCTATAAGTACACCACTTCCTAGATCTTCTATTAGGGGAATATTGTATTTTTCCTTTAAGCTGTAAAGCTCTGCTGAGTCCACATTAGAAGTAAAGCCCATTATTCTATAATTGCTGGTATGAACCTTTAAGAGGGCTCCTGTTTCTTCTCCTATGGCATTTTCAAAATCTCTCAAATGGGTTTTGTTTGTGGTTCCCACTTCTATAAGTCTTGCCCCACTTTGTTCCATTACATCAGGTATCCTAAAGGCCCCACCTATTTCAATTAATTCTCCTCTAGATACTATGACTTCCTTGTCCTTAGCCATGGAACTTAGGACTAGGAGTACTGCTGCTGCATTGTTATTTACAACCATGGCCCCTTCTGCTCCTGTTATATCAGCAATTATCTCCTCTAAATGACTGTATCTAGAGCCTCTATTTCCAGTCTCTAGATCATACTCTAGGTTAGAATAGTTGGTGGCTATCTCCCTCACATTTTCCATTACTTCCTTATTTATAAGAGACCTACCTAGATTAGTATGGATAACTACTCCTGTTCCATTTACAACTCTTCTTAGTTTATATCTATTATCTTCCCTTGCTCTTTCCACAACCTTTAAATGTATGGTCTTATTGTATTCATTGATACTCTCTTCATCTATCTTATGATTCTTTATTAATTTTCTTAAATTATCTATTTCTCCCCTTATACTTTCCAGGACGGTCTTTCTGGGAATAAAATCTAGCAAATCAATTATTTCTTTGTTTTCCAATATTTCATCTACCTTGGGAATCAAAGAAAATAGGTTTTTCTCAGTCATTGGATCACTCCTTCTTTATTCTACTATTAAAGCTTTTTCTTCCTTTTCCACCACATATCCAACTATTGCAGACTCTGTTGGGGTATGCTTTAAGGCTTCCATTAATTTATCCACATGGGATGCCTTTACAGATATGAGAAGACCCCCTGAAGTTTGTGGGTCAAATAGTACATCCTCTATATTTTTAGCTACTTTAGGATCTATGTGTACGTGCTCTCCAGCATGATTTCTATTGGCATAGGCTCCTGCAGGGACTAGGCCCATATTTGCATATTCCAAGGCTTGGGGTATTATATTTAAACTCTTGTGATCTATCTTTATAGTCACCCCACTGCCCCTTGCCATTTCTACTCCGTGACCTATTAGGCCAAAGCCAGTAATGTCTGTCAAACTATTTACTCCTCCCACCTGGTCAATAGCTTCCTTTGCATACTTATTTAATGTAGTCATAAGTTTTACGGCTATATCATAGGCCTCCTTATCTGCCAGATCAGCCTTTATAGCAGTATTAATAATGCCAAGACCTAGGGGTTTTGTATTAATTAAAATATCTCCTACCTTTGCATTGCTGTTTGTAAGCACCTTGTCTGGATGAACAAAACCTGTTAGGGATAGGCCATATTTAGGTTCATCATCTTCCACTGTATGTCCTCCTACAGTTAAGGCTCCTGCCTCCCTTACCTTGTCAGCTCCACCCTTAAGTATTTCTGCCAAGACATCTGGACTCAGGCAATTTGGAAAGCATACTATATTCATAGCCAATCTTGGTTCTCCTCCCATGGCATACACATCTGATAGGGAGTTTGTAGCTGCTATTTGCCCAAAAACAAAGGGATCATCAACTACAGGTGTAAAAAAATCTAAGGTTTGTATTATTGCTAATTCATCATTTATCTTATAAACCGCTGCATCGTCAGAGGTTTCAAGTCCTACCAATAAATTCTCATCTGTAACTTTTTCTAGTTGACGCAAGACCTGCGTCAATATATCTGGTCCGATTTTACCAGCTCAGCCTGATGTCTTTGACAGCTCTGTCAATCTTTTTCCCATATAATACC
The DNA here is from genome assembly GCA_964527205.1 of uncultured Tissierellaceae bacterium. Classification (GTDB taxonomy): domain Bacteria; phylum Bacillota; class Clostridia; order Tissierellales; family Tissierellaceae; genus JARICQ01. The sequence goes on along the minus strand of CAZGQG010000011.1, from coordinate 41,114 downwards.
TCCTATTTCACTCTTATTAAGTCCTTCATAGCTTGGAACTTTTTCTCTCCTATTCCTGATACCTGCATTATATCTTCGATTTTCTCAAATCTAAATTCATCTCTATAGTTGATTATCTTATCTGCTGTGGCCTCTCCAACTCCAGGCAAGGAAATTAAAAGTTCTCTGCTACAGTTGTTTATATCTATTTTACCATTAATCTCTTTAGAATTGCTAGTTTCTTCTATTATATTTATTAATTCTCCCTCTTCCCCTATCTTTGGTATATATATTTTTTCCTCGTCTACTACTTTCTTGGATAGGTTAATTCTATCAAGGTCAGCATCTTTTTTCAATCCTCCAGCAAGTTTAACCGCATCATTTACCCTTTCTCCTGGAAGCATAGATATGATCCCAGGACGATAAACCTCTCCAGATATATGGACCATTATTATTGTATCTTCAAGGGCTTCTTCCTCTATATCTTCATCCTCTTCTAATAAGATATTTTGGCTCTTAATCCCTAGGATTTCAAAATCATCATCCTTCTTATTTAATCTGTCTTCTAAGATAAACTTATACCCAAATATAGATATAATAATAAAAACAATTACCAGTATAGCTACTTGTTCTCTCTTTGTAAAGGAATACATAAAATACCTCCATTTTTTATATTTTACATATAATTCTACATTAATATAAATATATCCTTCTTTTTAAAAGTTTTCCTTAAAATAAGTGTAAATATTTGGTATAATCAATTTAGTTGTATATATTTATGATGAGGATGGTGTAATTTTGAAAAGAATAATTATATTTATGACATTATTAACAATACTCCTATCTACATATTCCCTGTCCTTTGCTGAAGACTTAGAATTATTTGGTGAGGGAGCTGTACTACTTGATTATGATAGCTTGGAAATTTTATATGAGAAAAACCCTCATAAACAACTTTTCCCTGCAAGTACTACCAAGATCATGACTGGTATCCTTGCTCTAGAAAATGGCAATCTAGAAGATATGATAACCATAGATCAAGAAGTGGTAGATTACACCAATGGAAGTCATATTGCTCTGGAGCCTGGGGAAGAACTTACACTGGCCCAACTTCTAGATGCTCTATTAATCGAATCTGCCAATGATGCTGCTGTTGCCATTGCCAAGCACATTTCTGGAAGTGTAGATTCCTTTGTAGTCTTGATGAATGATAAGGCTAAGGAAATTGGGGCTGTCAATACTAATTTCAAAAATCCCAGTGGCCTTCCCGATGAAGAACATCTAACTACTGCCTATGACTTGGCTCTTATAGGAAGATACGCCATGGAGAACGAGGATTTTAAAAATATTGTAAAGAATTATAGGGGGCTTATTCCTATAACCAATAAAAAAAATGAAGAAAGACATCTAAATTCTTCTAATAGGATGCTTTATTCCAATGACAAGATAGTTGTAAATGGAGAAAGTGTTACCATTAGATATGAGGGTGTAAATGGAGTTAAGTCTGGATATACTAATGCAGCTCAGTACTGTTTAGTTACATCCTATGAGAGGGACAATCAATCCTTTATTGTAGTCTCCCTTAAGGCGGATAGAAACAATATCTATTCTGACACTCATAGATTATTGGATTATGGACTGGAAAACTTTAAGAATACTAAAATTGGCTTTTCTGGCAAATTCATAGATAATTTCCAGGTAGCAAATGGAAGTATCCCTCAAATTCCAGCTATTACTAAATCTGATGCTTTTTACATAATGGATAAGAGTGGAGAAGATCAGATCCAGGAAAATGTAGTTTTGTTCCAGGACCTGGTAGCCCCTATAGCGGAGGATGAAGTCATAGGGAGGGTAGAGTATGTCTTAGGGGGTAAAGTAATAGCAGAGTCGGAGCTAGTCTCTGCAATGAACGTCAGAGCCATAGAGGAGCCTAGCATATTCGCCAAAGTCTTAAGTAAGTGGTATTGGTTTGTAATAATAGGTTTTTGCATACTTAGAACAATTACTATTTTAAAGATTAAAAAGAGAAGAAAAAAGAGAAAAGCTAGAACCCTATACAAGGTTCAATAAATAAAAAAATCCTAGATATCTAGGATTTTTTCTTATTATTTAATTGCTATTGCCTCTATTTCTATATTAGCATCCTTTGGTATTCTTGCAGCTTCTACCAAGGCTCTTGCTGGCTTGTGATCTCCAAAAAATTCAGCATAGGCTTCATTTATTGTAGCAAAATCCTCTATATCTTTTACAAATAAATTAACCTTAACTATATCTTCCTTTACTCCTCCCCCAGCCTTTACTACTTCTAGGAGGTTCTCAAGACATATCCTTGTTTCCTTTCTTATATCTCCTGTGGATAATTCTCCATTCTTCATGTCTATTGGCAACTGTCCGGATACAAATATCATTTCTCCACTTGCCTTGACACCTTGAGAATAAGGTCCTACTGCTGCTGGTGCATTCTTTGTAGATAAAAATTCTTTTTTCATAAGAAACCCTCCTAGATTATTTATTAATATTTATTTCCTCTGCATCTGACCAAAGTCTTTCTAAATCATAGAATTCTCTTTCTTCCTTGTGGAATACATGAACTATTATATCATTAAAGTCTAACAATACCCATCTTCCACTGCTATATCCTTCTTTTAAAAAGTTCATTTCCTCTTCACTTAAGACCTTGTCTTCTACTGCATCAGCTATTGCCATAACTTGATTTGAAGAGTTACCACTTACTATTACAAAATAATCTGAAATAGTAGTTAGCTTATCTATCTTTAGTACTTTTATATCTATTCCATTCTTGTCTTCACATGCATCCACTATTAAGTCTAATTTTTTCTTTATATCCAAGTTTTCATCTCCTTTTCACAATTAATTTATTTCTAGCTATTACTGTCTCAGGATGAATCAATTTATCTATCCCTATGAGAAATACAATTGTATTGTTCATAGCCATTATAAGGGCCTGATCAATATCCTTATATGCCGTTTCCCTAACTATTTCTACACCGGGAAAGTTTCTCTCTGGTTCTATATAGTCTGCTATATAGATGATTTTTTCAAGCATATTCATATCTCTTTTTCCTATAGTATGATATTTAATGGCCTTTAGGATTTGTGGATCAGTTATATTATACCTGTCTTTTGCCATCCTTGATCCTAGGGGCCCGTGTATAAGCTCATGATTTTCCCTCATATACTCATCTAAGTTAAGCTTGTAATCCTGAGCTCTTTTAAGTAAAGTTTCACTATCCCTTATCTTAGCACAGTCATGATAAAGTGCAGCTATTTCTGCCTTGTCTCTATCTAGCTTGTAAATCTTAGATAATTCTACAGCCACATCCCTCACCCTTAGGGAATGTTCAAATCTCTTCTCTCCAATATCAGATATTATCTGTCTTTTAATTTCCTTATTCATCTATATAGATCTCATTTTCTAGAATATATTCTTCCACAGATTCAGGGACTAGGTATTTTATAGACCTATGGTTTTTCCTTGCCTCTCTTATATCAGTAGAGGAGATTTCAACTAAGGGGGTCTCTATCTGTCTTATATTGATTTTATAAAGCCCCTCTAATTCTCTTATCTTGTTTTCTAACCTATCTTTTTCCTGTCCCCATCTATTAAAGAGAACAAATTTGCAGATCTTGGCTAGTTCAGCAAAATCCTTCCATTTCTCTATTTCATAGATTATATCCGTACCTATAAAAAAGAATATTTCATCCTCTGGATAAATCTTTTTTAAATCCCTTATATCATCTATAGTATAGTTTGTATCTTCCCTATTGACTCCAATTAAAGATATTTGGAAATTTGGATTGGTCTCTATGGCCCTTCTTGTCATCTCTAGTCTTTTTTCTGCACTACTTATCTTGTTCCCCTTAAAGGGATGAATTCCAGAAGGCATAAAGAGAACAGTATCTAAGCCTAGTTCTTCACGGCCCTGTTCTGCTGATATTAAATGTCCAATATGAATAGGGTCAAAGCTCCCTCCCATTACTCCTATCTTCATCTTAACCCCTCCAAAATCCTATCTTGGTAATTCTATTCTTTTGTTTTCTTCTGATTCCTTATATATTACGATTTTGCTGCCTATACTTTGTACAAATTCTGCCTCTGCTCTTTCACAAAGTTCTTTTACCACATCATCTGCTTCTAATAGGCTATTGTTTAGTACATTGATCTTAATTAATTCCCTAGTTTCCAAGGCATCCCTTACCTGTTCTATAAAGTTCTCTGTAAGTCCATTTTTCCCTACTTGAAATATAGGGTCCATGGTGTTTGCCTTGCTTTTTAAATATGCTCTTTGCTTGCCTGTTAACAAATTATCTCCTCCTATTCAAAAAATTCAAATTCATGTTCACATATAAATACGCTATCTTCCTCTTCTATGCCAAGTTCTCTTAGCTTATCTACTACACCCTTTCTCCTTAGAGTGTCTTGGAAGTACCTAAGTGAATCCACATTGTCAAAATAAATAGATTCTAGAAGTCTTTCTATAAAGCTTCCCTCTACTATATATTCTCCATCTCTTATTTCTACTATTATCTCATCTTCTTCTATTTCTTCTTCAAAATACTCTATTTCCTCATCAAAGGTCTCATAGTCATCCTCTATTTGAGATAAGAGTTCCCACATTCCATACTTTAATTCTTCTATACCCTCTCTAGTAGCTGCTGATACTGGATATATTTTATAACCCTTTTCTTCTAATTCTTCTTTTAACCTGTCTAGCTGATCACCATTTAAAATATCCATTTTATTGGCAGCTATTATCTGGGGCTTGTCTTCTAATTTTATATTGTATTCCTTTAATTCCTCATTGATCCTATAAAAATCCTCTAAGGGATCTCTTCCTTCAGATCCTGATATATCTAGTACATGAACAAGGACCTTGGTTCTTTCTATATGCCTTAAAAAGTCATGGCCTAGTCCTATTCCCTGATGGGCACCCTCTATTAATCCAGGAATATCAGCTATTACAAAGGATTTTTCATCCTCTATACGCACAACACCTAAATTAGGTCTTAGGGTAGTGAAGTGATAGTTTGCAATCTTTGGTTTAGCCGCTGACATTGTGGATAGGATTGTTGATTTTCCTACATTGGGAAATCCAATAAGTCCAACGTCTGCTATGGTTTTTAGCTCAAGAACTATGTCTCTTTCCTGGCCTCTAGTACCAGCCTCAGCAAATCCAGGAGCTTGTCTAGTAGCAGTTGCAAATTTCGCATTACCCCTGCCTCCCCTGCCACCTCTGGCTATTACAAAACGTTGATCTTTTTCCTTTAAGTCTACTATTACTTTTCCACTTTCCTTATCCTTTACCAGGGTTCCTCTAGGAACCTTAAGGATTATATCTGATCCACCCTTACCGTATTGCTTTTTATTTCTACCATCTTCTCCATTTTCACCATTGTAAATTCTTCTATATCTAAAGTCCATTAGGGTCCTAATAGAATCATCTGCCTGTAAAATTATACTTCCCCCATTGCCCCCGTCTCCACCATAGGGACCTCCAGCAGGTTCGTACTTTTCTCTTCTCCATGCTACAATACCATTTCCGCCTTTTCCACCCTTTACGTGGATCTCGGCTACATCTATAAACATATTATCATCATCCTTCATTAAATCGATTAGACTGCTTTTGCATACTACTAGTATATATACCCAAATCAGCTTAGATTAGTTATAGCTTCTTAATTTAAATAAAAATATAAGCTTACCTTATAGGTAAGCTTAAAGTTTATGCTAACTCTTCTTCAACAGTATAAACACTAACTTGTTTTCTATCTCTGCCTTTTCTTTCAAACTTAACTAGACCATCCACTGTAGCAAAAAGAGTGTCATCTGATCCTCTTTTTACGTTAGTTCCTGGATGTATCTTGGTTCCTCTTTGTCTTATAATGATATTACCAGATAGAACGTACTGTCCATCTCCTCTTTTAACGCCTAGTCTTCTACCAGCACTATCTCTTCCGTTTCTAGAGCTACCTACTCCTTTTTTAGAAGCAAATAATTGTAAATTCAATTTAATCATAATTGCACCTCCCATATTCAAGCTTTATATAATTCGGGTAATTTTCAATTAGTGAATTAATTCCTACAACTAAAGATTTAAGTAATATTTGACTTTTCTCTAGTTCATTAGCTTCAATATTTCCAGCTAAACTAACATCAAGAAGTCCTGTCTCTTCATCTATCTTATACTTGATTTTGCCTTCCTCAATATTACAAACTTCTACCAAAGAAATAAGCGTTGTTTGAGCTAGGGCAGATACCCCTGCACAAACTATATCACTTCCATATTCAGCATAATCAGAATGACCTAGGATCTTATATCTCTTGATATAGCCATTTTTATCCTTATATATCTTAGCATTTATCATGTAATTAACCTACTATGTTTTCGATTTTTAACTTTGTATAAGGTTGACGATGTCCTTGCTTTTTTCTATAGTTTTTCTTAGCCTTGTATTTATATACAATTATTTTCTTAGCTTTTCCTTGCTCTAAAACTGTAGCTTCAACCTTTGCTCCCTCAAGATATGGCTTACCTGTAGATAAATCTCCTTCATTAGATACTAAAAGAACCTTATCTATGTTGATAGTGTCTCCTTCACTAGCTTCTAACTTTTCTACAAATAATACATCACCTTGTTTAACTCTATATTGTTTTCCACCTGTTTCTATTACAGCATACATTAAACTTGCACCTCCTCTAACCCAGTCTCACCAATACAGGGTGCTATTTAGACTTAAAACCCAGATTGTGTGGCTTACACTAAACTATCTTAACAAAAATTAGGCTAAATGTCAATGAAAATCTTACCTCTTCCCTGGCATTTAGGACAAATCTTGTAATGATTGAAATTTGTCGATTTTCTTTTCTTTCTTCTAGTAAGTTCTACCAGGCCTAATTCTGTTATATCTATTATCCTGGCCCTGTTTGTATCTTGATTTAAATAGCCTCTAAAGCTATTGAGAAGCCTAGACTCATCCTCCTTATTCCTAAGGTCAATAAAGTCTACCAGGATAATTCCACCAAGATCCCTAAGCCTAATTTGCCTAGCTATTTCCCTGGCTGCCTCTAAATTAGTTTTCAGCACCGTATCTCTTAGTGAACTGCTTCCTGTAAATCCACCAGTATTTACATCTATAACAGTCAAGGCCTCCAGCTGATCTATTATTAAGTAGGCTCCACTCTCTAATTCTACCCTTCTGTCCAGGGACTCTCTAAACTGCCTTAGAAGATCTCCATCTAGGGACATAGAATAGTCCTGGTCTAATTCTATCTTGTGGGAAAATTTAAAGGGAGACTTTTTCTCCATAAGAAGCAAATCTTCATAATAATCCCTATTGTTGACTAGGATCTTATCAATGCTATCATCAAATATATCTCTAATTACCTGATATCCAAGATCTCCACTAGTGTATATTAGCTTGGGGCAGGGAAGAAAGTTTCTCTCCCTTTCTATCTTCTCATAGTCTTGGAACAATGTATTATATTCATCTATAAGCTTATCTAGGCCTACATCTCCCCCAGCTGTTCTTAAAACCAAGCCTACATCTTCCCTAACTATGGCTTTTAAGTCTTTAAGAAGTTTATCTCTCTTATCCCTATCTATCTTTCTAGATATGGCTATGGTCTGGTCATACGGCGTTAGGACCATATATCTTCCCTTAAGTTCTATATAGCTACTAAGCTTGGCTCCCTTTGAGCCTATCTCTTCCTTGGTAACTTGAACAATAATTTCCTGCCCCTCTTTTAAAATCTCATCTATCTTATGGACTTTAGATTTATCTCTAGGCCCTTCCCTATGGACCTGACTTATATGTAGATATCCATTTTTTTCCCTTCCAATATCTACAAAGGCAGCATCTATACCAGGAACAATCCTTTCCACCCTGGCCCTGTATATGTTTCCAAAGATCTTTCTATCCTTTTTTTCCTCTACAAAAAACTCTACTAGCTTATTGTTTTTTACCAAGGCAAGCATTTCCTCTTTTTCCCTGGAATCTATAATAATATAATTCATCTAATTCTCCTAACTATATAGGCTTATATATTTCTCCATTTTCTTCTGCATAGAGGGCCAGCCTCTTTATGTTTACTGAGTCCATATCTATATCTATATCCTCCTCAGCACTAAGTGAATCCACAAATTCAAGGGGCTTAAGGTTTCCATTGCCTCCAGATTTAAGTAGGGCCTCTAGGATTACCTTATCTCCCTCTACTGACCTAAACTTGATATTAGCTATCCATCCTCTGATATCAATTTCTACCTCTATTTTTCTTCTTTTCTTTTTTCTCTTTTTTAATATATAGATTTCTTCCCTATCCATATAATCAGCAATCTTTTCCATGATTTGATTCTGGTCTATACTTGAATTTGTTCTAAAGCTTATTTCATAATAGGCCCAGGCAATCATGGAGTCCACACTCACATTAGTATCTATATACTTTCCCCTTAGTATCTCTATGCCCCTAGGCAGGCCCTGGTTCATTCTACTTATAAATTCTTCTACTGGAATCTCCCTATTAAGCTCTATGTCCATATACTCCTCTTCACTCTCTACTCCTAGAGACAAGGGGTTGGCTATAGAAAGCCTGGGTTGAGGATTAAAACCCTGGGAATACTTTACATCTATCTCTGTCTTATTTATAGTTCTCTTAAAGATCTTTACTAGATCCAAATGTCCTATATATTTTATATAACTCTTTTTATTAAATGCAAGTCTTAAAATCAACTATAAACACCTCTCATTACACAATTATCTATACCGCAGACATTGCAGCCTAATCTACAATCACTTGTAGTTTCCTCTTCCAAGGATTTTTTATATTCTTTTATTAAATATTCCTTAGACACTCCTATATCTATAAAGTCCCATGGAAGTATTTCATCTAGATCTCTATCCCTATTTGCATAGAAATATCCGTCTATTCCAACTTCTTCCATAGCCTCTAACCAAGTTTCATATTTAAAGTGTTCACTCCAACCATCAAATTTGCAGCCCATTTCATAGGCCCTTAATATAAGCCTTCCAACTCTCCTATCTCCACGGGCAATTACACCCTCCATGGAACTAAGCTTTGGATCGTGGTAGTTGAATTTAACCTTTGGGTCTTTGATTTCATCTCTTAGAAGATATATTCTCCTGTGAAATTCATCTACATCAGTTTGTCCTACCCACTGAAATGGTGTAAAGGGTTTGGGAACAAAGCATGAGGCTGAGGCTGATACCTTTAAGTTGCCCTTTCTTTCTTCCTTGGGCCTATCAAAAAACAAATCCTTTACCATATAGGATATATCCTTTATACCTAGTACATCTTCATCAGTTTCTGTAGGAAGTCCTATCATGAAATAAAGTTTAATAGATGACCATCCTTCACTAAATACATAGGAAATGGTTTCTATTAGGTCTTCCTCTGTTATTCCCTTATTGATTACATCTCTAAGTCTCTGACTTCCAGCCTCTGGTGCAAAGGTAAGACCTGATTTTCTTACTCTCTCTATTTCCTTTAAAATATCTATACTCATAGAGTCTAGTCTAAGGGATGGAAGGGAAACTCCTACTTTTTTCTCTTCAAAGGTCTCCATTAATTTTGATATTAAAATATATAACTGGGAGTAGTCACAGGAACTAAGGGATGAAAGTGATACGTTTTCATAGCCTGTGCTCTTTACAAGTTTTTCTGCAAGATCAACTATCCTATCCACAGATTTCTCTCTTACAGGCCTATAGGTCATACCCGCCTGACAAAATCTACATCCATGGGTACATCCTCTAAAAATTTCCATACTTACCCTGTCATGAACCGTCTCTATAAGTGGAACTATCATTTTCTCCGGTGCATACATAGTATCAAGGTCTGTGATCATTCTCTTCTTAACAGTCTTAGCTAGTCCATCCACTAGGGGCTTCATTTCTTTTATAGTATTATCTTCCTTGTAACTTATTTCATAGAGACTAGGCACATATATACTCTCTAACTTAGCAACTTCCCTTAAAAACTCTTTCCTAGTTCCCCCAGTTTCCTTGTGTTTCTTATATAGGTCTAGGATTTCAAGAGTTACCTCTTCACCTTCACCTATTACAAAGAAGTCTATAAAGTCTGCCAGGGGCTCAGGATTATAAACACAGGGTCCACTTGCCAGTATAAGAGGATCATCTTCTCCCCTATCCTTTGATAGGAGTGGTATACGGCTTAAGTCCAATATATTAAGTATATTTGTATAACTCATTTCATACTGAAGTGTAAATCCTAGAAAATCAAAGTTTCTAACCTCTTCCTTGTTTTCTAGGGTGTAGAGTTCTATATCCTCTTCTCTCATAAGTTCTTCCATATCTGTCCATGGTGCAAATACCCTTTCACAGGCATAATCTTCCTGGTCATTTATAAGATTATATAGGATATGGAGTCCCAAGTGAGACATGCCAACATCGTATATATCTGGATAGGAGAAGGCAAATTTTACCTTTACCTCATCCAAATCCTTGACTACAGAGTTTTCTTCCATTCCTATATATCTAGCAGGCTTTTCAACTTTTTTAAGTATCCTGTCTAATTTTTCAACATTTATCATTTTTTTCCACCTTTCTAATTCAAGATCAACTTACATTTTATCAGATAAAATAGAATATTAGTAGTTATATTTGTTTTGAAATACAACTACTAATAGGCTTGGTTTAAAATTATTTAATAATATATATCCTTATATTCTCCGGATAAATCTGTAAATACCCCATCCTTATATTCTGCTGGTATATGGATTTCATTGTTTCCTGTAACAAATATAGCCTCCACACCATCGATCTTATCTACCAAGTCCTTGCCATCCTCAAGTCCTAAAAGGAAAAGAATGGTGGATATGGCGTCCCCATCAATGGACTTATCAGAGATTATGGTTACTCCAACCAGCTCATTGTCTGATGGATATCCAGTCTTTGGGTCTATTATATGATGATATGTTTTTCCATCATAGGTGAAAAATCTTTCATAGCTGCCAGAACTTACTACTGATTTATCTTTTATATTAAGCACTCCCAGTTTATAGCCTGTAGCTTGATTAGGATCCTGTACTCCTATTCTCCAGGCCTCCCCTGCCTTGTCCCCATAGGCATAGACGTCTCCACCTAGGGCTACAATAGCTGATTTGACTCCATTTTCTGCTAGTACTTCCCTGGCCTGGTCCGCTGCATAGCCCTTGGCAATACTTCCCAGGTCTAATTTCATGCCCTTTTCCTTTAAAAAGACCTGATCTTCTTCTAGAAGTTCTAAATTCTCATAGTCTGTAAGTGCTTGGCTTTCCCTTATATGGGATTCCTCTGGAAGACTATCACGCTTTTCATCTGTTTGGCTGATATCCCAAAGATTAGCTAGGGATCCAATTGTTGGATCATAATATCCATTTGAAATCTCTGCATATTCCTTTGCTTTTTCAAGGACAAAGTAAGTTTCACTATCAACCTTTACAGCTTTAATTCCTGCATTTTCATTGATTAGGCTAACATCACTTGTATCTATGGTCACACTCATCTTATCCTCTATTTCTCTTATTCTGTCAAAGGCCTCATCAAGTAAGGCTTCACTACCATGATCAAATGTTTTTATATTCATTACTGTATCCATTAAATACTCTGTCTTATCTAGAATCTCCTCATCTTGATCTTCTCCAGAACAGGATATTAATGTAAGAGAGATGGATAATATAAGTATGATCATGAAAATCCTTTTTTTATTATAAGCCATATTTACCTCCACATAAGTTAAAAACCCTAACTTCTGTTAGGGTTTATTGGTTTATTATTTTGCTTCACTAAGTGCTTTATCTACTAGTTCTATTATAGTAGTTCTTGTGCTTGTAGCTCCTGTTAAGCCATCAACATCCAGGTCTTCTGTACCATTCTTGTCAATTATTAACTTTTGCATTGCACTGGCTACTTCAAATGGAACTGGGTATTCGTAGTTTTCAGTAGATTTTACATCTCCGATTTCTACCCCTTCACTAGCTTCTACAGCTATCTCCTGATAGTTTATTCCTACAATTTGTCCATACTCTACTACTAATTCAACTTCTGATAACCAACCATGACTAGCTTCTTCAGACTTAGCCTGGTAGATACCGTCCTTGTATACTGGTGTGTATGTTTCTCCAGCCTTAGCTTTTTCAACTAAATCAACTACTGCATCTTTAAATTTACCCTTTGTAGATGTTGCTCCACTAAGAGCATCAAAGTCTACTGCATCTATGTCTTTCTTATCATTAAATTGTGTATTTAAATCAGCAATAATCTGGATACCCTCTGCATATGGGTAATTGTCATTGCTCTTTGGCTCTCCACTGTCTACTAAATATTCATTGTAATCAAGTTTACTTACATTTCCATTTTCAACTTCTAAAATTGCCATGGACATGTCTGCATGATCTGTAACTGGATATTTTACTAAGTACATTCCGTCAACTAAATCTCCTTGTTCTCCTGCTACATCTCCTGCTGGAAGATTACCTTCATCTACTGGGGCTTCCTCACTTGTACATCCAGTAAAAACAACTGCCATTAGTGCTAGAGTTAATACCAATACTAATATTTTATTTTTCATCTTTAATCTTTACCCTCCCATGGTATAGTATATTCTTTAATATGTTCCGATTGTATACCATTTGGGTGCTTTTGTCAAGCTTTATTCTAGTTCTTTTAATTTTTTTATTGGTATATTAGCTACCAAGGCTGACATAGCCTTACTATCCTTTTCTTTTTTCATCCTTGTTAGGGTTATATCTATCTCATCCTCATCAATATCTGCATATTTTGATATTACCTTGATCACATCTTCTTTAATCATATCCAAGACCTTAGGAGAGAACTGTGACCTATCATGTACCAGCACTAGTTTTAATCTTTCTTTTGCTACATTCTTGCTCTTCTCTTTTTTTCTGCTAAAAAATTTGAAAATATCCAAGAATACACCCCCTATTTACCAAATAGTAATTTCATAATCTTACTAAACTTGCCTTCTTCTTGTCCATCTAAGTTTAAGAGCTCAACTTCTTCTCCTATAATCCTTCTGCTAATGTTTCTATATGCCTTACCTGACATAGCTTCTTCATCACTTACTACAGGCTCTCCCTTATTAGTTGAGATTACAATATTTTCATCATCTGGTACTATTCCTAGAAGGTCTATTGCAAGTATATCTTCTATATCCTCTATATTCATCATGTCTCCACGATTAACCATATCCTGACGAATCCTATTTATTATTAATTTAGGATTATTTAAATCCTTGGATTCCAGTATACCTATAACCCTATCCGCATCCCTAACTGCAGATATTTCAGGAGTAGTTACTATAATTGCCATATCTGCTCCTACAATTGAATTTTTAAATCCCTGTTCAATTCCTGCTGGGGAATCTATTATTACATAGTCAAATTCTTTTTTAAGATCATTTGTAAGTTCTAACATTTGTTCAGAACTTATAGCATCCTTATCCTTTGTCTGTGCTGCTGGAAGTAAAAATAATTTATCATGTCTTTTATCTCTTATAAGTGCTTGTTTTAATCTACAATTTTTTTCTACAACGTCAACTAAGTCATAGACTATCCTATTTTCAAGTCCCATTACAACGTCAAGATTTCTAAGTCCAATATCTGCATCTAATACTACTACTGATTTGCCAAGTTGAGCTAGTCCTGTGCCTATATTGGCAGTTGTGGTGGTTTTTCCTACCCCACCCTTTCCTGATGTAATTACAATGGCAATACCTAAGTTTTCATTTTCCATTTATTTTCCTCCCTCTGTCTATTTATTGGGTAAATAGGGGTCAATAACTACTTCTCCATCTCTTACCTTTGCAACCTCTGGAAGCTTATACTGGCTTTCCACACTGTCCGGTGGTCTGGCTATTAGATTCCCAATCCTAAGTTGGGTAGGTTGCAGATTATAGGCTGCTACTACTGCATCTAAGTTTCCATCCATACCTGCATGGGCTACTCCCCTAAGAGTTCCAAGAACAACAATATTTCCATTGGCCTGTATTAAGGCACCAGGGTTAACATCGCCTATTATAACAATATTACCAGAGTATTCCACTAATCTACCAGATCTAAGGGTTCCATTGACAAATTTTGTCATCCCACATTGGATACCCTCAAATTGTTCTTCACTAGCCTTACTGCTTTCTTCTATTATTTCTTCTACTTCAACTTCTTGAAAAATTTCTTTTTCCTTAAGGGGCTCTTTTTTCACCCCTTCTTTTGGCAGTTCTAAATCTCCTACATCTAAATCATATTTATATCTTAATATCAATTTTAGTTCTAGCAATTCTTCTGAGGATAATTCATCTCCTTTAATGCCTATTAACTTTGTATCCTTATAAAAAGCATAATCCCTATCTAGCTTTTGGAACAATTCTTCCTTAATCTCTTCAAAATCATCGCCATGAAAATCAACGAATATTCCTTCCTTTACTCCTTTAAAAGATATCAAGCTTTGTCTCACTAGCAATACCTCCAAATAATAAATAATATTACTGAACTAAAATTGAGTTAAAAGGCAGTAAATCTCTATTAGCTTCAACATTTAAACCTAAGTACTCTGCCATTATATCTCTAGTAAGGGGACCTGCATATCCTCCACTTCCCCCTTGGAAAATAACTGTTGCTATGGCAATTTCTGGTTCATCATAGGGTGCAAAGGCAACAAACCAAGCAAAGCCATCATATTTTTCTCCTGTAACTGGATTATTACCTTCCTTTTGTGCAGTTCCAGTTTTTGCTCCCACCCTAATAGGGAAGTCTTTAAATATATCCTTAGCTGTACCCCTTGTTGTAACCTCTAGCATACCTTTTTTTACATGTTCTAAATTTTCATAATCATTTAAATCAATCCTATCAGATTCAACTTGATTTTCAAGTAAAACTACAGAATTATTATAGTTTTTAACATTTTTAACCAAGGTAAGTTGATTTCTATATCCTCCATTGGCTATAGTGGCTATATAATTGGCCATTTGAATTGGAGTATAACTGCTTTCTCCTTGGCCTATAGTAACCTGCAAGGTATCATGCATAGTCCAACCAGCAAATTTAAGATAGTCATATTTAATAATATCTGTAAGACTTCTACCATTGTTTCCTGGCAAAATCAAATTAGAATCTATATCCATTGATTCTAGATTACTTACTACTTGCCCTCTTGTAAGCTCTATATCATATTCTAGCCAAGAAACTATCTCTTCTATTATATCATTTATTTCACTCTGTGTTTTGTTTTTATCCTTTTTAACATATTCTTTTATATTATCACTTAAATAATTACTTAATCTTCTCTTACTTAGGATAATTTTTCTTTGAGGATTAGGTACCCCACCAGAATATTCACTTGGTATATTTATCTCTATACCAGTCTTATCATTTAAGCCTAATTTTTTAGATACATCCACTATATCTTCGATTTCCACCTTGACTCCAATATTCTGCTTGGTCCTTTGATTTTCTCCTAGGGCCAGGGAATAGAAATAGTAGTTACAGGAATCTCTTAGGGCATCAGATAAATTCATATTCCCATGGACTCCCCTACTTTGATTCCATATCCAGCAACCTAGTGTATCTGTACCTACTTCAACATATCCCCTTGCATTTATATATTGACTAGGACTTAAGCCCTTTTCAAGACCAGCAAGGCCTGTTACCATTTTAAAAACGGAACCTGGCTGTACTGCAGTCTGGCTAGCTATATTGTACAAGGGTCTTGGGGCTAGAGAATCCCTTTCATCTTCTGGAAAGAGACTTGCCCAATCCGCACTGGATATACCAGTTGAAAATAGATTTGGATCATAGGATGGAAAGCTTGACATAGCAAGGAGTTCTCCTGTCTTTACATCTATTGCTACTACAGCTCCTGAAGTTGCATTGGAATAGGGCCTTTTTTCTCCCTTATTTATTCCCACCTTATAATCTCCCCATGGACTTTCATATATCCCACCAGTCTGTATGGCTTTTAAATTCTTTTCCAGGGCTTTTTCAGCAACTTTTTGAAGCTTAGAATCTATTGTTAAATAAAGATTGTTTCCAGGAACAGATTTTTCAGAGTCTATAATCTTTGTAGTATTTCCAAAGACATCTACCTCTACTTTTTTCCTTCCACTTGTTCCTCTTAGAAGGTCCTCAAAGCTTTCTTCCACCCCTGTCTTACCTATTATATCATTAGGCGAATATTTTTTCTCTACTACATATTTTTCAATTTCTCCTGCCTGGCTTATCTTGCCTAGATAGCCCAGTATATGGGCTGCTGTTTCTCCCTGGGGATAATATCTTACAGGCTCCACAGATATATTTATACCTGGGTATTCCACCAATTGCTCTTCTATTTTAGCAACTGTGGTATCCTTTATTCCATAAGCCACATTAATTGGTTGATAGGCCATATGGCCCTGTTTATTTAGTTTATCGTGAAGAAAAAGTATTGATTTAGATTCATACTTGCTTAGGGATGGATCTATTTCATAATTCTTCTTTATCTTATTAAATAAATCTTCATTGTTTTCATATTCACCTACCCCATTGCTGTTAAGCCAGTTTATCTTATTATTGATAGGGGCATATTCAAAATCCTTAGATACTGAAATCCTAGCATTTATCCCATTGTTTAATAATTCCTGTTGGGCTATAAACTTTATTTCATCATCTATTATAAAATCATCTAGCAAGTTTTCTTCCTTTGCTAGATCTATAAGTATTTCTACAGGTTCTTTTTCCAGATTCTCTCCCCTATAGTTGTATATAATATTTTGTTTATCTTCACTAAAGGCTATCTCCATAGGTATGTCCCTTTTCTTGCTAACCATATCTAAGAGTTTTTGACCTGGTGCAAAAACCTTGTCATTTTCCTCATCTAGCTTGGTCACCTGGAGTAGAGACTTCAAAGAGCTAGTTTTTACTAGATTTATAAAGTCCTCTTTTGCTGTAGTATCTGCATTTACAAAATCAAAGGAATTACTAAGTTCTCTCTTTATATCCATGTACTCATTATCAAAGGATATAGAGTATTCCTCCAAGTAAATGTTTTCTGCTAGCCCCTTTCTCTCTAAGAAATCATAAATACTTTTCCTAGAAATAGGATGACTTATAAGCTTTCTCATCATTATCTTGTCTTCAAGTAGATTGCTACCTATTAGTCCTGTGTCATCCCTATCCTCAGGATCCAAATCATACTCATTTAATATGTATAGGGCCTTATCCTTTAAGGAAAATCTATAGTGTTCATCATAGGGTTGATAAAAATTATTTGTAGAGAGTAGTTCTGAAATTAAATTGTTTTCTATTAAAATATCTATTACTCTCTCATTTGCATTAATATTTGCCTCATTATTTATGCTAGAGTCTATGTATTTAAAAACATTTAAATCTATGGGAAAACTATCTATATAGCTAGCCCCATCTTCTTCTAATAGTCTTACCAAACCTAAAAGTATATTATTTTTCTCCTTCTTATCCTTTATATTCAACTCATCCTTTGACATCTGAACAGTAAAACTTGGCTTGTTTCCTGCCAAAAGCCTACCATATCTATCTCGGATCTCTCCTCTAGGCCCTGTTACTTCTATTTCTTTTAATCTTCTTGTATTTGAAAGCTCCCTATAGTAGCTTCCCTGAACCAGGGTCAAATTAGCTAGCCTAAGCATTAAAACTCCAACCAAAATTAGGGTTAGAAGATTAAGTACATTGTATCTATTAAACACTCTTTTCATTTTCTTCAACTAGATCACCTCTGTTTGTTTCCAAAACTTATTGTGGGCTCTCTGAACCTATATTCAAAGGCTTTATATACTGGAATGGATAGGATAGATGTGTAAATTATTTCTATTAGGAGAATCTCCTTTGTGAATAACAAAAAGGGTATTTCCTTGGAAAGAAAGTAAGTAAAGATATAATAAGAAAAATTATAGTAGATTATACCTAATATAGTATATAAAATCCCCCTTATAATATTGCTCTTCACTAGCCTATCTTCTACCAGTCCGACAAAATAGCCTAGGAAAAAATATATAAATGCATTTATTCCAATTACAGGGCTAAAGAGTACATCTTGGACTAAGCCTATGAAAATACCAAAGAAACCACCATAGTATCTGCCCTTGTATATGCCTATACAGATGATTAAGATTAATGCTGTATTTGGTACAACTCCCATTATACTTAGATAGGGAAATACTGTGCTTTGTATTAATAAATTAACTATACTAATCAAAACTAGTATAAATATACTCATTTTTACCCCTCATTATTGTCTAATATAATATAGACCTTATATAATTTCTTAAAGTCTATTGCTGGTATTACAGATATTTCTTTCATTAAATCATTGTCTCCACTTATTACTTCATCAACTTCTCCTACATATATATCTTTTTTATAAACTCCTCCAATTCCAGATGTAATTATTTTATCACCCTTAATTATATCTGCCTTGTGATCAAATAAAAAACCACTTATCTTAGAGTCTAGTCCTCCTGAAATTACTCCTCCATCTTGGGTTCTCACTATTTTAAAGGATAGTCTACTAAGTTCATCTACTATTGTGGCGATCTTAGACCAATTGGAGCCTACATCTATTACCTTTCCTACTATTCCCTCTACTATTACGCCCTCTTCAATCTCTATTGCCTGGACCACTGTATCTCCTTTTTTTACCCCATCATTACTGCCCTTGTCTAGGGTAAATCTATCAAACCAGTTTCCCGGCTCCTTACCTACTATTTGAGACTCTAGACCAATTATTTCAGATCCTAATAAATTAAGCTGAGAGTCTTTTAAGAGCTCTTTTTCTTTTCTAAGAGTATCAGATCTAGCTATTAGGTCTTCGTATTCAAGATTTTCTTTTTCTAATTCTATTATTCTTTCTTTAAGACTTTCATTTTCTTCCTTTATAGCAGGCAAATTTCTAATGTCTCCTACAAAACCGCTAAGATTTTGAGAAATCTTGTTTGTCCATCCAGCAACTGGGGTCAAAACATTTCCAGTAACAACCTCAGCCCTTGTAAGCTTTTCACGATCGCCTATTGTTAATCCTATTATAATAAGTAGGATGACTGCAATAATTGCAATAGTCATCCTCTCTTTGTTTCTATTAAAAAAAGACATTTTATCACCACTTATCTTAATCTTCTATTTGGGGAAGATGCTCTCTTTAGCACCTCAATACTATCAAGTGATTTTCCTGTTCCTATGGCTACACAGTCCAGAGGCTCATCTGCTATGTGAACTGGCATTCCAGTTTCCTTAGCAATTAATTTGTCTAAACTACCTAGCAAGGCTCCTCCTCCACTTAGCATTATTCCAAACTCCATTACATCAGAAGAAAGCTCTGGTGGGGTTTTTTCAAGTGTTGACTTTATAGCATCTATTATGTTGAAGATAGGCTCTTTCATAGCTTCATGTACTTCTTTTGAGCTAATTTCTATGGTTTTTGGAAGTCCAGATATCATGTCTCTTCCTCTTATATCCATAAGCTTTACTTCTGCATTTTCATCTGCTGTTCCTATTCTTATCTTTATTTCCTCTGCAGTTCTTTCACCTATCATTAGGCTATAGGCCTTCTTTATATAGGCAACTACAGATTCATCAAGTTCGTCTCCTCCAACCCTGATTGACCTGGATGTAACAATACCTCCAAGAGATATTACAGCAACCTCTGTAGTTCCTCCACCGATATCTACAATCATGCTACCTGTTGCCTCTTGAACCGGTAGTCCTGCACCAATAGCAGCTGCCATTGGCTCTTCAATTAAATAAGCATCCCTTGCTCCTGCATGAACTGCTGCATCCTCTACTGCCTTCTTTTCAACTTCTGTAACTCCAGATGGTACACATACTACCACTCTAGGTTGGAAGAAGGTTCTTCTTTTAGTTGCCTTTCTTATAAAGTATTTCAGCATGCTCTTAGTTACATCAAAGTTAGCTATTACACCATCTTTTAAGGGTCTAATAGCTATTATATTGCCTGGTGTTCTACCAATCATTTTCTTTGCTTCTTCTCCCACAGCAAGTACATCCTTAGTATCCCTATCTATAGCTACTACAGATGGTTCCCTAGCAACTACTCCTTTTCCCTTTATATATACCAGGGTGTTAGCTGTTCCTAAATCCACACCCATATCCTTCACAAAACCATTAAATATTCCCATTAATCTTTTCCCCTTCCAAATCTATCTTTTCAAAATTTAACTTACATTAGATTTTCATGCCTGAAACTCAAGAATTTATTGTCTCCAATAATAATATGATCAAGCACTTCTATTCCAGTTATTCGTCCTGTTTCTATTAATCTCTTAGTAATATTCTTATCTTCCTTGCTAGGTGTTGGATCTCCGCTAGGATGATTATGAATTAAAATTATTGAACTAGCATTTCTCTTTATAGCAATATTAAAGACATCTCTTGGATGAACAATTGATGCATTTAAGGTTCCTACTGATATTTGCTCAGTGCTAATAATCTGATTTTTAATATCCAGGAGTAAAATCCTAAAATGTTCCTTTTTTAAGTATCTCATATCATCCATAAATATATCTGCAATGCTCACCGGATTATTGGCTACAAACTTTTCGCAGGCTAGCTGGTAGCTAAGTCTCTTACCAAGTTCTATAGCTGATAAAATCTGGGCTGCCTTGCATTCTCCAATACCCCTTACTTCCATTAATTCCTGTATGGTTGCATCTCTAAGATAAGTGAGTCCCCTATTGTCTCTGCTTAGGATCTTTTTTGAAACATCCAGGGCGGACTCTGTTCTGCTGCCAGTACGGATAATAATTGCCAATAACTCTTCATTGGAAAGTTTTTCAGCACCATACTTAGAAAGTTTCTCCCTAGGTCTTTCAGTTTCTGGGAGCTCCTTAATAGTAAAATTCCTTTCTAATTCTATGATCTTTTCCATTTCAACACCTGCTTTATAGTATTTTAAAATCAAAAAACCTATTTAATAAGATGTCTGTTTTGACAAGAGGTAGACCTACTACATTGGAATATGAACCATTTATCTTCTCTACTAAAATCCTGCCATATCCCTGTATACCGTAAGCTCCTGCCTTATCCATTGGCTCTGATGTCTCTATATATTTTAATATTTGTTCTTTATTTAACTCTCTAAATTTAACCCTAGTTCTTTCATAGTCTACAATTTTGGTCTTGCCCCTTATAAGGCTTATACCAGTAATAACCTGATGTTCCTTGCCACTTAGGGCCTCCAATATTTGAAAGGCTTGCTCCTCATCCTCTGGCTTGCCTAGTATCCTATCCTTTAGTGCCACTACTGTATCTGCAGCTAAGATCAGCTCATCCTCTCTTTTTTTTGAAACCCAAAGGGCCTTTTGAAAGGCTAGGGACATGGCTAGTTGTTCCGGTCTTTCCCCTTGTCTGTATTTTTCCTCAATCTCTGCTGGTATTACTTCTATATCTAAATCATACTGACTTAAAATATCTATCCTACGAGGAGAAGCTGAAGCTAATATTATTTTTTTCATCCTATTTCTCCTTTTTTATCCCTTAAATAATCTCATATTTTTCTTTAAGCTATCTGAAATGTATATAGATGATAGGCCTACAAAGTATCCTGTAAATATACTTAATAAGAGTAGTATGGGTAAGTAAGAATAAATCCTTACATTACTTAAAATAAATGCTGCAACTCCTACCTGTGCAACATTATGTGCTACTGCTCCCCAAAGACTAACCCCTATTAAACTAAAGAATTTAGAAAGATATTTATAAACTAAATACATAACTATTGATGAAAGTACTGCCCCTGCAAAGCTATAAAAGAAACTAGATACATTTCCTGTAACAAGCATTAACAATACGCTTTTTAGCACACTTATGGTAAAAGCTTCCTTAAATCCAAATATTACTAAAGAAACTAAAATAACCATATTAGAAAGCCCCAGTCTTGCTCCTGGTATAGCTACAGGAAGTGGAATGCTAGATTCTAATACAGAAAGTGCTAAGCCTATGGCTACTAATAAGGATACAAATATAAGTTTTCTTAAGTTTTCCATGTTTTTTATCATCCTAATGTGTCATATAATCTACTTCACTATCGTCGGTTTCACCCTTTATTTCTATTACAAGCCTATTGGGAAGACAAACAATGATTTCATTGGTTCGAGAAATATATCCCTGCTTGACATCAAGCTGGTCAGGACAGTCTGCCTCAATAACCCTAACTTCTTCATCACCAATCTCAATCAAATTATATCCAAATTTAGTTTCAATGGCTATGGTAGTTCCTATTATCTTCTTATCAAATATAATTTTCTTTATCTCTTCACCATCTACTTGAACGCTTACATATTTTTGACTTTGATCTGTAGCAGCATTTTTCACATAAAAAAGTGAACTTATGCTTATTATTGCAATGAAAACTATAAGTACTTTATCCCATTTTGTCATTTAAACCTTCCTTTATACTATATCACAATATTAGATTTTATACATTCTAAGTTTATCACTAATTATTTCTATTTACAAGTTACAATTCAATTAAAAAAAGAAGAATCCATAAGGGGACTCTTCTTCATTATATGAGTATTTTTTACTTGTCTTCTTTTCCTGGAAATATGGCTCCTGTAGGACATTTGGAAGCACAGATTCCGCAGTTAATACATGTATCGTAATCTATCTTAGCTAGATTGTTTTCAAATGAAAATGCATCTACTGGACAGTTCTTTACACAGATCTGACATCCAATACATCCTATATCACAATTAGCCCTTACTTCCTTACCTTTATCGTTACTCTTACACTTTACTATATATTCATTTTCATAGGGTACTAATTCAATGATTTGTTTTGGACATATCTCTATACATTTCATACATGCAGTACACTTGTCCTTGTCAACTACTGCTATGCCATTTTCCATGTAGATAGCATCAAAGGGACATATATCCATACAGGTACCGCATCCCAAACAACCATAAGTACAAGCCTTACTTCCATTTTGAAGTATATTCTCAGCCCTGCAATCCTTTATTCCATCATATATATATTTATCTCTTGCCTTGTCACAGTCTCCTTGGCAAAGTACTGTGGCTACTTCTTTTTTAAGTTCTCCTCCATATACTCCCATAATCTTTGATACTTTCTCTGCAACTGTCTCTCCACCTACAGTACATGCAGTTGTAGGAGCGTCTCCTCTTACTACTGCACTGGCAAGGGCGTCGCAACCTGGGTGACCGCAAGCTCCGCAGTTTACACCTGGTAGAACTCTTCTTACCTCATCTACCTTTGGATCGATCTGTACAGCAAATACTCGAGAAGCTATAGATAATAGAACTGCAAAGATAAAACCAAGTCCGCCAAGAACTAGCATTGGGTTTAATATGTCTGTCATATTCTCATCCTCCTAAACAAGTCCGCCAAAGCCTAAGAAAGCTATGGACATTAATCCTGCAGTAATTAAGGCTATAGGAAATCCTTTTAAAGCTTCAGGTACATCTGCTATTTGAAGCTTCTCACGTACACTTGATATAAGTATTAATGCAAGTACAAAACCTAAGGATGCACCGATTGCATTAAAAATAGTTTCTGTTAAGTTTAATCCTTCTTTTACATTAAGTAGTGCTACTCCTAGTACTATACAGTTTGTAGTTATAAGAGGTAAATATACTCCCAGCGAATTGTAAAGGGAAGGAGATACCTTCTTTATTACTAGTTCAACAAATTGAACCAATGAAGCTATAACTAGTATAAACACTATGGTTCTTAAATATTCTAAACTAAGTTCAGTTAAGACCAATAAATCTATAAAATATGTGATAATTGATGACAAGGTAATTACAAAGGTTACTGCCACTCCCATTCCAGCAGCTGTTTCCATTTCATCGGATACTCCTAGGAATGGACATATACCTAAAAACCTTGCAAATACATAGTTATTAACAAAAATCGTAGATACTAATATGGATAGTACACTCATTTAATTTCCCCCCTTATTTCATTTCTGCTTTATATAATTCTTGCTTTCCCTTTTTATTTCTATAGGCATTAAATAAACCAATCAATATACCTAGAGCTATAAAGGCTCCTGCTGGTTGTACAAATAATCCTATAGGCTGAAATGATTCGGGAAATAATTCCATTCCTACTATAGTTCCTGATCCTAATACTTCTCTTACTATCCCTAGTACAGTTATCCCTAGTGTGAATCCAAGTCCAGTACCTAAGCCATCAACTATTGAGGCCCATACTGAATTTTTATAGGCAAAGGCTTCTGCTCTTGCCAAGATTACACAGTTAACTACTATCAATGGAAGGAATATTCCAAGGGCATTGTATATAGATGGTGCATAGGCATGCATAAACATCTCTATAATAGTAACAAATGTAGCTATAACAACAATAAAAGCTGGTATACGAATTTTTGAAGGTATAACACTTTTAAGTGCTGAGATTACAAAGTTAGAGGCAACTAAAACCAGTGTTACAGAAAGCCCCATGGCAAAACTATTTACTACAGTTGTAGAAACAGCAAGTACAGAACACATTCCTATAAGCTGAACAAATATTGGATTGTCCTTTACTATACCGTCTTTAAATATCTTAAAAAAGTTCATTTTCCCACCTCCATTAATTAATCTGTGAGTTTTTCATTATAAAGTTCCCTGGCCATATTTACACCTTCAAGTACTCCCTCTGAAGTCATTGTAGCTCCAGTCATAGTATCTGTAGCCTCTTCATCTAAGCTTAAGCCCTGGAAGAGTTCATAGTATTCAGGTTCTGTAGCCCTGGCTCCTAGGCCTGCCGTTTCTTCATGTTCAACAAGTCTCATTCCTAGAATTTTATTTTCTCTTTTTGATATACCAGTTACCACTAGAAGATCTCCACCATAACCACTTGTTCTTGTTGTTATAGCATATCCTTCTAAATCTTCTCCATCATAAACTTCAATTATTTCTGTAATTGGCCTTCCATCTGCTAGGCTTTCTATTTCTGATTCTTCTAAAGCTCTAAATTCATAGTCTTCTCCAAATATTGCCTCTGGAGCAGGGACTAAATCTATTTCCTCTTCTACTAGTTCCTTGCCTAAAAACTTTTCATTATAAAAGTTTCTAGCCATATTTACTCCTTCTAAAACTCCAAAGGATGTAACTGTGGCTCCAGTCATAGTATCTGTAGCTTCTTCATCTAGGCTTTTATTATTAAATAATTCATAGTATTCAGGATTGGTAGCATTGGCCCCTATACCTTTGGTTTCTTCATGTTCTACTAATCTCATTCCCAAAACTTCTTCCTGACTTTGAGAAATTCCTGTTATTACCACCAGGTCACCACCATAACCACTTGTTACTGTCTTTATAGCGTGTCCTTCTAAATCTTCTCCATCATAAACTTCAATTATTTCTGTTATTGGCTTGTCTTCTACGATTTCTTCTAGTTCCTTTTCATCCATTGCCTTGAATTCATAGTCTTCTCCAAATATCTCCTTTAATGCGGATAGACTTTCCTCTATACTAAGTTGTGCTATCTTATCTTTTGTCAGATTATTAGATACAGCCAATACTCCTGCAGATACCACAGTAATAATCAAAAGTATTATTCCAAGTTTTAGAGTTTCTTTCATTTATTTCGACCTCCCAAAAATTCTTGGTGCTGTAAACTTTTCAATTAAAGGAGTGGCTACGTTCATAAGTAAGATAGAATAGGCTACTCCCTCTGGTGTAGCACCTTTTATTCTTATTAGAGCAGTTAAGAGCCCCGCCCCGATTGCTGCTATGATTTGACCCCAAGGGGTTACTGGAGTTGTAGCGTAGTCTGTAAGCATAAAGAATGCTCCCAGTATAATTCCTCCACCTAGTATATGGGGTAAAATTAGTTGTGTTTCAACACCTAAAATAAGTAACATTGCTGCAGTTGTTCCTATATATACAATTGGGGTTTTCCAATTAATGGTTTTTCTAATTATTAGGTAAGCTCCACCTATTAATAAAAGTATGGCTGAAGTCTCTCCCAATGAACCTCCAACATTTCCTATAAACATATCCAGTATTTCTGGTAACTGTGAAGCTCCTGCTCCTTCCTTAAGTAAGGAAACTGGAGTTGCACCTGATACTCCGTCTGTATAGTTTGTCATTATAGCTGGCCAAGATACTACTAAAAATGCCCTGGCTGCTAAGGCTGGATTCATAAAGTTTTGACCTATACCACCAAAAAACTGCTTTACTACTACTATAGCAAATACTGAACCCATTATAGGTATCCACCAAGGAGCACTTGCTGGCAAAGTAAGAGCTAATAAGGTACCTGTAATAATTGCACTATAATCATTTATAGTAACTTCTTTTTTAAATAGCTTTTGAATAAGGTATTCACTAAGTACGGCTGCTGCCACTGAAATAAGTATAAGTTTTAAAGCATTTAGGCCAAAAAAGTACACTGATCCAATTACTGCTGGAATTAAAGCTATAATTACATCTAGCATTATTTTCTTTGTAGATTCATCTGACCTTAAATGAGGTGAAGAAGATACCATTAGAATATCATTATCTAAAGACCCTTTACTACTAGGGTTCATTGTGTTCCCTTCCATTATCTTTCCTCCTAATTAGTTATTTTTTTCTCTTTGATAAAATTTCTCTCTTGGCAAATCGTATAGATTCTACCAGGGGTCTATTTGCAGGGCATATGTAGGAACATGCACCACATTCTACACAATCAAGAGCACCATATTTTTGTGCTGAAGCAAAATTGTCTTTTAAGGCGTGGGCAGAAATATAAAGTGGTTGCAAATACACAGGGCAAACCTCTAAGCATTTACCACATCTTATACAAGCACTTACCTTTCTTGCCTTAGACTCTTCTTCTGTTTGTATTAGTATTCCACTTGATCCCTTTATAACCGGAACCTCAGTAGTATACTGGCTAATTCCCATCATAGGTCCACCCATGATGATTTTTCCTGGTTTGCTTTTAAAGCCTCCACATTGTTCTATTACTTCACTAAAGGGAGTTCCTATTCTAACTAATAGGTTTTTTGGTTCTACTACTCCATTACCAGTTATGGTCATTACTCTTTCATATAGGGGTTTAGCTTCCATTACAGCATCTGCAATGGCCTTGGCTGTACCTGCATTGTTAACAACACAACCTACATCCATTGGAAGGCCTCCGGAAGGTACCTTTCTTCCTGTAATAGAATCTATTAATCTCTTCTCATCCCCTTGAGGATACTTGGTTTTTACCACTGCTACTTTTATATTATCTTCTGGCTTAAGGCTTTCTCTAAGGACCTCTACTGCATCCATCTTATTATCCTCTACTCCTATATAGCCTTCTTTTACTCCTAGGATCTTCATCATTATCTTTAATCCACTTATAACTTTTTCAGGATTTTCTAACATTACCCTGTGATCTGAAGTTAAGAAAGGCTCACACTCAGCACCATTGATAATTACAGTATCAATTTTCTTTTCCTTTGGTGGAGATAATTTTACATGGGTAGGAAAGGCAGCTCCTCCCATTCCAGTTATACCCGCTTCCTTTACTATACCTAGGAGTTCCTTTGAGCTAAGTTCTTCTAGCCTATCCTTGGATATAAGTTCTTCATATTTTTCATCTAAACCATTTGATTGAATGACTATGGTCTTTGACTTTATTCCTGTTGGCGTGTTCATATGTATAATGCTCTTTACTGTACCAGAAATACTGGCATGAACTGGAGCAGATACAAAGGCCTCTGACTCTCCTATCCTTTGTCCTAATCTTACCTCATCTCCTACTTCAACTAAGGCCTCACAGGGAGCTCCTATATGCTGTTGTAAGGGTATATAAACAGTTTCAGGTAGCCTTGCTCTTTCTATCTTCTTGTTCTCTGTGAGTGCTTTGTTATGCTCTACATGGACCCCACCTCTAAATGTGAGATTATCTAATTTCATACTTTCCACCTCTTTTTATATTTATTATAGAATCTTGATAAATCAATTAAACTATATTATATCATTAATTTATATTGTTGTAAAATTATGAATCTTTCATATTATAATGATATATATAATAAAATGCCAGATATTTATCTAATATCTGGACATTTACTTGGTGCGAGTAGAGGGAATCGAACCCTCATGCTCTTCGAGCACATGACCCTCAATCATGCCTGTCTGCCAGTTCCAGCATACTCGCCAATTTAAAATGATTAATATTCTAATACATTAATCATTTTACTATATTAATATAACTTTTACAACTATTTTTGCAATTCCTTAGGTATATAGAGATTTTCTATGCCCTTGTAAAGATTGAAAAATGAAGGTTCTAATTCTCCCATTATTTTTGAATCTAGGAGCAATGATTTGTTTTTAAATAATAAACTATTGTAGGGAATTTCTTTTATTATTAGGGCCTGCAAATTTTTATAGGCCAGGGCTTTTTCCTCCCTTGACTTGTTTAATAGGCTCTCCTCTATTAAGGCATCCATATTCTCATCTGAATAATTTATAAAGTTCATCCCATCTCTAATTTGAGAACTGTGAAAGGCAAAGGATAAATCCGGGATAACTGATAGTTGTAAGCCCATTAAGCTTATATCAAAATTTCCCTTTTCTATTTCTCCATTTATTTCTAGCCACTGGTTCTCTATTTCTTCCTTGCTCCATTCTTCCCTGTCCTCATTTATTTCTGGGTAAATCTCTATATCTATACCAATCTGTCTTAAATCCTGTCTTATGGCCTTGGCTGTTTCCAGTCTTAGGGGATTAGAAGTATTGGTAACTAATCTAAGACTTATAGGTTCCCCATCTAGTTCATAGATCCCATCCCCATCCTGATCTTCTATATCTAATTTGTATAGATGCCTTTTTGCCATATCCCTATTAAAACCGTATTGATAGGCATCCTCTGACAAAAGCCAGGAATCTGGATGTAGGGGCAAATCTGTTTCTGTCCCATGTCCCAGATAAATCTTCTCAATAATATTTTGCCTGTCAATTGCATAGGCTATAGCTTTTCTCAAAGACCTTCCATCCTCACCTTGAAATATTGGCCTATTAAAATTATAGGCTAGGAATTCATAGTCTGCTGAGGTAAATTCTATTGATCTTATGGTGTCTTCCTGGGTGTACTTTTCCCAGTCAAGACCTATGGTAGTAGCCAGACTTACCTCTCTAGTTTCAAAGGCCTGGACTATATCCTCTTCACTATCAAATACCCTTCCCACTATCCTATCCAGATATGGTCTTGAAGCTCTATAGTCTTCATTGGCCACTAATCTAACCTGCTTCATCTTTTCATATCCTTCAAATTTAAAGGGTCCTGTTCCCACAGGAGTGTAGTCCTCTAGCTCCAAGGCTCTGGCATAGGCTGCATTGCTAAGGCCACCAAAGACATGACTTGGAACTATGGGAAAGCTAAGAATTTCTAAGGCATTGCTGACTTCCTGATCAAATCCTATGCTTAAGTTTCTTTCATCAATTATTTTCACATCTACTATCCTTCTTAAATTTGAAGGCCTATGGGAACCCTTGGCAGCTTGAAACATATCCTTATATATGCTATTTCCACCTGCATATTTAATGGCATTTACTGTAAACAAGACATCCTGGGCTACTAACTTTTCCCCATCATGCCATAGGACATTATCCTTAAGCTTAATATCTATAGTTCTTCCATCCTCACTTAAATTATAGGACTCTGCTAATTGATTTACTATATTAAGGTCCTTATCAAATTCAAATAAGGATTCAAATATTAGTTTGCTAAAATGATAATAGCTTGTATTTTCAGTCATTAGAGGATTTAATGTGCTAAAACTTGTCAGGGGAAGAGATATCTGACCACCTGCAATTGGTGTCTTATCTATTTCAACTATTGATTCCCCATTGTTTTCAACATACTCAACCTGACCTTCATTTAGTTGGCAAGCTGTTAGTATTGTCATTAGGATTGTCAATACCAACAAAATTTTAATCTTTTTTCTCATCCAAACCCCTCTTCTCATCCCAGCTTATTTAATTATCTGTTTGATTATGCTTCTCATATTATTGGCCAAGCCTAGGTAGAAGTCATCTGACTCCAGCTTATCAAACTTGTTTTTATAAAGAACTTTATAAATCCTAATATTATGTCTTACCTTGACCAGATATTCCTCTGTTTCCTTAAAGGGAATTTTGCTAATATTTTCTCCGTCCTGGCAATACTCTTCATTCTCCAGCCATTTTTTTAAATTTCCGCTACCAGCATTATATGCAATTAGGACATGATCTAAATTATCTTCATATTGTCTGCTAAGTCTATTTAAATACCAGGTCCCCATCATAATATTTATCTCAGGTAGGAAGAGTTTTTCTTCACTATAATCACTAAGAGCTAATTCTTCTCCAATCCACTGCCCAGTCTGTGGACTTATTTGCATTAAACCCTTGGCTGACTTGGGAGATATAGCATCCTTATCATAGCTGCTTTCTACGTTTATTATAGCTGCTACTAAAAAAGGATCTAGATTGTATTTATTGGAATACTCTTTTATTAAGGAAGTATAGCCTATGGGATACTTTATATTAATATAGGCAAAGCCTAGGACCAATATTACTAGTCCTAGAATTAATGGCTTTAGAATGCTTCTATTCTTTTTCCTTCTCTTCTTCAAAAAGCATCCCCTCCGAAAAGCCCGGTCTCCCTATTAGCCTATCAACTTGTTTTTCTAAGTCTTCAAGACTAGACCTATTGTCTATTACTATTTTAGCTCGCCTTCGTTTTTCTTCAATATCCATTTGTGAATTGATCCTAAGACTTGCTTCTTCCTCTGTAAGTTTGTCTCTTTTCATAATTCTCCTGATCTGTCCCTCCCTATTAAGGTAGACCAACCAGATTTCATCAAACACAATATTATGATCTTTAATAATATTGTATTCTTCAAACAAGAGGGGTATGTCCAGAAAAATAAGAGCTTCTTCCTCGGATATTTCCCCTATTAATCTCTTTATTTCTTGGAATATATGAAAATGCACTATTTGATTTAGTTTTAATCTCTTCTCTTCATCATTAAAAACAATACTGCCAAGAGCCTTTCTATGGATCTCCTTATTCTCCTGTAATATGCCTTCTCCAAATTCTTCTACAAGATCCCCATAGGCAGGCCTTCCTATTTCAACAACTTCCCTAGCTATCTTATCAGCATCTATTAGGGGATATCCCTTCTTCACTAAGATCTTGCTTAGGGTAGACTTGCCTGTTCCTATGCCTCCAGTGATTCCTATTAGCCTAGTTTTATTTTGTGTCATACCAGCTATCTCCAACTTCTAAGTCTACAGTTAAGGGAACCTTTAGTTCCACCGCACTTTCCATTATATCCCTTAAGAGTACCTTGATTTCTTCAAGTTCCTCCTCAGGAGCTTCTATTATAAGCTCATCATGGATTTGTAGTATTAATCGAGACTTTAATTTTCTTTTTTTAATTTCATCATAGACCCCTACCATGGCAATTTTTATAATATCTGCTGCAGATCCTTGTATAGGAGTATTTAGAGCTATTCTTTCCCCAAAGGATCTTATATTAAAGTTCTTTGCCTGAAGCTCAGGTATATACCTTCTTCTGTGAAGTAGGGTCTCTACATAGCCCTTTTCTCTACCTTGAACCACAATATCATCCATATATTTTTTTACATTCTTATAGTTATCTAAATAATTATCTATATACATCTTAGATTCTTTTCTGCTAATATTTAAATCTCTAGAAAGTCCATAATCAGATATACCATATACTATCCCAAAGTTTACTGCCTTGGCCCTGCTTCTCATTTCCAGATCAACCTCATCCTTGGAAACCCCAAAGACCTCTGAGGCAGTTCTTGTATGAATATCTTCATTATTTTTAAAGGCCTCTATAAATTTCTTATCATCTGATATATGGGCCAGTACCCTAAGTTCTATTTGAGAATAGTCCGCATCCACAAGTTTATGATCTTTATCCCTAGCAACAAAGGCCTTTCTTATCTTCCTACCCTCTTCTGTTCTTATAGGTATATTTTGAAGATTTGGCTCTGTACTGCTTATCCTACCAGTAGAAGTTATAGTTTGATTAAAG
This sequence comes from uncultured Tissierellaceae bacterium, assembly GCA_964527205.1. GTDB lineage: Bacteria > Bacillota > Clostridia > Tissierellales > Tissierellaceae > JARICQ01. Next base: position 9,055 of record CAZGQG010000011.1, on the reverse strand, counting down.
GATGAATGTATCCTATTTGTGTCTTTATTCACCAGGGCTAAGAGACCCTCTACATAGGTTGATTTCAATTTAACTATTTGCCTATACCTAAGGACATTTTTGATTATAGGATGCTTATCTTCTAATTTATCCAGCACTTCTGCATTGGTTGAGTATCCAGTTTTAGTTCTTTTTATTACAGGAAGCTCCAAATCCTCAAAGAGCACTACTCCCAGTTGTTTTGGTGAATTAATATTAAATTCACTACCTGCCATTTCATGTATTTCAGCAGTAAGGGTTTTTATTTCAATATCTAGCTCCTGGCCTATCTTTTCCAGTTCTTTCTCATCTATATAAAAACCATAGTACTCCATGCTTGCAAGGACTTCTACTAATCTAAGTTCTATATTGTAGTATAGGTCCATCATATCCTGTTCTTTTATGGTCTCTTTCATCTTAGCTTCTACATCAAAGACCGTCTCAACTATAAAGGATAGGTATTCTGCTATTTGATTGTCCTCTATTTCACTAAAGGATTTCTTCTTTTTTCCCTTTCCAAGAAGTTCCTCTTCATCCAGTCCATAATAATCTAGGTATTCCTTGCTTATGTCATTAATAGCATAGGATGACTGGGCTGGATCTATTATATATTTGGCTATCATAGAATCAAAAACTATATTCTCAATCTCTATTCCCAGTCTTAAAAGAAGGATAATATCATTTTTAAGATTATGCCCCGCCTTTTTAATCTTTGGATCTTCAAATACAGGCTTAAAGGCCCTTACAAATTCATCTAAATCATCCTGGTCTTCAAATATTAATATATCTGTCTTTTTTTCATCAGCTTTAATGGCAATTGCCAGTATCTGATCTTGTATATAGTCACTATCATTAATCATAAATTTAAAGGCATACTTTCCAGCCTTTTTTATATCTTCTATAATAGCTTCATAGTTAGATTTCTTAACTATATTGTACTTAGATGGAATATATTCCTCCTCCACCCCGTGTTCCTCTTTTAATTTATCAATTAGGCTATTGAATTCTAGTTTTTCATAGTGTTTTAAGAGTTCATCTAGATTTGGATCCTTTACAGCCAGGTCCTCTATATCTATATCCAAGTTAATATTCGTAATAATTTTTCCCAAGGTCCTGCTTAAAAAAGCTATACTCTTGTTTTCTACTAGCCTTTCCTTTAGTTTTTTACCACTTAGGTCTTCAATGTTTTCATATATTTCTTCCATATTTTCATATTCCCTAAGCAGTTTTAAACCAGTTTTTTCACCTATACCCTTGATACCAGGTATATTATCTGATTGGTCACCCATAAGTCCCTTAAGATCAACCATGGCCTCAGGCTTTATTCCATATTCCTCTTCTACTTTCTCCCTGTCATATTCTTCCATTTGGCTTATGCCTTTTTTTGTTATTAGTACCTTTGTATTATCTGTTGCCAGTTGTAAATAATCCCTATCTCCAGTAACTAAAAGAACTTCTAAGGACATATCCTCTCCCATTTTTGCAAGAGTTCCTGCTATGTCATCAGCTTCATATTCATCCATTTCCAAATACTTAATGTTCATTTCATCTAAGATATCTCTTATAATGGGAAATTGCTGGATTAACTCTGATGGAGTCTCGCTTCTTGTTGCCTTATATTCCTTGTATTCCTTATGTCTAAAGGTAGGTCCTTTTTTATCAAAGGCTACACATATATAATCGGGATTTCTTTCCTCACTTATTCTGTAAAGCATGGTTAAAAAACCATATACTCCATTGGTGTATGTTCCCTCTTTATTGTTCAATAAAGGCAGGGCATAAAAAGCTCTATAAATCAGTGAGCTCCCATCTATTACCATTAATTTTTTCTTTTCCACTTATATCACTCCATTCAAAACTTATCTATTATAGTATACATTAAATCATAGCTACAGTAAACATGATAGAATAAATATCTTGCCTAATTATAGGCTCTGTGTTAAAATATTTCTTATAGTACTTTTGCCGGTGTGATGGAATTGGCAGACGTGGTGGACTCAAAATCCACTGGTGGCAACACCGTCCCGGTTCGAGTCCGGGCATCGGCACCATATTATCAAACTGGGTTTAGAGGGTTGATCTCTAAGCTCTTTTTTTGCATTTTAGGGTGAATTTTAGTGTTTTAGTGATATTTTTTGATATCAAGTGACATAATTATTCCTTGTAAACATTAGTACTATTAGATTAAAAAAACCATAACTATATAATCCTAGTTATGGTTCTTATTCTTCTATAGAGATTTTGTCATCCTATGGTATCTGAGAAGCATAGCGTTTCTGTCATCATGAAGATCATAGCTTTTCGTCATTCTGATGAGCATAGCGAGGAAGAATCTGTGTTTGGGGCCTTAAGATTCTTCGCAGGCTCAGAATGACAAAATTAAAAATTCAAGGTCAAAATTACAAAATTAAAGATTCCCTGGTGGCGAGAGCTTTCCGTTTACAGTCCGGCCATGGCACTATAAAAAAAGATATAGGAATAGTAGTAAATTATACTATCTATCCTATATCAATTATACTCTATTTAAGAATTTTCTAGGCTCATTTTTATTTTGTTTTTAATCACTTAACCAATAACTCTGAATCGCATCCTTGGCAGATTTATTGTTATAAAGCACATTGTAGATTTCTAGGAATAGGGGTGTATCTTTTTTAATATTTAACTTGCCTTTTTTTTCTAATTTTTCTAAGAGCTTATATCCATTATGAGTTACAGCAAGTCCTTCCACAGTTTGACCCTGCATATTCTCCAAGGCCTCATCTACTGTATCTCCCTGGCCTAAAAAGGCTCCAAACATTCCATTTCTTCCACCCTGGGCAGTTACATAGTAATCTCCCACCCCAGCTATGCCTAGGGCTGTTTCTCTGCTTCCCCCATAGGCCCTTACTATATTGCTCATCTCTATAGTTCCTCTGGCCATAAGAGCTGCCTTAGGATTGTTGCTATCTCCTTCCAATCCTTCAATTATACCCATACCTATGGCATAGGAATTTTTAAAGGCTGCACATAAATCTACTCCTAAAATATCCTTTGTTAATCTAGCCTTGAATTTACTGGTCCTAAAGATATCCCTTGCAAACCTTGCCGCCTCTATGTTTTTAGATGCAAAGATTCCCTCTGTATATCTTCCCTCTGCTAATTCTGCGGCTATAATTGGGCCCCCTAGCTTTACTAGGCCTAGACTCTCTCTTATTTCCTCTGGAAGGGAGTTTTCTATAATTGTAGACATGGTAAGCAGGCTATCTCCATCGATTCCCTTTGTAATACTTAATATAACATGATCTTTCTCTACATAAGCTGCTATCTTCTCACTCATGGACTTTATCCCATCTGAAATTACCGCTATAATTATCAGTTTTGTATCTTTAAAGGCCTCCTCTATTTGGTCATCATAATAAAAGGACACTCTTTCAGGAATTGCAACTCCAAGACTTTCATGTTCCATAGTCTTTTTCATCTGATCTATGGCTTCCTTATCCCACTGGGTTCCCCACAAATTCACCCTATGTCCATTGTTTCCTAAATGAATGGCCAGGGCACTTCCCATGACTCCTGCCCCTATAACTACTATATTTTCCATATGTAATCCTCCCTAATAATATTTATATTTCTTATAAACTCCTTATAAAATCTAGCAAGCCCTTCTAAAATACAAGAGGGCTTACTAGATTCTCAAGTATGGCAATTACACTATAGGCAGCCAAACTGCTAGATCTTGGATTCTTAGGAGATGGACTTGCTTCAATTGATAGGTCTATCTTCATAGTTTCTCCCCTAGCTTGAATCCTATGTTTATTGCTCTTCATACCAGGTACACTGTGGATACTCACCCTAGTATGATCTACTCCTATACCTGCTAATGCTGTAGCTACAGCTACATTTACATTATTGGGAAATAGTTCTATGGCTTCCCTTGCACTTCCTTGGTAGAGCTTTTCAATTTTCTCTTTAGAAAGTTCTCTTCCCTTTAAAAATGGTGCTCCATTTAATGACTCCGGAGCCTTCTCTGTACTAATGCTTATTTCCATATCCTCCATTAGGAGAGAACTCCTTAAGAGATCAAAGCCTCCCACTGCACCAGAGGGTATATAAATCCTAGACTTGTTTTTTAAGGCTGTTTTTTTAAGCTCTTGAAGAAATTCCTCATCTGCCAGGGCTCCCACTGAAAGAGGAATAAAATTTATCCCCTTATCTAAAATCTTAAGACCCATATCCCTTACAATTTCTGGTCCTGCTGCCTCTATAATATAATCTGGTCTATCTTCTATCATTTGATCTATATTATCATAGGCCTTAGAATCCACTTTTTCAGCTAGTTTAAGAGAGTTTTCTTCCCTTCTACTTAGGACTCCTAGGATTTCATAGTGGTCTGAAAGACTATCCTTTATAGCTTCAGCTATACTAGTTCCTAAAGAGCCTGTGCCTATAATTCCTACTTTATATTTTTTCACTTTATCATCCTTTCAAGACTTTTAGTATTAATTATATGGATTTTTAAATTAATAAAGAATCTTTTTTTATAAATACAAGTTCTTCATCACTGGACAATTCATCCCTATAAACATAGTTTAGTCTATCAAAGCTCTTTAGCTCCTCTAGATCTTTAATCTTTTTTTCTGCCATAAACCTTACCATTTCACCCCTAGCCATTTTTATAAGGGTGGCCTTTTCCTTGACCTTGCCCTGGATTATCTCTCCAAAAATACACTTTACAATCCTAATACCCTTATCTAGGTCTTTAGCTATGGAATCGCTGTATTCCTTGGATGCCAAATCTAGTATAAGCTTACTCTCATTTCCTATCTCCTTTGCAAGCCTCTGCCCCCAGAATTCATATAGGCTTTCATAGTCCCAATCCTTGAATTTAGCTTGCATTTCAAGTCTATAGGGCACTATTCCATCAAAGGGTCTTAGGATTCCATAAAAACCTGATAAGATCCTTAAATGTTCTTCTATATAGTCAAGTTCCTCATAGCTAAGTGCTCCAGCTCCTAGATACTGATATTGGAGTCCTTCATAGGAGAATATGGCTGGACTTAAGCTTTTTTCCAAATCCATATTCCTTATTCTCTCATAGTTTAAACTTGTAAGTTTATCACTGGTCTTCCATATTGACTTTAATTCATGGTAATCCAAGCTTTTTAAATACTGTAAAATCTCCTCCGTATCCTTTAGAAAAACTGGCTTTTGCCTAGGAAGAAACACATCATCCTCCCTTTTCATCTTCTTAGCAGGAGAAATAATAATCCTCATCCCATCACTTCCTTCATTTTCAAGCTATTTTCTTTAAATCCTAAACTAGTCCCCTAGCATATTCACTCCATCCAAAGATTCCACCAGTATGAATAAATAAGATTTTATCCTTATTCTCCAATCTACCTGCCCTTATTTCCTCTACAAGACCATACATGGCCTTTCCTGTGTAAACTGGATCCAAGATAATTCCTTCTTTTCTCGCAAAAGCACTAATAAAGTCTATTTCTTCCTGGAGACTAAGGGCATAGCCCTTGCCCACATAGCCATCAATTATGTTAATTTCATCCCTATTTGTATGGATTTTTTCCCCTGTATATTCTGATATTTCATCTAAGAGTTCTAAGACTACAGTTTTGAAATGCTCACTATCTGCTGCAACATTTATTCCATATATTTGGCAATCCCTATTACTCCTATGATTTTCATAGTAAAGTCCTGCATAGGTACCACCTGATCCTACAGCAAGTACAATGGCATCAAATTCCAGACCCATTTCTTTTTCCTGCTCTTTTATTTCCTTCATAGCATTAAGATAGCCTAGGGATCCAATTCCATTTGAAGCTCCTTCAGGTATTATATAGGCCCTGTGACCTTCTTTTTCCAGCTCACCCTTTATTTCTTCCATTATTTCCTGTCTTTCATACTTATATTCCTCTGTGGAAACCAGCTTGATCCTAGCTCCTAGGATTTTATTAAAGAAATAATTCCCCTCTAGCTTAGAACTTTCATCTCCCCTTAGGACCAAGTATGATCCTATGCCAAGCTTAGCAGCCAGGGCTGCAGTAGATCTAGCGTGGTTTGATTGTATGCCTCCGCAGCTAATTAAATAATCACAGCCCTTATCTAGGGCTTCCTTGGCAGCGTATTCTAGTTTTCTTATCTTGTTCCCAGAAAATTCACTTCCCGTTTGGTCATCTCTTTTTATATATATTTCCCTATGGAGTTCCTGGCTTAGTCCATTAAGCTTTTCTATTTTACTAGGTAGATTGGCTATATTCAATTTTTCATTTTCTTTCATCCTGACCCACTCCTTGCAATATTAAAATCGAACTCTTTAAAACTTATATAAGACCCCTAGTTTAGGCTAAGGGTCTAAGGGTTAAAACAATAATTCTAAAAATTCATCTAGGCTAATATTTCCAAAGTATTTGTCTAGGGGTTCATCTTCTAAGGCAAGCCTTAAATCTTCTTTTTCATATTTCACTCCATTTAATTTTTCTTCTAATAAAGCTACATCCTGTGATCCAAAGAAGTCTCCATAGATCTTTGTATCTGAGATTAATCCATTTCTTACATTAAATCTAATGTCTACACTGCCAAAGGGAAATCTCTTATAGTTTTTATATTCAAATTTTGGGCTTCCCCCATAATTCCATTCCCAGGTATTGTACTTTTCTTCATATAATTCATCAATATTTTTCAAATCTTCCTCTGTAAGTTTATACTCTACTGGCTCTGATCCTGACATGGAAAACAGTGTATTTAAGAGTATGTCTTTAAATTCCAATATATCTACATCTTTTTCCATATTAGGTTTGATGTTGGTAACCCTGCTCTTAACAGACTTTACACCCTTGGAAGCAATTTTATCCTGCTTTACATTTAGGGCCTTGGAAAGAACTTCCAAGTCTGTATCAAATAAAAGTGTTCCGTGGTTTAGCACTCTTTGTTTCCAAACTGACTGGGCTATGCCTGAGAACTTCTTACCATCTATGGTCATATCATTTCTTCCTGATAGCTCAGCCTTTATTCCTATTTTTTCCAAGGACCTTACTATAGGTATATTGTATTTTTGAAAATCAATTTTTCCATCTCCAGTATCCAAAGTCAATATACTAAAATTTAGATTTCCTAAATCGTGATATACAGCTCCTCCACCGGTTATTCTCCTTACAATTTTTATACCCTCTGCATCTGTGTAGTCCTTGTTGATTTCTTCCAATGTATTTTGATTTTTACCTACTACTATTGTAGGTCCATTGATCCAGAGTATTACATAGTCCTCATCAGGATTAATCTCCAAATGCTTAAAGCAATACTCTTCAAATGCTAGATTATACATTGGGTTGTTTGAATTATTTACAATATATTTCATAAAAACCTCCTCATATTATTTCCCCACAGTCATATTAAGATCCATCAAGACATGCTGAAGATTAATAAGATCATTTTTAATCAAATCATATTTTTTATTAAGAGTCTTTTCATCAATCATATGACTGGACTTATCCATTAGGGCCTCAAATTGATTGTATGCTAATTTCAGTTCTTTTTCAATATCTTCTTTTAGCATAATTGGGGAAATTTCCATTCCTTTTTTAAGTTCAAAGCTATCCTTCTTGATCTTAAAGGAATCTCCTAAATTTGGAATCACAGTGTCTATCTTATATAAATGCTTGATTAAGGTAGATAGGGCTTCTGCTGGTTCCTCTTCTCCATGGACTATAAATATCTTTTTAGGTTTCTTCTTAAACTTATTTATCCATTCTAAGAGCATATTTTGATCTGCATGGGCAGAGAAACCCTCCAAGGAATGTATTTCTGCTTCCACCTTTATCTCCTCACCAAGTAGTTTAACATTTTTAACCCCATCCTGTAATATTCTTCCCAGGGTTCCATTAGCTTGATAGCCTACAAAAACCAAACTATTTCTCTTGTCCCAAAGATTATGCTTTAAATGATGTCTTACCCTACCTGCAGTTGCCATTCCACTTGCTGATATAATTACCTTGGGAAACTGAAATTTATTTAAGGCCATGGATTCTTCCGTGGTTCTTGTATATCTTAAATTTTCAAATTGGAAGGGATTGTCACCCTTTAAGATTAGTTCCCTAGCCTCATCATCAAAGGAGCTAGAATTCCTCTTGAAAACCTCTGTGGCATCTATGGCCATAGGGCTATCAACATAGATAGGTATTCTCATATAATGCTCCAATTCCTCGTTGTATTCATAGTACTTATTAAGTTTATATATTAATTCCTGAGTCCTTCCTACGGCAAAGGATGGTATTATAACAGATCCACCCCTTAGGGCAGTCTTATTGATTATATCTATTAATTCCTTGCTACTATCCTCATAGGATGCATGCAAGCTATCCCCATAGGTTGACTCTATAACAAGATAATCAGCCTCATCTATATATTCAGGACTTTTAATAATAGGTCTGTCTGGCATTCCCAGGTCTCCTGAAAAGACTATCTTTAATTCTTCTCCATTTTCCCTTATCCATAACTCCACTATGGCAGAACCTAATATGTGACCTGCATCCCTGAATCTAAGTTCTATATCTTCATTTACCCTTATTTTTTGATCATAAAAATAAGGCTCAAAATAACTTAAGCTAACTTCAGCATCAGCCATGGTGTATAGGGGTTCTAAGGCAGGTTTTCCAGCTCTTTCTCTCTTTTTATTTTCCCATTTAATATCAGATTCTTGAATCTTTGCACTATCCTTTAACATAATCCTAGCCAGATCATAGGTTGGACTTGTAGCAAATATTCTTCCCCTAAAGCCATCCTTTACCAATTTAGGTATCCTACCGCTATGGTCTATATGGGCATGGGTCAGGAAGAGATAATCAATTTCTTCAGGATTGTATGGAAAGTCATCAAAGTTCTTTCTCTCAGTCTCCTTGTTGCCTTGAAACAATCCACAATCTACAAGTAACTTATACTTATCAGTCTCTATTAAAAAATTGGATCCTGTTACTATTTTTGCTGCCCCATAAAATTTAATATCCATTAAATCCCTCCTAGCTTTATTCTATAAGCTTAAAATCCT
>CAZGQG010000010.1:11430-55245 GCA_964527205.1 uncultured Tissierellaceae bacterium | reverse complement strand
GATCGTTAGAGACGAAGAATAATCTAAGGGGTGTTTTTATGAATAATGTTGTATTAATTGGAAGATTAACTAGAGATCCTGAGCTAAGATACATACCCTCAGGAACAGCAGTTGCCACATTTAACCTAGCAGTAGACAAGGGTCTATCTCGTGAGAAAAAGCAGGAGATGGAGTCTAAAAACCAACCGACAGCTGATTTTATTAATATAGTAGTTTGGGGTAGGATTGCTGAAAACTGTGCTAATTACCTTGAAAAAGGTAGGTTAGTAGGAGTACAAGGCAGAATACAAACAGGAAGATATGAAAAAGATGGAAGAATGATTTACACTACAGAAGTAGTGGCAAATCAAGTTGAATTCTTAGAATGGGGAGATTCAAGTAATAGATCTCCACAGGATAGCAGTTCCAATTCCGATAATGACTTTGGAGGACCTGAAGGATTCCATCCTACTGAAAACGACGATATTCCATTTTAAGTATAAGAAGGAGGTAAGAAGATGCAAAGAAGATTTAAACCAAGAAGAAAAATATGTTCATTTTGTGCAGACAAATCTAAGAGCATAGATTATAAAGATATAAACAATCTTAAAAAACATGTTACAGATAGAGGAAAAATTCTTCCAAGAAGAGTTTCCGGAAACTGTGCAAAACATCAAAGAGAATTAACCATAGCAGTTAAAAGAGCTAGACAAGTAGCATTACTGCCATACACAGCAGAATAAGAGAGGTTAGCCTCTCTTTTTTATTTGACTTATTTCCCCGAGTTTTGTATTATTCTATTAAGGATAGTATAAGTTTTAAGCTTAATTTTAATAGGAGATAAGGTTAAGGAATAGAATCATTGGGTAATTATAGGATAGTGCAGATAGGAGTGAAGAATTTGGACGAAGAAAATAAAATTAAATCAGGAATTTTAGAATCAATAGTTGTAATTGGTATCATGTCAGTATACATAGCTTACGGAGTTTATTTCCTACCTCTATTGATTTTTTTAATACCAGTAGCTTATATTGTCCTGGGTATTAGAAATGGAATCAAATACAATGTAGTATCCTTGTTAATCACCCTGGCAATAGTCCAGATCTTACTATCTTCTAGCTCTGGGGCTACACTTTTAATAGCCTTTGGACCATTGACCCTGACACTTAACTATTTAATTAAATCAAGAAAGACAAAAGCACAGACTGTCTTAATATCGACAGCCTCTTTTTTAATACCCTTTGTTATTATAATCCTACTTGGTGGAGAGATTGCCAATGTAGATCTAGTAAAGGAAGCTGAGATAGTATTTAATCAAGAATTTATAGTGGCCCAATTAGAGGCCCTGGAAGAGATGGGACTTACAAATCATGAAATACTTCAGGCCAAATATGCCTTTGAAGGAGCCTTTAATGAATTATTGGTTCTAATACCATCTTTGATTATGATCTTTTCCCTGGCCATAGCCTATATAAATTATGCCCTTTCAACCTATGCAATCAGAAAGATGGGATACGGAACAGCTCCTGGAGGCAAGCTTTCAAGATTTAAACTGCCAAACAACATTATACTTGGAGTTGCAATTATGATGCTAACCGGCTATGCATTTAGATTGCTTGAAATAAACTATCATGAAGCATTTTTACTCAATGTTACATTTTTAGTACTGGTTATGTTTTTAATACAAGGTCTTGCAGTAGTAGATTTTTTTCTTAGAAAGACAAAACTTAATACTTTTTTTAGGGTCATTATATTGATCCTAATAGTATTAATTATACCTATTGGAAGCATATTGTTTTTTATTGGGATGTTTGACTCATTGTTTGATATAAGAAAGATGAGAAGAAAGATATCCTAGATGGAGGTTATTTTATGAAAGAAAAGAAATCCTTAATTTTATCTAATAGTACAATACACCTAATAATGATAGGGGTCTTATTAATTGTACTTGTTTTTTATCAGCCTATACTAGCTGCAATTGGCTTTTTGATCCTAGGATATTTGATTTTTGAAAATATTAGAAGCATATCAAAGGAAAGAAATGACTTTGTAAAGTACATAGAAGGTCTTACAGATGAATTTGAATCTACCACCCAACATGCCATATTTAATATGCCCTTTCCCCTTGTAATGCTAGATGATTATGGGAGGATAAGTTGGTATAATACATCCTTTTTAAATATGATGGGAGAGGAAGAACTTCTTGAAGAGGAGATATCTAAGCTTATTCCAGAAATAAGGATAGAAAATAAGGAAGAAGATCTTAAACCTATAGATGTAAAGTTCAATGATAAAAACTATATGGTTTATCCTAATTTAATAGATACATCAAAGACAGAAAGCAAAAACAATGAGATACTAATGCTCTATTGGGTTGAAGATACGGACTTTGTAAACTTAAAAGAGGATTATGAAGATGAAAAATTAGTGTCTATTGTAGCCTATGTAGACAATTATGAAGATGTAAAGGCAAATACAGTGGAAATAAACAGACCACTTTTGCTAGCAGAGATAGATAAGAATATAAATAGTTATTTTTCCAGATATGGAGGCATAGTTAGGAAGTATGAAAATGATAAGTACTTTATAGTAATTGAAAACAGTGCCTTTAAAATCATAGAAGAAAAAAAGTTTGATATATTGGACCAAATGAGGGAATTGGAACTGGGAAATACCATACCTATCACCCTTAGTATTGGTGCAGCTGTAGAGGGCAAGGACCCAGCTGACCTATACAAAAAAAGTAGTGGTGCAGTGGATGTTGCCCTGGGTAGAGGTGGAGACCAGGCAGTAGTACAGCACGAAAACCAATTATCTTTTTATGGTGGAAAAACCAAGGCCATAGAAAAGAGAAACAAGGTAAAGGCAAGGGTAATAGGATATGCCCTAAGAGAACTTATAGATGGGGTAGACAAGGTATTTGTAATGGGACATAAAAATGCGGATATGGACTCATTTGGATCTGGAATAGGAGTCCTAAGAGCTGTTGCAGATAGGGGCAAGGAAGGATATTTGGTAATAGCAGGAGAAAATCCTTCTATTAAAAATATTTATGAAGAAATGAGAGAGGTTCAGCCTGAACTATTAGATCAACTCTTGACTCCAGAAGAAGCCATAGAAATGGCAGATGAGACCCACCTCTTAGTGGTGGTAGATAATCACAAGCCTAGCTTTACAGAAGCCCCAGAGTTACTTGATATAATACCTAAGGTGGTTCTTATAGATCACCATAGGAGAGGTGCAGAATATATTAAGGATCCTATACTTACCTATTTAGAATCCTACGCCTCATCAACATCAGAACTTGTTACAGAAGTCCTATCCTATATGGGCAATAAAATTAATCTTACAAAGTTTGAAGCAGAAGCCCTACTTGCTGGTATAATGGTAGATACTAAGAACTTTAGTTTTCAAACAGGAGTCAGGACCTTTGAGGCAGCTTCCATCCTTAAAAGATCGGGAGCAGATACTGTAACAGTAAAACAGTTCTTTAGAGATAGTCACAATACCTTTATCAAAAAGGCTAAGGTTATTGAAACTTCTACAATAGTATTAGATAGGATTGCCATAGGAAGACTTGATGAGGAGATGGAAGATTCTCTTTTAATAGCAGCCCAATCAGCCAATGAGCTCTTAAATATAAATGGTGTAGATGCATCCTTTGTACTTACCCATGTAGATGGTAAGATCCACGTAAGTGGAAGGTCTCTTGGAAATATATCAGTTCAGCTAATACTGGAAAAACTTGGTGGGGGTGGCCATCTTACAAGTGCTGGAACCCAGCTTGAAAATGTAGATATGGATGAAGCAATAGATTTGCTTGAAAAAGCAGTATATGAATTCTTAGAGGAAGGTGAAGAAAAATGAAGGTAATTTTATTAAAGGACGTTAAGGATTTAGGAGAAAAAGGTGATTTGGTTAATGCTAAATCAGGTTATGCTAGAAATTTTCTTATACCAAAGGGAGACGCTCTAGAGGCTACTCCAGGAAATATAAAAAAATGGAAAAAAGAGCAGGCGGAATTAGCAGAGGAAAGAAAAGAAGAGCACAGTGAGGCTTTAGCCTTAAAGGAAAAGATAGAAGCCATATCCATAAATATACAGGGTAAGGCAGGAGAAGGTGGAAGGCTTTTTGGATCTATAACTTCCAAGGACATAGCAGACAGATTGAAAAAAGACCATGGGATAAGTATAGATAGAAGAAAGATAGAATTGAAGGACAATATAAAGGCACTGGGAACTACAAATGTAGATGTTAGAGTATATCCAGAAATTACAGCAAATTTAACTGTAAATGTAAAAGAACAGTAAGGATGTGGTTCAAATAGAAGGTCAAATGATTGGAAGAGTTCCACCACATAGTTTAGAGGCAGAGCAGTCTATACTAGGTGCTATGATACTAGATAAGGAAGCTATTAACACGGCCATAGAAAAGATCCATGGGGATGACTTTTATAGGCCTGCAAATAAAGAAATCTTCCAGGCTATAATAAGCTTGTTTAATAAAAATGAGCCAGTGGATTTAATAACTCTCTCTGAAGAATTAAAGAGAAGAGATATGCTTGAAAATACTGGTGGAGTAACTTATTTAGCAGACTTATCCAGCAGTATAGCCACTACTGCAAATACAAAATATTATTGTGAGATTGTAGAAGAAAAATCCATACTTAGAAAGCTTATAGGTTCCTGTGGAGATATTATAGGAAAGTCCTATGAGGATTCAGAAGAGGTTAATACCATTATAGAACATGCAGAAAAGGCAGTCTTTGATATTACCCAGGGAAGGCATAGGGAAGGTTTTTCACCCCTATCAGAGGTTTTGCTCTCTAGTTTTTCACAGATAGAGGAAAGAGCTGCCAACCAGGATGAACTAACAGGCCTTACTACAGGTTTTATTGATCTTGATAACAAATTATCTGGTCTTCAAAAGTCTGACCTAATCCTATTAGCTGCCAGACCATCTATGGGTAAGACAGCCCTTGGAATAAATATAGCTACAAATAGTGCCTTAAAGGCAGATGCAAAGGTTGCAATATTTTCCCTTGAGATGAGTAAGGAACAACTAGTGCAAAGGATTATTGCTGCCACAGCCCATGTAGATCTTCAAAAGATAATATCTGGAAGACTAGATGAAAATGAGTGGATGGAGATTATAAACTCCATGGCACCCCTTTCCAAGGCAAATATATTTATAGATGATACTGCAGGCATATCCCTAACAGAGCTTAAGGCAAAGTGCAGAAGACTTAAGATGGAACAGGGCTTAGACCTTATAATGATAGACTATCTTCAGCTTATGGAACTGGGAGGTAGGCAGGAAAGCAGGCAACAGGAGATATCATCCATATCCAGAGGATTAAAGATGATAGCCAAGGAGATGGATTGCCCTGTAGTGGCCCTATCTCAGCTTAGCCGTGCTCCTGAGCTTAGATCAGACCATAGGCCTATACTATCAGACCTAAGAGAGTCTGGAGCCATAGAGCAGGATGCAGATATAGTTATGTTCCTATATAGGGACGACTATTATCATGAAGATTCAGAAAAACAAAATATAGGTGAGATAATAATCGCCAAGCATAGAAACGGACCAACAGGCAACCTAGAACTTACATTTAAAAAAGAATATACAAAATTTGTTAATATGGCTAGAGAAAACTATAATTAAATTAGCTTTCAAAGTCTAATTAAACTATAAAAAGATCCTTCAATTCACGATATATATAAAAATGTGTTGAAGGGTCTATAATTTTATAAAGAAGGTGAAAACTTTGAAAATTGAGAGTTTGAGAATTGATCTAAGAGACTTAGAATTACAGGATGTATTTGATATGAGATCCTGGGGTAGGCATGAAAATCCCCTACTTGATGATTATAACTTTCCAGATATTAATGATGGTGAAATAAAAATATGGTATAAGATGAAGACAAAGAAAAAAAGTGATCGATACTTTTCCATAAGGGACAAGAGTGGGACCCTTATAGGCTATATGGGAATTAAAAGGATAAAGAGGATAAGAAAGACCTCTACCCTAGGCATAGTACTGGATCCAGACATGGTAGATAAGGGATATGGAAGGGAAGTTATAGAGGCTTTTCTAGAATATTATTTTGAAGATATGGGGATGAGGTCAATGGAACTTGAAGTTTCTGCCTTTAATAGGAGGGCCTACCATCTATATAAGAAAATTGGCTTTGAAAAAACCTGGGTCTATAAGGAAAAATTCATAAATCAATTTATAAATAGAGAAAACCCTTATTTTAAAGAAGCGGAATCTTATTTTGAAATAAAGGATGAAAAGATATATAATTATATATACATCATGAAGATAGATAGGAATAGATTTTTCCAGCTAAGACAAGAGCATATATAGATATAGGAGTTGATAAAATGAGCTTTACACTTCAAACTACAGATATGGATTTAGGAGATACCCCTATAGAAAATATATTTATTAATGACTATATGCCTATGGCAAATGGAACCTATGTTAAGGTATATCTCTTAGGCTATAAGTATGCCCACGACAGAGATGAAAAAATAGATGTAAACAATCAAACCATAGCCAAACACTTAGAAATCCCCCTAGAAGATGTACTTGGAGCCTGGGATTTTTGGGAAAAGAAGGGAATTATCATAAAGGAAATTGGGGATAGTGAGGATAAATATAATTATCAGGTTAAGTTTTTGAATTTAAAGCAATTGTATATAAAAAATAATTTAAACTTATTTGAAAGAAAAGAAGAGGAAAAGGTAAAGAAGATAAAAGATGACTCAAAAAGACTAATAGATGCCAACCAGATACCCCAGGTTAATAATATGTTTAATCAGATAGACTTTATGCTTAGGAGGCAGACCGTACCTTTAGAGAAGCAAAAGATCCTGTCCTGGATAGAAGATTACAATATGAATCCAGATGTAATAGAAAAGGCAGTGTCCTATGGTGCAGAAAATAAGGGGCAGAGGAATTTAAATTACATTGAGGGAATTATAAGGAACTGGTATAGCAGTGGACTTACAAATATGGAAGCTGTAATGGAACACTTTAAGGAAGAGGATGAAAGGTACTATAGATACCAAAAGGTAATGAAAACCCTAGGCCTGGATAAGAGGGCAGCAGCCATTACCAAGGATGAGATGAAGACTATAGACCACTGGTTTGAAGGCTATGAGTTCTCCATGGAAATGGTTATGAAGGCCTGTGAGAATTCTGTAAATATAGCCAGTCCCAATATAGGTTATATTGATGCTATTCTTAGGGCTTGGAATAAAAAGGGAATAAAGCAAGTAGAAGATATAGAGACAAAGGATAAGAGAGAAGTAAAAGGGGACTATAAAAAGAGGACCTACAGTCCCAAGAAGGGCCAGGCTCTTAAGACAAGATTTCATAATTTTGAGCAGAGGACAGATCAGTACAGTGCAGAAGATATAGAAGATGTGGTTAGGAAGAAAAGGGAAGCATACAATAAAAAGAGGGCAAAAGGAGAATCTTAAATGTATAAGAGTATATTAAAGCAACTAACAATT
The DNA here is from genome assembly GCA_964527205.1 of uncultured Tissierellaceae bacterium. Taxonomy (GTDB): domain Bacteria; phylum Bacillota; class Clostridia; order Tissierellales; family Tissierellaceae; genus JARICQ01. The sequence goes on along the minus strand of CAZGQG010000010.1, from coordinate 47,742 downwards.
GAATATGAAAGAAAAAGAGACAGTGCCCTTCGTGAGCAAAGAGCTAGGAAAAACAAGGTCTACAAGGAGATCCCTGCTATTAGGAGAATAGATGATGATATTGTAAAGATAGGCCTAAAAATGTCCAAACATATAATAGAAAATCCAGAATCCTATAAGGAATCTGTGGAAAAGGCAAGAAAATCCATAGAGGAATTAAAGATGGAGAAGGCCTTTCTTATGACAGAATCAAATATAGCAGCAGACTATATGGACATGCATTATGAATGCAATAAGTGTGAGGACAAGGGTTATCTTCCTGATGGAAGGCAATGTAGCTGCCTCAAGCAAAATCTTGTATCCAAGGCCTATGAGATGTCGAATATAGAAAATGTACTCTTAAGGGAAAATTTTTCTAATTTCAATATAGATATATTTTCTGATGAAAAATTTCAAGGAGAATCCCTAACACCTAAGGAAAACATGATGGACATACTAGGTATATCCGAGGGCTTTATTCATAATTTCCATATAAATAATGGAGAGAATTTATTGTTTTATGGAACTACAGGTTTGGGAAAGACCTATCTTTGCAATTGTATAGCCAAGGCTCTTTTAGATAAGGGCAAGATAGTGGTTTATCAAACGGCCTTCACCATACTGGATATAATAGAAAAGCATAGATTTAATAGGGGAGATCAAAAATTAAATGACTATAAATACAATCTCCTATTTGATGCAGAGCTATTAATAATAGACGATTTAGGTACAGAAGTTGCCAATACCTTCACCAATGCAGAGATATTTAATATAGTTAATACAAGGATACTAAGGGGAAAGAAGACTATTATATCTACAAATTTAACTCCCAAAGAAATATCAGAGACCTATACAGATAGGGTGTTTTCTAGAATACTAGATAAATTTCTGGCCCTTAAGTTTTATGGCAAGGATTTAAGATGGGAAATTTAAAAAGGACTGCAAAAAAAAGGACAGTGATAGAATGGATGCAAAGGATAGGAGAAAAGAAATATTAAGGATATTGGATGAAAAGGAAAAAACCATAAAGGGACTAGACCTGGCTAAGGAGCTTGGAGTAAGCAGGCAGGTTATAGTTCAGGATATAGCTATTCTAAGGGCCAAGGGGGAGAGAATCCTGGCTACTCCTCAGGGTTACCTAAAGGCTAAATCCAGTGAAAACAAGAATATAATTGAATCCATAGTCTGCAAGCACAGCAACAATGATCAAATAGAAGAAGAACTTCAAATAATATTGGATTATGGTGGCAAGATATTAGATGTTATAGTAGAGCATCCAGTTTATGGAGAAATAAAATCTCCCCTTCAGATAGCCTCAAGGTATGATTTAGAGGAGTTTTTAAAGAACTTAGAAGAAACAGATGCAGAACCACTTTCAGCCCTAACAGAGGGAGTTCATATCCATACAATAGAAGTAGAAAGCGAAGAAGTATTAAAAAAAATAAAAGAAAAATTATTAGAAAGAAACTACTTGATTAGGGATGATTAAGGTGGTATATTTATAGGTGTAGGTGACAAGACAGGTGTAAATACATATCAAAAGGAGATGTTTGCTATATCTAAATCATCAGGTGGTATAAGAAATTATTTAATTAAGGTTTTAAATGGAATGGCCTTAGGACTTTTTTCATCCCTATTAATAGGGCTTATAATCAAACAAATAGGTACATATGGAAATATGCCTCTTTTAGTGGACTTTGGTAATATTGCTCAAAGGTTAATGGGACCAGCCATAGGAGCTGCAGTAGCCTATAGTGTTGGAGCTAAACCTCTGGGAATCTTCTCATCTGTGGTTGTAGGAGCCATAGGAGCTGGGAGCATAAGTTTTGATGGGGCGACAGCAATTATTAATATTGGTGAGCCAGTAGGGGCCTTTATATCAGCTCTTATAGCAGCAGAGGTATCAAAATTAGTTAGTGGCAAGACAAAGGTAGATATAGTACTAGTTCCCATAGCTACAATTATAGTGGGAGGTCTGGTAGGTCATTACATAGCCCCTTACATGTCAAGCATTATGAACTTGTTTGGAGGCATAATAAACATAGCAACAGAGCTACATCCAATACCAATGGGTATAATAGTTTCAGTTGTAATGGGCATGGTTCTAACCCTGCCAATAAGTTCAGCGGCCCTAGCCATATCACTGGGATTGTCAGGCCTGGCAGCAGGAGCTGCTACTATAGGATGTTGCTGTAATATGATAGGATTTGCAGTTATATCCTATAAGGAAAATGGCTTTGGAGGTTTTATAGCCCAGGGAGTAGGAACTTCTATGCTTCAAGTAGGAAATATACTTAAAAAGCCAATAATATGGATACCAGTTATAGTATCATCTGCCCTACTGGGACCAGTATCCACCTATTTACTTAAGATGGAAAGTAATTCCATAGGTGCAGGTATGGGTACAAGCGGATTTGTAGGACAATTTGCAACTGTGGAGACCATGGGGGCCAGCATAGAGACCTTTATCCTTATTGGATTAATGCACTTTATTCTTCCAGCGGCCATAAGTCTTTTAGTGGCCAAGTGGATGAGGTCAAAATCCTATATAAAACATGGAGATATGAAAATATAAGAAAGAGGTGACCTAGGTCATCTCTTTTTAGAAAAGGGGAAAAGAGATGAAGGAAAATGAATATAAAAAAACATACAAGCCCCTTATCCTATGGTTGATCCTATTTCCCCTTATAGCCATAGTAATACCTCTTCGCTTTATAAATGCCAGTGAAAAAATATTAGCCCTAGCTTTAATGACTATAAGCCTAGTTGCTATATATTTACTAATGCTCCTAATATATAAGGGAGAATATGTATATTGGATTAATGGAGGGCCTAGTTTTGAAGAGGCAAGGCAGGCTGGGAGTGAAAAGAGAAGGGAATATGCAAGGGCCCATTTAGATATATTTTTAAAATATACCCTACTAGGCCTTATATACCTGCCTGTAAGTTTAATTCTTAATTTTTCCATGTGGATTGATATACTCTTTATTTTCATGCTAATAGTCATAGCTGCCCTTAAGACAGTAGGGATTAAATTTTAGTAGAAAGATTAATTTATAAATAAAACTATTTAAGGAGAGAATATAATGAAAGCTTTACTGGTAATAGATATGTTAAATGATTTTATTCTAGAGGGGGGAGCCCTGGAGACAGGACCTGCTGGCAGAGCTATAGTTCCCTTTGTAAGGGAAAGGATAGAAGAATTTAGAGAGTCAGGAGATCCAGTAATATTTATAGCAGATAATCATGAGATAGGGGACAAGGAATTTGATAACTTTCCTCCCCACTGTATAAAAGATACTAAGGGTAGTGAGATAATAGAGGATTTAGAAGTCCTTAAGGAAGATAAGATAATAAGAAAGAGAAGATACAGTTCCTTCTACGGAACAGACCTGGACCTATATCTAAGGGAAAATAAGATTGAGGAGATTTACTTAGTAGGGGTATGTACAAATATATGTGTCCTATATACTGCTATGGATGGGAGAAATATATCCTATAGGGTAAATGTCTATGAGGATGGAGTAGCTTCCTTTGATCAGCAAGCCCATGATTTTGCATTAAAAGAAATGAAAGGCAGCCTGGGAGCCAATATTATATAAAATTCTTGACAAATAGGGAGATAGCTCATATAATTAATATAATTAAATATTTTGACAAAGAAGGGAAATAGTAAATACTTGGTTTATTTCAGAGAGTCAACGCTTGGTGGGAGTTGATAAAACTAATTATTGAATCCATCCTGGAGTCAAATCAATTCGAGTGAGCCTATTTTGGCTAACTAGGGTGGCAACGCGGGTTAACTCTCGTCCCTATATATGGGATAGAGAGTTTTTTAATTTTAAGGAGGATGTAAATATGCTAGATATAAAAAGAATAAGAGAAAACCCAGATCAAGTAAAAGAAGCCCTATTAAAAAGAGGGGAAGACTTTCCAATTGATGAAGTGCTAGAATTAGATGAAAAGAGAAGAAAGACCCTTACAGAAGTAGAGGCAATGAAGGCAGAACAAAAAAAGGTTTCCAAAGATGTGCCTAGGCTGAAAAAAGAGGGCAAGGACACAAGTGAAATATTTGAAAATATGAAGAAATTATCTGAGGAGATAAAGGTCTTAGACGAAGAGGTAAAGGGCATAGATCTAGGCCTAAGAAAATTACTCCTTACCATACCAAATACTCCCCATGAAGATGTGGTAATTGGAAAAGATGATAGTGATAATGTAGAAGTAAAAAAAGAGGGAGAAACTTTAATATTTGACTACGACACAAAGGCCCATTGGGATATAGGAACGGATTTGGATATATTAGACTTTGAAACTGCAACCAAGATTACAGGAGCCAGATTTACTGTCTTTAAGGGCAGGGGTGCAAGGCTTGAGAGGGCCATTACTCAGTTTATGCTAGACCTACACACAGAAGAACATGGATATTTAGAAATGGCTACTCCTTTTATGGTAAATAGGGATAGCATGATAGGTACAGGTCAATTGCCTAAGTTTGAATATGATATGTTCCATCTGCCAAGTAAGGATTTCTTTTTAGTTCCTACAGCAGAGGTACCACTTACAAATATTCATAGGGATGAGATAATAAAGGAAGATAGGATGCCTATATACTATACTGCCTATACACCTTGCTTTAGGCAAGAAGCTGGATCTGCAGGTAGGGATACTAGAGGACTTATAAGAAACCATCAGTTTGATAAGGTAGAATTAGTAAAGTTTACAAAACCAGAAGACTCATACAGGGAATTAGATGCCCTTCTTGGGGATGCAGAGGAAATATTAAAAAGACTAAAGCTGCCATATAGGGTAGTTCAGTTAAGTTCAGGAGATTTAGGATTCTCCTCAGCCATGACCTATGACATAGAGGTTTGGATGCCTAGTTATGGAAGATATGTAGAGATATCAAGCTGTAGTAACTTTGAAGACTACCAGGCAAGGCGTGCAAATATTAAATTTAGAAGAGAAGAGACAGGCAAGGTAGAGTTTGTTCACACCCTAAATGGTTCAGGACTTGCTGTAGGAAGAACTATGGCTGCAATACTTGAAAATTACCAAAATCAAGATGGTTCAGTAACTATACCAGAGGTATTAGTCCCTTATATGGGTGGTTTAGAAAAAATAAGTATGGAATAAATATAAAGAGAAAAATAGATGAGAAGGGCAGGGAAGATTAATCTTCCCTGCCATTTATATAAAAGATAAAATTAATATTAATATATATATTAAAGTGAAAATCTGTTAGAATATAGTAGGGTGAATATTATGAAAAGAAAAGTATATCTTATTGCATTAATTTTAATTGTCTTATTAAATTCATATGCCTATGGAGAGATAGGAATAGAAGATAATCTCAGGTCCTATATCCTGGCTGATGCAGAAACTGGAATAATACTTGAGTCATACAATATAGATGAGCCAGTAGAAATAGCAAGCACTTCCAAGCTTATGACCTTTGCTGTTGTAATGGATAGGGTAGAGGCAGGGGACATATCCCTGGATGACCTGGTCCTAATAGACAAGGACACAGCTAGAGTAGGTGGGTCTACCTTTAAATTAAAGGGTGGGGAAGAATTTACTGTGGGAGAACTTCTAGAAGCCTCAATTGTGGTATCTGGAAATGATGCTACCTATGGCCTTGCCAAATACGTTGGAGGAACAGAGGCTAATTTTGTAAAGATGATGAATGAAAAGGCCAGGGAACTTGGACTTGATAATGCTCTTTTTTATAATTCAACAGGCCTACCTATATATCCCCAGGATGTTCAAAATATAATGACTACAAGGGAATTATTTCAACTATCAAAATATATAATTGAAAACTACCCAGAAATAATGGACATAGCAAGCATTAAGGCCCTTAGTTCTGTAAGTCGGGATTTTTTCAGTTGGAATACAAATCCTCTTATACCTAAATTAAAGGAAGTGGATGGTTTAAAGACAGGCTTTACCAACAAGGCGGGCTATTGCCATGTATGTACCTTTAAGGAAAGAGGAAGAGAAGGACTGGAAGAGGACAATAGGTTTATTTCCATAGTAATGGGAGCTGAGGATATTAGAACTAGAAATAGGATGAGTGAGGAACTAGTCAAATATGGAATGGATAATTATTCCAAGAAAATATTTTTAGATCCAGAAATTGCCTTAGATTCAATCTATATGGAGGATGGGGAAGTTCAAGAAATAGATGTCTTTGCCTCTACAAGCTTTTCAGAATTGGTAAGGGAAGATGAGGACATAGAACTAGTATTTAATATAGATGAGAGTTTAGAACTGCCTATAAAAAAAGATCAGGTAGTAGGAGACGTAAATGTTGTAAGGGCTGGAAAGTCCATATATAAAAGCAATCTACAAGTAAGGGAGGATTTAAATATGGCCAAATGGTATGTTAAAATCCTTAGGAAGATTAGTAATTTCTTCTCCTTTAATTTAAAGACTGCCTAATTATATAAATATAAAATGGAAATTAAATAAACCAAAAACACCTTCCTAGAGAAGGTGTTTTTTTCTGTCCATAAGTAATCCTTATGGAGGATAAGGGATTCTTATTATACGGGGGTAGGGTTATATGGTAGACTGAAATTAGTAGTTAGTTTATTAACAATCAAATAATAAAAAGGAGATGGAAAAAATGAAGAAAAGTCAAGTCTTTATAGGCCTAGCCTTAGTAGCTGCTATGGTATTTTTTGGTATATTCCTAGGAGGAAAGGATCAAAGTTTGGCATTATTTTTAATTACAGGATTAATCTTAGGATACATACTAACAAGATCTAGGTACGGATTTGCTGGAGGCATTAAGAAAATTTACTTAACAGGAGATGGAAGCTTAACCAAGGCCATACTTCTTTTATTTGCAATATCCATAATAGGAGCTGCAGGAGTTCACTACGGAGCAGCTAGTAGGGGAGCAGAAATTGCAGCTAGGGCAACAGAGGGTATGGCTGTAATACCAGGATCTCAATTTTTAAAGGCCACAAGTCTTCTAACAATCCTAGGTGGATTAATATTTGGAGTGGGCATGGTCCTAGGGGGAGGATGTGCTTCAGGTACTTTAACAGACTCTGGAGAAGGAGCTAGTAGAGCCTGGATAGTAGTTATATTTTTCAGTTTAGGTGCAGTTCTAGGACACTGGTTGCTCCCTTCCATGGCCTTTCTTGAAGAAATAGCCACACCCTTAATATATCTACCGGATTACTTTGGATATGTAGGCACAGTAGTGGTGTCCCTATTAGGACTCTTGGTCCTATATATTATAACTAAAAACTATGAAGATAAGAGAAGGAGAGAGGGCACTTTATTGCTTGAAACTTATGAGCCTGTGGAGGAGCCAGTGGAAAGATTGGGAGAATATAAATTCTTAAGCTGGAAAACCTACCATAAGTTTTTTGTTGAAAGATGGTCCTTTAAGCTGGGAAGTGTACTAATTGCCTTTATGTTTATCTTTATAATGACTACAACAGGATCAAGTTGGGGTGCATCTGGACCTTATACCTATTGGGGTGTATGGGGCCTACAAAAACTTGGAGTTAGCTTTTCAAGCCCAGCCTTTGATGGTGTAGTAAAGGGAGTTGAAGCTGGTCTAATAAACAATGCAAGCTCAATTAGAAATATAGGAATAATATTTGGGTCAGCAATAGCTTTTTTAATGGCAGGAAGATTCAAATTTGATTTTGACTATAAGTTAAGAGATATATTTTTCTATGCCCTAGGTGGACTTTTAATGGGATTTGGAGCGAAAATAGGTAGAGGTTGTAATATAGGAGGCCTGTATTCAGGTATAGCTAACTTCTCCCTATCAGGATGGTTATTTATGATAGCCCTGGCTCTAGGTGGAGTTCTAGGACTTAAGCTCTTTGCAGGAATGACTCAGGCAGCACCAGTTCAATATGGAAAAGAAAAATAAAAAATATAGCAGGAATCCTCAGGATTCCTGCTAAGTACAAAAAAATCTATTTTTAGATAGGAGATATTTTTTGAAGCGTTCTTCATAGCTAGTAAAAATATGATCTTCCCTATAGGCAAAATAATAATTAAAACTAGTGTCTAAAGCGGGAAGGGATATCTTTTTAAGTGTTTTAGATTTTAGCTCTTTACGAACTGTGACCTCAGGCAAGAATGCAAAGCCAGGGCCTGAGCTAAGAGTTGATTTTATTGATTCAGAAGAATTCATAGTCAAGATAATATTGAGGTCTTGACTGGAAAGTTTATAATTAGAAAGACTAGAGATTAAGATCTTATTAAGGCTAGAGTCTTGACTCTGTAAGATCAATGGAATAGACCGGAGTTCTTCTAGGCTAATCTCATTGTATTCTGTACTGGGATTGGTAACAAGTACTAGATTGTCTTCCATAATAGGTATTGTTAGAATACCAGGAGTCTTGTGCTGAGAAGTTAATATGCCTATATTTGATTGATGATTAAGCAATCTTTCTATAACCTTATTGCTCCTACAAACTTCTAAGGATACCTTCAGGTCTGGATATGTTCCCTTAAAGGTATATATGCTACAGGGAATAATGTAGGCACCTAGGCAGTTACAGGAGGCAATGGAGAGTATATTGTTTTTGGATTTTAATTCCTTAATATTTTTATAGATGCTATTTTCTAAAGATATCATATTGCTGGCATGTTCAAATAGGAGCTCACCTTCTTCTGTAAGCTCTACACCCTTGTTACTCCTCTTTAGGAGTTGGGTTTCCAGCATGCTTTCTAAAGATTGGATCTGCATACTAAGACCAGGCTGGGTTAGATGTAGTTTTTTAGCAGCCTTAGAAATACTGCCAGACTTGGCAGTTACAATAAAAGACTTAAGGTAATCTAAATTCATAAAATCACATCCTTATTAAATAAAATTATATCATAAATCTACTTACTATATATAGATAAATATTAAAAGGAGGAAATGAAATGAAAAAGAGAATTTTAGTAATTGGTGGGGTGGCAGGTGGAGCCTCAGCTGCAGCAAGAATTAGAAGACTAGATGAAGAAGCAGAAATAATAATGTTTGAAAAGGGTCCTCATGTATCATTTTCCAACTGTTCCTTACCCTTTCATTTAAGTGGAGTAGTAGAGGAAGAATCAGAACTCTTGATGATGAGTCCAGAACAGTTTTACAATGAATATAGGATTGATGCTAGAGTACTTAACGAAGTGACGGATATTGATAGGGAGAACAAGGAACTTCATGTTAAAGATATTATAACAGGAGAAGAGTACACTGAAAAATATGATAAGCTCATCCTATCTCCAGGTGCAAGACCTATAGTCCCACCCTTTGAAGGAATAGATGATGTAAATATCTTTACGGTTAGAAATGTTGTAGATATATCTAAGCTAAAGGCCTTTATTACTGACAATGGCATAAAAGATGTTACAGTAATTGGTGGTGGATTTATAGGTATAGAGGTAGCAGAAAACCTACAAATGGCAGGATATAATGTTACCCTTGTAGAGGCTATGAATCAAATAATGAGACCCTTTGACTATGATATGGTGCAAATTTTACACAAGGAAATCTATGATAGGGGAATAGACCTAATAGTAGGGGACAAGGTAGCAAAATTTGAAAAGGATAAGGTAGTATTAGAATCAGGTAGGAAAATAGATGCAAGGGCTATTGTAATGGCCATAGGAGTTAGCCCAGAAACTAGACTAGCTGAAAAAGCTGGATTAGAACTTGGTAAAACTAGAGCTATACAGGTAAACCAAAACTTTAGAACCAATGATCCAGATATATATGCTGTGGGAGACGTAATAGAAGTTTACAATAGATTCCTTCACAGCCAAAGCAAGCTTGCCCTGGCAGGACCAGCACAAAAGCAAGCCAGAGCTGCAGCAGACCATATATATGGTAGACCAGTACACAATACAGGAGTTATAGGATCATCAGTAATACAAATATTTGATTACAATGGTGCATCAACAGGACTTACAGAGGGTTTAATCCAGGCCACTGATATGCAGATTGACTATGACACTGTAATGATAGCTCCCTTTGATAAGGTAGAGATTATGCCAGACAGTGAAGAGTTGTATTTCAAGTTAATATTTGAAGTGCCAACGGGAAGGATTTTAGGTGCTCAAGCCATAGGTAAGGGAAATGTGGATAAGAGAATTGACGTAATAGCCACTGTTATTAAATTCCATGGTACCCTAGATGATCTTAAGGATTTAGAATTATGCTACGCTCCACCCTTTGGTACAGCAAGAGATGTGGTGAACTTTGCAGGTTTAGTTGGATTAAATATACTTCATTCAGTTTTCAAGCAGGTACATGTAGATGAAATTAGAGACCTGGTAGAAGATGGTGCCTATATAATTGATGTTAGAAATCCAGAAGAATATGAAGTAGCCCATATAGTTGGTGCTGTGAATATTCCACTGGCTGAGATAAGAGATAGATTAGACGAAATACCGAAAGACAGACCAGTTTACCTACATTGTAGGACAGGGCAAAGAAGTTATAATGCTATAGTGGCCTTACAACACTTGGGCTTTGACAATGTTATTAATATTTCTGGTGGTTTCCTAGGTATAGCCTTATTTGAGTACTACAATGACAAGGTTATAGATAGAAAACCTATAGTAACAGCTTATGAGGCTATAAGAGCATAAATAAGAGTTAGAAGATTTAAGGGCTATCTAGTATTTAGAGATATTAGATAGCTCTTTACATAAATAAAATTGAAGGTGATAGGGATGATTGATCAGGGTCTTAGAAGAAGAGATGTTTTTGCCATAGTCCTAGGCTCCGTAATTGGCTGGGGATCCTTTATGCTTCCAGGCAATAAATTTTTAATGGAATCAGGAGTCATTAACACGGCCATAGGCTTATTTATAGGAGCTCTTTTTATTATAATAATAGAAAGTAGCTATAGGGTCATGTTAGAAAATTTAAATGATGAGGGTGGAGAGTTTACCTATACCTATGATCATTTTGGAAAAAGACATGGATTTGTTGTTGGCTGGGCCTTGTCCCTGGCCTATTTAACCATGGTTCCCTTTAATGGAACTGCCTTTGTATTAGTCCTTAAAAAGATATTTGGAGATGTATTAGAGTTTGGTTACCTATACAGTATAGGTTCCTATGAAATTTTCCTAGGGGAAGTTATTATATCCTCCCTTGTAGTGGTTTTATTTGCCTACATAAATATTAAGGGAATAAGGGAGACTTCAAAGACTCAAAATATAATAGTATTTACCCTAGTGGTATCTGTAATATCTGTCTTTACTGTAATGCTAATAAATCTAGATGCTCCAAAATTTACAAGCACTTATATATCCACCTATAGTTTTGATTTGGGCCAGGTCCTTAAGGTACTGGCAATCACACCCTTTGCCTTTGTAGGCTTTGATGCTATTCCCCAACTAAGCAAGGAGTTTAACTTTAGTGCCAGGTCAGCATCATTTATAGCTATCCTTTCCTTGATAATAGCAGCCATGGTATATAATCTATTAAACATAACCACAGCCATGTCCTTTTCCCCAGCAGAAGCCTTTGCAGAGGACTGGGCTCTGGGAGCTGGAGTCCTAAATAGTCTGGGAAGAGGATGGTTCCTTATTTTAGTCTTGGGCCTGGCTGGGGCAGTAACCAGTGGTATCAATGGATTTATGCTTAGTACTGGAAAGTTAATGGGAGCCATATCAAATAGGGGTATCCTGCCTAGGCAGTTTGGAATGAAGAATAAGAATGGAGTATTTAGGAACACCATAATATTTACTACAGGAATAAGCCTTATAGCTCCCTGGTTTGGAAGGGATGTAATACTTTGGATTGTAGATATGGCCTCCCTGGGAGCTGCCATAGCCTATCTCTATGTCTGTATAATATCCTTTACAAAATCAAAGACCAGCTACAGGAAGATCATGGCTTTACTGGGAGTTATAATAAGTATATCCTTTATAGGTCTGCTTCTTATACCAGCATCACCTGCAGCCCTGGGAATAGAATCAATAATAGCCCTCCTAGTTTGGATAGGACTTGGAATAATATTTTATATTAAAGTTATAGTTTAAAAATCACCTTTACAGGTGATTTTTTCCTTTTAATGGCTAGCTCTAAGGATCAATATTTCCTTTTAGCAGGGCTTGTTATATAATCATAGTTAGAGATATTACACAATTTCAAGAATACTAGGAGGAGAACATGATGAAGAGAATATTAGTTTCAGCTATGCACCATGAATCCAACACCTTTAATCCAATAATTGCGGGAGAGAAGGACTTTAAAGTAATATATGGGCAAGATATATATGATAATTTCCGAGAAAATGACTCAGTGACAGGACTTATAAAGACTTTAGAAAAACAAGGCTATGAAATTATACCTACGGTTTTTTGTAGGGCTGTACCCAATGGAATAGTAGACTGGGATTTTTATAGTGGAATAAGAGATGAAATAATGAGAAGAGCGGAAGAAGCCCTTGAAGAAGGGCCCATTGATGCCATAAGCCTTTCCCTTCATGGATCTATGAGGGTTGAGAAGCAGGGAGAAGTAGAGGGGTATTTACTAGAGGATTTAAGGGAGATATTTCCAGATATTCCTATATTCTCATCCTTGGATATGCATGCCACCATGACTAGGAGAATGTTTGAAAATGCAGATGGTTTTGTAGGATACAAGTGCGCTCCCCATACGGATTGCTGGGAAACAGGAGAGCATGCTGCCAGGATGACAATAGAGAGCCTAGAAGAAGGTAAAAGACCGAAATCAGCCTGGGTAAGGGTTCCCATACTAATAGCCGGAGAGCAATCTTCAACAAATACAGAGCCTATGATAGGCCTTATAAAAGAACTTAGAAATGTGGAAAATAAGCCTGGTATTATGGCTGCCTCCTATTTAATGGGTTTTCCCTGGGCAGACAATGAGGATAGTTCAGTGGGAGTATATGTAGTGGCAGATGGAGATGTAGAACTTGCAAAGGCAGAAGCCCTAAGGCTGGCAGATTTAATCTGGTCAAAACTAGATGAATTTACCTTCCACACAGAGACCTATCCTGAAGAAATAGCTCTAGATGAGGCCTTTAGGGGAGTGGAAAGTGGGGATCTTCCAATCTATATTTCAGACTCAGGAGATAATCCAACAGCTGGATCCTCCTCAGATGTAACAGGTTTTTTAAGGAAGATAATGGAGGACAATAGAACTGATGATTTAAAGCATCCTGTGCTTTATGGAGGCATATACGATCCTATAGCTGTAAAGAAATGTAAGAACAATGTAGGAAAAGAAATAAAATTGGAATTTGGGGCAAAATTTGATACTAATACTTCAGATCCTATAGTGGCTTCTGGACTGGTGAAATCCTATGTAGAGGATTGGTCCTATGGGGGCATGCTAAGGGGAGACATAGCCCTATTTAATAGTGGTGGAGTTGATATAGTAATCTCAGAAGCACATATAGGCTACACTGTGCCGGAGCTCTTTATGGACCTGGGAGTAGACCCAAGAGAGGTGGAAATAGTGGTTTGTAAGTTAGGCTACCTAACTCCCCAACATGAAGAGATAGCTAAGAGAAGTATTATGGCCCTGACAAAGGGAAGTACAAATGAGGATTTAGAGTCAATTGACTATAAAAAAGTTAAGAGACCAATATTTCCCCTAGACAGAAATATAGAATTCAAGGCAGAAGAAAATTTATTTGTAAGGGAAGGATAAATATGATTTTAGAGGTGTGTGTGGACTCCTTCAGCTCTTTACTAATAGCAAAAAAGGCTGGGGCAGATAGGATAGAGCTATGTTCCGCCCTAAATATAGGTGGCCTTACTCCCAGCTATGGTCTTATGAAACAAGCAAGAGATATAGGGGATATAGAGATTTTTGTAATGATAAGGCCAAGGTCTGGGAATTTCTTCTACCATGACACTGAGTTTGAGACAATGAAGGAGGATATCCAGCTGGCCAAGGAGATGGGTTTTCATGGACTAGTTACAGGAATATTAAAAAGAGATGGAAAAATTGATCTTGAGAGGATGGCTGAGCTTGTAGAAGAGGCTAGCCCCCTAAAGCTTGTACTCCATAGGGCCTTTGACCATGCTAAAAATCCAGAGGAGGATATGGAAGCCCTTATCCATATGGGTATAGGGAGAATCCTAACATCAGGACAAAGGGAAACTGCCCTGGAGGGCAAGGCCTATATAGCTAAGTTAGAGAAGAAATATGGACATAGGATAACTATAATGCCAGGATCCGGGGTAAATGCTAGTAATATAGAAAAGCTCCATGAGCTTACAGGATGTAGAGAATATCATATGTCTGGAAAGGTAGATATAGGAAGTCCAAGGGAATATAGGGAAAACATAAATAAGATAAATATAGATAAAAGTGAATTTATAGTTGAGATGGCGGACTATGATAGGATTAGGGGGGCTAGAAAGGTCCTAGATCAGATAAGTGAAAGGAAGAAATAAATGAAAAACTTTAAATGCAAGCCAAAATTCATACCAGAACTAGATCCTAATTTTATGCCCATAGCCCTTAAAAACAGGGAATATAAAAGGGTCTTAGAAGCTGAAAGGGATAAGGTTGACATAAAAATTGCCCTACTAGGACCTAAGGCTTATCTTTCTACTTACCAGCTTAGTATATTCCCAGAGTCAAAGGAGAGAAAAGAGGCTAATATAAGCTATGTGGAGAGATTTGTAAAGTCCTTGCTTTGGATCAAGGGTGGCTATAGAATCCTCTTTGCTGGACCCAGCTACATAGGAGACTACCTAAAGGAGACTTACAGTATAGATGGTAGAAGGCATTGGGATGTGGAATTTTTAGGAAAGGTTTACGGAAGAGAAATAGAAGTGGAACTGGTGGACTATGACAAGATTCCAAAGTCCAATGAAAAGAGCCATAGGATTGGAAAAAACCTAAGGGGGTCTAGAATAGGCCTGGACCTAGGTGGAAGTAGTAGAAAGCTTTCAGCCCTAGTAGATGGGGAGCTAGTCTATAGTGAAGATCTCCCTTGGGAACCAAAAATACATAGTGATCCAGACTATCATTACCAATGCATATTAGCATCCCTGGAAGCGGGAGCAAGAAGGCTGGATAGGGTGGATGGCATAGGAATAAGTGCAGCAGGTATATACATAGATAATCAAGCCAGGGGAGCTTCCCTATTTAGACAGGTCTCAGAGGAAGATTTTACCAGGAGAATTAAGAATATCTTTATTGATTTGGCCAGGGAGATAGGAGATGGAAAGGCAGTCCTTGAAGTCGGCAATGATGGTGATGTGGCAGCCCTTCTAGGAGGGATGAGCATGGAGGAGGATAAAATTCTTGCATTAACTATGGGAACTAGTCTGGGAGCAGGCTATATAGATGGGGATGGAAATTTAAGTGGCTGGTTAAATGAGTTGGCCTTTGTACCCCTAGACTACAATGAAGAAGCCCTGGTAGACGAATGGTCCCTGGATAGGGGTGTTGGAGTAAGCTACCTATCTCAAGACGGGGGGATTAAATTAGCCCTGGAGGCTGGCATAGATTTAGAAGACGAAAATTCTCCAGCAGAAAAGTTTTTTAAAATTCACAGCCTAATGGAAGCAGGGGACAGAAGAGCCAGGTTAGTATATGAGAATATAGGCATATATCTAGGCTATTCCCTAGCCTATTATGGGGAATTTTATGATATAGGCAAGGTTCTTCTCCTGGGAGGGGTACTTTCAGGAAGGGCTGGAGATATAATAATAGAAAGGGCAGAAATGGTTCTTAGGGAAGAGTTTAATGATCTTTATAAAAAAATAGAACTCATCCTTCCTGATGAAAAGATGAAGCGCCTAGGACAATCAATTGCTGCAGCCAGTCTCCCTGATATAAGGGGAAAAGAGATAGGAGGATTTTAATATGAAGGCTATATCTGGTGGGGTCATATACTATAGGGAGAAATTAATAGAAGACAAGGTCCTAATCTTTGATGAAAGGATTAGAAAGATTATTGACCTAGAGGAATTTGATAAGAAGCTGGTAGATGAAATTATAAATTTAAATGGAGAATATATTCTTCCAGGCTTTATAGATATCCACATACATGGCTATGGGGGCTCTGATGCAATGGACGCCAGTCCAGAGGCCCTTGAAACCATAGCCCAGGGGGTTTTAGCAAAAGGAGTCACATCTTTTTTACCTACTACTATGACCATGGGGAAGAAAAAAATACAAGAAGCCCTAGATAATATAAGTTATGTGATGGAAAGAGAAAGCAAGGGGGCACGGGTGCTAGGAGCCCACATGGAAGGGCCCTTTATATCCAAGGCTAAAAAAGGAGCCCAAGCAGAGGAAGATATAATAGCTGTAGATGAGGACTTAATTTTAAAATATAGGGATACAATAAAGATAATTACCCTGGCTCCAGAAATTGAGGGAGCCCTAGGACTAATAGAAAAATATGGAGATGACTTTATTTTTTCCCTAGGACACAGCTCAGCGGACTACCAGACTTCAAAAGAGGCTTTGGAAAGAGGGGCACGGTCCGTAACCCATTTATTTAATGCCATGACTGGCTTGGGTCACAGGAATCCTGGCTTGGTAGGGGCAGCTCTTAGGGGGGATTCTTATGTGGAAATTATTTGCGATGATTTTCATATAGATAAATCTGTATATCAAATAGTCCTAGACACTAAGGGTCCGGATAGGATACTTTTAATCTCAGATTCTATTAGGGCAGGAGGCCTAGGAGATGGGGATTATGATCTAGCTGGGCAAGAGATCCGCTTAAGGGATGGAAAATCTAGCTTGAGTGATGGGACCATAGCAGGAAGTGTTTTAAGCTACAATGAGGGTATTAAGAATTTTTACAGGGGGACAGATATAGGCTTAGAAGATCTTTTTAAACTTACATCAAAAAACCAAGCAGATCTACTGGGTATAGACCGTGATTTGGGAAGCATAGAAAAAGATAAACTGGCTGACCTAGTAGTTCTTAGTAAGGATTTTGATGTCCTCTATAGCATAGTTGGGGGCCAGACCCTATATAGGGCTAAAGAGAAATAAAAAAATCCTTGTGTCTTAGAATTTACTAAGACACAAGGATTTATATTTTTACTATTAAATTTTAAAGTCTTTCTACTTCATAACCCATATCTATTAAATGGTCTATTATTGTACCATCCACAACAAAATGAGCTGCTCCTACAACTATAAAGTAAGTCTTTTCCCCTTCTCCTTCAAGGAGATCCTTTATTTTAATAGCCATATTCTTATCTCTTTCTCCAAGAAGCTGACCTGCAAATATATCATCACCCTCTGATTCTGAGAATAATTCAGCTAGTTTTTCAGCATCACCATCTTTTACAGAGTCGAACATAGCATTGATCATCTTTACCTGTTCGTCGAATAATTGATCTATTTCTTCTTCAAAGTTTTTATCAAATTCTGGATCGATTTCCGGTTCTTCCATTTCTACTTCCACAATATTTCCTTCTTGGTCAAAGTTCTTTAAAGTTTCCTTTAAATTTTCTAATTGTTCTTCTTCACTTAAGTTTCCCTGTAAGTTTTCAAAGAGTTCTCCACCAAAAAGTAAATCCATTTGACTCTCCATTGATTCTAGTTCACCAATATCCTTATTTAAGCTTTTAGCCTTATCTAAGAAATAGAAATCTATTCCTAGTTTAGGACCTTCTAATAGAAGATTCATAAATGGATCATCTGCCATCTCAGCCATACTTTCTTCCATAGCCTTGTCCATTTCAGCTTGCTCTTCAGGACTTAATTCCATATCTTCAAGATCCATGTCTTCCATGGCCTTTTGGAAGATTAATTCATTTAGTTTTTGTTCTAAACCTGATATCTTTAGGTTTTCATATTCTTCCTTGGATATATTATGCTTATCCATTATGGTTTCTATTCTAGAATAAAGTTCTTCATCTATTACTGACTTCAAACTAGTTCCATCTTGGTATTTTCCAGACTCTTCCATATCCTTTTCAAGTTCAGCTATTTTTTCTACCATGGCCTTCATCATGGCCTCCTGGTCTGTAATATCAACCTCTACATATAGCTTTTCTGAACTATCAAAATTATTTATAATACCCTCTCTTAAAGGATACATATCTGTTTCTCCATAGTGGATAGATCCTAAGAGATAAACAGTGTTGCCCTTATTCTGAACCTTCCACATTAAGCCCTGTGAATCTACTTGATTATTTGTGTAGATATAATCTATAGATCTTTTTGCAAATAAGATAGCTTCCTCAGTGCTAACATTCCTATCTAAAAATAGTTCATGACCATTTCCACTAACAATATTTAAATGATTTAAATACATTATTGGATCTTTTCCTAGGTTTTCCTTGGTTTCAAAGTCAATGAGAATATTATATAATTCTCTTAAGAAACCTCCACGGGTTTTTCTATTAACTACTTCTGCTTGAAATTCTGGTTTTTCAACCCTTTCAAGTTTAGCTGCT
This sequence comes from uncultured Tissierellaceae bacterium, assembly GCA_964527205.1. GTDB lineage: Bacteria > Bacillota > Clostridia > Tissierellales > Tissierellaceae > JARICQ01. The sequence continues at coordinate 29,334 of CAZGQG010000010.1, read as the reverse complement.
TCTAGCTTTTCCTCAAAATTAGCTAAGAGCATGTCCTGGAAATCATCACTAAGACCTTGCTTTAAACTGGAGCTATAAAGCGCCTTTGTATCATAAAGTCCGTACCTATCACTATCTACCAATTCATCTAAAGCCCATGAACTAGCATCTCTATTAGGAATAGATAGACCATCATCCAATAGTCCTTCTTGTGCTTCCATACCTAATTCTGCTGCAGAAGTCATAGCACTAGGCAGAACTAAGAATACTACTAATAACAATGCGATTATATTTTTTCTCTTAAACATGTAAAGCCTCCTTTATGTACAGAATGTACATTTATATATTTATAAATTATAAAGGGGCTGATTTCAGCCCCTTTATGATTTTAACAAATTTTTAACTATTCTTCAAGTAGCTCTTCTCCGAAATCCCAATCTAGCGGACACATGCCACCAGTTTTAAGAGCTCTTAAAACCCTTAAGGTTTCGTCTACTGATCTACCAATATCATTATCTTGTACAACCTGATATCTTATAGTTCCCTCTGGATCTATGATAAATAAGCCTCTTAGAGCTATACCTTCTTCTTCAAGTAAGACTCCATAGTCCTTTGAAACCTGCTTGGTCATATCAGAAGCTAAAGGAAAATTAATCTTACCTAAGTCTCCTTGGATCCATGCCTTGTGTGAGTGTTCACTATCCACACTAGCTGCAAGTATCTCTGTATCTTCCTTCTGAAATTCTTCCATCCTTTCACTGAACCCAGTGATCTCTGTTGGTCACACAAGGGTAAAATCTAAGGGATAGAAAAATAATACTAACCATTTGCCCTTATAATCAGATAGTTTAGCTTCTCCGAAGCTTTCCCCATCTCCATTGCAAGTTGCCATTTTAAAGTCTGGGGCCTTATTTCCTACTAACCTTTCCATTTTAATTACCTCCATTTATTTGAAAAACATCCTAATTTCATTGTTTTGCCTACAATACATGTATATCCAATTATTAGTAAAATAAACGAAAAAAAGAGCTTTTTCAAAGATTTAATAAAAGAAGAATTCTTTTATTTGACAATTTCCCATAAATAATATAATATTAAGTAAGGTTACAACAAATATGCGCTGGTAGCTCAGTAGGATAGAGCGACGCCCTCCTAAGGCGTAGGCCGGGGGTTCGATTCCTCTCCAGTGCGCCAAATCAAAAGGTGATTTTATGGACATAAAGTACATGAAAATTGCATTAGAAGAAGCAAAAAAAGCTCTTAGCATCTACGAGGTTCCAGTAGGTGCTATTCTTGTATATAAGGGAGAAATAATAGGAAGAGGATATAATATACGGGAAAGCTCCAAGGATCCAACAGCCCATGCAGAGATGATTGCAATAAGGGAAGCCAGTAATCACTTAGATGCCTGGAGGCTCACAGGCTCTACCATGTATGTAAGTCTAGAGCCCTGTGCCATGTGTGCAGGAGCTATTGTCAACGCTAGGATAGATAGACTAGTCATAGGGGCAAGGGACCCTAAAAGAGGCTGCTGTGGCACAGTGGAGGACCTTACCAATCATGAAAAATTCAACCATAGAGTGGATGTGGAATTTGGAGTCTTGGAAAAAGAATCCAGACAGATCCTATCCCAATTTTTTAAAGATTTAAGAAATGCTAAAAAAGAATAATTGCTTTATGTATTTGACAGAAGAAATTATAATAAAAAAAGAAAGAGATATTAAGGAGTGACCGGGATGATTATTGAACATTTTTTAGAAATGATAATACCCTATATTACAGGAAGCCTTGAGTTTATAGGAGTTAGTATAATTACCATAGCCGCTATTCGGGGAGTAATAAAGTTTTTCCAAAATGGTTTTGATTTTAAGGATGATGATGTAGCCATTAATTTTGCCAAAGCCATGGCCCTTAGTCTTGAATTTAAACTTGCAGCAGAAATTGTAAAGACAGTGGTAATTAGAGACTTAGATGAATTTATAATACTTGCATCAGTAGCCATCCTAAGGGTTGTTCTAACCTTTGTACTCCATTGGGAGCTGAAAAGTGGGGCAAAGAATATCCAAGATACAGACATGTGTGATGATTAAATAGCTTAGCAGTTTAAAGCTTTATATAGTTAGCAATTTTGTAAAGATTCAAAAAATGACTTACAATTGATATTTTATCTGATATAATAATAGTAAGTAATATAAACAGGAGGGATTTTATGAAAAAGCTTTTAACTGGAAATGAGGCTATTGCAAGAGGAGCATATGAAGCCGGATGCCTAGTTGCAACAGCTTACCCAGGAACACCAAGTACTGAAATATTAGAAAATATATCTCAGTATGAAGAAATAGATTCAGAATGGTCAACAAATGAGAAGGTAGCATTAGAAGTAGGAGCAGGAGCTTCTATAGCAGGAGCAAGAACCCTAGTAGCAATGAAACATGTTGGGCTTAATGTGGCTGCAGATCCATTTTTTACCATAGCTTATGAAGGAACAAATGGAGGATTAATAGTTGTAACTGCAGACGAACCAGGGATGCACAGTTCACAAAACGAGCAGGACAATAGACTTTATGCACCCCATGCAAAGGTTGCAATGATAGAACCATCAGACAGTCAAGAGTGTAAGGACTTTGTAAAGTATGCTTTTGAAGTTTCTGAAAAATATGATACACCAGTATTATTTAAAATGACTACTAGAGTATGTCATAGTAAGGGACCAGTAGAGTTATTAGACAGAGAAGAGGTAGGAGTCAAAGAATACGTAAAAGATCCAACCAAATACATAATGGTTCCTGCACATTCAAAGGCAAAACATATTGAAATGGAAGAGGAAAGACTTCCAAATCTAAGAAAATACTCAAACAATACACCACTTAATAGATTTGAGTGGAATGACACAAAGGTAGGAATCATAACATCAGGAGCAAGCTATCTTCATGCTAAGGAAGTATTTGGAGATACAGTATCCTATTTAAAGGTAGGATTTAGCTATCCACTACCAGATGAAATGTTTAAGGAATTTGGAGAGAAGATAGATAAGATCTATGTTATAGAAGAAAACGAACCATACATGGAACAATTCATCAAGGCTATGGGAATAGACTGTATAGGAAAAGAAATATTCTCAGTATGTGGAGAAATCAACCCACAAATAATCAGAGAAGTTATGCTAGGTGAAAAACCAGGAGAAATAAATGAACTTGACATAGAAGTACCATCAAGACCACCTGCCCTATGTGCTGGTTGCCCTCATAGAGGAATATTCCATGCAATGGGTAAGCAAAGAAACAAGATGGTAGTAACATCAGACATAGGTTGCTACACCCTAGGTGCAAGTGCTCCACTAGGAGTAGGAGACACTGTAATATGCATGGGTGCTGGAATCACAGCTGGTCAAGGTTTTGAAAAAGTAAATAAAATTGATGGTAGAGATAAGAAGGTATTTGGAGTTGTAGGAGATTCCACATTCTTCCACTCAGGAATGACTGGTCTAGTAAATGCAGTTTACAACAATAGCAACATGGTAACTGTAATACTTGACAATAGAATAACAGCTATGACAGGGCATCAGCAAAATCCTGGTACAGGAATGGATATAGCAGGAATGCCTGCACCAATGATAGATATAGAAGCAGTAGTAAAGGCTATAGGAATAAAAGAAGAAAACATTAGAGTAATAGACCCATATATTATGGAAGAAAACACTGCAGCTGTAAAAGATGCATTAGAAGCTACAGAGCCATTTGTAATAATAACAAAACAACCTTGTGCCCTTATAAAGGACGTAATGAAAGAAAGAGAAGGATTGCATTGCCAAGTTAACCAAGAAGAATGTAGAAAATGTAAGACTTGTCTAAAAATAGGTTGTCCAGCAATATCCATGAAAGATAATGTAGTAAGTATAGATACTACCCTTTGTAATGGCTGTACAGTATGCTTACAGGTATGTCCATTTGATGCTATAGAATTTTTCGGAAAAGAGGTGCTCTAAATGGCAAAGAGTTTATTGTTAGTAGGAGTAGGAGGACAGGGAACCATACTTGTATCCAAGATATTATCAGAAGGTCTTCTAGATGAAGGATATGATGTTAAGATGTCTGAAATACACGGTATGAGTCAAAGAGGTGGAAGTGTAACTACTCAAATTAGATTTGGAGACAAGGTATATTCACCAACTATCAATAAGGGTGAAGCGGATCTTTTAGTTAGCTTTGAAAGTTTAGAGGCTGCTAGATATATAGAGCAACTTAAAAAAGATGGAAAACTAATCATAAATAGTGAAGAAATGTGGCCACTACCAGTTCTTGCTGGCTCAGAAGAATATCCAGAAAACATAGCAGAAGAAATCAATAAAAACATTGAAAATGTTAGCTGGGTTGACGCAAGAGATATAGCAGTTGAGCTTGGAGAGCCAAGATCACAAAACATAGTAATCCTAGGAATGACAGTAAAGTCACTGGGACTTGAACACATAGACTGGATAAGCAAGATAAAAAGCTTCTTACCAGAAAAGGTACATGCAGTAAATATAAAGGCTTTTGAAAAGGGCCTAAGCTTATAAAAACATTTGCGGTGGATTAATCCACCGCAATTTTTTTGCATTAAGTGGAATTATATATTAATATAATCTATAATGAATTGAAAACAATTAATATTAGCTATAAAGATTGTATAGAAAATAGGATGATGGTATTATGGACCATAGGTTAAGACAAATAAGAGAAAAGAGGTAGAGAGATGAAAATTAAAAAATTTAAATTAATACCACTATTGTTATTACTTGCTATAGTTCTAACAGCATGTACTGGTAGTGGAGAGGATGAACAAGAGCCAGTTCAAGGAGAAGATGAATTGGTAGAAGTGGAAGAAAATGAAGATGAGGATTTAGAAAGTGGAGACCAGCTAGATTTTGGGGGCAGGCAGATGAATGTAGTAACTACATCTGATAAATATGTAGACTTCTTTAATGAATTTGGTGAGGAAGTAAATGCAAAGGTAGATTTCCTTTCCATGTCCAGTGGAGAAGTTATATCTAGAATAGAAGCTGAAGGTGGGAAGCCAATGGCAGACCTTTGGTTTGGGGGAGGAATAGATGCCTTTATGTCTGCAAAGGAATCAGGACTCTTAGACTCCTATATTCCGGAGGAAGCAGAGAAGGTAAGCAGTGAGTTTAGAGATGAAGAAGGATATTGGATTTCCAAGGGACTTACAGTGGTAGGATTCCTAGTGAATGAAGAACTATTGAAGGAAAATGGTTTAGAAACTCCAAGAACTTGGGAGGAGCTAGCAGATCCCCAGTACAAGGATGAAATAATGATGGCAAACCCAGCAATCTCAGGAACCAATTACGGTGCAGTAAAGGGAATACTTGATATGTATGGGGAAGAAGAAGGTTGGGAATACTTAGAAAAGCTAAATGAAAACATTCCCTTCTATGGAAAAAGAGGTAAGGATCCAGAGGAAAAAACTGTAGCAGGAGAATTTGCCATAGGTATAATACCTGCAGACAAGAGTTCCTTTACAGCAGCAGAAAACAACAATCTAACTGTTATATATCCAGAAGACGGTATACCTTGGGTTCCAGAAGGAGTAGCAGTATTTAAGGATGGAGAAGGGGCAGACATTGCCAAGGCCTTTATTGATTTTATGCTGAGAGATGAGAACCAAGAAAAACTAGCAGAACTTGATGGCAAGGATGGAGCACAGATGATCAAGGATGGAATCGGTGGTTATGATCTAGGCCTTCCAGAAGAAAAATTAATAAAGCAAGATATAGAGACCTTTGGTAGCATGAGAGAGGCTATACTCAAAAGATGGGAAGAACTAACAATAGGAAAGTAATAAAAAATAGGTGGATTTTATCCACCTATTTAGTGTATAAAGAGAGTATAGATATATTAAAGATGATAGGGGAAAGACTATGAAAAAGAAAATTTTAGACTCAATAGATAAACTTTTACTGATAATAATTATATTATCAGTACTTACATTTATATTATATCCATTTATTTCAGTTTTTATAACATCCCTATTAGATAATGGCAGCATTGATTTTTCATACTTTTCCTTTATAAAAGAAGAGTCTTATCTAATAAAGAACTCCCTGACCACAGCCATATATACAACAATCCTAAGTGCTGTTTTTTCAATAGTAATAGCTGTATATCACTACATAGGATCAGAGAGAACAAAAAAGATAATAATGGCCATACTAATGCTTACTATAATATCACCACCCTTTGTTACATCCCTCTCCTATATAAGATTGTTTGGAAGAAGGGGGTTTATAACAAATAATATACTAGGCCTATCCCTGTCACCCTATGGTCAACTAGGTATAGTCCTTATGCAAAGTTTAGGCTTTACTTCCATGAATGCCCTGCTCCTTATAGGTTATCTAGGACAATTGGATAAAAGCCTTATAGAATCAGCCAGATCCCTAGGTGCAAGGACCAATGATATTATAAAGGATATTATACTGCCTCTTATGAAGCCATCTATAACAGTTGTTATGCTACTTTCCTTTATAAGATCCATGGCAGATTTTTCAACTCCAAGAATAATTGGAGGGGCCTTTAATGTACTGGCAACAGAAGCCTACCTCTCTGTAATAGCAAAGGGAGATATAAGAAGGGCAGCCACCATATCAGTTGTATTATTTATACCAGCAATTATAGTATTTTTAATTTATATGAAAAAGTTTAAATTAATAAGCACGGGCCAACACGGTACAAGCTCAGGCAGTGGAGTAAGTATAAGAAGAGAAGGATACATATACAATATTATAAGGGGAGTTGCAGTATTTTTTCTTACTTGGATTTTGATCCAGTACACTGCTATTATCCTTTCCGCCTTTACAGACATGAACAAGGGAGACCTATACTTTACCCTGGATCACTTTAGGGCTAGTAAATTAAATATTGTAAATACCTTTCCTAGGACTATATTTGTATCTATAATTGCAGGCCTTGCAAGCTCAATTCTGGGAATATTATTGGAATACTATGCATTTATAAGAAATTATAAGATAATGAAACTAATGGACTTTATTGCTACCATGCCCTATATAGTGCCGGGGACATTTTTTGGAATAGGATATATACTAGCCTTTAACAAGGCACCCCTAGAGCTTACAGGGACTCTCTTAATCGTAATTTTAAATGTTACCTTTAGACAGTTGCCCTTTGCTTCAAAGGTTGCATATTCCACCCTTACTCAGATAAATAGGGATACCATAAACTCTGCCAAGGATTTAGGAGGACATAACTTGCATGTTATAAAGGACATTATCCTGCCCTTAAGCAAGTCAGGATTATATATTTCCTTTGTCAATGGATTTACTGCAACTATGACAACCATAGGATCTATTATATTCTTAATATATCCTAAGCAAAAACTTGCTACCATGGTTATGTTTGATGTTATAGAATCCGGTAGATATGGAGAGGGTTCGGTTATAGCTTTTTTAATAATACTAACCTGTCTTTTTGTTAATGGACTTTATTATTTCATCTTATCTAGAAGGGAGAGAAGTATAGATGTACCTAGAGGTATCTAATTTAAATAAAATATATGGAGATGTAAGGGCTGCAGATAATGTTAACTTTCTTGCAAAAAAAGGGAGCATATCCTGTATACTTGGGCCTAGTGGATCAGGTAAGACAACAGTTCTAAGATGTATTGGTGGATTTGAAAAAATAGATTCTGGTAATATAATTTTAGACGGAAGGGAAATATCCTCCTTAAGCCCAGAGGAAAGACCTATATCAACAGTCTTTCAGTCCTACGGACTATTCCCCCACAAATCAGTTCTGGAAAATACAATATACGGTTTGAAGTTTAAAAAAATGGGAAAAAAAGAGGCCATAAAGGAAGGACTGGAGACATTAGAAATAGTTGGACTTAAGGGCTATGAAAACAGAAGAATAGACCAGCTTTCCGGTGGAGAACAGCAAAGGGTAGCTCTGGCTAGATCCTTAGTAGTTAAACCGGAACTCCTTTTACTAGATGAACCTTTTTCTAATCTGGATGCAAAGTTGAAACTGGTTATGAGGGAGGAAATCCAAAGAATCCAAAAATTATTTGATATAACAACCATATTTGTAACCCATGACCAGGAAGATGCTTTTTCAGTAGCAGATCAGATTATCCTAATGAATAGGGGCAGGGTAGAGCAAATATCAGAGCCTAGGGAAATATACAAAAAGCCTAAGGGAGAATTCCCCCTAAACTTTATTGGAAGAGCAAATATAAGAAGAAAAGATGGACAGGTAAAATTTGTAAGGCCAGAGGATATAAGCATACACCAGGAAAAAGCTCCTGGCAGGGTCCAGGCTAGTATAAAAAAGACCATCTTTAAGGGTGCCATAAGAGAATATTATATGTTAGTTGAAGATGAGGAATTAATAGCAATAGAGCTTTCAGGAGACAAGTTTTATGAAAAAGATGATATAGTATATTTAGAATTTGATTATAAGGATATAAAGTAAATAGATAAGAATATAGAGTAAATAAGATAAGGATACAAAAGGAATATATAAAAATGGAATGGAGGAGGATTTATGAAGATATTACATGTACTGGCCCAATTGCCAGCTAAAACCGGTTCAGGAGTTTATTTTTCTAATCTAGTTGAAAACCTTAGTAGATATGATCATGACCAAAGAGCAATATTTGCCCTTCAAGATGACTTCCAGTGGAATTTATTAGAGGATGAGCATATCTATCCTGTAGAATTTAAAAATGAAGAATTAAATTTCCCAATAGTGGGAATGAGCAATGTAATGCCCTATGACAACACTCTTTACTCCCAGATGAGTGAGGAAATGTTCCAGGCTTGGATAGGGAGCTTTAGAAAGAAATTAGAAGAGGTAAAGAGGGAATTTACACCAGATATTATCTTTGCCCATCACCTTTGGATACTTACTTCCCTGGTAATAGAGGTCTTCCCAGATTCTAAAATTGTGGGAGTATTTCACAATACAGATATGAGACAGGCTCAAATGAATCCAGAGATCTATAAAAAATATGTTAAAGATTTTCATAAGCTAGACCTGGTATTTGCAGGTTCAGAAGATCAAAAAGATCTTATAGTAGAGACCTATAGGGATATAAAAAAGGAAGATATAATAGCCATAGGAGGAGGATTCAATCAAGAGATCTTCTATCCAGCTGAGGAAAAAGAAACCAGTGACAAGATAAGATTGGTCTATGCAGCAAAGATCGATCCATCAAAGGGAATCTATGAGCTACTTAAGGTCTATAAGGAGCTCCATTTAGATGATGTGAGCCTGGATATAATTGGTTCACCGGATGAAGAAGGTAAGAAGGAATTAGAAAAATACATCCAGGGAGATGAAAGCATTAGGGTCTATAATGTAAAGGATCAGGCAGCTCTTGGAGATGAACTTAGGAGAAAGGATATATTCCTTATGCCATCTTTCTATGAAGGTCTAGGCCTTATGGCAATAGAATCCTTGGCAACAGGACTATATGTAGTGACCACAGAAATAGAAGCCCTAATGAGCTTACTTGGAGAGGAAATAAAGGCTTCAGGGGTAATAAAATATGTTCCCCTACCTAGGATATACGATGTGGACAAGCCCGTGGAAAAGGATCTTAGAAGATTTAGAAAGGACCTTAGAGATGCAATTCTTGAGCAAATAGAAAAAATTAGAAATAAGGATGGGGCCATAATGGAACAAAGAGAGAATATAGAAAAATTCTCCTGGCCTTCCCTGGTAGATAGGATAAACCGGATTATAAAAGAACTATAAGTATATTAGAGAAGAGGGATTTGATGAAAAGATTAAGGGGAAAATTAAAGCAGAGGGGCTCTAGGATGGAAAACTTCTTAGGGAGTTTGAGTTAGGATGTTTTGGTTTTTATTTGGACTAATCCTTCTTATCTTACTAGTTAACAAACTTTCCCTAGATTATGGATTTCGGAATTTAGAATATAAAATGGATATAGGCAAATCCCTGGTTGAAATAGGAGAAGAGATTCCTATTAGATCAAGTCTTGAGAACAGAAAGCCCCTAACTATATCCTTTCTAAAGGTAGAGGAAAGATTTCCTGAGGAGTTTAATGAGGAGAGAAATGTCTATACCATATTTATAATGCCCTATCAAAGAGTAGTGAGAAAATATAAGATAAGGGGAGAAAAAAGAGGCCTTCATAAGATCAAGAAGGTTCTTCTTGAGATAGGTGACTTTTCAGGATTTGGCCATAGCTACCAGGAACTGGATATAAATGAAGAAGTGGTAGTCCTACCAGAAAAGTTTGAACTTCAAGACATTATCCTTCCCCTGGGAGACCTTTACGGGGAAATATCTGTAAATAGATGGATAATAGATGACCCCCTAATGACTGTGGGTATAAGGGAATATACTTCCCAGGACCCACAAAAATATATCCACTGGCCCTCCTCAGCCAGGCACAATCAATTAATGGTCAAGGAGTTTGATTTTACTACAGACAACAGTATGATGATCCTCCTAAATATAGAAAGTGCCAAACCCTATTGGAAGAATATAGAAATAAAAAAGATTGAAAGAAGTATAGAAATTGCCAGAGCCCTTATTGAGGAATGTGAAAGGGAAAAGATTTCCTATGGCTTTGCAACCAATGCATTTAATAATAGCTCTAGATTTAATAAGGGCTTTTCATATCCCAAGGGCCTAGGTGAGGCCCATAAGATGAGATGTTTGGAAGTCCTAGGCAGGATAAATTATATAATTGCAGATGAATTTGAAAGCCTATTGGGCGATATATCTAAAAGACAGGGCAGCTACACCACTGTAGCAATAATAAGTCCAAAGATATTCCCCTCCTATGTTGGACCTATAAATAGGCTTAATAAAAATGTAACAAAAACCCTGCTTATATCCTTAGAGGAAGAAAATTTAGATAAATTAAGCAAAAATATCCCCACCTTTAGGGGTGAGTTAAAATGATAAGTTTACTAATACTTGAAACAATATCTGTAATATCCTTGATATTTGCAGTATTAAATATAATTTTCAACTTTACAAGTGGAGCAAATATATTTGGATTTTTTGTATATACAAGCATACTAGGAAGTGTAATAGCTTATTTAAAAAAGAAAAACAAGATCTACCTCCTAGGCTTACTTTTATTAAGCCCAGCACTCTTTTTCTTTAAGGGTGTAAGGCCAGTTTTCTTTCTACTTAGCCTTATGGTATCTATCTACATATACTTTACAAGGGCCCTGGAGTTAGGAAGCTACTCATATTTTTCTGAGAGATTTAAGAAGTCTTTTTTTATCATAGGAACACTAATCTTTCTAGCAATCCTAATCTCAGAATTTAGGGAGTTTTTAATGCCAGGATTAATTTTCCTGGTAATATATCTAATATCAGGCCTAGTCCTTGTAAGGTCCATTAGGCATTTAGAGTCAGGAATGGATATAGACAAGCTTAAGGCCACCAATAGAAGATACCTATTTGTAATTTTTATAGTTTCTATTATGATAGCAATAGATCCCATTAGAAATGCCATAGCTCAGGGTTTTAGCCTGGTATTAGGACTGGCAGTGGATGGGATATTAGCCATACTTTATATTCCTATTATGCTCTTTGCAGGCCTTATTGATAAGATAATAAATCTAATAAGGGTTAGGGAGTTTCAGGACTTAGAAATGGGTGCAAATGAGATCAATTATGGGGAAATGGGAGAAGGCCAGGCCAAGTGGTTGGAATCTGAAGTACTTATAAAGCTCCTTATGAATATAATGGGATTGATCTTGATCCTACTGGGCCTATATATTATCTTTAAGATCCTATCAAAATTAACCAATAGGGATTATGAGGGCTTGGAATATGAAGAGGAAAGAGAATATATAAGAACAAGACCTAGGAAGAAGAGATTTCTTAGGGAAAGATATCCTAAGGACCTAAGAGGACAGATAAGATACTACTATAGGAGATATTTAAAGGACCTGGGGAAAAAAGAAATTGATCTAAGGAGTTCAGATACATCCCTAGATATAAAAGCTAAGTCTGAGGATGAATTTAAGCAGTCAGAAAAAATAAGAGAAGTATATATAAGGGCTAGATACAAGGATGGAGAGCTAAAAGAAGAAGATCTCCAAAGGATTAAAGAGGCATATAAGGATAAATAAACTGCTCTGGGTCAAGCCCAAAGCAGTTATATTTTTGTATGGAATTATTTAATTTAAAATTATTATTGGTGAGATTTCAGTAGATCGTCCTTTATAGTCCAAAGATCTAGGGAAAGGTCAACAAAATACCTGTGTGGCTGTTCAAATCTCTTTACCTCATCCCAAAACATATCTATTTGTTCCTGGCAGTATTTTTTTATTTCATGTACATTTGGACTCTCATATACACATAGTCCCTTTTCAAATATAGGAACAAGAAGTTTTTTTGCATAGAAATTAGTAAGGGTCTTTCTCTTCCATGTGTGTATAGGATGGAAAATCTCGTAAGGCTCATCATCATTAATCTCTTCATCGTGTAGGGTTATTACATCTGCTATGGCCTTATTGGATGTCCTTCCAAATAATCTATAAACCTGCTTGAATCCAGGTGTAGTGATCTTGCCTACATTTTCACTGATCTTAATAGTAGGAACAAGTTCACCATCTTTTTCCAGGGTAGTAAGCTTATAGACCCCGCCAAATACAGGCTGGGACTTTGCAGTTATAAGTCTTTCTCCTACTCCAAAGCTATCTATCTGTGCATCCTGAACCAGGAGATCCCTTATTACATATTCATCTAAGGAACTAGAAGCTATAATAGGGCAGTCTTCAAAGCCAGCCTCATCAAGCATCTTTCTAGATTCCTTTGATAGATAGGCTATATCTCCACTATCTATTCTTATGCCCTTAGGTCTGTGACCAAGAGGGACAACTTCTTCATTAAATACCTTTATAGCATTGGGTATTCCTTCCTTTAAGGTGTTGTAAGTATCTACTAAGAGAACACAATCCTTAGGATAGGTCCTAGCATAGGCCCTAAAGGATTCTAGCTCTGTAGGGAACATTTGCACCCAGCTGTGGGCCATGGTTCCCATGGCAGGAATGTCAAAATCCCTATCCACTATTGTATTAGCTGTACCTACACAGCCCCCTATATAGGCAGCCCTGGCACCTAGGATGGCACCTTCATAGCCCTGGGCTCTTCTTGAGCCAAACTCCATTACAGGTCTTCCCTTGGCAGCCCTTACTATCCTATTTGATTTTGTTGCTATAAGGCTTTGGTGATTTATAGTTAGAAGAACCATGGTTTCAATTAATTGGGCTTGGATAACAGGTCCTCTTACAATAACCATAGGCTCTTGGGGAAATATTGGAGTTCCCTCAGGTATAGCCCAAACATCACATTCAAATTTAAAATTTCTAAGATATTCTAAGAAATCTTCATTAAAGATTCCCTTGCTTCTAAAATACTCTATATCTTCTTCATGAAAGCTAAGTGATTTCAGGTAATGTATAAGCTGCTCTAAACCAGCCATAATAGCAAAACCGCCATCATCTGGTATCTTCCTAAAGAACATGTCAAAATAAGCAATTTCTTCAGCCATATTATTGTCTAAGTAACCATTAGCCATAGTGAATTCATAGAAGTCTGCTAGCATAGTTAAATTTTTGCCTTGTTTCCAATCCATATCTATCATAAGATTCTCCTTTATAAGTACTTATATTTACCTTCATTATATCTTATACAGAAAAAAATTCAACAAGTAAAGAGGCAAAAATAAATAGGTAATCTCTTATATACTATCAAGAAATTACCTATTATTTAAAATAGAACTCTTTTGCGCTACTACAACCTAATGAATTTGATGCAATTGTTAAACTCAATCTCTCTACTACACTCCTATCAACTTCTGATAAAACTTTTGGAGCTTTTACCATTAGCTTGAAAATTTGTTGATCGTTTAAACATTCTCTTTCTTTCGTTTAAATCTAATCATATACTAAAATCTTTTACTCTTTACTCTTAAAGCTTTTTTACGCTTTAATCAATTTAAATCTTCGGATACTAACTTCGGATTTAAACTCTTAACTTGTTCCTATTAAATTTTAAATCTGAGACTCAAACACCTACATCTAAAAATTGTAAACTCAAAATAATCTTACCCTAAACTTTTAAAGCATATACTTTGAAACTACTTATTTGAAGACTTGTTGAATTGAATCACAAACTCTTGAATCTTTCTTTAATCTTACTGATTTTACTACTGATCTTACTTCTTAGGTTGGGAAGTAGCAAAAGTTCTATTGTAAGCATACACCATATCATCGTTATTATTTTATTGGATTAGAATACTAATAATCCTCTAAACATATTAACTAATGATGTATGTATATATATTATATCCACATATGCAGATTCTAAACATAAAAATAAAAGAAACTTTAAAATATTTTAAAGTTTCTTTTTAAGTACCTTACTAAATGGCTATATATAGAGATTTTTCAGGATAAAAATATTTAAATATTTTTTAAAAGTTTTTCTCCTTTTTCTGTAATACTTAGGGTTTTAACAGGAGTGGTATTGCAAGATGACACACTACAAGAACTACATTTGCTCTCACAAGTATAGGATCCCATATCTTCTATAAGATAGCCCATCCTTTCTAATTGTCCGATCATTTCCTCTACCAAGGCACTGCTAATACCTAATTTATTTCCAATATCTGATATGTCAAGAACTCTTGAATTTCTAATTTCCTTTAAAACATTCTTCAGCATAATATCCCTCCTCAATTAAAAGCCTAAGAGGCTTCCTATTTGATAGACCAAAACTGAGAATATCCAGGCTATTACAAAGGTATATACTACCATAAATATAGCCCATTTATATGAATTGGTTTCCCTCTTAACTGTTCCAATAACTGCAGCACAGGGAGTATATAACAAGATCATTACTAAAAATGAAACCGCTGATAGTGGTGTAAAGGCAGCTCCTATGGCCTCCACAAGCTGAGTTCCTTCAGTAACACCAGCATAGACCATTCCCAGGGTAGCCACCACTGCCTCCTTAGCAGCAACTCCTGCAAATAAACTAACAGAAGCTTCCCAAGTTCCAAATCCTGCAGGTTTAAATATTGGAGCTATAAATGTACCTATTTTTCCCAGCCAGCTAGCCTGACTATAGGGTTCAACTCCAATAGGGAATTGTGCAAGAATCCAAAGTAGGGTAACTACTGCAAATATAATAGTTCCAGCCCTTACTATAAAGTCCCTTACCTTGTCCCACATATCCCTTACCACATATTTAAAGGTTGGGATCCTATAGGGTGGTAATTCCATTATAAAATGTGATGTTTCTCCCCTAAAGAGGGTTTTTGAAAATATCTTTCCAACAACTAGGGCCACAAGAATTCCTAGGAAATAAAGTGAGAATAGGGCTATACCACCATGCTCTGGAAAGAATGCAGAAATAAAGACTAGGTAAATAGTTATTTTTGCACCACAGCTCATGAAGGGATTGATTAATAGGGCAATCATCCTATCCTTTTTATTGTCTAGGGTTCTAGTTGCCATAATACCCGGCACATTACATCCAAAGCCAACAATCATGGAAATAAAGGTCTTACCATGAAGTCCAAGCTTTCTCATTAATCCATCCATAACATAGGCAGCTCTGGCCATATATCCAGTATCTTCTAAAATACCTAAGAAGAAATAAAGGACCATTATAAGTGGAATAAACTCAAGAACTGCTCCAACTCCAGCAAAGACACCATTGATGAAGAAGTCCTTTATCCAGCTACTTGCACCTAAGAATGTTAAAAGTCTTAGGACTCCATCTCCTAAAAGATCCACTAGGCCTACCATATACTCCCCAAGGAAATCCTCTCCAATGGTAAAGGTAAGCTGGAATATTATAAACATTATAACTGCAAATATTGGTATTCCAAAATATTTATGAGTAATAATCTTATCTATCTTATCTGTTGTAGTTACAAGCTCTTCGCTAGGTTTCTTTAGGGAATCCTTAAGTACATCTCCTATAAAGGCATATCTCTTATCCACAATTTCAAGCTCGTAGGCAGTGCTCCTATCTTCAATAAAAAAAAGTCTTTCTCCTAAAGACTTTAAATCTTGAATCTCTTTTAGATTTCTTATCTCTGGATCTCCCTCTAGTATTTTCAGTGCAACCCATCTGTTAGGGTATTCCAAATCTATACCAGCCAAGCTCTCTTCTATTTTTTCTATTTCCCTGTCAATGCTTTCTCCATAACTAAAGACCCCAGTGGTTTCTTCTTTACTCTCCATAAGTTCAATGGATTTTTCAATAAGATCATCCAAGCCTCTAGACTTGGAGGCAACCGTAGGAACTACTGGTATGCCAATGTTATGGGATAACTTATCTAGATCTATTTCTATTTCTCTCTTTTTTGCCTCATCCATCATATTAAGGGCTATAATTACCTTGGCCCCCATACCCATAAGCTGGGTAGTTAAGTATAAGTTTCTCTCTATGTTTGTAGCGTCAACTACATTTATTACAATGTCTGGTCTACCCTTAAGTATGTAATCCCTTGCTACAATTTCATCCTCTGAATATGCTCCTAAACTATAAGTACCTGGTAGATCAACCACCGTATATTCTGTATCCTTATATATAAATTTTCCTTCTTTTCTTTCAACAGTTACCCCTGGCCAGTTACCAACATGTTGGTTGGAGCCTGTCAAAGCATTAAAGACTGTAGTTTTCCCGGAATTGGGATTACCTACAAGTGCAATTGTTTTCAAAGTAAAACCCCCTTTTTATTTTGTCAGTAACTATACTTCCACCATTACAGAAGAAGCAAGTCCTCTTCCTAGAGCTAATTTATGACCAGAAAGACATAGTATAATTGGGCCGTAGTCATTTTTTACTACCTTAAAGCATGCACCCTTATGTAGACCTAGTTCATAAAGTCGTTTTTTTACTCCAAAAGCACCATTTATATCAGCAATCCTTGCACGATCATTTGGTTTTAAAAAATTCAGTGAAGTTGTCAAATTTTTTCCTCCTATATTTTTATTACAATCCCAACTGGGATTGATAACTATTATCAATTGCCTATTAATGAAATTATATAACATTTTTCAGAAAAAATCAATCTTTTTAAATATAAATTTCACAATTACCCTCATTTAATAGAAAGAGGCCAGTAAAAATTCTTTACTGGCCTCTAATTTCTAGGAACTAACTATATTGCCGTCCTCTATTCTTATAATCCTATCTGCCTCCCTGGCAATATCCATATCATGGGTAACCAGGATTATGGTCTGGTCAAATTTTCTTGCAGATTCCTTGAGTAATTTAATTACATCCCTACCACTGGCTTCATCCAAGTTTCCAGTAGGCTCATCTGCAAGTATAATAGCAGGATTGCTAATAAGGGCCCTGGCAATAGCAACCCTCTGCCTTTGACCTCCAGATAGTTCATCAGGATAGAAATATAATTTATCAGCTATGTCCAAGGAATCAACTATCTCCTCTAATCTTTCCTTCTTCGGCTCCTTGCCATCTAGATGGACTGGCATAAGTATATTTTCTATTATAGTATGCTCTGAAAGCAGGTTAAAGGACTGGAATACAAAGCCAATTCTTCGCCTCCTTAGGAGGGTAATTTCTAAATCGCTTTTATCAAAGACACTTTCACCCTCTAGATAGAATTTACCTGAACTGGGCTTATCCAAGGCTCCAAGGATTTGGAGTAGGGTGGATTTTCCCGATCCACTTTTACCAATAATGGCGTAAAAATAACCTGCCTGGATTTCTAAATTAACAGACTTTAAGGCTTCAACCTTTAGGGCATCCTTGCCATAGGTTTTGCTTACATTTTCTAGCTTTATCAAGCTCATATATTTCACTCCTTAAATTAGCATTAATTGCTTAGGCTTCTTATATTATTTACTGGCTGGTTTTTAAGTATTTTCTTAAG
>CAZGQG010000010.1:0-11330 GCA_964527205.1 uncultured Tissierellaceae bacterium | reverse complement strand
CCTATAGCCTGAAGGATTCCTATCCTTTCTCTTTCCTGCTCTATTCTAGATTGGCTGGTATTATAGAGAATAATTAGGGATATAAAGCTTACAGCCAGGCCTAGTATAACTATAATAGATGCAGTAGAAAAGGCCTTGCCAAAGACTATGTCCTTGCTCTCTATATAATTATGCAAGCTAGATTCATTTTCCAGGGACAATCTTTGTAGGTCTACCTGTAGCTGGACCTGGTCCGCCTTAGGATCTATATCCACATAGGCCCAGCTCTTACCATACTTGGTAGGGGCAAAGCTTGCCCTAAGAGCCCTAAGATAGTCTAGGGTCATGTCTCTCTTACCAGATAGGCTGGCAGGATAGAGATCTGTTATTAGACTATAGGAACCTATAATTACTGGGTTTTCCAAGTTATGGGAAAAAGGCCAAATGCCTTTTTCAGGGAAATAATTTATTATCCCCCCAACCTCCAGTTCATGGAAGGCCAGTTCATTGGTCCTAGTGGAACCTACAATTTCCTCCTTAGGAATAGATAAATGGACCATATCCCCAGGGGACAGGCTCTTATCTCTTTCGTAATACTCCTGATGTCTAAAGTCATAGCTTAGCTGGTAAAGATCACTGTATTCAAGAAGACTAGCCACTCTGTCTTTCTGTGTGGTGTTTTCTAAGATGGATCTTTCTATAGGACCTTCTAGCTTAGAATCCTCTCCGCCTAAGTTATAATACATAGGCATTAGTACTATAAGTTGCTTGCCTTCTTCAAATTTTTTCTTATCTAGGCTGCCCCTGTCTATAGCCTTTTCAAAACGACTAAAGAGAGCTCCCTCTGGATCTATACTATAGGTATTTACAATTATAGAATCTCTTACCAGATAAGTATCTTCATCTTCAAGATTTGTATAGTCTGTCCTATCTATGCCAAAGTGATCATCTATAAAATCTTTGGGAATTATATCCTTAAAGCTAGAATATATTTGATTTTTCTCTATATCTTCATACCACATAAAGGCAGTTTCTCCTGCCTTGTAAAACTCTACATTTTCCACACCTTCTATGGACTGGAAGTCCTGGATTCTCTCATCAATTTCCCTTTGCCTAATGCCAAAGTCAAATTCAAAGCCGTAGTCCGGCTTGTCCCTAGCTATTACCTGGTCTATATAATCCTCAAAGGCCAAGAAACTAAGGAAAATAGATCCTAAGAGCACAGATATAGCTATGGTATATAGGGCCAGGGTAAATAGGAGGCTTGATTTATTGTATTTAATATTTTTTATTGATATTCTTCTAAAGCTTTGCATCTTAATGTCCCTGGTCTTTGAATGAATCTTTGACCTAGTCTTCTTATCTAGCTTCTTATGTTTTGGAGCCTGGGAGATGGTCCCGGTTAGGGGAATCTTCATAGACTTAATCATAGGAATGATCATTCCTATGATTACAGATACAGTACCTGCCAGGATTCCTAGAAAGAGTAATTTAGAGTTAATAAAGAAACTCAAAGAGCTAGTTCCTAGACTATTCATAATATATAGGATCAGCTTGACTAAGAGGATCCCCCCTCCAATACTAAGGGGTATGGATAGGAGCAGTAGATATAAGACCTCCCATAGGAGAAGTTCTCTAAGCTGCTTGTTGCTAGCTCCAATGGATTTAAATAGGGCTATCTTTCTGCTTCTTCTTTTCATCTGTGTCAGGTAAATCTGAAATACAGAAAAAATAGTGGCAATAAATATAAAGGCCAGGATACCATAGGTCAAGGTGCTTTCCGTAGAGCCTGCAGTCTCAGGATAGGCATAGACATTTCTCCTAAGCTTAGGAAAATCACCACTGTAAAGGCTGAAAAATTCCTTTGACTTTATATTAGAATCTATAAAATAATTATTATTAAAATTATAATCACTGAGGTCTGGATCCTCAGAAAGATAAAAGGCTTCCTCAATAAAGAGCCTGCCTGCATCCTCACTAATAAAGGAATTGGCAACTGGTTGCTTGTCTATGTCCCAAAGGTTAGAGTAGGTCTGGACTATTCCAGAGACCTTCATGTCTCTGGTGATTATTGCAGACTTACTTATCTTAGTTCCATTTTCCCTTACTTCTTCAATACTGCTTTCAAGAGGATTGTCCTCAGATCTTATAGAGGCATAGAGGTAGGAGGTCTTGGTAACCACCTGGACCCCATCAAATACTTCCAAGGTCCTTTCATTTCTAGTAACCCTTCCTCCCCACATGTGGTAGAGAATATTCAGGGGTGTGGGTTCATCCTCTTCTACTCCCATGGCTTCACGAATGAATTCTATATCCCCTAGGACAGAATCATACTTGCTCCACTGATCCTCTTCTAAATCTTCTGTTTCTCTTAATTCCTCCTCCATCCTTCTCAGTTCAGGCTCTAGCTTTTTCATCTGAGCATTGTTAACTGATTCCATATCATCCTCATAGAGGGGGACCAGTATATCCACAGCAAGAGTATCTCCTATTTGCAGATCTTTGGAAAAATAGGAGAGCTGGCTTAGTTCCAGAGCAATTTCATCATTTTTCTCAGGAAATCTTCCCTGATGGAGCTGGAAATGACCCATATCTAGGAGCTCCTGGTTAAAGGTTCCTACAAGGCCAAAATCCTCAGACCTTCCAATAATCCTGCTCTTTCCAAGAGACTGGACTTCATCTAGACCCAAGAGTTTATCTTCCATGGCATCTTCTTCATTTAAGATAGACCCCTGCCAACTTCCAAAGGTATTTGTTCTTTGAATATTTTTAGTTGTTTCAGAACTGGAGTATAAAAGAGTGGTGGCTACTATAAATAAAAAGGAAAGGAATACTACAAAACTGAGTAAAAATGTATCTTTTTTCCTACCTCTCATTCCGGATAAGGCTATTTTTCTAATCATATGTAAGTCTCCTTATTTTGAATTTAAAACTGAAGAATAAAATTTCCAGCTTTTTCTAAGCATGTCTCCATTTATTATACTAGAATAGAGAGGCTTATTCTAGAAAAAAGAGAGAATAAATAAAAATATTTAGAAAGTTCATAATTATTCCTTATAGAGGATATTTATAAAGATAGGATTTCAGTATCCGGAATTAGATACTTTAAGGACTATTTAAGTTAATAATTACAAGGCCTCCTAATTGGGTATAATCATAGGAGAGATATTGATTTTCCACCCTATTTATTATATAATATAGGAGAAGGTCAAAGAAGGTCAAATGAATATAAAATTAACATTATGCTTAAAAGAAATATGAGGAAGGAGTGAGTTAATGGAATTTAAAGATTACTATAAAATACTTGAAGTAGAGGAAAAGGCCTCTCAAGATGATATAAAAAAAGCCTATAGAAGACTTGCAAAAAAATACCATCCGGACCTAAGACCAGATGATGACCAGGCCCAGGAGAAATTTAAGGAAGTAAATGAGGCCTATGAGGTTCTTGGAGATGAGGAAAAGCGTAAGCAATACGATACCTTTGGTTCAAATGCAAACTTCTCCAATGGCCAGAACTTCGATCCATCCCAATATGGATTTGGAGGGAGCAGCTATACTTATAGCAGTGGAGATGGAGACTTTAGTGACTTCTTTAACATGTTCTTTGGTGGGGGAGGTCAGAGGTCTTCAAGGAGTGCAGGTGGCTTTGATATAGGAGACTTGTTTGGAGGAGGAGCGAGGAGCTCCGGCAGGCAGGCAAGACCTCCTAGACAGTCCTACGAATCAGAGCTTAATATAAGTCTAGATGAGGCCTACCATGGTAGCAATAAGAGCGTCAACCTTAACATAGGGGGGGAAAATAAGACCCTAGATATAAAAATACCTAGGGGAATCCTGCCAGGTAAAAAACTCAGGGTAAAGGGTGATAAGTGGGGCATAGATGGAGACATCCTCTTTAAGATAAATGTGAGAGAAGCTAAGAGAAGTCTAGATGGCCTGGATGTAAATAAAATACTAGAGATTTATCCCCATGAAGCAGCCCTAGGCACAAAGAAGGTAGTAGATACCTTTGAAGGCAAGATCAAGATAAATATCCCTAAGGGAATATCCTCAGGTAAGAGGATAAGGATAGCTAAAAAAGGTTTCAAGGACATGAAGAAAAATACAGGAGATCTATTTATAGAGATAAGCATAGTAATACCAGAGAAACTTTCAGATAAGGAAGTAGAACTATACCAAGAATTAGAAAAACTTAGAAAATAAGGAGGAAGATATGTTATGGATTTAAATAAATTTACACAAAAAGCAGTAGAGGCTATACAAAACTCACAAAACATTGCCATAAAAAATGGAAACCCAGAGCTTCAAGAAATCCATATACATTATGGCTTAATGGACTTGGAAGATGGTCTTATAGGAAGGGTCATATCCTATATGGGTGAGAACAAGGAATTAATCCTAGCAGATATAGAAAGAGAAGTAGATAAACTACCTAAACAATCCGGTGGATCCATGTACCAAAGTAGGGAATATACAAAGATACTCCTAAATTCAGAGGAGGAAGCTAAAAAATTTGGAGACTCCTATGTAGGTGTAGAACACATCTATATATCTCTTTTAAAGGAAAAAAACACCCTATCAGAAAGAATATTTAATAAATACAAGATAAATTTACAGAGATTCCTAGAAGCCCTAAAGGAAATCAGGGGCAGTCAAACTATTACCAGTGACAATCCTGAATCAAGCTATGAAGCCCTGACTAGATTTGGCAGAGACCTGGTAGAGGAAGCTAAAAGAGGCAGGATAGACCCTGTAATAGGAAGGGATAGTGAGATAAGAGATGTAATTAGGATAATATCAAGGAGAACAAAAAATAATCCTGTCCTAATAGGTGAGCCTGGGGTAGGAAAGACAGCCATAGTAGAAGGCCTGGCCCAGAGGATAGTCAATGGAGATGTGCCTGAGGGATTAAAGGACAAGACTATCTTTGCCCTGGACATGGGAGCCCTTATAGCAGGGGCCAAATATAGGGGAGAGTTTGAAGAAAGATTAAAGGCTGTCCTAGGGGAAATTGAAAAATCTGATGGAAAGATAATCCTCTTTATAGATGAACTTCACAATATAGTAGGGGCAGGAAGAACAGATGGGGCCATGGATGCTTCTAACCTCTTAAAGCCAATGCTGGCAAGAGGTGAGGTCCATACAGTGGGAGCAACTACCCTAGATGAATATAGAAAGTATATAGAAAAGGATGCTGCCTTGGAGAGAAGATTCCAAAGAGTATTAATTGGAGAGCCAAGTGTAGAAGATACTATATCCATCCTAAGAGGTCTCAAGGAAAAGTATGAAATCCATCACGGAATAAGAATATCCGATGGGGCAGTTATAGCTGCCACCACCCTTTCAGACAGGTATATAAGTGATAGGTTCCTTCCAGACAAGGCTATAGACCTTATGGATGAAGCTTCTGCTATGATAAGGACAGAGATAGATTCCATGCCTGGAGAACTAGATGAAATGAGAAGAAGAATCCTCCAGCTAGAAATAGAAAAGGCAGCCCTAAAAAAAGAAACAGACTCAGCTTCCATGGACAGGCTTGAAAAACTGGACAGGGAACTCAGTGATTTAAAGGAAGAATTTGATGTAAAAAAAGCCCAGTGGGAAGATGAGAAGAAGGATATTTCAAAGGTCAAGGAGATAAAAGAAGATATAGATAGGGTTAAGAGAGAAATTGAAGAGGCAGAGAGAAACTACGATCTTGAAAGACTATCTGAATTAAAGTATGGTAGGCTTGTAAAATTAGAAGAAGAGTTAAAAGAGGCCAATGAAAAGAACCAGGATGAGGATAGGATGCTTAAGGAAGAGGTAGGGGAAGAGGAAATAGCAGAGGTTGTATCAAAATGGACAGGCATACCCCTTACTAAATTAGTAGAAACGGAAAGAGAAAGACTCCTAAGCCTAGGAGATATACTTCACAGAAGGGTCATAGGCCAGGAAGAGGCTGTGGAATCAGTGGTAGATGCAGTCCTTAGAGCCAGAGCTGGAATGAAACAGATAAATAGGCCTATAGGATCCTTTATCTTTCTTGGACCTACAGGGGTAGGTAAGACTGAACTATCAAAAACCCTTTCTGAAGCTCTATTTGATGATGAAAGAAATATGATAAGAATAGACATGAGTGAATATATGGAAAAACATACGGTTTCAAGACTTATAGGTGCACCTCCAGGCTATGTAGGCTATGAGGAAGGAGGACAACTAACAGAGGCTGTAAGGAGAAAGCCCTATTCAGTGATCCTCTTTGATGAAATAGAAAAAGCGCATTCCGATGTATTCAATATACTCTTGCAAATACTTGATGATGGTAGGCTTACAGACAATCAAGGTAGGACAGTGGATTTTAAAAATACAGTGATAATAATGACCTCAAATATAGGCTCAAACTACCTAATAGAAGGCATTAGACCAGATGGCAGCATAGAGGAAAAGGCCAAGGACAAGGTAAGGGATGAGATGAGAAGATTATTCCGTCCAGAATTTTTAAATAGGATAGATGAAATAGTTATGTTTAAACCATTGCAAAAAGAAGAGATATTTAAGATAATAGACTTAGAACTAGAAGAGATACAAAGGAAATTAGAAGACAGGATGGTAAGGATTGAATTAGATGAAGAAGCTAAGACCTATATACTAAACAATTCCTATTCTATCCAATATGGAGCTAGGCCTGTAAAGAGATTCCTCCAAAAGAATATAGAAACAGAAATAAGCAAGATGATAATAGGAGGAAGACTAAGGGACAAGGATACAATATTAGTTACAGTAGAGGATGGGAATTTAGAAATAAATATAAAATAAGAGGAGAAGTGAATATGGAAAAAATAGTTGAAAGATTTCTAGAATACATTGCAGTAGATACCAAATCAGATCCAAATTCTAAAACAGTGCCAAGTACAAAGGGACAATTAGAACTGGGTAAGATCCTAGTAGAGGATATGAAAGAGATTGGATTAGAAGATGTATATCAGGATGAAAATGGGTATGTATACGGAACTCTTCCTGCCAATACAGAGGGAGATATTCCTACTATAGGATTTGTAGCTCACTTTGACACAAGTCCAGACCTAGATGGTAAGGTGACCAATCCTCAGATAGTGGATTATCAGGGTGGGGATATTAAGCTTAACCATGAATATTCTATAAAGCTAGAAGAATTCCCAGAGCTTGAAGCTCTAAAGGGTCAAAAGCTAATAACAACAGATGGAACTACCCTTCTTGGTGCGGACGACAAGGCTGGTATAGTAGAAATCTTAGATGCTATGGAATACCTTATAGCCAATCCTGAGATCAAGCATGGAGAAATAAAGATAGGCTTTACTCCAGATGAAGAAATAGGAAGGGGAGCAGACCTATTTGATGTGGAAGGTTTTGGAGCAGACTTTGCCTATACCATGGATGGGGGACCCCTAGGAGAATTACAATATGAGAACTTTAATGCAGCAGGTGTGGATATAAAAATCCAGGGTAAGAATGTTCATCCAGGAACTGCTAAGGATATAATGATAAATTCAGCCAAGCTTGCAATGGAACTAGACTCCATGCTTCCAAGTGTACAGGTACCAGAACACACAGAAAAATATGAGGGATTCTACCTTCTTGTAGGCATAAATGGGACTGTAGACCAAACCACCATGTCCTATATAATAAGAGATCACTCCATGGAAAAATTCCAGGATAAAAAAGCTCATATAGAAGAAGTTGTTGCTTTCTTAAATAAGAAGTATGGGGATATAATAGAAATGGAAATCAAGGACAGCTACTATAATATGAGGGAAAAAATAGAGCCTCATATGGAGATCATAGACCTGGCTAGTAAATCCATGAAGGACCTAGGCATAGAGCCAGATATAAAGCCTGTTCGTGGAGGTACAGATGGGGCTAGACTTTCCTATATGGGTCTGCCTACACCAAACATATTTACAGGTGGCTACAATTTCCATGGTAGATTTGAATTTATATCAATAGAAAGCATGAAGATGGCATCAAAATTAATAGTTAAAATAGCAGAAAATGCAGCAAAATAAAGACTTAATTTACCCTTATATATTTATATAATTATTTACTGGGTATAATTATTTAAGGGAGGACATATAAATGAAAAAACATAGAATAGCATTACTACTAATAGTCTTAATCCTATTTACCAGTACAAGTATATATGCAAGCAATCTACCAAGTGGAATTTTAAGACAGGGTTCTAGAGGAGCTGGGGTAAGGGAAGTACAAAACACTCTAAACCACCTAGGCTATAGCCTAAGTGTAGATGGGATCTATGGCAAGGCTACAAGATCAGCAGTCCTAGACCTTCAAAGAAAGTACAAGGAACTGGGAAATGATGGAATATATGGAGCCAGCACTAAGGCTGTAATGGAGAAGCTAAGTATGGGTAAGGAAATACCCAAGGCCAATGTGGATAAGGGAAAGGTGGCTTACCTGACCTTTGACGATGGACCATCCACCACTGTAACACCACAAATCCTAGACACCCTAGCTAAGTACAATATAAAGGGAACTTTCTTTGTTCTGGGAAGCATGGCAGAAAAAAATCCTGAAATCCTAAAGAGAATCCAGGCAGAAGGACATTCTATAGGAAATCACAGCTATAGCCATATATACAATGTGGTCTATAAAAATATGGATAGCTTTTGGAATGAGATAAATACAACTAATAAAATAATGAAAGGGATCCTAGGAGATGACTTTAATACGAGAATAATAAGATTTCCTGGAGGATCTTTTGAGAACTATAAAAAGAAATATGTAAATTCAGCCAGGGAAAATGGCTATAGGGTCTATGATTGGAATGGCTTAAATGGAGATTCAGAGGTTAAAAACTCATCCAGGGAAAGACTAATTAACAGGCTAAAGGAAACAACCAGAGGTCAAAAGGAACTAGTAGTCCTTATGCATGACACCTATGGCAAGGAAACAACAGCCCAGTCCTTGGGACCAATAATAGAATATCTATTAGGACAAGGCTATAGCTTTGAAAAAATAGAACAATAAAAAAAGACTGGGATATCCCAGTCTTTTCTAATCTACAGGATACTGATCTACTAATTCTCCCAGGGCAAAAAACCTCTTACCTGTCTTTGATGAAAAATAACAGGTCATAAGAGAAAGTATAGGTTTACCCACTTCATCTGCCCTATCATTATCTAGCATATACATAGCAGTATCAGGAACAACCTCTGTATCATAGATCCTATACTCATAAATGGTCTCCCCGTTGGATACATAGGCCAGGCTTCCAAGCTGGATATCCATTAAACTTCCAAAGAGCAAATCCTCATTTTTCATCTTGTGGCCAGCTAGAGTGTAATTACCATGACCAAAATCCTGCTTTGATTTCATAGTAGCAGCCCCAGCCATTAGATTTGCATCATTAAGCCCCTTCATTATAGGTAGATTTATATCCAGATCTGGTATATACAAACTTCCTATAACAAGTTCTTTATCTAAATTCTGAGAGCCCTTTATTACAGACATAATACTTACATCCTCCACTGCAGTAAGGTCATAATCTACTATATCCTCATCTTCATCCTGAGAAGCCCTATCCAGGGCCTGATTGTTCCTCCTTATAACTTCATTGGACATATCCTGAGTTGCTATAGACTTACTATAATAGGCAACTAGCTGGTCAGTTATAAAAGGAGTCAATAAAAATAAAACTCCAATAAGGACTAAAATTACAGGAATTATCCTCTTCATATTATTCCTCCCAAATCTTTCTATTAGTTAATATATACACTAAAAACATAAATTGAAACTTATATAGATAGGCATAAGTGATCTATTGTTCTATTTAAAAGCTTAAAAGAAGAAATGAAGGGTATAATATATTTCGAAAGCTGAATACTTTTAAGGCTTGCTATTAGACAATAGAAGGGCATTAGAGTTTTCCAGCAGTCAAAGTTGACTTTATATAGGAAATAATCATAAAGGGGATAAGAGAGTGATAGGAGATATAATAAAAAAACAGAGGATATTAATAGATATGACTAGAAAAGAACTATCGGAAGATATATGCACAGAAAAGTATATTTACCTTATTGAAAGCAATGAAAGAAATCCCTCAGCCTACATACTAAATAGCTTAAGCGAAAGGCTGGGTATAGATTTATTTGAATACTATCAGTTTCTAAACTATGAAAATAAAGATATGGTAGCCTTTTATAAGGAAAGTTTTGAAAGACATATACAGAGGGGAGATATAGAAAGCTTAAAGAAAGAAAGCTTGAAAGCTGCTGAACTAGAAGACTTTAAGAGAGAGCCCCTGATTTACGATATTATTGTTATAGACCTAGTGTATAGAAGCTTGGTCAAGGGAGAAACCACTAGGACCATAGAAAAACTTAATGAAATCTTAAAGACAGAAAAACTAAATATAGATAATCTAACCCTAATAAATGCCTATATAACCCTATCCTCCTGCTATCAGCTTGAGGGAAGACTTAAAGAGGCTGAAGAGGTTGTTAGGATTGCCTATGATATGGTGAGGGATAAAAAAGAATTTTCAAGATATAAAACTGCCACCATTACTGTATTGATTTCCCTAGTATCACTCCTATACAATCTAGAAGAATACCAGGAGCTTATAAGCTATGGGAAGGATTTAAAAAGCTTTCAGGAAGACTACAGTTCCTATAATAGGATTTATTATGTAGACTTTTATCTAGCTGTGGCCTATTACAAAAAGGGCAAGCTGGATCTTGCTAAGGAACACTTTGAAAGAGGAATCCATTCTGCCCTCCTATTTAAGAGCAGGGTAGATATGGGCTATATAAGTGAAATCGAAGAATTCGGGGAAATGGCAGAAGCTTTAAAGATTAATCAGTATCTTATAGATCAGTTTTACCAAGTTTTAAATTCAGAGGATTAGAAATAAATTAAAATTTAGACATTAAAGAAAGTAAATAATTTCAGAAAGCAGAGCTAAGAAAAAGCCAACTATATAGTTGGTTTTTTTATTGTGTATATATTGCAAGGATTCTTGAGCTGACTAGAAATTTATGGTCTGTTATAAAACTTAGTAACAATTGTTCCATATATAAAAAGGACAGCTAAGTCTACAATGATAATAGGAGTGTCTTATTTTAAAATACTGATCTAGGAACTAAGATAGTATAGTTTTGAAAGCTTATTAATTAGAGCAGATAAAAATATAATTATTGAGTTTAATAGTTATATTTTTTTAATATAAATTTTTAGAAGAATAAAACTAATAGAACAATCTAATTTAAAAAGGAGGAAATTATGAAAACTTTTTACAAGTTTCAAAGTAAACTTATTTTTATGGTAGTTTTTACCCTACTCTTGCAAGTAGTAGGACCAGTAATAGCTACTGA
>CAZGQG010000009.1:27690-60793 GCA_964527205.1 uncultured Tissierellaceae bacterium | reverse complement strand
ATAAGCAAGGCCATGGAAAACAGACGAGAGATTTAAATTCGTCTGTTTTTATTGTGGTTGTCTAATAATGATCTTCCTTCAATAACAATGTTCTTCCCTACAATTAAATGTTCTTCCCTAAGATAAGGGTAAGCGCAAAAAAACAGCGCTTACTCTTTTTCTATTTCTTCTTTTTCCATATCTCAATATCAGAAAATATCATATGATTAAATAGCAGGAAAAAAGCATATGAAAAGTATATCAAATAGCTATTTCATGGGGTTATCATTATAATTTTATCCTATTTTTCCCATTTTTATTTTCATTTTTCATTCTGATTTATTATTCTAATTGTAAAAAGAAGAAAAAAGATTGAAATTCCAAACATTATAGCAGTTTTACAATGTATAAACTGCTAAAAGAAATGCTCCTTTGCCAGCACCCATCCCATAAGTATTTCCGATGAAATACATGAGATGTGGCAGTCAAAGAATGGAGGACATGTCCTCCATTATCACAATGTTTATTTCCTATTAATCATTTCAATTCCTGTAAACAACTACTTCATAGAATAATTTCAATTATATTTTTCATCGGTTGAAAAAGAGAAAACCATAATCTCCTATATTATTATCCTTATCTAATTCCTGTTATAGATATGATTTTTTTCCATGATCTTGTTATTCCAATTATTTTTTTATATAGTAAAAGAAAAGAGAAATGATTGAGAAGCGAATGATTACAGCAGTTTTAAAATACATAAACTGCTGTAGAACAAACTCCTTTGCCATCATCCATCTCACAAGTATTTCTTACGAAATACGTGTGATGGGGCTGTCAAAGAAGGGAGGACAAGTCCTCCACTAAGATCAAATCAGAGGCCACAGAATAGATCTTAAAAGCTTTAAATAGGGAGTTAATACAAATGGATGCCGTATTTCCAGTGCTCTTAAATTGGCGCTAATCATGGATCCCTATCATTTTTTCCCTGCTTTAATTCCTGCTTTTCTAATATTTTTTCATCAAATATTTTCAATATATTTTTTCTTATGTTTTGAAAAACAGGATAATTATCATGGAAGAACATTTAGAGAATTTGTTAGAATGTTCTTCCCTAATTAGAGAAAAAAGTATAATTTCTAATTGAAAAATCATTTTTAAAAGGGAAGAACATTTAGACAAAAATATTGGAAAGAAAATCATGTAAGATAGATATTTAGAAGCATAGATAGAGGGAAGTAGGGGTAGATCGTTAGGGAAGAACATTCTTAGACATTGACATTTTTTATATCCTCATAATAAACATGGTAAATACAATTTCAAGTTGGTTAATATCACAAGAGTATTTATAGCTTTTCTCATATATCAAAAGTGATTATGACCTATACATTAGAAATATAGAATTATTACCATTATAATAATTGTGCAAATTATTAAGTATATTGGAAACATTCTTGCAACTATGATAATGTATAGTCAATATTTATAAACTTTTTAACGCTAAGTTATAAGGAGGTTATTTTATGCTAGACTTATTAGGAATATATTTTTGGCTTATTATTGCTCAAGCTTTAATATTTGGATTTTCTACAAGTTATATTGCAGGTCAAAAAAACAGAGATAAATTGACGTGGTTTTTTATCGGTTTCTTTTTAGGGTTTATAGGGTTAATAGTAATTGCCGCTTCAAGAGTTCAGGAGAATCAAGGCTATAATAATTCTGTTTCTAACTTTTCAAAGCCCAATACAATGGAATCTCTAAAAAGTATATTCTCAACTATACGTTATGTAGACTTGGATTCACCTGTTGAAGTTATAAGTGTCGAAATTAGAGTTGATAAATCTACTGGCATACCATATCTTTTTGTATTATTCAAAAACCTAGAATATAAAATCTTAAATGCAATTAAATTTACTGCTATTTGCTACAATAGTTTTGGAGAACCTGTAAGTAATTTAAATGGAAATGAAATCGACTTAATTATGCAAGACTTAGATATTAGTCCAAAAAGCACTTTTGGAAAAAATATTAATTATTCCTTAAAAGGCTTAGAACAAACAAGAATTGTTGATATAAGAATAGAAGAGATTTCTTTTGCAAATGGCGATAGGTGGAAGAGACTAGGACCATTAAAAGATATCTCGAATTATGAATATGATGGAGATGAAAGCTTGATTGAAATAGCAGGTATCGATGCTATAGTCTATCCTTTTGAAGATGGGGATTCTTGGAGATGTGTTTGTGGTAAATTTAACAAACATAACTCTAATAAATGCTTAAATTGCGGCCGCAAAAAAATAAAAGTATTGGAAGAATATAATAAGGATAAAGTTGCAAAGAAAATTAAAAAGAATCAAGAGATAGCTAGAATAAAAAATAAAAAATTGAAGAAAACTTCTATAATTGTAATACTATTAATAGTATTAACTTCTAGTTTACTTATGGGAGTAAAGTATTATAAGCATCTCTCTGAAAAGAAGGAAGTCGAAGCACAAAAAATAATAACAGGAGAACTTACAGATGGATTTATTAAGAAAGTCAGAGAAAAAGATTGCATGGGAGTTGAAAAGCTAATAAATGAAGGATTAAAAATAAATTTAATCGATAAAAATAAGCAGTCACCGCTATTAATAGCTGCAGAAAATGCAGATGAAGATATGATAAAATTATTAATAGAAATTGGAGCAGATGTAGATGTTAGAAACATGCAAGATGAAACAGCGATGGTAATTGCAGTTAAGAATGCAAGGAATCTTGAATTAGATAAAATAAATAATGTAGTTAAAATACTTTTGGAAAATGGAGCAGATGCAGATATACAAGATTTTAAAGAAGAAACAGTCCTACATTTAGCTGTAGCTAATATTGGCAAACAAGAGATTGTAAAGATGTTACTAGAAGAGAATGTTAATGTTAATTTAAAAAATGAATGGGATAGAACGGCACTTCATGAAGCTATAAAAAATTCGTTTGATAGTTACCATGAAGAGATAATTAAACTTCTTTTGGATAACGGAGCAGATGTTAAAACGAAAGATTATGAAGGCAGGACAGTGTTAATAGATGCGGTTCCTAGGCAAGATAATGAGATAATTAAGTTAATAATAAGTAAAGGTGCAGATATTAATGCTAAGAGTAATAATGGACTGACAGCTCTAAATTCATCAATCGACCGTGGTGACTATAAAATTATTGAATTATTATTAGAAAATGGAGCAGATATAAATCAAAAAGGAAAGATAGACAGTTATTATAAAACTATAGAGGAATATAGCCCCTTAGAGTTATTGGAAAGAAGTTTTTTGGATGAAACTGCTAAGAGAAACTTGAAAAGAATGTTAATTAGATTTGGAGCAAATTAACTTGGTAACAAGATTAAGTTTGCTATGAGCATTATATTAGTTATAGAGGTAGAAATATACAAAAACATCTGAATAATTATTAGGGTTTTTATTAAAATCTAAAACCAAGGGAAGGTTATTATTTGAGAAAGATATTTATTAGAATATGAAAATACTATTCCCTCAATCCTTACTTCTGCTACTTTATATCCTTCTAATAAACATGGTAAATACAATTTCAAGTTAGTTAATATTACAAGAGTATATATGGAAATTTCCCATAATTGCTCTTTTTATCTTCTTTTCTGAATTCTTGATTTCTCATAATTCCTAAATTATAACCTTTATATCATGATTTAAAATTAGAGCTGAAAGACAAAGGAATAGCTTGAAAGAGACTGGATATTATTACTTACATATTATAGCTTTTGCCAGTACAATTAGGTATAATTAAATTAGAATATTCAAATAATATCGACACATAAAAGATTTCAAGAAAAATATAGGAGGGATATTAATGAGATTATCCAAGAGGAAAATAGGTATTATCTTATTATTTGTAATGTTATTTGTAGTTTCTGGATGCAGTAGTTCTAATGGGATTGATGATACAACAAAGACAAACATAGAAAGTATTAACAGATTAATGGCAGAGAGTAAGGAAGAAGCTTTAGATGAGAGCTATATGGAAACTGAAATAGAAATAAGTTCAGAAACGAGCAGTTCATCAATTATTGATGATTCGGAAGCTCAGTCTGAATCAGAATCAGAAGCTAAGGTGGAAGCAGAGCCAAAACTTGAAGATGATCCAAAATCAGAAGCGAAAGTAGAGCCAGAACCAGAACCAAAACCAGAGCCAAAACCAGAACCTGAGCCAAAACCAGAACTAGAAAATACAAGTCCAGAAGCTGGTATTAAATACATTGGGAATAAAAATTCGAAAAAGTTTCATAGTTCCGGTTGCAATACCTTACCTGCAGATAATAATAGAGTGATTTTCTCTAGCAGAGAAGAAGCTATTAATGCAGGATATGTAGGATGTAAAAGATGCAATCCATAAATAACAATTAATCTTATTAATTGTTAAGCTCAGTTAATGTTTTACCGGAATTGTAAAATCCTATGATAATCTTTTTGTGTTATTCCTATATTTAGGATATTTATAGACTTGGTACAAATACAATGCTTTTCAAGTTAAAAGAAATAAGAAATATTTACATATTACTAAAAGGATAAATTTAAAACTTTGAAAATCTGGATGATTCAGGATTTAATGTAAACATTTCTGTTATTAAATTAGAACAATAGGGGTGATGATATGAATGATACAATATTAGAGGAACAGAAATTTATGGAGGAAGTCAATGAAATTATAGAAAAATTAAGTCAAAGCGAAATAACAATTATAGTAAAAGATTCTTTTAATTATGCTCTAAAAGCAACCTTGTTAAGTAAAAAAGAGGTGCTACAAAATGCAGGAGGTCTTTTAAAAAAAGCAGGAGAAAATACTAATGCATTTATTAAAACTGAAATAGAACATATTAAATTATATCGTAAAGGCTACATTCCTAATATGTTACCGAGGTTAAGGGATGCATCTATAAATACAAAAGATAATATTATAGAAACAATCGATTATAAAGTTGAGACTTTCAAGACGATGTCTACAGAAAATAAAAAAGAAATTTTAATCTCAGGTATTCTTTGGACAGCAACAGTATTAGTAGCTGGTGGTGGCACAGACTTTGAGGGTGGAATACCAGACTTAGACATTAAGATAGGAGGGATTGGAAACCATAGGAATGTTTTCTCTCATACAATACTTGTGGGTCTGTTTTTTGAATTCTTTATTAGACTATTAATTAAACTTTTAAAACACGGCAGAGAGTTTTTACCAGATGATAAGAGTGGTATTTGGAAATATATTGAAAAATTTGCTGATATAATAGATGAGAATGAAACTATCCTTATTAGCGGGATGTGGGTAGGATTATCGATCCACCTATTAAAAGATGCTAATATTTTTGCAGATAGGACTAAGCCATATGTTGGAATTCCTAAGACAATGAAGATGAAAAGTCATCAGAATATGTTTGCAGGAAACTCCTTTTTATCATTCTTGTTTGGAGAAAGAGGAGAGTAGCAAATAATTGCATGAGTAACCATCCAAAAATAGAATATGGTTGATAGATACATATTGTTATAAGCTAATAGCAAAGGCTTGAATTGAACTGTATCTAAAGAGCATCTATGGATTTTTCCCATACATGCTCTTTTATATTTTCCTTTTTTACAGATTTAATTCTATACCACCCTCCTATAAAGCTTGCCTTATCACCAAGCTTATTATTATGATATAATAAATATATCTTTATCAATCTTGTATTAAGCTATTAATTTTACTGTAAAGAAGGAGGTATTATGCATGAAGGAAAAAATAGATGGTTTTATTAAAAAATATAAAAAACTCCTTATCCCTGCCCTTATTGTAGGTCTTTCATCTCTCTTATATGTTGATTTTTACATAAGTAATTTTAAGATTAGCTTTGCAGGAGTTATGATTTCTTTGATGCTATACCTATATGATGATTCTAATCCTATAGGCCTTGGATTTCTTTCTGGATTTTCAGTCTTGCTTTTTAGAGGATTTTTTTATAGTATCTCCAATGGATTCTACTTCCAGCATTTTTACAATCTGCTGCCTGAAATCATGTTTTATATACTATATGGTTTCCTCTTTTACATATTTAAAAAATATATTAAAAATATCACTCACAGGAATATATTCATAATATCCTTTCTAATAGATTTTATAGCCAATACATTAGAATCTGCCATAAGACTTCAAAAAAATCTATTTACCATAGATTCTAATATAGTAAAGACCTTGGTCTTCATTGCCCTAATAAGGGCTAGCCTTGTTTGGCTTATTGGAATGGCCTATAAGTACTATAAATTGTTCTTGGTTAAGGAAGAGCATGAAAAAAGGTATAAGAACCTACTGCAATTAACATCACAGCTAAAAACTGAAACCTATTGGATGGAAAAGAATATGGATTACATTGAGGATGTAATGTCTAAGGCCTACCAGCTCTTTATAAAGATAAAGGAAGATGAAGAAGAAGAGGATTGGGGAAAGGAAGCCTTGGCCATAGCTACGGGTATTCATGAAATAAAAAAAGAATACAAGCTAGTAGCTCTGGGGATAGAAGAAATCTTGTCTACTAGATTAGACAAGACTGGCATGTATTTTCGTGAGCTAATTACCATATTAAAAGAATCTTTAGAAAGAGAAGCAAAGAGAAAAGATAAGGATATAGATATTGAGTATAGGATTAAAGAAGATTTCTATACAGATAAGCACTATTATCTTATGTCTGTATTAAGAAATTTAATTATGAATTCCATAGATTCAATTGAATATAAAGGACATATACTGGTCTCTCACTCTATTTCTCATGATCAACATAAGTTTGTAATTAAGGATAATGGAAAAGGAATAAAAGAAGGAGAACTTGACAAAATATTTTCAGCTGGATATTCAACTAAGATAGACTACAAGACAGGAGATATAAATAGGGGTCTTGGTCTTGCTCTTGTAAAGAGTATTGTGGATGTGCAACTAGGAGGCCGGGTAGAAGTGGACTCAGAAATGGAAGTTGGAACTAGTTTTTCAATATGGATACCTATTAAAGAATTGGAGGTTGTTAAGCTATGAGATTTTTCATACTAGATGATGATGAAAATATTATTCACATTTTAAAGATGATAATTGAAGACAAGGAATTAGGCAATGTAATAGGTGAATCTAGGGATGGGGATCAGGGAATTAAAAAAATTAGAAGTCTTGACCCTGATATTGTCCTAATAGACCTACTAATGCCAGGTTTAGATGGCTTAAGCATAGTTAAACAAATCAAGGAAGAAAATGAAGATATCCAATTTATAATGATCTCCCAGGTTCATTCCAAGGATATGATAGAAAAAGCCTATAAATATGGGGTTGAGTATTATATCAATAAGCCTATTAATGCCATAGAGGTTGAAACAATAATTAAGAAGGTAATAGATAGGATCGAAATTGACAAGGCCCTTTTAAAAATATGGAAGCAATTTAATAACAAGTCTATGGGAGAACCAGAGGGCTCTAATCTAGCTTATGAAGAAAAACTTACACATATCTTAAAGGCTCTAGGTATCATAGGAGAAAGTGGGGCGGAGGATATAAGTAGGATAATGAAATATATTGTGGAAAATGACATAGACTTTAAAGAAATCACCATGCGTGAGCTCTTTAGTATCTTTACAGATAAGCCCAGGTCAATGGAACAAAGAATTAGGCGGGCTTTAAATATAGCTATAAGCAATATTGCACATTTAGGATTAGAAGATTATATGAATGAAGTCTTTGTTGAATACTCAAATAGCTTATTTAGTTTCCAAGAGGTAAGGAGGGAAATGGAATTTATAAGGGGCAATCTTAAAAGAGGTGGCTCAGTTAACATGAAGAAGTTTTTAATTGGCTTAAGCGCCTATTGTATGTAGATTGGGAATTTTCTGTTTTCTTTTTTTGTTGCAGGGTGTCACATTTTGTAGCTTTGAGAAACCTACATTATATACTCTATATAAGGAAATATAAGGGGGAATATAATGTGGAAATATTTGGAAATTTAGTATCTAAGCTAGCCTCTATTGTTTGGGGACCGGCTACAATATTGATACTATTAGGAACTGGAATTTACTTAAGTTTAGGAACTAGATTTGTTCAATTTAGAAAGCTTGGAGATGCAGTCAAATCTTTATTTGTGAAAGATGATAAGTCAGATGGTGATATAACTCCATTCCAAGCCTTAATGACATCCATGGCTGCTACTATTGGAATTGGAAATATAGTAGGTGTGGCAGCAGCCATATCTACTGGTGGTCCAGGAGCAATGCTTTGGATGTGGGTAAGTGGAATTTTTGGAGGTGCAACTAAATTTTCTGAGGTAGTCTTGGCCCTAAAGTATAGGATTACAAATGGAGATGGAGAAAAATCTGGTGGACCAATGTACTATATTGAAAGAGGTTTAGAGGAGAAGTATAATAGGAGCTTTAAATGGTTAGCTGGATCCTTTGCAATCTTTACAATCATTGCATCCTTTGGAATTGGAAACATGGTTCAGGCCAACTCAGTATCCGATACTATGAATCTTACTTTCGGATTAAGTCCAGTGGTTACAGGGATTGTAATAGCAGTGCTAACAGGCCTAGTAGTAATTGGAGGTATACAGGGAATAGGTAAGATCACAGAAAAGCTGGTACCAACCATGGCTCTAATTTACTTAGGTGGATCACTTATTGCCGTACTCTTAAATATAAGGGCTATACCTGCTATATTTGGCATGATATTTTCAACTGCCTTTACAGGAAAGGCTGTAGGTGGTGGACTTATAGGAACTGTTATCCGAATAGGAATGGCAAGAGGTATGTTTTCAAATGAAGCAGGTTTAGGTAGTGCACCTATAACCCATGCGGCATCAAAAAATGACAATCCAGTAAATGAGGGCTTAATAGCATCTCTTGGAGTAATTATAATTACAATGATAGTTTGTACCTTAACAGGACTAGTTATACTTAGCTCAGGACTTATAAGTATAGAAGCAGGAGTTATGGTAGTAGAGGGTGGTTTAGATGGAGCAGCACTTACTACAGCTGCCTTTAGTCAGTTGCTTCCAAGAGTGGGAGGCTATATAATATCCTTTAGTATAATATTCTTTGCCTTTTCTACTATAATCAGTTGGTATTATTATGGCTATAAATCTGTTGAATATATAGCAAGTCCAAAATATGTAAAATATTACACATGGGCATGGGTAGGTCTTACATTTATAGGGGCTACTATACCTCTAGAATTAGTTTGGAACCTATCTGATATATTTAATGGCCTCATGGCTTTACCAAATATAATAGCAGTCTTGGCCCTAAGTCCCTTAGTATTTGAGATGACTAGGGAATATGATAAGGAAACTAGATTAGAAAAAGCTAAACATATATATGAATCATAAATTAAAAGAAAAACCTTGCTTATCTTCTATATAAGATAAACAAGGTTTTTTTACTTGGCTCTATTAAACTATTTCACTAATGTAAAGCTTGAGAAAAATAATAATTTACCCATGTATTCATCCTTATTTAGTATGTATCATAAGTAAAAATATTATTTAATATCTTTTTAATGAGAGAATTTTTCGTTGTGTTTTCTTATCTAATATATCTTTCATAATAAATCTCCTGGGAGACCTTTAATTTAATTAAATCCATTATACCTGTTTCCATTAGCCCATATACAAAGATATTGAGTATTAATACAATACTAACTATGAATATGGAAAAGCCGTCATACTTTATCCTTGTTTCTTCACTTTTATTTGTGTAGACATAATAAAGGATTTCAAGGCCTAAGATTATTAATATTCCCGGCCAAAATTTAATAAAGATTTCTACAGCAGAGAAACCACTTACTTGGGAAACAAACATTAGTACACCAAAGAATATTAAGACAATACCCATGGATATAGTGCCCACTCTTTTATTCTTCATCTTCTATATCCTCCTTTACTAGATCCATATCTTCATCTACTAGTTTTTTCTTCTTCAACATTTTTATACCACCAATAATAAATATTAGAGATACTATTGTAGTTTGAGCATAGGTTTTAACTTCATATATAAAGTATTTTTGAATTATAGGAAAGATCATATTTTGGAATATAACAATAATTCCCATTAAGATTAATCCGATTCCTATATATTTGTGTTTTATCTTCCCTAAGATATTTTCTATATCCATATCTTCTACTTCTTTGCCATTTAAAGTATGGTAGGCGTCAAAGAAGGAATAAAACCATATAAGAGGTAATATAAAGACTAGCATGCTAAGGTTTAGCCAGCCCATAAAAAATATTGTAAAGAAAAATCCTCCCATAAATAAAAAGCCTTTCATTTGATATCCTAAATACATATGCCCAGCTCCTGGAATAATTGATAGGGCAAGGGTTGTTATTCTTTTATTGTTTTCTCTAGTTTTTTCCATATATAACTCCTTTTCTATATCATCAATATCAGTTTGTTCTTTTATACTATTAATATTAGCAAAAGCATCTAGTAAGGCGATTAGCCATATAAGAGCTCCTCCTCCTAATCCTAAGGGGACGAAACCACCCCAATAGGTGAATTGCCACATAAAGATAGAACCTAGTGAAACTCCTGCAAATAGAAATAGGAAAATCAATCCTCTTTCAAATAGCCCCAAATAGAAATGTGACATGCCTGGTAGAAATGACAATAAAAATGTTATAAATTTACTCTTTCTGTTCATATTCCTTTGCCTCCTCATCTTTTATAAAACTAAAATTGTATATGAAATTTGATGTTTCTTGACTTATCTTTTCTGTAAAACTATATATTTTACTAGTATCTAATTTAGACTGGTCTATATTTATAGTCCCAGGTAGATTATCAACAATGCTATTAAAAACACCAGATGCTGTTAGTATTATTGCCACTGCTGCTGTTGCTGTATAGTAGAGGAAAAAATCCTTAGGAAACTTATCTTGTTTTTTCCTAACTTGTTTTATAGGTGTCAGATTTTCTATTTTATTCATTAGCTTTTGGTTGAAATCTTCTGGAATGAGAGACTTAGCATTTTCTATTTCCTCTTCATCTATTAAGGATATAAAGGTCTCCATGCAGCTATCACAGTGAAAAAGATGTTCTTCCATTTTATTGTGATTTTTTTTATCTAATAAATCCTTTTTATATAGGACCCACTCTAGATAATCATAATGTTTCATCTCTTTCCCCCCATTTCTCCTTTAGCATATTTCTTCCCCTATAAAGTCTTGAAGCTATGGTTTTAACTGCTAGATTTTCCTCTTGGGCTATTTCTTTATAGGATTTTCCCTCTAAATAAAATTTTATAATTACATCCCTGTATATTGGTGATATAGACTCACAGATTTCATGGATCTCTTTTGATTTTTCTTTCTGAATTAAAATATCTTCTGGTGTTTTTTCCTTTTCCATATTTACAAGATCTAACAAGTAGTCGCTATTTTCCATTGTCTCTTCCTTAAAACTGCTCTTTTTCTTTCTAATCCAATCTATTGCTTTGTTTGATGTTATTCTGCTAACCCAGGCCTTGAAATTATCAGATTCATATTCTGGAAGGGAGATATAAATCTGTAAAAACACTTCCTGAGCCACATTTTCTACTTCTCTATGGTCCTTTATAAAGTTTAATATAATTGCAAATACATAATTTTTATATAAATTCACTAGTTCTTCAAAGGAGTCCTTATCTCCTCTCTTAGCCTTTTGGATCAAACTAGACTCATTGTTCATTTCTCCCCTCCTTCCATCACTAACTATAACGTAAAGAAAAATAAAACTACTGCAAAAATCTTCTTTAAATTTAAAAACCGCTGATAAGATTTCTTATCAGCGGCTTAATCCTAGAGCTCTTCATCTATAATTTTAGACCTTATAAAGATCAAATCTGTAAAGGATATGAAAAATCCTATTATTATGGAACCTAGGGTGTCGTTTAGCCCAGCCATTACAACCAAGACTGAAACAGTGAACATTATGAGAAAGAGTACTATGGTCCTGACAAACCACTTGCCCCTAAGGCCCTTGGGTATCTTCTGGATAAAAGCAAAGAGTTCAGGCTTCTCCCTATATAGGTAATTTAATAAAAAAGTGAATACTCCACTACTGATCAGTATAATAAGTAAGGTTACTAAAAAACTATTCTTCAAATTCTTACCTCCTTCTTTTATATATGGGTAAAAACTATATTTCTTCTATTCCTATTATAGCATTATTTAGCTGGATTTATAAAGTGGAAGAGCTCCAAGTCCTAGACTAATTTTCTTAATTAGACTGATGACTTGGAGCTCTCTTATTATTATTCTTGTCTTAATTTTTCTTCCTGTATATTTACTAGACCTTTCTTACGCCAGTTACCTCTTCTAAAGAATATAGTAGTGGTTATGGCTCCTATGGTCCAAGATAGTAATAGGGATATGAAGATTGACTCTGGTCTACCTGTTGGGTACTGTGGACTTCTAGTAAAGTAAGCAATTCCATAAGCAATTGGAACCCTTACTACAACAGTTGTGAAAAGTGAGATCCACATAGGGGTCATGGTGTCTCCTGCCCCTCTCATTACTCCTGCAAGACTTTGGGTTACAGCCATGGCTATATATCCAAAGGCAAGTATTCTCATCATATACATACTCAAATCAACTAATTCCTGAGTATTGGTAAAGATACCCATGAGATGCTTTCCAAATACTAGGAGCAGGATTGTGATAGTGGTAGATATTCCTACAGAAATTAGTGTACCCTGCTTGGTACCTTCATCTACCCTGTGCATTTTATTGGCTCCAATATTTTGTCCTGCATATGTAGTCATAGCACTTCCAAAGGAGAAGTTAGGCATCATGGCAAATCCATCTACACGCATGATAATTACGTTGGCAGCTATTACCATTTCACCAAAGCTATTTGTAAGTGATTGCACTATTATCATGGCCAGGGAGAATATAGCCTGAGTAAGTCCTGATGGTAGGCCTAGTTTTATAATTTGAGAAGCATATTCCTTGTTTGGTTTTAACATCTTCCAGCTAAGATCAAAACTATCCTTGCTCTTAGTAAGTTTGATAACAGTTAGGATAGCAGAAAAACCCTGGGCCAGTACAGTTGCAAAGGCAACTCCTGGAACACCCATGTTAAACTTGGCAACAAATAATATATCTAGCCCTACATTTAATACTGTAGAAATCAGTAGGAAAAAAAGAGCTGATATGGAATCTCCAAGTCCTCTTAAAATTCCTGATAGGATATTAAAGTAGGCAAAGCCTGCTATACCCATAAAGAAAATATTTAAATAATCAGCACTCCAATCTATAATAGAGTCGGGAGTGTTAAGTAGATTAAGTAAGGGACGGGTTACAAGGGGGCCAAGTATCATAATGATAATGGAAGCTATGGCTGTTAGGGTGATACAAATACCAATGGTATGGGATAGTTTTTCCCTGTCCTTGGCTCCAAAGTATTGGGAGACCATTATACTGGCCCCTACTGAAATACCTACAAATAGTACTAAGAGAAGATTTAATATGGGGGAGGCACTTCCTACAGCTGCTAGGGCATTGTCTCCTATATATCTTCCTACTATAATTGAGTCTGCAGTATTGTAAAATTGCTGGGCAATATTTCCGATTAACATAGGTATTGCAAAGCCTACGATTCTTTTCCAAGGTGTACCTTCTGTAAGGTCCTTAGGGGTAAATAATTCTTTTAATTTTGACATATTTTTACCTCCAAAATTTATGTATATATGTAAGCTTATTAAAAAACAAATTAAGCATATAAACTCTAGTTTATAACAAAGAAAAGTTCTTGTCAATAATTTATAAGGATGAAATATGGATGGAAAAGATAAAAAAAGTCTAATAGGGATATCCCTATTAGACCTTAAATTTTTACTATCCTCTTACTCTTTCTCCCTTTAGATCATAGAAGATTTTACTTTCTATAGTTGCATCTATTTCCTTCTTACCATTGTCTATCTTTATCTTAGTACCATCGTCAGCATATTTGCTATCAATTAGTACATATCCAATATACTTTTCAACTGTATAACCATAGGTGAAACTAGTTACCTCACCTATTTCTTCTCCTTCAAATAAAACCTTGTTGCCTAATTCTATATCATCTTCCTTGCCTTCTATAGAGAAACCTACTAGCTTTCTCTCTGGTCCTTCTTCCTTTAGAACACATAGCTTGTCTTTTCCAATAAAGTCCTTTTCACAATCTACTGACCATTCAAGATCAAGTTCTATAGGATTGGCACCTTCGAAGTCATCTACTGTGATATAACCTTTTTCTGTTGGTAAACTTGTAAGTGTTACATCTGTAGTGATCTCCATAATATCATAGGCCTTACCCTTTTCCTTTAATCCTTCTATAATCTTGTCTGTATATTTTGGATGGAAATAAAGCTCATAGCCTAATTCTCCTGTAAATCCTGTTCTAGATACCATAATATCTATATCATCCAGTTTAGTGTTTTTAAATTCAAAGTATCCTAGATCATCTACATTGTCCTTTAGTAGATCATTTAGGGTAGCCTTTGAATTAGGTCCCTGTACAGAATATAGGGCAGTTTCTTTTGTGATATCCTTAAATTCTACATCCCTATCTTCCACATGCTTTTCAAACCAAGGCTTAAGTTGATCTAAAAACAGTGTAGTAACCCAATACCTGTCATCTCCATGATAAAATACTATTACGTCATCAAGAGCATTAGCATCCTTATCTAGGATTGTAGTATAGGAAGCTGACATTGGCTCCATTTCACTTATTACGTTTACACACATATAATCTAAAAAATCTCTCGAATCCTTGCCTGTAACTTCTAGTATATCGTGGGCAAAGTCAAAGAAACCTACCTTGTTTCTAACTGCTTCGTGTTCTCTTCTCTTTAAATCTTGAGTTGCCATTTTATATCCCCCTTCGTAAATTAACCATATAAATTATATAATCTATCATTTTGCTGCCTTAAACATACTATACCCATTTACTGGGATTTAACACATTAGAGGGTATATTGGATAAAGAAAGAGCCTAGGAGCTTGAAAGGATGGAAATAGA
This sequence comes from uncultured Tissierellaceae bacterium, assembly GCA_964527205.1. Lineage (GTDB taxonomy): Bacteria > Bacillota > Clostridia > Tissierellales > Tissierellaceae > JARICQ01. The sequence goes on along the minus strand of CAZGQG010000009.1, from coordinate 45,770 downwards.
CAGGGCCTTATAGTATAATTTATTTAAGTAGAGAAGAGATATTAAGATTAGCTTATAGGAGGTTTAAATATGAGAAGAAAAGACAGAAGCATGTCTAGGGAATATGGTTTAGGAATAATTGATAAGGCTAGATATGGTATTGCATCCATGATAGATGGAGAAGAGCCTTATGGTATACCTCTTTCCATAGTAAGGGATGGGGAGAACCTATATTTTCATTCTGCCAAGGGAGGAAGAAAGGTAGAAACCCTTAAGGCAAATCCGAACCTTAGCATTGCCTTTGTAGGGGAAGTTAAAATTCCTGAGAATTTTACCAAGGATGAGCTTGATGAGATGGCAAGGGATAGTTCCAAGGCGGTGACTTTTATTAGCAGTGTCTTTACCACAGAGTTTGAATCTACCCTGGTAAGGGGAAAGGCAGAGCTAATAGAAGATAGGGACGAAAAGATTAAGGCCATGAGGATGATCTGTGAAAAATATACTCCTAGCAAGATGGAATACTTTGAAGTGGCTATTAATGCTGGCCTGGGTAGGACCAATGTTTATAGGGTTCCTATAGATGAGATAAGTGCCAAGAGAAAGAAGTATGATGGGGATGGTAAGGAAATGAAATGGGAAAGAATGGAATAAAAATAAAAGCTCTTGAGGGGTATCACTCTCTCAAGAGCTTTTTCTAATTTAGTCTAATTTAAAATCAAAGCCCTGGTCTCTTATTACATTCATTATCTTAGTTCTTTTTTCCATAGGGTTCTTTAGATTTCCTACTACCTGCTTGCTAAAAGAATCAAGAGGTTTACTTGTATCTCTTAGATCATAGTAAGTTTGCATTTCCTTGTCATAGTCTTCTATAGACCCTAAGTAGTCTTCTTGAATCTCATATTTGTTTTCAAAGACCTTAAGAGACAAGTCCATTCTAGGCTTTAGGGCAGGATCCTGGTCTGGATAGCCAAAACCTAGGCCTACTATAGGAAAGGTTAGTTCTGGAAGATCTAGGATTTTTATTATTTCAGCAGGATCATTTAAAACACTGCCAAAATAAACGGCTCCCATGTCTAGGGACTCTATGGCCACATACATATTTTGAGCTGCCAGGCTTCCGTCTGTCCATCCCTGGAAGAACCTATCCATATCTCCTTTGGCAGCAAGGTCCTCTCCCATTTCCTGGGAAATCTGAGCATTTCTATAGGCATCTACTACAAACAAAAGAAATTCCGGTGTATCCTTTACATAATCCTGCTTACATACCTTGGCTATGGCTGCCCTTTTCTCAGGGTCTGTAACCCTTATTATACTGTAGTGCTGCATGGCTACACTGGATGCAGTCCTATTTGCAACTTGTAATAGGGTGTCTAAGGTATCCTTAGAGATCTCCTTATCCTTAAATTGTCTAATGGTCCTATGTCTAAGTTGATTTTCAATAGTTGTATTCAAAAAACTCCTCCTCCTTATATAAAGTCTAATAATATATATACCACTTTTATATTTTATCAAACAATAGATAAGATGACAGGAATACTTCTTACTTCCAGGATGACAGGAATATTTTTCTGTAATATAGTATTAGAGTTATTTATAAGCAGCTCCCAGACTTGAATAATATAAGCTGTTTGTATGGGTAGAAATAAATTTATTAAATGTGATAGAATTGATTTAATAAAACTTACAGAAAGGGGAATTAGATGATGAAAGTATTAGTAACGGGCTTTGATCCCTTTGGGAGAGAAGCGATTAACCCAGCCTTCCTGGCTATGGAAAAGTTAAAGGACAGGATCCCAGGAGCTAGGATTAGCAAGCTGGAAGTGCCTACGGTTTTTCATAGGTCTATCCAGGTCTTAAAAGAGGCCATAGAGAAAGAAAAACCAGACATAGTCCTATGCCTAGGTCAGGCAGGAGGCAGATATGATATATCTATTGAAAGACTTGCTATTAATCTTGATGATGCTAGAATAGAGGACAATGAAGGCAATCAGCCTATAGATGAGAAAATATTTGAAGATGGAGAAAATGCATATTTTACAAAACTGCCAATAAAGGCCATGGTGAAAAATATAAGGGATCAGGGCATACCTGCCTCAGTATCCAACACAGCAGGGACCTTTGTATGCAATCATTTAATGTATGGGCTCTTATATATGATAGAAAAAGATTACCCTCATATAAGAGGTGGCTTTATCCATGTGCCCTTTATTCCAGACCAGGTACTAGAAAAAACAAATAGCCCTTCCATGTCCCTAGAGGACATTACAAAGGCTATAGAGCACGCTATAGAAGCTGCTTTAGGCAATGATGAGGACATAGTAGAGACTGGTGGTAAGATCTCTTAAAAGACTCCCTAGAGCCTTAAATTATTGAGAAGCAGGATCATGGAATAAAGGCTTAGAACAATAAAGAGCAATTTTTCAGCGCTATTATTTGTCTTTATTACTATAGGTGAAGAAATGTTTTTCTTTATAGGATAAAATAGTTTTATTCCCTGGGATGTAAAAAAATCCGCCAAGAGATGGAGCCCGTATCCTAAGACAAAGCCCTGGTAGATATAATCTATATTGTATTCTAGGGCTATAAACCTTATTAAAAAGGAATAGGAAAAAAGTCCTAAAAGACTATGGGTAAAGCCCCTATGTAGGGAAATCCCAACTAGGGCCGATGCCATTCCTAGAAATATAAAGAGCTTTATATCAAAATGCATATAGGCATAGATAAAGAGACCGGCCACTAGTAGATAGAAGAAGGTCTTAAAAAATTTATTATTAAAGATTAAAATCCTTTGGTTTAATTTGGACTTAGGATGGTCTAAATCAGGAAATAGGGAGCTTATTGCAGTTGTAGCTACCATTATTATCTGATTGTTTAGGGGTTGACCCTGAGTAATGGTAAGGGCTGCAGCTATACCTATTGCCAGATGTGTTTTTCCTGTCATAAAAATTCCTCCTAGTTGTCATGAATGCATGTTCTCCTTATAGTATAAGGGGAATAGAACATATATTCAAGTACTAGTATTATATCTTATTAGGGGATTAATGACTAGAAAAATAAAGAGTAAAGAGCTTGGCTGGAAGGGAGAAGCCAGGAAATCTTGACTTTATATTCCTAGAAATGTCAATAGTTGAAATAAATGGGTAAGAACTTAATAGTTTAGATAAGATTTAAGAAATAAATATTAAATTGTGGAGGTAGATAAGGTGAAAGCATTTAATTTAGCAGTAGTTGGTGCTACAGGAATCGTAGGTAGCACTATAATAGAATTATTAGAGGAAAGAAATATAGCCTTTAAAGATATAAAGTTTCTAGCATCAAAAAGATCAGCAGGGCAAATTATACACTTTAAGGGTGAGGACTATAAGGTAGAAGAATTAAAGAAGAACTCCTTTACAGATGTAGATTATGCATTTTTTGCAGCGGGAGGAGCTATAAGTGAGGCCTATGCAGATGTAGCTGTAGGGGCTGGAGCAGTGGTAATAGATAATAGCAGTGTCTTTAGAATGGATGAGCATGTACCTCTAGTAGTACCAGAGGTAAATCCTGAGGATATTAAATGGCATAGGGGTATAATTGCAAATCCTAATTGCTCAACCACCCAGGCAGTAGTTCCCCTAAGGGACCTACATTCTAAGTACAATATTAAGAGAATAGTCTATTCAACCTATCAATCTGTTTCTGGATCTGGAATTGAGGCCCTAGATGATCTTAGAAATGCTACACAGAACTTTTATCCTCATAGGATAGCTGGAAACCTTATACCTCATATAGATTTATTTGAGGAAAATGGCTATACAAAGGAAGAAATGAAAATGATCCATGAAACAAAAAAGATACTAGCTGATGACAAGATAGGGATAACTGCCACAGCGGTAAGAGTACCTGTAGAGTATTCTCATGCAATATCTATTAATTTAGAATTTGAAGAGGCCTTTGAAATAGAAGAGATTAGAAAGACCCTTGAGGATACCCAGGGAGTAGTGGTAATGGATGAGCCAGAGAATAACATATATCCTCTACCAATAGATATAAAGGGCAAGGATGAGGTTTATGTAGGAAGGATAAGAAGAGATTTTAGTCTTGATAATGGCCTCAACCTATGGGTGGTGGCAGATAATATAAGAAAGGGAGCTGCTACCAATGCAGTTCAAATCCTGGAACTCCTTATAGAGGAATAAATATAAAATAAAACAATAAACAAAAAAAGAAATAAAAGAGCAAGATAGGGAAATCCTTCCCTATCTTGCTCTTTCTGAGTTTAAATCTTTAGATCATTTCCCTTAGAGCACTTATAATATCATCATTTTCTGGATATTCACCAGTCTCTTTTTTTGAATGTATAAGCTTGTCTTCAAAACTAATCTCGTAAACTCCGCCCATTCCTGGCATCAATGAAACTTCTTTTATTTCATTTTTAAACTCATTTAAAATCTTTCTTGCAAGGCCTACAGCCCTGCCTACGTAACCTCAAGAAGTACAATATTTAATAGTAACTTTACCCTTCATTGTATCCCTCCATAGAATAATATTTATACCCTATTATATATTTTACCCATTATAAAAAATCTTATTCAAGAGAGAGAATTTAATTCTTAAAATCATATTGACAAGAAAATCAATGTGTTATACTATATATGCATAAATAAGATATAGTATAACACATTGAAAAAAGAGGTGATGCTTTGGAGGAATTAAAAGTATACATTATATCAGATTCTTTAGGTGAAACAGCTGAGGTGGTAACCAAGGCTGCAATGGCTCAATTCCAAACAGATAACTACAATATAAAGAAGTATTCCCAGATAGAAGACAGGGATAAACTTGAAAGGATATTGAGACAGGCAGTGGGTGAAGAAAATGTACTTGTTGTATATACCATGGTGAATGAAGATTTAGTAACCTTTATAAAAAACTTTACTGAAATGTGCGAAATCATGGCTATAGATCTAATGAGTCCATTAATAGAGGCCTTAAGTGAAAAACTAAACAACCAACCTATTAGAAAATCTGGTACCCTAAGGGAATTAGATGAGGCTTATTTTAGCAGGGTAGCTGCCATTGAATTTGCAGTAAAGTATGATGACGGCAAGGATCCAAGAGGGTTTTTAGATGCAGATATAGTACTCCTAGGAGTATCTAGAACTTCTAAGACTCCCCTTTCAATGTACTTGGCTAATAAAAATATAAAGGTAGCAAATTTACCTCTGGTTTTAGAATCTAAACCCCCTGATGAGATTTTTCAAATACCAGCTAAGAGAATAATTGGTTTGACAAACTCACCAGAAAAATTAAATGAAATAAGAGAAGTAAGACTTAAATCCCTGGGACTTCCACAAAACTCAAGCTACTCTAGCTTGTCTAGGATACTTGATGAGCTTGAATATGCAGATCAGCTTATGAGGAGAATAGGATGTCCTATTATTGATGTGTCAAATAAGGCAATTGAAGAAACCGCAGATATAGTAATTTCATTGTTAAGTAAAAATGGAATAGAATTTTAATATTATAGGGAGAGGAGAATTTAATTTGAATAAATATGTTTACAGTTTTAATGAGGGTAAAAAGGAGATGAAAGGTCTTTTAGGAGGTAAGGGTGCAAACCTAGCTGAAATGACTAATCTTGGTCTACCAGTCCCTCCAGGATTTATTATAACTACAGAGGCATGCAATAGGTTTTATGAAGAAGATGAAAAAATGTGGAAGGAACTTCATGATGAAATAAAGATACATTTGGAGGAGTTGGAGAAGAATTTAGATAAGTCTTTTTCCGATGAAGAAAATCCACTCCTAGTTTCCATACGTTCCGGTGCAGTAGCTTCCATGCCAGGAATGATGGATACTGTACTTAATCTAGGCTTAAATGATATATCTGTAAAGGGACTTGCAAAGTCAACTGGCAATGAAAGATTTGCCTATGATAGTTATAGAAGATTTATTCAGATGTTCTCTGATGTTGCAATGGAAATTCCAAAGGTAAGATTTGACAGCGTTCTAGAGGCAATGAAAAAGGATAAGGGAACAGAATTAGATACGGATTTAAGTGCTGAGGATTTAAAGATCTTAGTGGATAAATATAAGGAAATATACTTAGAAGAAATGGATACTGAATTTCCCCAAGATCCAATCGTTCAACTTGAACTGGCAATAGAGGCAGTTTTCAAGTCTTGGAACAATCCTAGGGCTAGAATTTATAGGAGATTAAATGGTATAGCCCATGATCTGGGAACTGCGGTAAATGTTCAGTCCATGGTATTTGGAAATATGGGAGATGAGTCTGGTACAGGAGTTGCCTTTACTAGGAATCCAGCCACTGGAGAAAACAAGCTATTTGGAGAGTACCTAATGAATGCTCAGGGTGAGGATGTTGTAGCAGGCATTAGAACTCCAGAAGAAATATCCCACTTAGAAGATATTATGCCAGAGGTTTACAATGAATTTGTAGATATAACAAAAAAATTAGAAGAACACTATAAGGATATGCAGGATATAGAATTTACCATTGAAAACAAAAAGCTCTATATACTTCAAACTAGAGGTGGAAAGAGGACTGCCCAGGCAGCTATAACCATAGCAGTTGACCTAGTTAATGATGGAGTTATAGATAAGGAAGAGGCAATTCTTAGAATAGAGCCAGATTCCTTAAATCAACTTCTACATCCTACCTTTGAAGAGGAATCCCTAGGAAAGGGAGATGTACTTGCAAGAGGACTTGCAGCTTCACCAGGAGCAGCATCTGGTAAGGTTTACTTTAATGCAGCAGATGTAGTAGCTGCAAAGGCAAGGGGAGAAAAATGTATCCTAGTAAGACAGGAAACATCTCCAGAAGATATAGAGGGAATGGTTTCCTCAGAAGGAATACTTACTTCCCGTGGAGGTATGACATCCCACGCAGCAGTAGTTGCCAGAGGTATGGGTAAGTGCTGTGTAGCTGGATGTAGTGAGATCAGAGTAAATGAAGAGAGGAAAGAGATAAGAGTAAAGGACATAGTTCTTAATGAGGGAGATTATATATCCCTAGATGGTAGTACAGGTTTAGTATACCGTGGTGAAATAGACAAGGTACAGCCAAGCCTAAGTGGTAATTTTGGAGAGTTTATGGAGTGGGTTGATGAGGTAAGAACCATGGGAGTAAGGGCCAATGCTGATAGTCCTAAGGATGCAAAACAATCCCTTGAGTTTGGAGCTGAAGGAATAGGTCTTTGTAGAACTGAGCACATGTTCTTTGAGGAAGACAGGATTCCATCAGTAAGAAAGATGATACTTTCAAACAGTCTAGAGGAAAGAAAGAAGGCACTAGATGTACTGCTTCCATTCCAAAGACAGGATTTCTATGAATTATTTGAAGTAATGGGAGAACTTCCAGTTACAATTAGACTTTTAGATCCACCACTACATGAATTCCTGCCTACAAAGAAAGAAGATATAAAAAGTCTAGCTAAATTTATGGAAATAGATTTTGATAATCTAGAGGACAGGATAGAATCCCTACAGGAAATAAATCCAATGCTGGGACATAGGGGATGTAGACTTGCTGTAACCTTCCCAGAAATATACAGGATGCAGACCAGGGCAATAATAGAAGCTGCCCTTGATATAAAGGAAAAGGGATATGAGGGCATTACCCCAGAGATAATGATCCCACTTGTTGGACATGTAGATGAACTTAATTATGTTAAAAAAGATATATTAGAAGAAATAGAAATGGTCTTCCAAGAGAGAAACAACAAGGTTAATTATCAAATAGGAACAATGATAGAAATACCAAGAGCATGTTTAATAGCAGATGAAATAGCAGAAGAGGTAGAGTTCTTTAGCTTTGGAACCAATGACCTTACACAAATGGGCTATGGATTCTCAAGAGACGACGCAGGGAAGTTCTTAGATGAATATGTAAATAAGGATATATTTGAAATGGACCCATTCCAAGCCATAGATAGAAAAGGTGTTGGAAAACTAATGGAGTTGGCCATTGAAGGTGGAAGGTCTACAAATCCTAAGGTAGAGCTAGGAATATGTGGAGAGCATGGAGGAGAGCCTAGTTCAGTGGAGTACTGCTATGAAATAGGACTTGACTATGTATCCTGTTCACCATTTAGGGTTCCAATAGCAAGATTATCTTCAGCCCAGGCTAAGATAAAACAAGGATAATATTTCATTAAGAGATTAATATTAAAAAATAAAGGATCTCCCTTAATTATGGGAGATCCTTTTTAATCTATTTTTTATACTTTAGGTGTGAATTCATCGAATATAAATAAATCAAACCTATCTAAATTAGCTTCTAGGGCCTTATTAGACTGGATAGTATAGGCTATAGTAAAGCTCTTGTACAGGTCTCTACAAAGAATAAAGGAAAGTGAATCAGGGTCCCGGTGATTGTAGGCTATAAAATCAGGCTTGGTCATAAAATTAAGCATTAGATTTTCTAAAATAAAATCACGGATCTTTATCTTTAAAGCCTTACCCTTTTTATCCATTCTGGTGATAAGTTGACCTCTTATAACATCAGGTCTGTTTTTCTTATACCAATGCACTAGAAGGGGATTAAAAGATTCAATGCAATATTCTCCCCTATAATCATCCAGATAAGGAGCTACAATAGGGGCAATACTAGTATCTGAGCTCTCACCCTTAAGCTCCACGATTAGGGGAACCTTGCCATCCACCAGATCTAAAACATCCTCTAGATGGGGTATTCTCTCCTTGGAATCGTAAAGGGTAAAGCTTTTTAATTGCTCATAGTCGTATTCATTTATATTTCTATCAATACCACAAACTCTTTTTAAACTATCATCATGAAAGACTACAGGAATATTATCCTTAGTCAGCTGAATATCAAATTCAATTCCATAATCCCTATCTACAGCTAATCCAATAGCTGCCATGGAATTTTCAGGAGATATATCCTTATCTCCATGAAAGCCTCTATGGGCATAGTGACGGCCCATAAAGCTTGAAAAATCATGAGTATTAGTTATTTTTGGCATAATAGCTATAAGGTAAAGTACTAGGATTAATACTACTAGCAATAATATATATATGAACATTTATCTTTCCCTTCTTTCAAAATTAATCTTCCACATCAAAATTTTCTAGAATATCTTTTTTCTTAGTTGGCCTAGAATCACCATGCTTTACAAAGGACATAGTGACAAAGGATGCTAAAGAAAATACTAGAGCGTAAGGAAACAGGGTTCTATAACTTACATATTGTAGAAGAGCCCCAGACAGGATAGGTGTAAAGATCTGAGCTGTCATAGAGAATATATAGTATAGGCCTGTATATTTTCCAGTATCTGCGCTGCTGGCCATCTCAACTACCATTGGGTAGGAGTTTACATTTATAGCTGCCCAACCAAATCCTGTAAGGACAAAGACTAAATTTATAAGAGGAGAATATTCCACAAATAAAAATCCAATAAAATATGATGTAGACATCATCAAGATACCCACCATAATTGTCTTCTTTCTACCAACATGGCTGGCTATAAAACCTATGGGAATAAAAGCTACAATGGCCGCTGCCATGGCTACGATTAGGAAACTAGCAAAGTCTCCACCCTGGGCTCCCCATACCCTGGTTGCATATCTTGAAAAAGCTGTTGTAACTGCGTTGTAGGCAGTAAACCATAGGAAAATAGATGCAAAGAGAAAGCCTAAACTTCTTTTTACATCCTTAGGCATTTCTTGTTTTTTCTTAGTATCCTTAGGTTGATCCTCCTCTGGAAGTTCTCCATCTAAGGCTAATACTTCCTGAGAAAGTTTCTTTTCTTTTATAGTTGAGAGTAAAACTACTACAGCAATGATCATCAAGGATGCAACTGCTATGAATACAGGAAAATAACTAGGATTCTCTCCCTTTGGTAGAAGAAACTTGATAACTATAAGGGTAAATATTCCTCCCACTGCACCCATTAAATTTATAACTGCATTGGCCTTACTTCTAAGTGGCTTTGGTGTTAGATCTGGCATTAGGGCAACAGCAGGAGAACGATAAGTTCCCATTGCTATTAGAACTACAGCCAGGGATATAAAAAATAGCGGGAAATTTACTATCTTATTTGCATAGGGTATAAGTAGCATGAAACTCACTGCTGCAATGGTTCCCCCTACAATAAAGGGAGTACGCTTGCCAAATCTTGTATCAGTCCTATCTGATAGGCTTCCAAATATAGGTAATAAGAATAAGGCTAAGAGATTATCTGCAGCCATAATAGCACCTGTTAAGGTCTCACCTACATTAAAGGTGTTTTGTAAGATTAAAGGTATAATATTGTCATACATTTGCCAAAAGGCAGATATGGACATAAAGGCAAGTCCAATAAAAAAAGTCCTTTTGTAATTTAATTTCATATATACTCCCCCTTTTCATAATTAACCTAATTATAGCATTTAAAAAATTACTGGGCAAATAATATAGGGACAAGTCCTATATTAATAGCTAAGCTCTTCCTAATTCTTATTTATTGACAAAGAAAATCCTAACTGGTAATATTTTAATGGATTAAAGTGTAAAAAATAAGATAAGATTTTATAAGGAGAGAAAAAGTTTGAATAATTTAAAGAAGAAGAGGGTATATCTCCTAGATATGGACGGAACCATATATTTAGGAGATAAATTAATCCCTGGCGCCAAGGAATTTTTAAGGGCCATAAAAGGAGCAGGAAAGAGATACATCTTCCTTACAAATAATTCATCAAAGAATAAGAATATATATGTGGAAAAACTTAGGGGGCTAGGTATTGAAGCCGATCCTGAGGAAATATTTACCTCTGGAGAAGCTACTACTAGGTATTTAAAGAAGGAGAAAAAAGCTGCCAGGATATATCTCTTGGGAACCCAGGCCCTAGAAGAGGAGTTTGAAAGAGAGGGTTTTATTCTTGAAAAGAGAAGACAAAGAGAAATAGACTATGTTGTGCTGGGATTTGACACAACTTTGACCTATGAAAAAATATGGGGAGCCTGTGAGTACATAGCTGAGGGAGTAGACTATATAGCCACTCATCCGGATCTTAATTGCCCCCTGCCTGATGGTAAATTCATGCCAGATGCGGGAGCCATGGCTGCTCTAATCCATGCATCCACAGGAAAGAAGCCTAAGGTCATAGGCAAGCCTAATAGGGAGATTGTGGAAAGTATAATGTCCAAATACTCCCTGGACAAGGAAGATATACTCATGGTTGGAGATAGATTATATACAGATATACTAATGGGAAAAAAAGCAGGTATAGCTACAGCCCTGGTATATTCTGGGGAAAGCAAGGAAGAGGATTACAAAAATAGCCAGATTAGGGCAGACTACACATTTGAATCTGTTAGGGACATGATAGATATAGTTTAGAATCTGACCTGGGGAGGGGAAAGTCTTCCTGAAATTCCAGAGCTCATCTTGCCAGCTCTAAAATTATTTATCCAATATAGAGGGATAAATAATTAAAAGTGCTATATATGGGTAAAAATGTAGGGAACCAAGAAATATGAGTCTTAAGGAGAGAATGAATTGAAATATACAAGACAAGTAGAGGAAATCACAAAATATTTTAAAAGTCATGAAAAGGAAGAGGAGGACTTTAAAATAGGAATAGAATTTGAACATTATGTAATTGACCTGGATACATTCAGGACAATTTCTTATTATGGAGAAAATGGGGTTGAAGAAAGCCTAAGGGAGCTTACAGAAATTGGATGGGAAGCCAGCTATGAGGGTGAATACATACTTGGCCTTGTTAAGGATAAAAAGACCATAAGTCTGGAGCCAGGAAGTCAATTAGAACTAAGTATAGATGCAAATATAAGCATAGCAACCATAGAAAGAGAATATGAAGAATTTATAAGTGAGATAAATCCAATCTTAAAAAAGAAAAACCAGGGCCTCTTAACAGTGGGCTACCACCCTGTTACAAAGATTGATGAAATTACCCTTTTACCTAAGGAAAGGTATAATTTAATGTTCGATTACTTTAAAGACAAGGGTAGGAATGCTCATAATATGATGAAGGGAACTGCAGCTCTTCAAATATCCATAGATTATAAATCTGAAGAGGATTATAGAAAGAAATTTAGACTTGCCAATGCCTTGTCACCAGTCTTATATGGATTATTTGACAATGCTTTTTACTTTGAAGGAGAGGAATGGCCTTATCACAATCTAAGGACCAATATCTGGAACAATTGTGATGTGAATAGATCTGGAACTGTGGAAGGAGCCTTGGAAGATGATTTTGGATATGAAGAATATGCAAAATATATACTAAATAGACCTCCCATATTTATGATAAAGGATGGGGAGGATATAGCCACTGGGGAAAAGAAGGTAAGGGAATTATTTGATCCAGAGGATTATAGTGAAAAAGAACTGGAACACTTCCTAACCATGTTCTTCCCAGATGTGAGGACCAAGGCCTTTATTGAAATAAGGCAAATGGACTCAGTACCTTATGACCTAGCCCTGGGAGCTGTTGCTACAATAAAGGGAGTATTTTATAATGATGAGAATCTAGACAAGGCCTACAATGAGTTTAAGGATATAAGCATAGAAGACTTAAATAAGAGCAAGGCTGAAATAATTGAAAATGGACTAGATGTAAAGCTTAAGGGAATGAAGATCCTAGATATTGCTAGATGGATGATAGAACTTGCTAAGACAGGTTTGGAAGAAGATGAAATAAAGTATCTCCATCCCCTAGAAGAAATGATAGAAAAACATGAAAACCCCTATGAAAGAACAAAAAAAGCCCTAGATCTAGGTAAGAAAAAGGCTTTGGAGTGGTGTATTGTTAAAGAAAGAGGTGAAGGCTAGATGAATTGGAAAGAAATAAATAAGGAGTATATAGAATTAATCCAAAAAGATCCTAAGCTTTATGAGAAAGACTATGAAGAGATGAAAGAAAGAGTAAAAAACTCAACTGCAATATATAAGGGAGAGCCAGTACCCTTCCTATATCATCCAATGTTCTTTACAGAAGAAGATATAGAAAATTTCAAGTATATAGGAGATACTCTTATCTCCATAGGAGACAAGGTAACGGAAAAGTACCTTGAATCCAGTAAGTTTAGGGAAAAGTTTCAGTATCCTAAAAAACTAGAGGAATTGATATTAATAGATCATGGATACGATGTAAATATACCTATTGGAAGATTTGACTTATTTTACCAAGATAAGGACAACTTTAAGTTTTGTGAGCTTAATACAGATGGATCCTCAGCCATGAATGAAGACAATACCCTGGGAAGAATACTCCTAGAGTCCAAGGCTATGAAAAGCTTGGGAGAAGAATATAGGCTGGAAAATCTAGAGCTTATAGATAAGTGGGTAGAAGATATTATTCAAATTTATAATACTTGGGAAGAGAAAACCGAGGAAAAACCTAATATTGCCATAGTGGATTTTATTGAAAGCGGTACTTCAGAGGAGTTTAAAGTCTTTAAAAAGGCCTTTGAAGATAAGGGATACAATATAATAATAGAAGATCCTAGAAATCTAGAATATAAAAATGGTGGACTCTATAATGGAGACTTTAAAATAGATCTTGTCTATAGAAGGATAGTTACTTTTGAATTACTGGACAAGTGGGATGAGATACCTGACTTTATAGAGGCATATAGGAACAAGGCCTTTTGTTCTGTAGGATCTATAAAATCTCAAATAATGCATAATAAGATTATATTTAAAATCCTACACGATAAGGATACCTTGGAGTTCCTATCTGAAGAGGAAAGAAATTTTGTAGAAAAACACATACCCTATACTGGACTCTTTACAGGAGATCAGAAAACCTATGATAGGGTTTTAAATTACAAGGACAGATATATTATGAAACCCCTGGATTTAAATGCATCTAGAGGAGTTTATGCAGGAAGGGATATGTCCCAGGAAGAGTGGGCTAAAAGACTTAGGGATTCTTTCAATAAGGACTATATCTACCAAGAGTTCTTCGTTCCCTTTAAAAGGGAGCATGTGGTATTTAATGAGGGGGATTTAAGTATAGAAGAGTTTGGATCTATACTAGGACTTTTTCTCTACAATGAAAAATTAGCAGGCATGTACACAAGAGTTGGTAAGGAAAGTATAATATCAGGACTTACCAGCTATTACACCCTACCAAATATACTAGTAAGCAAATAAAAAGAAGGCCTAGGCCTTCTTTTTTTGTAGAATTATTTAATTTTAATGATCGTGGTCATGACATACTGAGCCAGTTGATTCTAAGTCTCCCTTTAAATAAGCTTGAGCGGCTTCCTTAGAATCTCCCTCTGCTCCTATTATTACTTCAATGTTGTGTTCATTAAAGATATTAACAGCGGCTTCTCCCATACCTCCAGATATTATAGTGTTTACACCCTGTTCATTCAAGTAATTTGGCAGAAAACCAGGCTTGTGTCCAGGATTTGGAAGGGAAGTTTCCTTTACTATCTTTCCAGCCTCTGTGTCATAAATTTCAAAAGTTTCGCAATGTCCAAAATGTCCAGTTACTTGTTTTTTATCACTAGCTACGGCAATTTTCATATTCATTCTCCTCTATTCATATTTTCCAGCTTGTCTCCTATATTAGCCAATAAAACCCTATTGATAAATTCAATCTTTCCTTGATCACAGGCCTTGGATATGTCTGGGTCTACAGGCATCTTATCAATAACATCTATTCCATGTTCCTTAGCCAATGCTTCTATATCACTCTTTCCAAAGATATAGTGTTTTTCATCACAGTCAGGACACTTAAAGTAGGACATATTCTCAACAATGCCTAGGATAGGTATATCCATCATCTGAGCCATCTTAACAGCCTTGGTGACTATCATGGAAACCAGTTCCTGTGGTGAAGTAACTATTATTACACCATCTATAGGAAGGGATTGAAACACTGTAAGTGGAACGTCTCCAGTTCCTGGAGGCATATCTACAAACATATAGTCTACATCTTTCCATATTACATCTGTATAAAATTGTTTGACAGCCCCTGCAATAACAGGACCTCTCCAAACCACTGGATCAGTATCATTTTCTAAAAGCAGATTAACTGACATAATGTCTATGCCTGTTTCACTTTTTATAGGAATGATACCAGACTTTGTGCTAGTAGCCTTGCCCTTTATTCCAAAGCTCTTTGGTATAGATGGGCCTGTTATATCTGCATCTAGTACAGCTGACTTGTATCCACGTCTATTCATTTCAACAGCAAGCATGGAAGTTACCAGGGACTTACCTACTCCACCCTTTCCACTTACTACTCCTATTATCTTCTTTATATTGCTCTTTTCATGAGGTTTTTCACTAAAGTCAAATTCCTCTGTTCTTGAATCACAGTCTTGGCTACATTCTGAACAAGCTTCATTGCAATTTTCACTCATATAATCTATCTCCTTTAAGAATTTAGTAATTCAACTGTCTTGGCATAGATTTTTTTTGTGCTTTCTCCTGAGACGCAATCTATGTCTACAATTGTGATTCCATTATTTACAGCCCTTATAGCCTCTTTGTCGTAGGGAATCTTACCTACAAAGCTTAGGCCAAGTTCCTTGGATAAATCTTCAATGGCCTGGGTGTTTTTAAGATTTATGTCATATTTATTTACACAAACAGCCACTGGTGTATTAAAATGCTCCGCCATAGTGACTACCCTTCTCAGGTCACTTATACCAGAAACAGAGGGCTCTGCAACTGCTAAAACCATGTCTACACCGGATATGGATGCTATAACAGGACATCCTATACCAGGAGAACCGTCTATAATAGCTATATCAGTTTGGATGTCTCCTAGTTGCATTCTTCTTTTAACATCAGTTACTAGAAGGCCAGAGTTTCCGCTGCCCATCCTAAGCTGAGCTGTAGAAAATACGGAATCACTTAGGTATAGTTTTAAGTCCCCTACAATAGCTGGATTCATATCCACTGCATCTGAAGGACAAACAAGTTGACAAACTGAACATCCTTCACAGGCATAATAATCTACACTGTATTCATCCTTACTTTCATTATATATTATTGAATCAAAATTGCAATGCTCCATGCAAAGGCCACAGCCTATACACTTGTCCTGGTTGATCTTAGCCTTATCCAGGCCATAAAAATCCTTTAAATCAGCTTCTATAGATTGATCCATAACCAGGTGAAGATTGGGAGCATCCACATCACAATCTGCGAATCTCTTAGCCTGGGCCAGTTTAATAAAGGCACTGGCAATTGTAGTCTTTCCTGTTCCACCTTTTCCACTAAGGATTAATAATTGCTTCATTTTTCTACCTCCTTAGCTATAGTATCCAGTAGATTAGAGAAGATTTCCCTATACTTATCTTCCTCTCTAGCTACTATAAATGAATTTGAATTTAAGCTTCCCAGATGATTATCATAGGGGATTTCTTCCAGTATTTGTATAGAATTTTCTATACAAAAATCCTTGGAAGGATTCTCTCCTTCAACCACCTTATTAAGTACAACCCCGAAAGGTTTATTGAAAAGTTTTACAAGTTCATAAACCATGTTTAAATTGTGAGATCCAAATAGGGTTGGCTCAGCAACTAAAACACAGTAATCTGCATCTTTAATACTATCCATAACAATACAAGCACTGCCCGGTGGACAGTCTATTATGGTAGTGAGATCCGTATCTTCAACTTTCTTTAGGAGTCCCTCTATTATAGGGGTACCTGCTGGCTCTCCTGGTTTAAGAATTCCAGAAAACACATTTACATCACCACTTTTGCCCCTTTCTATATGTCCAATTAGCTTATCTTTTTCTGTTAAGGCATCTTCTGGACAAAGCAAAATGCATCCCCCGCAGGAATGGCAGATATCCTCAAAGACTATTAATTTATTGGTATAGGCTAGGGCATTGAATTTACAAAACTCAACACATCTCTTGCATCCTATACATTTTTCCTGATCTACTAGAGGAACCTCCATAGTTATAGTAGATCTTTCTACATTTTCTGGTTTGAAAAATAAGTGGCCATTAGGTTCTTCCACATCACAGTCAAGATAATTAGCCTCTCCAGCTACAGCAGCTAAATTAACAGAGAGAAGTGTCTTTCCCGTACCACCCTTTCCACTTAATACAGCTATCCTCATCTTACTTTCCCCCATGTCCATGGAAACCCTCATGGATTTCATTTAAGGGAGATAGCTTATCTTCTTTTAAGGCTGTAATATTTTCTTCTATAGAATTTCCCTTGGATTCATAGATAGCTATGGATGCTCCATCTATGACTTCAAAGGCGTTTTGACCAAGCCTAGGAGATATTATTGCATCTACCTTATTGTCTACTAGGATTTGTGCAGCCTTTATACCTGCTCCTCCCTGGGCATTGATTGCTTCATTGTATATAAACTTAGATTCTTCATTTTCAGTGTTCCATATAAGAAAATACTCTGTACGTCCGAAATGACTACTTACATTCCCATCTAAACTATCCTTATTTACTGGTATTCCAACTATCATTTTAGTCCCTCCCAAAATTTCTGTTTCTTCCCTGACCTCTATTTCTCCTACATCTTCCGCATCCAGCTTCATTTTCCCTGTCCTTGCAGAGTTTGTAGTTTCCACCTTCAATATTTAAAATATTGGCATTTACTAGAAAATCTGCCAATTTCTTTCTGGCTTCTGCATAGATCCTCTGTACAGTGGTCCTAGCTACATTCATAATCTCCGCGCATTCTTCCTGGGTTAATCCTTCTAAATCAATTAACCTTATTGTTTCATATTCCTCTACAGTCATAGATATAGTTTCTATACCATCCTCATGATCATCCATAGGACCAAACTGATTAATTAGAGGTAGATCACATACTTTTCTAAGCTTTCTAGGTCTTGCCAATATAAATCACTTCCTTATTATAATTTTTATAGAAAATACAGAGATTTATTCCTCTGTATTTTCTAATTCAGAATTGATGAGCTTTAATCTTGCTTCTAAGGCAGCTTTTTCATCTTCAAGTAAATCCTTTGAATCTACCCTGTATGAAGCTTCGTCTACATAGTATCTACCCATTCCACGGCCATAAAAACCATTTCCTCCAGCTCTTCTCATTCCTCTTCCTTGTCCAGAGAATCTTCTCATTCCTCTTCCCATTCCCCTGCAGTAAAATGGTCTGTCTACCATGTCC
>CAZGQG010000009.1:0-27590 GCA_964527205.1 uncultured Tissierellaceae bacterium | reverse complement strand
TCTTCTCATTCCTCTTCCCATTCCCCTGCAGTAAAATGGTCTGTCTACCATGTCCTCAGCACAATAACCCATAGCTCTTCCAGTCATTGGCCCTTCACCTCTAGGTCCTCTTCCATCAAATCTTGCCATTTTATACATCTCCTTTCCTATGAGCATATAGTTATGAACATATGCCCTATACTTATATTATACTGGATAATGAACATATGTCAAATACTTTTTTAAAAATTTAGAAAAAAATTTCTAAAATAGGAGCTTATTGCTATTATTATTTATCTAGATTTGGTATAGTGTAGAGGAGGTGAAAGTGATGAAGGTTATGATTGTAGGTGCAGGTAAACTTGGATATAAATTAGCAGAATCTATGGTCCAAGAAGACATGGATGTAACAGTGATAGACAACAATCCCCTGGTAATAGATAGGGTCAATGAACATCTAAATGTCCTAACAGTTTTGGCTAATGGAATAGAAATAAGTATATTAGAGGAATTAAATATAGAAAGTTATGACTTGCTTGTAGCATCTACTGATAGTGATGAGACAAATACTCTTATATGTTCTCTTTCTAAGCAATTAGGTTGTATGAAGACCATAGCTAGGATAAGAAATCCAGAGTATATGGAGCAGTTAGATTTCATAAAGTCAAAGCTTGGTATTGATTATATAGTAAACCCAGACTTGGCTACAGCCAAGGCAATTGAAAAGTACCTGCTTAAGAGCTATAGCTTTTATTCAGGTGAATTTGCCAAGGGCAAGGTTCAAATGATAGATTTTAATATTGAAAATATGAATAATTTTGTTGGTAAAAAGCTAATGGAGCTTGAAGGCTTTGAAGACCTCTTAATAACTGCCATATCCAGATCAGGAGTTATAATAATACCTGATGGATCAACCATACTAGAGGCTAATGATGTAATACATGTAATAGGAAAAAGCCAGGACATAATAGATTTAAATAATAGATTTAGCAAGGATATATATGAAAAGAATATAAAAAAAGTAATGATATTTGGGGGAAGCAATATTGGCTTCTACCTAGCCAAGTCCTTGGCTAAGTCTGGTATATCAGTAACCCTGGTAGAGAAAAGAAGAGAGAGATGCGAGGAATTAAGTGAGAATTTAAATAATGTTTTAATCATACATGGTGACGGAACAGATATAAATCTCCTGGAAGAGGAAAAACTATCCAGTATGGATGCCTTTGTTGGAGCAACTGGCTATGACGAGGAAAATCTACTTATGGGACTTATGGCCAAGCAATCCGGTGTATCCAAGGTAATATCAAAGATAAGCAAGAAAAACTACTCCCAGGTAATAGATAGGCTAGAAATAGATGTAGCCTTAAATCCTATATATATTACAGCAAGTGAGATATTAAAGTTAATTCGTGGTGGTAAAATAATATCTGTATCTCTTCTTATAGGAGGTAATGGTGAGGTAACTGAAATAATGATTGGCAAGGACCTTCCTATTATAGGTAAAACTCTAAGGGAACTTAATCTTCCTAAGGGAATAATCATAGG
The DNA here is from genome assembly GCA_964527205.1 of uncultured Tissierellaceae bacterium. Classification (GTDB taxonomy): domain Bacteria; phylum Bacillota; class Clostridia; order Tissierellales; family Tissierellaceae; genus JARICQ01. The sequence continues at coordinate 26,066 of CAZGQG010000009.1, read as the reverse complement.
AGCCATAGTTAGGGGAGAAAGGGTTTATATACCAAAGGGAGATACTCATATTTTAGAAAATGACAGGATAGTAGTATTCTCCTTAACTGAGGATTTACCAAACTTAAAAATGTTTTTCACGCCACAAAAAGGAGGATTTTTAAGTGAACTACGGAATCGTTCGAAGAGTACTAGGCAGTATACTGGTAATTGAATCCCTACTTATGACTCCTTCCCTCCTAATAGCCATTAGGACTGGAGGCATAGATAAGATTCCCTTTTTAATTACTATAGCCTTAACAGCTGCCATAGGCTTATTCTTAAGAAGAAGTGATAAGGGTGATGGAAAAATAGCTGCCAAGGAAGGACTTTTTATAGTAGCTGTGGGATGGCTTGTAATATCAATCCTAGGAGCTATTCCCCTATACTTGGCAGAGAGCACACCCACCTATATAGATGCATTTTTTGAAATAGTTTCAGGCTTTACAACCACAGGTGCAACTGTAATAGAAGATGTGGAAGCCCTGCCTCTAGGCATATTGTTTTGGAGGTCTTTAACTCATTGGATTGGAGGCATGGGGATCTTGGTATTTACCCTGGCCCTACTGCCAACCTTGGGTATAGGAGGATTCCAAATCCTAAAGGCAGAAAGTCCAGGACCGGTAACCAGCAAAATAGCTCCAAAGATAAAGGATACGGCAAAGATACTTTATATAACCTACATAAGTCTTACCCTCTTGGAGGTAATCTTTCTTAAGCTAGGAGGCATGTCCCTCTTTGAAAGCTTTACCTATACCTTTGCCACAGTTGGTACAGGAGGTTTTGCTACAAAAAATGCCAGTGTAGGCTGGTATGATAATACTTATATATATGTGGTTATAGGAATTTTCATGCTCCTATCTGGGGTAAATTTCTCTATATACTATGAAATATTTAGGGGCAGATGGAGAGATGCCATAAAGAATGAAGAATTAAGACTCTACCTTTCAATTATTGGACTGGCAATATTTGCCATTACTTTAAATTTATATTTTTCTCAGATACATGGGGTTTTAGAATCCCTAAAGCAATCATTTTTTCAAGTAATATCAATAATTACTACCACAGGATTTTCTACCACGGATTTCGATCTCTGGCCTAGCTTTAGCAAGCTAATCCTCTTTCTTCTGATGTTCACTGGTGCCAGTGCAGGATCTACTGGTGGGGGAATGAAAATTATAAGGATATTGGTAGTTTTTAAACTAATAAAAAGAAATATACTAAAGATCTTCCATCCAAGGGCCATGATACCTATTAAAATAAACAAAAAAATCATAGCCAGTGAGACAGTTGATAGTATAAATAGCTTTTTAGCCCTATATATAATGCTTTTTGTTGTTTCAACCATACTTATTTCCCTAGAGGGAGTGGATATGGTAAGTGCAGCAAGCTCTGTAGCAGCAACCTTGGGAAATATTGGTCCAGGATTTAATTTTGTAGGTCCAAGTCAGACTTTTTTTGGCTATAGTTTGATTGGAAAATTATACCTATCACTCCTAATGTTACTGGGAAGGCTGGAGCTATTTACTATAATTGCCCTATTGGTTCCTAAAAATTGGAGAAGGGAAGTATAGGAAATTTTATAAAGAGGTGAAAGAGATGAAAAAAATGACAAGACCAACATGGCTAGAGGTAGACCTAGACAAGCTAATTCACAACTATCATGAAATCAAAGGCATATTAAAGGATGACACTGAGATCATGGCCGTAGTTAAGGCAGATGCCTATCAGCATGGGGCGGAAATCATAGTTAAGACCTTAAAGGAAGAAGGGGTTAAGCGTTTTGGTGTGGCACATCTTTCAGAAGCTCTTCATATAAGAAAATATCATCCAGATGTGGAAATACTGGTAATGGGATATACACCAGAGCCCTTGGTAGAAAAAGCTATTATGAATAATATAGTCATGACCATATACCTAAGGGAGCAGGCAGAGATTATTTCAAAAATAGCAGGAGATTTAAATAAGACGGGGAAGATCCATCTTAAGATTGAGACTGGCATGAATAGACTAGGCTTTATGCCTACAGAGGAAAGCATAGATATTATAGCTGAGATAGCTGAGATGGAAAACATTGAGATAGAAGGAATCTTTAGTCACTTTGCAGTGGCAGATGAGGACAGGGAATATACACACAAGCAGGCTGAAAAATTTAAATTTGTCCTGGATGGATTAAAGAAAAAAGGTATAGAGATAAAATTAAAACACCTAATGAATAGTGCTGCTACCAATAATTTTTATGATTATCAATATGATCTTATAAGGGCAGGAGCCATAATCTATGGTATTTATCCCTTCCCAGAGGCAGATAGGGATTATCTAAAGTTAGAGGGTCTAGTAACTCTCAAATCTACAGTATCCCATATTAAGGAAATCCAAAGGGGAGAAAGATTGAGCTATGGTCTAATCTATGAAGCAGAGGAGAAAAGAAAAATAGCTACAATTCCCCTAGGCTATGCAGATGGATATAGCAGGAAGCTAAGTAATATTGGCAGATCTATAGTGGGAGGAGAATATGCACCTATTGTAGGCAGGATTTGTATGGATCAGCTTATGATAGATGTAAGTGGAATAGATGTGAATATAGATGATGAAGTTGTCTTTATAGGTAAATCAGGAGATAAGGAAATAAGTGTAGAGGAAATAGGGGGACTAATAGATGAGATCCCTGTTCCGGTGCTATGTATGCTTACAAAGAGATTACCTAGGGTCTATATAAGGGGAGGTCAAGTAGTAGAGGTTAAGGATTATTTGTTAGATTTGTAATTCCATATTAAAAGCTAGATAGTGAAAGCTCTCTAGCTTTTAACATTTAGGAGAAAATACTAAGGATAGGAGCTGACTTTATGGAGAAAATATTTACCAATGACTGGCAAGAATTATTAGAAGATGAAATGGAAAAAGATTATTATAGGGAACTTAGGGAAAGATTGATAAATGAATATAAGACCCAAACTGTATATCCAGAGTCTAAGGATATATTTAATGCCCTGCACCTGACAGCCTATAAGGATCTTAAGGCAGTTATATTTGGACAAGATCCCTATCATGGTCCAGGCCAAGCCTATGGATTGGCTTTTTCTGTTCAAGATGGGATTAGGATACCACCCTCCCTTAGAAATATCTACAAGGAATTAAATACCGACCTGGGATGCAAGATACCCAATCATGGCAATTTAAAGAAGTGGGCAGAGGAGGGAGTTCTTCTCTTAAATACCTGCCTTACAGTGAGAAAGGGAGAGGCCAATTCCCATAGGAAGATAGGCTGGGAAAGATTTACAGATAGGATAATAGAAGTCCTTAACCAGAGGGAAGATCCTATAGTTTTCATACTCTGGGGCAATAATGCTATTAAGAAAGAAGAAATAATAACAAATCCTAGGCATCATATAATAAAGTCCTTTCATCCAAGCCCCCTATCGGCTAGCAGAGGCTTCTTTGGGACCAGGCCTTTTTCCAGGACCAATGCCTTTTTAGAATCTATAGGTAAGACGCCAATTGACTGGTGTATAGAGGATAAGTAGTCTTCTTTAATAGCAGTTTTACCATATTATCTAAAATTTAACTTGCAAATTTCCTAAAGAATGGTATTCTATATAAGATTACATTACTATAAGGAGGAAATATGAAAAACACAGAAGTTCAAAATGTAAAAATCACAAATGCAGATCCATCGGCTTTAGGACTCTTTGGACTTGCAATGGTAACACTTGTAGCATCCACACAAAAATTAGGGATAACAGAGGGCTATTCCTTTGTAATTCCATGGGCCATATTCCTAGGAGCATTTGCACAGCTATTTGCTAGTATAAATGATTCTAAAAGAAACAACACCTTTGGAACAACGGCTTTTGGAGCCTATGCCTTCTTTTGGATGGGAGTAGCAGCATCATGGATGATAGATATGGGTGTATTTGGAGAAGCTTTGGCTTCAAATGTTGATCCCAAGCAATTAGGATTTGCATTTTTAGGTTACCTAATATTTACAATATTTATGACTTTAGGAGCAATGGAAACTCACAAGGTATTATTCTTAATATTTTTATTCATTGACTTCTTATTCCTAGGACTTACATTGGATAGTTTTGGAATAGGTGGAAATTTCCCACATTACTTAGCTGCATACTCAGAGCTTATAATAGCTCTATTGTCCTTCTATGGAGCAGGTGCATCTGTATTAAATGAGCATTTTGGCAAGGTATTCCTACCTGTAGGAGAGCCCTTCGGAATATTCAAGTAAATTAAGATTAAAAAAAGCTATAAATACAAATTTGTATTTATAGCTTTTTGCATTTAGAGGAATAGTTAAGGAAAATAAATTCTTCATGGGAAAAATAAAAAGAATAGATATATAAGCCAAGGGGTATAAAAGAAGCAGAGTTCAATATAGGGGGGAATTATATGTTAGATTGGTTAGCACAGTTTACACCGGTTCAGCAGGCATTTATAGCTACTATGTTTACCTGGTTTGTAACTGCACTGGGAGCATCCTTGGTTTTTTTCTTTAAGAAGATCAATCAAAAAGTATTAAACGCAATGCTAGGCTTTGCAGCTGGGGTTATGACAGCGGCAAGTTTTTGGTCACTTCTCGCTCCAGGAATTGAAATGGCAGAAGAGCTGGGACAAACTCCTTGGCTTACAGCAGCCATAGGTTTTTTAGGAGGAGGCTTATTTCTCCTATTAGTAGACAAGACCCTTCCCCATATTCATCAGGGAATGGCAACAGACCAAGCAGAGGGAGTAAAGAGTAATTTTCAAAGAAGTGTATTATTGGTACTGGCAATTACCATACACAACATACCAGAGGGCTTGGCTGTAGGGGTAGCCTTTGGTGCAGTGGCCTACGGTCTTCCATCAGCTTCCCTGGCAGGAGCAGTTGCCCTGGCCATAGGAATAGGACTTCAGAACTTTCCAGAGGGTGCAGCAGTTTCAATACCCCTAAGAAGAGAGGGATTTTCCAGAGGAAAGGCATTTTTATATGGACAGGCATCAGGAATAGTTGAACCTATAGCAGGTGTTATCGGAGCCTTAGCCGTAGTGGCAATGAGACCTATACTTCCCTTCGCCCTAACCTTTGCAGCTGGAGCTATGATCTATGTAGTGGTGGAGGAGCTTATACCTGAGGGAAGAAGAGAGGAAGGAGCTCATTCAGATATTACAACTATAGGTTTTATGCTAGGTTTTGCTGTGATGATGATGCTAGATGTAGCCCTGGGATAGGACAGATAGGAGGAGAATATGCTAGATTCAATAAATCAGGAAATACTATATTTAAAGGAAAAATTAAGAAAGTACAATAAAGTAATGTCTATGAAAGAAATAAAATCTGAAGAATTGAAGAGGAAAGAAGTACAAAGAGAGGAGCTTAAGCATATACTGGATAAAGAAAGAAAGGACTATGAGAAATTAGAAGCTTTAAGCTTAAATTCCATATTCTTTAATTTGCTAGGAAAAAAAGAAGAAAAATTAGATAAGGAAAAGCAAGAATATCTCCTGGCCAAGCTGAGGTATGAAGATCTTCAAAAGAGCATAGATGAATTAGAAAGAGAGATAGCTGAAATAAATCAATTATTAATAGATTATAAGGATATCAATAATAAACATGAGGAACTGGTAAGGGAAAAGGAAAAGCTAATTATAGAAGAAGGTGGAAGTTTAGGTCTTAGATTAAGGGATGAGCTTTCCCGTATAGATGCCTATAAAATAGATATAAAAGAAGTAGAGGAAGCTATTGAAGCAGGTAAGAAAACAACTCAGTCCTTAGAGAGGGTAAAAGCCAAACTTGGAACTGCAAGAAACTGGGGCATATGGGATATGGTTGGAGGAGGATTTATTACAAATGTAGCAAAACACTCAGCCATAAGTGATGCCAATGCCATGACTGAAGAACTACATTACAACTTAAATTCATTTAAAAAAGAACTATCAGATGTAGATCAATTTACAGATATTCAAGTAAATCTATCTGCCTTTGCCTCCTTTGCAGATTTTTTCCTAGATGGGATCTTTGCAGACTGGTTTGTTCAAAGCAAAATAAATGATTCCATAGACAATGTAAATGCAGCACTTAGAAACACTGATTCCATTGTAGAGGAATTGAGTAGAAATTTAGAAAAATTAGAAGAGGATTTAAAAAAATCCCAAAGGGATGTAGAAGAGATCCTGAAAAGATAAGAAAAAAATAGCTCCAATAGATAATTTGATTTTAATTAATCAGGCTGTCTATTGGAGCTATAAATGATTTCTAGCTTATTTTATATAGTTTAAAATTGCAAGTTCTGACATCTTATTTACAAGAATTAAGATAGGAATTCCTAGATAGAAAACTTTCTTAGATAATTTATGTTTAAAGACTACCATTCCACATAAAGCTCCTGTAGATCCACCAATAAGAGCTATGAAGAGGAGAAGTTTTTCAGGAATCCTAGATTTTTTCTTCCTAGCCTGGGACTTATCATAGGCAAAGATTAAAAAAGCTAAGAGATTTATCAGTACAAGATAAGTTAAAGCTAGGTTTTCTTGCTGACTATAGTTTGAAAACAAGGTCATGGCTTCTAAGCCTCCTATATTTTTTAATATTAAAATAAAGTCTATAGCTATTATAGCATAAGAAGGGATAATAGCCCCTAAATTAAAAGGAGTGAATCCTAAGATTCACTCCTTGATTTATTTTTTAATTGTTAATTCTCTCAAAGGCATCCTCTGGAGATTCATCTGCTTTTTCTACCTTTACAGCAGATATCTTATATTCTGCTGTCTTAGTAATTGGATCAAAGGCAGCATTAGTTACTTCATTTACAGGTGATTCTTTAAAGTGTAAGGTCATAAACATCATACCTGGACTTACTCTTTCTGTAATCTTAATCCTAGTTAGGATAGAACCACGTCTGGAAGTTACTCTTACAAAGCTATCTTCATCCACACCTAAGGCTTCCGCATCAAGTGGATTCATTTCTGCACGTTCATTAGGTACAATACCCTTAAGGGCATCAGAATTTACAGTCATTACATTGTAATGATATAACATCCTACCTGTGTTTAGAAGCATAGGGTATTCTTCAGAAACTTCTTCTGCAGGCAATCTATATTCTGCTGGCATTAACCTACCCTTTCCTATAGGGAAGAATCCTTTGTGAAGGAACTTTGTTCCAGGATGTTCCACAGTAGGGCATGGCCAAGATATTCCAACCTTGTCTATCCTCTCGTAAGTTATTCCTCTATAGCTAGGAGTAGCAAGTCTTATCTCTTCAAAGATATCCTCTGCACTTTCGTAGTCAAAGCCCTTAGCGCCGGTTCTCCTACAAATTTCAGTAAGGATTTTCCAATCAGCCATAGCATCTCCAGGAGCTTCTACAGCCTTTCTTACTCTTTGGACCCTTCTCTCTGAATTGGTGAAGGTACCGTTCTTTTCTGCATAACAAGCAGCTGGTAGTACAACATCTGCTAATTTAGCAGTTTCACTCATGAAAATCTCTTGGACTACTAAGAAGTCTAGGTTTTCTAGAGCCTTTCTAACATGATTTGCATCTGGATCTGTAAGTACAGGATCTTCTCCCATTACATACATGGCCTTTACATTTCCTGCATAGGCCTCATCTATCATTTCAGGAATCATTAGTCCTATTTGTCTATTTAATTCTACATCCCAAAGCTCTTCAAAGAACTTTACATTTTTTTCATCGGATACTGCTTGGTAGCCTGGGAAAGTATTAGGTAGGGCAGCCATATCGCAGGCACCTTGAACATTGTTTTGACCACGTATTGGATTAATACCAGCATTCTCATGACCTAGGTGGCCAGTAAGCATTGCTAGATTAGCAAGGGTCATAACATTTTCTGTACCAGATGTATGTTCAGTAATACCTAGGGTATAGAATATTCCAGCTTTCTTAGTGCTAGTATACATCTTAGCTGTTTCATAAAGGGTATTCTCATCAATCCCTGTTATTTCAGAAACCACATTTGGTGGATACTTTTCTATCACCGGTAGTAGATCTTCCATTCCAGTAACTCTTTCTTCTAAGAATTCCTTGTCTTCCCAGCCTTCCTTAACTATTATATGCATCAAGCCATTTATTAGGGCAACATCTGTTCCTGATTTTAGAGGTAGCCATAAATCTGCCACTGATGCAAGCTCAGTACGACGAGGATCTATTACTATAAGTTTTGCTCCATTTTGTACAGCTTGCTTCATCTTATTTCCAAGAACAGGATGAGCTTCTGTAGCATTTGAACCTATAACAAATAAAACTTCATTTCCAAGAACTTCATTTATTGAGTTTGTCATAGCTCCACTTCCAAGTGTAGTTGCAAGACCTGCAACTGTTGGAGCATGTCAGGTTCGTGCACAGTGGTCTACACTGTTAGTTCCCATTACGGCTCTCATCATCTTTTGGAACAAATAATTTTCTTCATTGGTACAACGAGCTGAACTTAGGCCTGTAATTGAATCTGGACCTGACTCTTCCTTTATTCTCATAAAGTTCTGGGCAACCTTGTCCAGGGCAATGTCCCAAGTAGTTTCTTCAAATTCCCCATTAACCTTTATTAAAGGCTTAGTAAGTCTATTTGGACTGTGGATAAGATCTGTGTGGAATCTTCCCTTAACGCATAGTTCAGTACCATTTACTGGTGCAGCCCTATTAGGAGTAACTCCAACTACCTTTCCGTCCTTTACATTAAGGTCAAAATTACATCCAACTCCACAGAAAGGACAGGTTGTAGTAACCTTCTCCACTTCCCATGGGCGAACTCCCTTTAGTTGTTTGTTTGTAATAGCACCTGTAGGGCACATAGAAATACATTGACCACAGAACCTACAGTTGTCTGTATTAAGTGGCAAATCCAGTCCTGTTGCTATTTTTGTTTCAAAGCCTCTTCCAGTAAAGTCTATAGTATGGGTAGTTTGTATCTCTGCACATACACGAACGCACTTACCGCATAGGATACACTTGCTCATATCTCTTTCCATTACAGGATTAGCATCTTCTACTTCATAATTAGTTTCTTCCCCAATAAAGCTTGGGCCCCTTACCTCATACTTGTAGGCAAGCTCTTGAAGACCGCAATTTCCAACCTTATCACATGTTAAACAGTCAACAGGGTGGTTGGATAGGAGTAGTCCTAATATTTCCTTACGCATATTTACAATTTTTTCGGATTCAGTAAGTACAGACATTCCTTCCCAAGCTTTCTCTGTACAAGAAGCAACAACCTTACCAGATCCTTCAATTTCAACTATACACATTCTACAACCACCAAAAATTGAAAGGCTTTCATCGTAGCATAGTGTAGGTATGTATATATCATTTGCCCAGGCAGCTTCTAGTATGGAAGTGCCAGGCTCTACAGTAATCTCTTGTCCATTCATCTTAAATGTAACCATGGTTTGTTCTACCTCCAGGTTTTAATATTTTATTATCTAGAATTACCAAACTTCTGAATAACCAACTTCTAGATATATTTCCTCTAACTTAACCTTGTGTGTTCTTTCCATTTCTTCTAGACCTAGAAATAGATCCTTTTCCTCTTGATCCAAACAAGCTTGAGCTAAATTATTGTACATAATCATAGCTTCTTCCTCTTTCTTTATAGCTAGGGCAATTGCATCAGCAAAGCTCATATCAGTTGAAAGCTCAGGTGAATCTAAAGTTTCCGCTATCTTATAATCCTGGTCTACATCAAGATTAATTTCTTCGCTACCACTCTTTAAAAAATCTTCTAAGAACTTTTTATGCTCTAATTCTTCCTTTGCAAGATTTTCAAAGGTAGCCTTAAGCTGTTCATCTTTTATTTTCAAAGCAGCATCCCTGTAAAATTCATAGGCTTCAACTTCATTGTCCACTGCAAATGCTATAATGGATTTAAACTCCTCTTTATTCATAAATACACACTCCTTTTTTAATATTTATTTTAGGCGAATATTTAACAAAGTATATAAATTACATTATATATGAATAATTAGCTTTTATCAAACAATAATTGAGAAAATTCTCAGATGTCAGTTAGCTTTTCAAAGCCTAAAAGCATAAGCTTTGAAAAGTAATTTTTTATAAGGGGAGGAAAGAAAAATCATAGGCTAAAAGCCCCTCTAGTTGGGTCAAATGATTATAATCAAAAAATTGACAATTATAGATTAATATTATAAAATAGCACTATCATGCTATATGTGGATAAGAATATTTATATCTTGTTTGCCATAGCTATTTAGGAGCAAGTTTTTTAAAATTTGCATAGATTATTTAAAATTTTATCATCTAGTACTGAGGGGGAGAAATATGGAATTTACATTTAATTTAGAAGAAAATGCTGAAGGGATTAAAGACCTACAAGCATTTATAAAGGATCATCAAGATCAAGAAGGTGCTTTAATGCCTGTACTACAGGAAGCTCAGCACAAATTTGGATACTTACCCAAAGAAATAATTGAAATAATATCAGAAGGGCTAAAGGTTCCCATATCTGAGGTTTATGGAGTGATTACTTTCTACTCACAATTTACACTCATACCTAATGGTGAATTTGATGTATCCATTTGCATGGGTACAGCTTGTTATGTTAGAGGAGCTCAGGAGTTAGTAAATGCTGTGGCTAAGGAGTTAGGTATAGCTGTAGGTGAGACTACTACAGATATGAAGTTTTCTATTTCAGAAACTAGATGCTTAGGTGCCTGTGGACTAGCTCCAGTTTTAACAGTTAATGAAGATGTATATGGAAGAATAGGTCCAAAGGATGTTAAGGGGATAATAGAAAAATATAGATAGGTGGAGGTGTAAATATGACTACATTAGCAGAACTTAGAGAGATTAAGGAAAGAGCAATAGGAAAAATAAAATTGCGTCAACTGGGAATAGAGAAGGAATACATCGATGAAAAGGAAGAACATAAGGAGCATCATATTTTAGTATGTGGTGGTACTGGTTGTCACTCCTCTGATGGAGATGAGATACATGATTTGCTGGAAAAGGCAGTAAGGGAAAAGGGTTTAGAAGAGGATGTAAAGGTAATATTTACAGGATGTTTTGGATTATGTGAATCTGGGCCCAATGTTGTAGTTTATCCTGAAGGAGTATTTTACAGCCATGTTGAATTATCAGATATAGATGAAATAGTTGAAGAACATATTATAAAGGGAAATATTGTAAAGAGAAGATTATTTAAAGAATCCCTAGAGGGTGACAGGGTAAAGCCAGTTACAGAGGTAAATTTCTATAAGAAGCAAACTAGAATTGCCCTTAGAAACTGCGGAGTCATTGCACCAGAAGATATAGAAGAATACATAGCACTAGAAGGTTACGAGGTTCTGGGCAAAATGTTAGAAGAGATGAGCCCAGGTGAAGTTATAGATATAATGAAGCAATCTAATTTAAGGGGTAGGGGAGGAGCAGGATTCCCAGCAGGAAGAAAATGGGAGACCGCCTACAAATATGAAGCAGATAAAAAATATATAATATGTAATGCTGATGAGGGAGATCCAGGAGCCTTTATGGATAGGAGTATCCTAGAGGGAGATCCACATTCAGTATTAGAGGCAATGGCTATAGCAGGATATGCAATAGGTTCTGACCAAGGTTACATATATGTAAGGGCAGAGTATCCAATTGCTGTAGATAGACTTAAGATAGCCATAGCCCAAGCAAAGGAATATGGACTTTTAGGAAAAAATATAATGGGAACAGACTTTAACTTTGATATAGAGCTTAGACTTGGAGCAGGTGCCTTTGTTTGTGGAGAGGGTACAGCTCTTATGGAATCTATTGAAGGCAAGAGAGGTATGCCTAGGGTTAAACTTAATAGAACTGCCCATAAGGGACTTTGGGGCAAGCCAACTATTATAAATAATGTTGAAACCCTAGCCTGTGTGCCAGCTATTTTCCAAAATGGAGTAGATTGGTTTAGAAGCATAGGAACAAAAGATTCACCAGGTACCAAGGTCTTTGCCCTGGGAGGCAAGGTTGAGAATACTGGTCTAATAGAAATACCAATGGGAGTTACCCTAAGGGAAATCATCTATGACATTGGTGGAGGTATACCTAATGGCAAGGAATTCAAGGCCATACAAACTGGTGGACCTTCTGGAGGATGTATACCAGCTAGATACCTGGACACTCCTGTAGATTTTGAATCTTTAGGAGAACTTGGATCCATAATGGGTTCAGGTGGTATGGTAGTAATGGATGAGGATAACTGTATGGTTGATATAGCTAGATTCTTCCTAGACTTTACTGTTGAGGAATCCTGTGGTAAGTGTGTTCCTTGCAGGGAAGGTACTAAGAGGATGTTGGAAATGCTTGATAAAATTACAGAGGGCAGGGGAGAAGAGGGAGACATTGAAAGAATGTTATCTCTAGCAGAAACTATTAGTGCAGCATCCCTTTGTGGACTGGGTCAAACAGCTTCCAATCCAGTAACCAGTACCATTGAATTCTTTAGAGATGAATATGAAGCACATATACGTGATAAGAAATGTCCGGCAGGAATTTGTTCTGCCCTACTTGAATATCATATTACAGATGCTTGTATTGGATGTACAAAATGTGCTCAAAACTGTCCAGTTGATTGTATAGCTGGAAGTGTAAAGGAAAAGCATGTTATTGATACAGAAGCTTGTATAAAATGTGGAAATTGTATGGAAGTATGCCCAGTTGCAGCTGTAATCAAAAGATAGATTATATTGGAGTGGTAGAATGTTTGATGTAGGTATAATAACGGTAAGCGATAAGGGCTCAGCAGGTGAGAGAGAAGACTTGTCTGGAGAGCTTATTAGAGAAATTATAGAATTAAAAGGATACAGGGTCTTAAGCAAGGAAATAATTCCTGATGAGGAAGATGAGATACTAGATAGGCTCATATATATGAGTGATGAGCTAAAGGTGGATCTGATCCTTACCACAGGAGGGACAGGCTTTAGCAAGAGAGATGTAACTCCTGAGGCAACCCTTAGGGCCTGTGATAAAATGGCCAATGGTATATCTGAGGCCATAAGACATTATAGCCTGCAAATCACAGATAGGGCCATGCTATCTAGAGCTGTATCAGGAATAAGGGGGCAAAGCCTTATAATTAACCTGCCTGGCAGTCCAAAGGCAGTAAGGGAGTCCTTGGAATATATAATAGATAGTGTAGACCACGGACTGGAGATACTGACAGGAAAGGCTAGTGACTGTGCTAGGGACTAGGTGATTAGATGAAAGATTTTGGTACGGCCATTATACTTGCTGGTGGAGAAAGCAGTAGGATGGGCTTTGACAAGCAATTTTTAGAGCTTAATCAGGAAAGATTAATAGATAGGCTGGTTAGGGAACTGGAAAGAGAATTTGATGAAATACTGATAATAAGCAACAAGCCTGAAGATTATAAAGAGGATGGCTACAAGGTATTTGCGGATAAGATACCAGGCAAGGGTCCCCTATCAGGTATTCATGCAGGTCTTACAGAGGCCTCCTCTAAATATAGTTTTCTAGTAGCCTGTGATATGCCTAATATAAACTTAGACTATGCCAGATATATGATGAATTCAATGAAGGAAGGATCCTATGAAGCCTGTTTAACAAAAATTGGAGACAGGGTTGAACCTTTTTCAAGTTTCTATTCTAAGGAACTTATTCCTAGGATAGAAAGAAGATTAGAAGAGGGTAGGAGATCTATAGTTTCTGTGCTAGATACTTCCAGGGTAAAGTATATCCAGGAAGAAGAGGCTAGGAAGTTTAGTCCGGATTGGCATATCTTTATAAATTTAAATACAGTAGAAGATCTTAAGGGATATATGGATAAATATAAAGAAGAAAAGGAATAGAGCTAAAACTCTATTCCTTTTCTTGCTTCTACTCCCTGATTATAATAGTGTTTGATCTCCTTCATTTCTGTAACAAGGTCTGATATCTCAATTAGTTCCTCCGGTGCATACCTTCCTGTTATAAGAATTTCCTTAGTCTTATCTCTAGCATTTAAAAGCTCTAAGACCTCTTCAAGGGAAAATAAATTATAGTAAAGTGCTATATTTAATTCATCAAGGACAATAAGATCATAGGGGCTGTTCTTTAAAAGCCTACCAATCTTTTCAAGTCCCTCATTGGCAGCCTTTATATCCTCATCTGTAGGATCCTTATAGATAAAACAGTCCCTGCCAAATTGTTCAATGGTAAGATTTGGCAGATATTCTATAGCCCTTAGCTCACTATAGTCCATGCCCTTAATAAATTGACCAATATATACGGACTTTCCTGCGCATATAGCTCTTAGGGCTAGGCCAAGGGCAGCAGTAGTCTTTCCCTTTCCATTTCCTGTATATAGTTGAATATATCCTTTTTCCATAAAAAGACCTCCCTCTTTATTTTAAGATTATTATAGGATAATTATAACATAAGGAGTGGAGATTATATCTAAGACTGGTCTCCAAAGAAGAATATAGGGTTTGACAAATAAATTCACATAAAGTAATATGTGATTATATTGAATATCTATTGTTATATTCATAGATAGATGGAGAGATGCTAAATGATGATATTTGAAAGAGCAATAGAGACTATGACCGGAAGAATGAGAGTGTTAAGGATAGAAGAAGAAAGATGCACTAGGAATAGATCAAGACTTAGTGGATGCAGCAAGTGTATGGACCTATGTCCTGAAAATGCCATTACTATAAAGAACAAGAAGATATTTATAGGAGAAAGCTGCATTGAATGCGGAATATGTGCTGGTGTCTGCCCTACAGATAGCATAATGATCCAGGAACCAAGAGAAAATAGCCTATATGGCTATATAGAAAATAGAGGGGACAAGGGCCTTGAAAGCACTATAGTCTGCAAGGAAAACCAGGAAAATTCAAAGGATGCCTTTAAGATTCCCTGCCTGGGAAGTCTTAGCTTAGAATTTCTAATTGGAGTAGACATTCTGGACCTAGGGGTAAATATGATCTTTAAATATGAAGATTGTATGGAGTGCAGGGCAAGTAGGGGAATTGAATTATACTTAGAAAATCTTGAGAAGTTAAGAAGGATCAAAGATCTACTGGAGATTGAAAAGTCCTCTATTAGAAATTTAGATCAGCTGCCAAAACTTAAGAAGAAAGAATATAAGGATGAGGATATTGATGAGGAAAGAAGACTATTTCTAAGGTCAATATTTAAGACTACAAAAGATCTTCCCAATATAGCAGTAAAACAGATATTGGGAGATGGGAAGAAACCTGAAGAATCAAGAAGTATAGCTCCAAATCCTAGCTTTAAAAAATATAGGATCCTGTCAAAGCTCTCAGGAGAACTAAGAGATGGGGGTCTAGAAGATAGGACTATGGATCATTATTTCAAACCCCATATGGAAAAGGATTGTAAATTATGTGGTGCTTGTTCTACTCTTTGTCCTATGGGAGCCTTAAAATTAGAAGAGGAAGATAGTGTAAAGGTTTTATATATAAGAAATGATTTATGCAGTGGCTGCGGCCTATGCCAGGAAGTATGTTACCATAAATCCATTGTAATGAAGAAAAAAAGCCTATATGACTTTTCTGAAAGAGAAGCAGTAGTCTTATACAAGGAAGAACTATAAAAATATGTAATACTGATTATAGTAATAGTAGCTGCAATATTGACTCCACCGGATGTGGTGTCTCAGATATTATTGGCAGGACCTATGTTATTCTTATATGAATTTAGCATATGGATTGCCCTAATAATTGGGAGAAGTAAAAAGAGAAAAAATAAGGAATAAAGATAAAAAGATACTAGCTAAAGTAAATACAAGCTAGTATCTTTTTTTATTTTCCAAAATGACAATCTGGGAAGGTACATACCTTACAGGAAAGGCATTGGCCTCCATAGCCAAGTCTTGTAATATCCCTTCTAGATATCTTTTCTCCTGCCAAAACCCTTGGAAGGATTAGATCAAAGGCTGTAGTCTTAGCAAACATAACGCATCCTGGCAAACCAAAGACAGGAATCTCATCTAAGTAGGAGAAAAGTAGCATGGCTCCAGGTAAGACAGAGGTTCCGTAAGTTACAATATCTGCCCCTGTGGATTTTATTGCCCCAGGAGTTTTATCATCTGGGTCAACAGACATGCCTCCTGTTACTACAATCATCTCTGCACCTAGGTTTTTTGCATCTAGGATAGCTTGCTTGATAGCTTGGAGATCATCTGGAACTATGACCTGGTTAAAAATCTCTGAGCCAAAGAATTCAACCTTATTCTTTATAACTGGACCAAACTTATCCTCAATTATACCCTTGTAGACCTCAGACCCTGTGACGATTAAGGCTACTTTCTTCTTTAAAAAGGGCTTTATCTGAAAGACAGGAGTCTGGTCCCTTGCAAGTTCTTCTACCTGATGGATCTTTTCCTTTTCAATGGTAAGGGGTATGATCCTGCATCCTCCTATTAAATCATCCTTATTTACATATCTATTTTCATGAATGGTAGCCAAACAGATATTATCTAGATCACAGACTTTTTCTAGGAGATCTCTGTTTATTTTTAAAAGTCCCTTGTGCTCAGGCATTATATTTATCTTGCCCTCACTGGGCTCTGAAAAATGTACTCCCTTACCGGCAAAGATCTTGCCTAGCCTAAGGGCAGCTTCGTTTTCATGGAGCTCATCCTCTTCCAGTTCAAGAACATATAAATTTTCCTTGCCCATACTGAGGAGCAAATCTATGTCTTCTTCTTTGATTATCTGTCCCTTTTTAAAAGCAGGACCCTTGTATTCACCTGGAAGGATCAGGGTCAAATCATGTGCCAATACTGTGCCCACTGCATCTTCTGTCCTAATAGTTTTCAAATTTATCACTCCAATATATTATTTAAGTCATTTTTTCTAAAGGAATAATCTCCAATATAGAAAAATTATAACTTAATAGATTCTATAAAGCAAACAACAAATTAGAGAACTTATGATATAATTAAAGGAAATACCATATAGATTAAGGGGAGAAAAGCAAATGTTAAAAAATATTTCCTTGGAAAAGGCAATAGATATTTTATATAAGGAAGAAATAGAAAGAAAGATTATAGAAGTTCCCATATTAGAGGCCATGGACCATGTCCTGGCAGAGGATATTGTGTCAGAAATAAATATACCAAACTTTGATAAATCGCCACTGGACGGCTATGCCCTAAGGTCTGAAGATATAGTGGATGCCAGTGCTGAAAACCCAGTAAGTTTAGAAGTAATCGATAGTATTACTGCAGGCTATGTAAGTTCTAAAGCTCTTGGAAAAAATCAAGCCATAAGGACGATGACAGGGGCAAAGATCCCTGAGGGTGCAGATGTAATAATTAGATATGAAATAACTGACTTTACAGATAGGGAAGTTAAAATATATAATTATTTGCCTGCAAATTCTAATATAGTAAAGACAGGAGAAGATATTGAAAAAGGAGACCTTGTACTGGAAAAAGGCAAGTTCCTAGGAGCTGCAGATATAGGTATCTTAGCATCAATTGGAATTCCTAAGATTAGTGTAATAAAAAAACCTAGGGTAGGTGTACTAGCTACAGGTGATGAATTGGTAGATGTCAATGAGGATATAGCTGATGGTAGGATAAGAAATAGCAATAGCTATATGATAGCTTCTGCCCTTAAAAAACTTGGGGCGGAGCCTGTAATGCTTGGAATAAGCAAGGATGATATAGAATCAATTAGTGAGCATATAGAGGAAAATATAGATGGACTGGATATGATCCTAACTACAGGAGGAGTCTCAGTAGGAGATGCAGACCTTGTAAAGGAAGCCTATGCTAAGCTTGGAGGAGATGTCCTGTTTTGGAGGGTAAATCTAAAGCCAGGTACTCCCATAGCAGCTGCCAAGTACAAGGGGAAATTCTTATTTGGACTTTCTGGAAATCCTGCTGCAGCCTATATGACCTTTCAGTTAATTGTTAGACCAATGATTGATAGATTAAGAGGCATAGAAGAATACAAGGTTAGCCGTGTAAAATCTATACTTAAAAATGACTTTACCAAGATAAGCGGGCAAAATAGATATGTAAGGGGCAGGACCTATAGTGAGGATGGAAGACTTTATACAGAACTTCCTGACAAACATAGTTCTGGAGTCCTATCAAGCCTATCAGGGACTAACTCCCTATTCTTGGTAGCTAGTAATACAGGACCCTATAAGACAGGACAAGAGGTTGAAGTAGAGCTTGTAGGAGACTTAGAGGTGGGAAGATGATTCCTGTAATCTCTATAGTAGCGGCTAGATCAAATACAGGAAAAACCACAGTCCTATGCGGGATAATAGAAGAATTAAAGAGGAGAAATTATAGGGTTGCCACTATCAAGCATCATCATAGGGCTGATTTAGAGATAGACAAGCCTGGAAAGGACTCCTGGAAACATTCCCAGGCAGGAGCAGACCTAGTAGTGGTTTCTTCCATAAATAAAGTAGCAAGGATAGAAAATGTTGAAGAGGAATATAGCTTAGATCAAATATTAAAAGACATAGACAATGTGGATATAATCCTAACAGAGGGCTATAAGACAGAGGATAAGGCAAAAATTGAAGTGCTTAGAAAAGGTGTTTCTGAGGATATTGTCTCCAAGGAAGATGAACTTATAGCTACCATATCTGATTTTAAAATAGATAGACCTAATAATTTTAATTTTGAAGAGATAGAGAAAATAGTAGATTTTATAGAAGATAAATATTTGGAAGAGATAGGTGATTAGATGAAAGATTCTTTGGGAAGAAAGATAAATTATCTCAGAGTATCCTTGACGGATAGGTGTAATTTAAGATGCCAGTATTGCATGCCAGAGCGAGGTATTGAAAAATGCAGCCATGAGGATATATTAAGTCTTGAAGAGACCTTTACTATAATAGAAAATTTTGTAGAATTAGGTATAGATAAGATAAGATTTACAGGGGGAGAGCCTCTTGTGAGAAAGGGCATAGTAGATTTAATCTCTAAGGTATCAAAGCTTGAAGGTGTAAAGGATATAGCAATGACTACAAATGCTATCCTCTTAAAGGATATGGCAGAGGACCTAAAAGAGGCAGGACTAAATAGAGTTAATATAAGCTTAGATACCCTAGACAGGGACAAGTATAGGGAGATAAGTAGGGGTGGAGACTTAGACCTTGTACTGGAGTCCATAGAAGAGGCAAAGAGAGTAGGCCTAGAACCTATAAAGATAAATACCGTGCTTATAGGTGGCTTTAATGAAGATGAAATTGAAGATTTTGCTAGGCTAACCATGGAAGACTCAATAGATGTAAGATTTATTGAGCTTATGCCTATTGGGGAAGCCAGTAGCTGGGCCGAGGAAAAGTTTCTTTCCAATGAGGAAATCTTAAAGAGATTAGATGGTCTGGAGCCTGTTAAAAGAGAGGATATATCTTCCCCAGCCCTATATTACAAACTCCCTAAGGCCAAGGGCAGGATAGGAATAATCAATCCTATATCCTGTAAATTTTGTGAAGACTGCAATAGGGTAAGGCTTACAGCCTCAGGCAAGCTAAAACTATGCCTGCACTCAAACAAGGAAATAGACCTAAGAGATCCCCTTAGAAATGGTGAGGATTTAAAGAAGTTAATACTGGATTCTATAGATAAAAAGGAAGAGTCCCATCATTTAGAAGATGGAAAATATATAAGTAGAAATATGAATGAAATTGGAGGATAAAGATGAAACTTACTCACTTTAATGAATCTGGTAGGGCCCATATGGTAGATGTGGGAGAGAAGGATGATACAAAAAGGCTTGCTATTGCCAGGGGAAAGATATGGATGGGGGAAGAAACCCTAAGAAGGATAAGAGAAGGACAGATAAAAAAAGGAGATGTGCTATCTGTAGCCCAAATAGCTGGTATTATGGGAGTTAAGCACACTAGCAATTTAATACCTATGTGTCATAATATCTTGATTACAGGCTCAGATATCGAATTTGAGGTCCAGGAAGATGGAGTAGTCATAGAGGCTCAGGTGACCAGCATAGGAAAGACAGGCATTGAAATGGAAGCTCTCACAGCTGTTTCTGTAGCAGCCCTTACTATATATGATATGTGTAAGGCCATAGATAAGGAAATGAAGATTGGAGATATAAGATTGATTAAAAAAACCGGTGGCAAATCCGGAGAATATATTCGAGAAGAGGATTAGATAAGACAAAATAAATATAGAGATGAAAAAACTAGGGATATATTATATCCCTAGTTTTTTAATTTCTCTACAACTTCTTCCATGGCAAGAGGCCTAGATGCCTTTACCAATACCAAGGAATTAGCTTTTACAAGTTCTTTAATTTTCTCTACTAAGACTTCCTTGTTTTGGAAATGAAAGACCCTGTCCTCAGGAAAATTCTCCCTTGCTGCCTGGGATATATATTCCCCAAACTTACCTAGGGTAAATAAGTAATCTAAATCATCAATCCTTAATTCAGAGCCTATTTCCCTATGCATAGAAATCTCATCTTCACCAAGACCTAACATATCTCCAAGAACTGCAACTTTATAGTCATATCCATCTATAGAATAGAGAGTATCTAAGGCCGCTCTTAGGGAGGCAGGATTTGATTTATAGGAATCATCTAGGATTGAAAATTTACTTCCCTGGATTAATTCATTTCTCATGCCAGTTTTTTCAACATCTAAGAGACCTTTTTTTATATTATCAGCAGATATACCAAAGTAGGAGGCAAGAGCAATAGCAGCTGTTGCATTTAAGACTTGATGCCTGCCTAACATAGGAAGATATAGTTCTTCAGACCTGGGCTCCTTGAGATGGAATTTACACCCATCCTTATTTACAGTTACTATCTCCGGCTGATAATCATTGGAAGAACCAAAGCCATAGGTTTTAATCTCATTATCTGTTTGTATGTTCTTTATTTCTGAGCTTAAGATAGGATCATCTCCATAATAAAGGAAGAGATTTCCTGGCCTTAGGCCCTTTAATATTTCAAGCTTAGCCTTTGCTATATTTTCAGGCACTTTAAGTCCTTCCAGATGAGCCTTGCCTATATTTGTAATTAGGGCTGCATCAGGAGGGGCAATCTTTGTCAAGAGTTCAATTTGTCCAAAATTGTCCATGCCCATTTCAAGGACTAGCATTTCAATGTCCTCATCCATAGATAGGATGGTAAGTGGAACTCCTATAGCATTGTTAAAATTAGCCTGGGTTTTATGGGTCCTGTATTGGGTCTTTAGAAGGCTTGCCACTATATCCTTGCTTGAAGTCTTTCCATTACTTCCAGTGATGCCTATTACCTTAGCTCCTACTTCTTTTAAATAGGACTTAGCTAGGTTTTGAAGTGCAGTAAGAGTATCCTTAACTAGGATAAAGGGAAAATCAAGATCTGGAAGATCTTGATCCTCATCCCATAGGGCTGCTATAGCTCCCTTGGCAATAGCAGAATCTATAAATTCATGTCCATTAAAGTTTTCTCCAATTAGGGGAATAAATAGATTGTCCTTACTCATAGTTCTAGTGTCAGTTGATATGCCCTTTATTATTAGCTCCTGGTATTGTTCTTCTAGAGAATTTCCAAGAGACATCCTTTCTACTTCTTGCAAATTGCGAACTATCATCTACTTCATCTCCTATTTATAATCTTGCTCTTATCATTATACCTATCAAAGCCAAATTGAATTAAAATTTCTACTAATTCTCCGTAACTAGTACCATCTGTAGCCTCCCATAGAACAGGTGTCATACTAAGAGGTGTAAAGCCTGGCATAGTGTTAACTTCATTTACAAAGATTTCATTTTCATCTGTAACAAAGATATCAACCCTGGCAAGGCCATTGCAATCCAAGGCCTTAAAGGTCTCAACAGCAGTTTGCCTTACAAGTTCTGTGACCTCATCTGTTAATTTAGCTGGGACTACAGGAATAATCTTTCCATCTATATACTTTGCATTGTAGTCAAAGAATGGATTCTCCATAATGAATTCTCCAGGTAAAGAAGCCTTAGGGTCTTCATTTCCTATTACTGAGATCTGCATTTCTCTAGCTACAGCCTCTTCTTCAACAACTATTTTCCTATCATAAAGAAAGGCTTCAAAGATAGCTTCTTCCAGTGTACTTTCATCTTCAACCCTACTAATTCCTACACTAGATCCACATCTAGAAGGCTTTATATAGAGGGGGAAATTTAGAGTTGATTTTATTTGTTCTAAAATATCTTCTTTTTCAGATTTCCACATATGTTCTAAAAATGAAAGATGTCTTACTTGAGGTATATTATACTTTTCAAGTACATCCTTGGTTATAGATTTGTCCATTGCAAGGGCAGAGGAAAGAACCTCATTGCCAACATAGGGGATATTCAACATATCTAGCATTCCCTGAATGGTACCATCTTCACCATTAGGACCGTGTAGGGCTGGAAAAACTATACTGTTTTCCTTTAAGTCCTTAGTTAAGAACTCACCTATAGATTTAGAAATACTTCCCTCACAGGGTCTTTTAAGTTCTTCAGGATCCTCTATCTTATCTTCCCATAGGCCTAAATTACACCATACTCCATCATGAGTAATATATATAGGATAAAGATCATACTTATTTCTATCAATAGAATTGATTATAGCAGAAGCGCTTTTTAAAGAAACCTCATGTTCAACAGATTTACCTCCACAGAGCACATAAACATTCTTTTTTGTCATTAAATTCAACCTCCCATATAATAATTATAATTATATAGATTATATCATAATATCCCCCTATTAAAGAGAAAATTCATATAATCTCATGGAGATAAAACTTTTATCTAGAAATAGCCCTTAAAAACCATAAAAATATTGATAAATCACCATCTTTGGTATAAAGTAGATATGAACTTTTTTAAAATTAAAATATTAATTATTAGGAAGTGAAAAAATGGTAAAGAGAAAACACATTGATGAATTGTATTATATTAGGGCTATAGCAGCCTTGGGCATACTGATTATACATGCTACAGGTGCCTTTGCAGTGTCTTCCAGCTTTGGGTCCAAAGCCATGTATTTGGGAATATTTACAAATCAGTTTTTTAGATTTGGATCTCCCATATTTATGATGATCTCAGGCTTGGTATTATTTTATAATTATAGGAGTATGGAAGAATTTGATATAGGGGGTTTTTATAAGAAAAAAATGCTTTACATATTGATACCTTATGTACTCTGGTCAAGCATATATTTTGGATATAGGCTCTATAGGAGTAAGATAGGCTTTCAAATGGCTCATATCCCCATATTGCTAGGTGAAATCTTAACAGGAAAAGCCTATTCCCATCTTTATTTTATTGTCCTGATTTTTCAATTTTACTTGCTTCTGCCACTATTTATTAAATACTTAACCAAGCCTATGAAGGAAAAACCTATGAAATTGTTTTTTATACTGTTTTTTCTTCAGGCAGCTGTACTTATCTATGGAAGATATTTCAAGAATCCAGATGCAAGTGGCCTAGTAGCATTTTTCAACCAGCATTATTGGAAAACAGTATTTGCCTGGTTCTTTTACTTTCTTGCTGGAGGTATACTGGGCCTGCACTATGAAAGGATAGCTGAATTTATCCAAAAGAATATTAAGCCTATCTTACTAGTATATTTGGCCTACACAACATTTTATATAGGGCAGGTATATTATAGTGTTTGGATAAATGCTGGGAGAGACTACTATGATAGATTTGGTTCTATAAGACCAGAAACAATGATCTATGCCCTTGTTTCCATGCCTGTACTTATATGGATAACAAGAAAGATGATTGGAAGATTTAGCCTTATTAAGAGCTTAGGCACCTATTCCCTAGGCATATACTTTGTACACCCCCTAGTATTGGAAGAGATAAAGGTAAAGATATTTACAAGTTATCCTGCTAGCTTAGGCTATAGTAGGATTAGTTCCTTGTTTTTTCTAGTCCTTCTAGGATTAATGCTTAGCTATTTAATTGTATTAATAATTGCTAGCCTTAAATACAGATGGCTTTTATTAGGAAGGATACCCCAGTTTAAAATATGGAAAAAAACTAAGAAAGACTAAAAAACATATAAAAATGCTCCCTTCATGGTATGAGATTTTATTATTAATCTATCCACCAGCAAGGGAGCATATTGATTTATCTAGCTTTATTTTTTGAAAATAGACCTTACTCTTATTTACTTATCGGCAAGTTCTATAAAGTTTTCAATATCTTCTTCTATAAGCCTTAAACTGCTTCTAAAGAATTCAACATCATGAACATCTATATTAGCCATTTTAGCTACATTATAAATATTGTTCTTGCCTGTAGCATTTAAAAGATCATCGTATTCCTTAACAAATTCTTCTCCTGACTCCAGGTATTTTGCATATAGACCCTTAGAGAAAAGTAGTCCAAAGGCATAAGGGAAATTGTAAAAACTAAGTCCCGCAGAATAGTAATGAGGCTTGTTCGCCCACATATATGGATGAAGGATATCATGATCTAGTCCATCTCCATAGGCTTTCTTTTGAGCTTCAAGCATTATTGTCTTAAGTTCATTTACTGAAAGACTGCTTGATTCACGTCTTTTAAATAGCTCGCTTTCAAATAAGAATCTACTGTAGATATCAACTATAACCTGAGCTGCATCTGATATAGAGGATTCAAGTATGCTTAAGGCTTCCTTGTCATCTGCTTCCTTTAAGGCAGCCCTTACCACTATGGTCTCATTAAATATGGATGCTGTTTCAGCAATTGGCATAGGGTAACCAGCATTTAAAACACTTTCGTCCTTTAAGTTTAAACCATGGTAGGCATGACCAAGCTCGTGGGCTAGGGTAGTCATATTTGAAAAACTTCCATTGAAGTTAGATAGGATTCTACTTTCTCCTATGGAATGAAGGTTAGAACAGAAGGCTCCCCCTCTTTTACCTTCCCTAGGCTCTACATCTAGCCAGTCGTTGTCATAGCTATATTGAACAAAGTCAGCTAGACGGTCACTAAAGGTTTTAAAGTTCTTTATAATATAATCCATAGCTTCCTTGTAGGTGAAGCTAATATTTACTTCTCCAATTGGAGCAAACATTTCATAAAATGGAAGTCCATTTTCATAACCTAAAAGTTCAGCCTTTTTCCTAAAGTACTTGTGGAAAACTGGAAGGAATTCTTCCATGGCCTTTAGCATGGCCTCAAGGGTTTCCTTGTCCATCCTTGATTTTACTAAGGTTTCATCTAGGGGAGAATCATATCCTCTAAGCTGAGATATGGTTATTACCTCTCCCTTAATACCATTTATGGCTGCAGCTGAGGATTCTTCTATCTTTTTATAGGCCTGCATCTCTGCATCATAGCCTGCCTTTCTCTTTACTGGATCCTTATCATAGGCAAGATTCCTAACAGCTGGTAGTGGCAAACTCTGGTCCTTGCCATCTAAGTTAATATCCACCATTAGGGTAGAAGATACCATGTTCTGTAATTTTGACCAGGCATCGGAACCTGTAGTAGCCATCTTTGAAATAAGAATTTCTTCTTTTTCACTAAGCATATACTCTGTTTGCTCTTTTATCCTATTTAAGAAAAATTCATGTTCCTTTAAAAGAGGGGAACTAGCTATAACCTCATCTAAATTATCTATATTCTTTATAAAATTCTTGAACTGAACCTCAGGTTTGGTTATTTCTGTTATCTTTACATTTAACTTATCTAAATACATTAAGGATGTTTCATTTTTAGCTTCAACTGCATTCACAAGGGATGCGTATCTGGCTAGCTTTGAAAACAATGTATTTAATTTCTGATTTAAAACAACATACTCTTCCATTTTCTCCTTAGGCTTATCCTGAGAAGTTAAATTATCCTCTGACCATTTACATACTTCTTGAATTAACACATCAAGCTTTTCTAAATCCTCTTGATATTCCTTACTATCAAAAGAGGAGTAAAGCTCATCTAAACTCCAACGCATAATATCACACCTTTCAATTATTTAGGTACTCTAAGTATATTTTACATCAAGTTGGAGGAAAATAAAAGAGTATTATGAAAATTATAAGATAATCTAAGCAACTTGTCCTTATATAGGCCCTCCTTCTTAGGATTAAAACAAATAATATTATTACTTATATCAGCTGTCTTAGGCAAGGCTGTTATCCTGAGCTTGCATCTTC
>CAZGQG010000008.1:0-61093 GCA_964527205.1 uncultured Tissierellaceae bacterium | reverse complement strand
TACGGTGATGTGAGAGGACGGTAATTAAAATAATTAATTACCTCCTACTCGATATCCTAGTAAATCTTCTAAAGCAATATCAAATATCTGTCTAAGCCTTTCCTTATTAGCAGTATAATAATATCTGTTGTTGATAATACTTGGTTCGAAGCTGAGCACTCCCAGATCCAATAAAAGATTTAAGTGATAGGAAAGTGTTGCTGTTGAAAGATTAAAGTAAGATGCCAACTCCTTGTTGTACCAAGGTCTTTTGGAGGTGATCTTTAGTATTTCAATTCTTTTCTCATCTGAAAGGGCCTTAAATAAAGCCTTATAACTTTCAATATCCCTTTCTTCACTAAACCTATCCCGGATAGTCTTTCCATAACACATGACTATTCGACCTTCTCTATTGTAATAAAACATTCCTGCATCTATGTAGTAGCTAATAAAGATATCAATATCATCTACAGACTTAATCCGACTAGAGTAATCTCCAGTACCTATAAGATTGACAAAGGCCACAGGGTCACTTTTAAAGGAGGCATTGTGATTTTCTATGTATGGTTTCATAGATTCATAAACCTCATCCTCAAATTCAGCATAAAACAAATCGTAAAATTTCTGGAAGGATTCTAGGGCTCTGTTTTTATAGTCTAGGGGATCTTTTTTTACATATAAAAAATTCCTAGCTGCTTCCTCATCATTGGACTTACTAATAGCCTTAAATAAATCTTCATCACTACTATGGTAATCAAGACTAGTATCATAATAATCATAGAGAGCCTCTACCAGTAAATCTTCATCCATATCCTTAAGGAATAGGATTAATTCACTAGGCTCAGATATTTCCTCATCCAAGACCTTTAAGAAACATAGGTCAAGTAGACCATATATAGATGTGGTTACAAACATAAAGTCGTTTTTAAAGTATGGAGAGATTTTATTGTCTACATTATCAAGCCATTCCTTTACTTCTATACTAGGTACAAAATCTAGTAAACCTTGGGCAGGATCTTCTTTTAATTCTCCTGTATACCAATGTGGATACAAATTCTTTTGCTTGCAGTACTTTAGCATGGAACATATGAATTCTAAAGCATGATTGTATCTAATCAATTTTTACACCCCTTTTCTTTTAATATTCTAACCTTATAATAGCTTAAATATTTAGATTAATCAATAGATTCTTTTTATTAAAAAGCTAAAAGCCACCAATAGACTCATTAAATAGCGTTTGAAAACTTTCTAACCACATATTAGAAAAACTATTGACTAATGTTAGGCTTTATCCTATAATGAAGTTGACACTTATTTAACACATATTAAATTAAGGGAGGCAATACAATGAAAAAGAGAATTTTAGCTTTGTCAATTGCAGTCATGCTTTTACTGCTTGCAGTAGTTGGTTGTGGAAGCGATGATGAAGGAACAGATGTGGAAACACCTGTTGATAATGACGAGGTAGTAAGTGATGAAGGCGAAGATGATGGTGAAGCTTCAGAAATTGATGATGAACAATATTTAAATATTGTTTTAGCAGCTGAACCAAGTACATTAGACCCATCAAAGGGTGCAGACAACTATTCAAATACGGTTTTAAATAACGTACTTGAGCCCCTTACAAGATTAGAAGAAGACGAAGACCAAAACAACTTTGTTGCAGCAGCAGGAGCAGAGTCATGGGATGTAAACGAAGAAGGAACTGTTTGGACATTCCACATCAGAGATGCAGAATGGTCAGATGGGGAAAAAGTAACAGCACATGACTATGAGTATGGTATTAAAAGATCAGTAGATGTTGAAACAGGATCACCATATGCATGGTTAATCGCACCAATTCTTTTAAATGGTAATGCAGTAAACAGTGGAGAAATGGCATTAGAAGAACTAGGAGTAAAGGCATTAGATGATGAAACTCTAGAGATTACTCTAGCAGATCCTACTCCATACTTCTTAAGCATTACTAACCACAGAGTTATGTTACCACAGAGACAAGACATCGTTGAGCAGCATGGTGACTCATATGGTTCAGAATTAGATACATTAGTATTTAACGGACCATTCACATTAACTAGCTGGGTACACAATAGTGAACTTGTTTTAACTAAGAATGAAAACTATTGGGACAAAGATGTTGTTAAGTTAGACAATGTAAACCTAAAGATTATCCAAGATGAGAATGCAGTTTATAACTCCTTATCAAACGGATCAATCGACATGGCAACAGCTAACAAAACTGAATGGAAAGAAAAATTCATGGGTGATGATAACTTAAATCACTATGAAATCATAGATACAGCAACATTCTTTATATTCTTTAACACTAATGATGAGATATTTGCTAATGCAAACATAAGAAAGGCTTTCTCAACAGCATTAGACAGAGAAGACCTTGCAAATGTTATCTTTAACGGAGTAAATGCTCCAGCATATGCTTGGATACCACCAAGTATCTATATTGATGGAGAAGAGTACAGAGAAATAGCTGCAGCACCAGTTAAAACATTAATGGAAGAATATCCAGACCCTAAAGAATTATTAGCTAAGGGATTAGAAGAATTAGGATTAGACTCAGATCCATCTAAATTAACTGCTACTATCTCACTAGGTGGTACAGACCAATGGTTTAGAACTTATGGAGAATATTTACAACAAACATTTATAAATGAATTAGGAGTAGACCTAAAGGTAGAACAAATGGAATGGCCAGTATTTAACAGTAATGTTGAATCAGGAGACTTCCAAATGGGATACATGGCATGGGGAGCGGACTATAATGACCCAATCTCAATGTTAGGACTATTTGAATCTGATGGATCACCAATTGCAACAGGATGGAAAAACGACAGATTTGACGAGCTAATTGGCTTATCACAAAATGAAATGGATCCAGCAAAACGTGTAGAGTACTTCAAAGAAGCAGAAGACATACTTCTATATGAAGACTCACCAGTTGCACCAGTTGTATATCCAAGAACTAACGCATTTAGATACAAGTACGTTAACGGAATTGGACTTACACCATTTGGAACTCAAGGATACAAATACGGATACACTCAAGGAAGATAATTAAATAAGATGATTAAATTAAGATAGCGGTTTAGAAATAAGCTGCTATCTTAAAATCTTAAATCCTAAGGAGGATGGATATGGGTAGATACATATTTAAGAGAATAGGCTATATGCTGATTACACTATGGATTATCATTACTATTACATTTTTCCTGATGCACAGTATACCAGGAGATCCACTATCACATATGGCAAAGCAATTACCAGAACAAACTAGATTAAACTATTATGCAAAGTACGGATTAGATCAACCAACCTATGTACAATATGGTAAATTTATGAAAAACTTAATTACCAAGGGAGACCTAGGAGAGTCCTTAAGATATCCAGGAAGAAGTGTAACAGAGACCATAGCTCAGAATGCTAAAGTTTCAGGAAAATTAGGATTCCAAGCCTTAGCTATAGGTGTTACTATTGGTATCATACTAGGTATTATAGCAGCCTTAAACAGGGCTAAGTGGCCAGATTTTGTGGTTATGTTTATTGCAATACTTGGAGTAACGGTGCCAGTCTTTATAATAGGAGCCCTGCTTCAATATGTATTTAGTGTTAAGTTTGAATTGTTGCCAACTACAGGTTGGGGAGAAGCAAAGCACACTGTGCTTCCAACCATAGCAATGTGCCTTGGACCAATTGCAACTTATGCAAGATACATGAGATCTAATATTCTAGAAATTATAGGTCAGGATTACATACTTACGGCACAGGCAAAGGGTGTTAGTAGATTCAATGTAATAAGAAAACATATACTTAGAAATGCAATACTTCCTGCAATTACAATACTTGGACCTCAAATAGCTGGAATATTCACAGGTTCATTTGTTATAGAGAAAATATTCGGTATTCCAGGACTAGGATTCTACTATATATCTTCTATAAATGATAGAGATTACACTATGATTATAGGAACAACTGTATTCTATGCAGCATTATTTGTATTCTCACAATTAATAGTAGATCTACTTTATGGAGCTGTAGACCCTAGAATAAGAGTATCAAAATCTAGTAATTAGGAGGTAGACCAATGGAAAATATTTCGAAAGATAAATTTAAAAAATTAAATTTAGGCGATGCAGACAAGGAAATTATTGCAAGGCCAAAAATGACTTACTGGCAAGATGCTTGGAGAAGATTAAAAACCAATAAAGTAGCAATAACTGCAGTAATTATACTTTTCATTATTGCTGTTATGACAGTAGTGGGACCAAATATAAATGACTTTGACTTTAAGAGCATGGACTCTTCAAAGATAAATCAAAGCCCTAATGGAACTCACTGGTTTGGTACAGATGAACTTGGTAGAGACGTATTTTCAAGAGTATGGCAAGCAGGTAGAGTATCTATTATTATAGGTATCTTCGGTGCCCTTATCTCTACAGTAGTAGGATCCATTTATGGAGCCATATCTGCGTATTTTGGAGGCAAGGTAGATACTATTATGATGAGGATAGTAGAAATACTTCTTTCTATTCCCTATCTTATTGTAGTTATCCTAATTTCCATAGTAACTGAGGAGAGAAACTTAGGAACCCTACTTATTTCACTTACCCTAACTGGTTGGTGTGGTATGGCCAGGCTTATTAGGGGACAAATGTTACAAATCAAGCAACAGGAATATATATTAGCAGCAGAAGCACTGGGAGTTAGTCCTTGGAAAATAATTACCAAGCATCTGATTCCAAATTCCTTAGGTATAGTAATTGTAGCTATTACCTTTGATATTCCAGGATATATATTTGCTGAGACTTTCCTGTCCTACATAGGACTAGGTATTCAGCCACCAGAAACATCTTGGGGTGCCTTAGCTTCAGCAGCACAGCAGAACTTTATATTTTATCCTTACCAGCTATTTTTCCCTTCACTGATGATAGCATTGACTATGTTGTCATTTACGCTATTGGGTGATGGCCTTAGAGATGCTTTAGATCCTAAGTTAAGAGAATAAAGGAGAGAAAATGATGAAAAACATATTAGAAATTAAAGATTTAAATATATCTTTTCATACTTATGCAGGAGAGGTAAGAGCTGTAAGGGGCATTAGCTTTGACTTGGCTGAGGGAGAAACCTTGGCTATAGTAGGAGAGTCAGGCTGTGGTAAGACTGTAACAGTAAAATCTATTTTAAGATTATTACCAGAACCACCAGCAGAGATCAAAGATGGATCTCAGATAATATATGATGGTGAAAATGTTGTAAGTATGAGCCAAAAGAGACTTGAAAGTTATAGGGGAGAAGAAGTTGCTATGATTTTCCAGGACCCTATGACTTCATTAAACCCTACAATGACTGTAGGAAACCAAATAATGGAGAGTTTAAGAATCCATAAGAAAATGAATAAAACTGAAGCAAGGGCTGAGGCAGTAAGACTTTTAAAGCTTGTTAATATGCCAAATGCAGAGGAGAGAATCAAGTCTTATCCCCATGAACTATCCGGTGGAATGAGACAGAGGGTAATGATTGCCATAGCCCTTTCATGTAATCCAAGAATACTAATAGCAGATGAGCCTACTACGGCCCTAGATGTAACTATACAGGCACAGATCCTGGATCTTTTAAATGAATTAAAGGAAAAGTTCAGTACTTCAATTATACTTGTAACTCATGACTTAGGTGTTGTTGCAAACTTTGCAGACAGGATTCAAGTAATGTATGCAGGTCATATAGTTGAAACAGGAACCAAGGATGAAATATTCTACAATCCTCAACATCCATATACTTGGGCCCTATTAGATTCAGTACCAAGACTAGATATTGAGAGCAAGGAAGAATTATATTCACTTGGTGGAACTCCACCAGACCTATTGCTTCCACTTGTAGGATGCCCATTTGCATCTAGATGTGAACATGCTATGCAGATATGTATAGAACAAAAACCAGAAGAAACTAATTTTTCTAAAACTCATAAGACATATTGCTGGTTGCAACATGAAGATTCCCCAGAGGTAGAAAGACCTATAAGATTAAGAGGTGAAAGCAATGAGTAAAGAGAATTTAATAGAAGTTAAGAATTTATCTAAGTATTTTAGGGTTGGAAAGGATTTAGACCTAAAGGCTGTAGACAATGTATCCTTTAACATAAGAAAAGGGGAAACCTTTGGACTAGTAGGAGAATCTGGATGTGGAAAGACTACCTGTGGTAGAACCATACTGGGTTTATACAAGGCTACCAGTGGTGAAGTCTTATATAGAGGCGAAGACGTACACTCTATGAATAGAAAAGAAAGACTTGGCTTTAAAAAGAACGCACAGATAATATTCCAGGACCCTTATGCTTCCCTAGACCCTAGAATGACGGTTGGAGACATTATATCTGAGGGAATGAACGTTCACCTAAAGATTAGTGATGAAGAAAAGGCTCAAAAGCTAGCAGAGTTATTAAACAAGGTTGGATTAAATGAAGAACATGCTGATAGATTTCCTCATGAATTATCAGGAGGTCAGAGACAGAGAATTGGTATAGCTCGTGCCTTAGCTGTAGAGCCAGAGTTTATAATGGCTGATGAGCCAATATCAGCTCTTGACGTTTCAATCCAAGCACAAATAGTAAACCTGCTAATAGAATTACAAAGAGATATGGGACTTACATATTTATTTATTTCCCACGACTTGTCAATGGTAAAGCATATTTCAGATAGGATAGGAGTAATGTATTTAGGATCAATGGTGGAATTATCATCCAATGAAAAAATATATGATAAGCCCCTACATCCTTATACTCAAGCTCTTATTTCAGCTGTACCAGTACCAGATCCAAAAATGGAAGAGACAAGGGAAAGAATCAAACTTGAAGGTGAAGTTCCTTCACCAGTAAATACACCACCAGGGTGTAAGTTTGTAAAGAGATGTCCATATGCAATGGATAAGTGTCATGTATTAGCACCAGAATTAAAAGAGGTTGAAGAAGATCACTTTGTAGCTTGTTATCTTTATTAATGTCAGGAGATGGATTATGCTAAATAAAAGGATAATAGAAGATATATTTTTTGAAGCATTAGCTAATGGTGGAGATTTTGCAGAAGTATTTATCGAAGATAATTTTTCTACAGAAATCGCCACTGTTGGTGGAGTTATAGAAAGAGGAATGAGCGGTAGGGATTTTGGAGTTGGTATTAGGGTGTTTTCAGGACTGAATTCAGTTTATGGATATAGCAATGATGCCAGCAAGGAAAACCTACTAAATATTACTAAGAAGATAACTAAGACACTTAAAAAATCAGAAAAAGAGATATCCTTTAATTTTGATAAAAATATAGTGCCCAATCTTCATAAATATGAAATACTACCTTCTACAGTTGATTTTTCAAAGAAGATTGAACTGACAAAAAGAGCCTATCAGGCAGGCAAGGCCTATGATGATAGTATTTCACAGATGACAGTAAACTATTTAGACCAGGAACAAAATGTATTGATTGCCAATACTGATGGAGTATTTGTAGAAGACCAAAGAGTAAAGACTAGAATGCTTATAGTAGCTGCATCAGAATATAATGGACAAATAGAAACAGGATATATAGGACCTGGAGCTCTCATGGGCTCTGAGTTTTACGATCAGATAGATATAGAGGAATATGCAAGGGAAGCAGCAAGGAATGCTAAGACCATGGCCAGGGCTGACTACTGCCCATCAGGAAACATGCCAGTGGTTGTAGATTCAGGTTTTGGTGGACTTGTTTTCCATGAAGCCTGTGGACATAGTTTAGAAGCATCATCTGT
This sequence comes from uncultured Tissierellaceae bacterium, assembly GCA_964527205.1. GTDB lineage: Bacteria > Bacillota > Clostridia > Tissierellales > Tissierellaceae > JARICQ01. Next base: position 53,326 of record CAZGQG010000008.1, on the reverse strand, counting down.
AGCCAAAGGATTATCCGTATTTTCCGATAGGATTGGAGAAAAGATAGCATCAGATGTGGTAAGCCTAGTAGATGATGGATCAATACCAAATGCATGGGGTTCCCTAGGTGTGGATGATGAGGGTACTAAGACTCAAAAAAACATACTGATCCAAGATGGAATATTAAAGGGATACATGATAGATAGGTTAAATGCTAGAAGAATGAATATGGATGTTACAGGATCAGCTAGAAGAGAGTCCTATAGATTTGCTCCTACTTCTAGAATGACCAATACCTATATAGAAAGTGGAAAGAGTACAAAGGATGAGATCATAGGAAATACAGAAAAGGGATTATTTGCAAAAAATGTCTCAGCAGGATCTGTAAACCCAGCAACTGGAGATTTCAACTTCTCACTTTCAGAAGCCTATCTAATAGAAAATGGCAAGATCACTAAACCTGTAAAAGGTGCTACCCTAATAGGAAATGGCAATCAAATGCTAAGGGATGTGGACATGGTTGGAGACAATATGTCTATAGGCCAAGGATATTGCTATGCAGGTAGTGGAGCCCTCTTTATAGGCGCTGGACAACCAACTCTTAGGGTTAAGACCATGACTGTTGGGGGAAGGAGCGAAGCTGATGAATAGACAAGAGCTAATAGAAAAACTAATTCAGAAATCAAAGAGAAAAAATATAGAGGCAATTGAAGTATATATAAAGAAAAGTGCTTCTACAGAACTTAATATATATGAAGGAAGTCTTGAAAGACACTTTATTTCAGATGAGGAAAATCTTTCCCTAAGAGGTATATACAAGGGAAGAATGGGATATTCCTATACAGAAAAGTTTACAGATGAAAGTATAGATGAACTTCTTGAGAATTTAATTCAATATGCTGAAAACAATGAAAATGAATATATAGAATCTATGTCTAGTGAAAATATAGAAATAGAAGACTTAGAAGATAGGAATAAATTAGATGAGTACAGTGTAGATGAAAAAATAGATTATTTATTGGATTTAGAAAAGATGGCCTATGAAAGAGATCCAAGCATTAAAAAGATCTCCTCCTGTAGTTATAGGGAACATAGTGAGACTATATACATTAAAAATACTCTAGGACTTGAATTAGAAGATAAGTATCATGGAGGCATGATAAATCTTGGAGCTGTTGCAGAGAGGGACAAGGCAATGCAAACAGGATATGCCCACCTCCTAATTAAGGACCTTTCCCCTTCCCATAAGGAAGAGCTGATTCAGGGAAGCGTTGTAGATGCTGTATCCATGTTAGGTGCAGAATCAATAAATGCAGGAGATTATAAAACAGTCCTTAGAAACAATGTGGTTGCAGATATGTTTAGCTTTTTCTCACCTATATTTTCAGCAAATCAAGTTCAAAAGGGCTTGTCACTGATGAAGGGTAAGATAGGTAAAGCGATTGCTATAAAGGACTTTAATATAATAGAAGATCCAAGGATGGAAAATGGAGCAAAATATAGAAACTTTGACGATGAAGGTACAGAAACAAGGACCAAGCATATTATTAAGGATGGAGTATTAAAGACCTACTTACACAGCAAGAAAACTGCTGAGAAGGACGGAGTCCAGTCCACAGGAAATGGATATAGAAGCTCACATAAGTCCTCTATAGAAGTGGCTCCTACAAATATGTTTATCCAAAAGGGAGAAAAATCCCTGGAAGAATTATTAAATCAAATAGACAATGGCGTATTAATTACTGATATACATGGACTGCATGCAGGAATAAATCCTACATCCGGTGATTTCTCCCTATCATGCAATGGTTTTATGATAGAGAATGGAGAAAAGAAGAGTCCAATAGCGCAAATCACCGTAGCAGGCAACCTATATGATATGTTAATGGAAATCGAAGAAATTGGAAGTGACATGATCTTTAGTCACCCTAGCTCGAATTATTTTGGTTCCCCCTCAATAATTGTAAAATCATTAAGCATATCAGGCAAATAAAAAACTGGTCAGATGACCAGTTTTTTTATTTATCTTATTTTAAATAATAATCAAACCACTTGCTTATTTCCTCTAATCTTCTAATCCTACTCTTAGGCTTACCAGACCTACTTAATTCATGGTTTTCTCCCTTAAAGATTACAAGCTTAGAGTCTACACCATGATACTTAAGGGAAGTAAACATCTGCATGCCCTCAGGGATCCAACATCTGTAGTCCTCTTCACTGTGTATAAAGAGGGTAGGAGTAGTAGCCTTATCTGCATATTTCATAGGAGAGTGGAACCAAAGTTTTTCTGGATTCTCCCAAGGACTTGTAGCCTGCTGATCATCGGAGAAATAATATCCTATGTCAGTGGTGCCAAAGAAACTCATCCAATTAGAGATGCTTCTTTGGGAGGCTGCTGCCTTAAATCTATCTGTGTGTCCTATTATCCAATTGGTCATAAAGCCTCCATAGGAGCCTCCAGTGACCCCTACTCGGTCCTCATCTATAGAGCTGTAATTCTTTAAAATCAAATCTGTGAAATCCATTATATCCTCATAATCTATGGTGCCGTACTTGCCTCTTATGTCTGCAAAGGAGTTGCCCTTGCCATCGCTACCCCTAGGATTGCAGAAAAATACAAAATATCCCTCATTAGCCCAGTATTGCATTTCATGGAAGAAGAGGGAACCAAAGGCAGTCTTAGGTCCTCCGTGGATATTAAGGATTGCTGGGTATTTCTTATCCTCCTTAAAGTCTGTAGGCTTCATTATCCAACCATCTATTTCGACTCCATCCTTCTCAAAGCTAAGATGCTCAGGTTTGGATAGAGTCTTTTCCTTGTTGACCCAACTATTAAAAGAGCTTAATTTTTCTTCTCCCTCTTCCTTAAGCTGATAAAGCTCCTGAAGATCTAAATCTCTAAGGCCTATAAATTGTACCAGGTCTCCCTGTACATCAAAGCCATCTATGCTTCCCTTACTGGAACTTATCCTCTTTATTTTTCCTTGCAGATCTATGGTATTTATATAGGAGTTGTAGCCCTCAGTAGTGGTGAAGTAAAGCTTATCCTCTGCCAAGAGAATAGACTGGCTAGCTCCATATCTAGAGTCTGATCCTACAGTGTTGGATATACTATAATCAAAGCCCTCTGGGCTTAATTTATGAACATCCCTAGTTCCTAGATCTAGAGTATAGATTTCAGGATTTTGGTTTATTCCATAGTCCTTCATATCATGGCCTATAAAAATCAACTTATCCTGGATAAAGTCTGCAAATCTATAGGAAAAATCCCTATGGTGACTTATCTTTTCAAAGTCTGCCTCTAGGATATCATAGATATATAGATCGTTTTTTAGCTGCATCTTGTCCATAAAGGAATTTGCTATAAAGACCAGCTTATCCTTTTCAGCATTTAATTTAAAGCTTGAAATATTGGTATATTCATCGCTTATTGCCTTAAGGCTTTTGTCCTCTATATTATAGGAATAGAGCCTGTTTCTCTTCTTGTTATTGTAGCCTGAGCCATTGGACCAATAGGGGATTTCATCAACAACTTGAAAATCCTTATCCTCTTTTCTTTTTTTCATATATTCTTGTTTTTCTTCCAAGCTAAGTTTATTTACATCCCTGTAGTCAGGATCAAATAGGGCTGTAAGGATTAGATTATTGTCATCAATAAACTTAAAAGAATTAACATTAAGGGGAATCTCAAAGACTTTTTTAGCTTCCCCTCCATCTATGCTAATTCTATAGAAGGATGTGAAGGCTTCTTCATCTTTTTTTCTCTTTTTATCTTTTTCACTTCTTAGGGCTGGAAATATAATATTCTTAGAGTCCTTCCATACAAAGCTCTTTTCCTCACCTAGGCTGGTAAGCTGGTAGGAGTCCTTGTCTTTATTGTTATAGATGTAAATATTGGATAGGTATTTGTTGTCCTCTAAATCAGCCTCATGAAGGACAAAGGCAGTGTGAGAACCCTTTGGGGATATTTCAAGTCCAGATAAAAATTTGTACTTAGTGAAATCATCTAATTTAAGTTTTTCCATATATATCTCTCCCTTAATCAATGTATTATATATTATTATATACTATCTCATATCCAATAAAAAGTAATATAGGATAAATAAAACCCTATCTTGATAGGATAGGGCTTAATTAAAGATTATTATTTTTATAATTATCCATGTGAATTATCTTTCCACTAGGACCTGGATCATTTCTAGATATCAAGTATTCCACTACGGTTTTCCCAAGATTGGTAATGCTTATTTGATAGGAGGGATAAAGCTTATAGTCAATAATACCTAAAAACTTTAAATACTGATAGTAGTGAAAGAAAAACTCTGTATCTATGGAGCTCTTTGGAAAGACATCCAACATCTCATACTTGGTATTTCGCTCCAGGGAAGAGAGGAAGTCCAATAGGTGCTTTTTATATTTGCTAAAGGTCTTCTTTCCATTAATAGCATCTATAGTTTCCACAAAGTTCTTGCTCCAAACATAGTCAAAAAATATGGTAAATTTCTCTTCATCCCTAAGTCTTAAAAAGCTGATTCCCTTATCCCTAAGAGTAAGCTTCTTATTTTTAATCTCTGCCAGACCTAAAAACAAGCTAATATTGTAGTAGAGATCAATGAGAGGAAAGTCCCTTTGATTTGGTGCTGATTTTTTTACTTCCTCAGATAGATCCATCATATTATTTATTTCTAAGAGATAGGATCTTTTTATCTTCTTTCCCTTAGCAGTAAGTTCTACAGGGCTGTTCATTAGATATAGGATGAATTTATCAAAATCAACTATGGGCATAGAATGAAAGTCATTAAAGTCTCCCTTTATTGTATTGCAAAAACTTTCATCTATCTTAAAGGGAACTTTTGTCTTTTTTAAAAGGTCCATAAAATGAAATCTTGAATTGCTAATAGCCCTTATATTCTTGTAGGCTTCCTTGTATTTTTTATTGACATTGGATAGGAATCCTAAATAAATTTTAAGGCTATGGATATAGGAGTTAAGAACTCCACTAGACATTATAAAACCCTCCTCTATAGATGAGTAGAAGAATTGGTTAAAATCAATTTTATCCAGATCACGAAGAGATAGGTCCTGATCTACTAGATAATACTCAAAAAACTCAAAGAGATTAGAGATTATCTTGTTCTTATCCCCATCCTTTAGCTTTAGATCCAGATAGCTTTGAAACTCCTCCAATTCATCATAGAATATAGAGGATATATCATATTCCAACTCTACGGCCTGGAAGACAGAATTTGTATAAATAGTGTATAGGTTGATGCTGTGGTTTTTAAGATAGGTCTTTATATCCAGGCTAGAGGAAATCTTATTTAGCCTATTGAAATCAAGAAAGACTTCCTTTAAAAAGGTATCCCTTACAGATCTTGGAAGATAGCTAATGCTTCCAATAAAGGTATTAAGTCCAAGTAGATTTGCAGTCCTGCTAAAGATAAGGTCTCCAATATCCACTACCTGGGCTAGATCTTCCTCCCATAGGGATTCTCTTTTGTTTTCCAAGAGATTGTTAACATGTATGGTATCTCCCTCTATATCTAATATCTCAAAGAGAGAGATATTGGAATTATTCCGAGCCTCTAAGATCTGGATTTCCTCTGGATCTAAATCATGGCCCTGGTTTTCTAAAAACCTATCAATAAAGGAATATCCCTTCTCATCTAAAAAATCAAAACTTAGCCAAAGATCAAAGCTTATATTGTGAGTATAAAAATCATTGTACAGGGATTCTAAGGTATCTATTATATGGGGTTTTTCCAATTCATCTGCTATGTATTGAAGAAGTTTTTTTGTAACTTCTATATTAATGTTTTGTATATCTCGATAGTCTAAATTGCTCATATTACCTCCTAAATATATATATATAAATATTATTCTAATTTATTGTCCATTACAATGTTAGAGTATATTTTATATTATTGCAAGAGATATTTAAAATAAAATACTTCCAAGTAAGGTCTAAAGAAAGGAGCTTGCTTGGAAGTAGAGTATTTATATTTTATTTTGTGAATAAGAAACAAGATACAAAGTGATCTTTTTCTATTTCAAGTAATTGTGGATTTTCCCTAGTACATATGTCCATAGCATGTGGGCATCTTGGTGCAAACCTACATCCTGGAGCTGGGTCTATAGGAGATGAAATCTCTCCCTTTAAGAGGATTTTTTCTCTCTTAACCTTTAAGCTAGGTATAGGGATTGCTGATAGTAGTGCCTTTGAGTATGGATGCATGGTGTTATTAAATAGGGCGTCAGCAGGAGCCTTTTCAACCAATTGACCTAGGTACATAACTGCAATAGTATCTGAAAAATGCTTTACTACAGATAGGTCATGGGTTATGAATAGGTAGGTTAGTCCAAACTCTTCCTGTAAATCCTGTAAAAGATTCAAGATTTGTGCCTGGATTGAAACGTCCAGTGCAGATACAGGCTCATCAGCTACAATGAACTTTGGTTGCAGGGCCAGGGCACGGGCTACACCAATTCTCTGTCTTCTTCCTCCGTCTAGCTCATGAGGATAGGAGTTCATCAGATTATGGGATAGACCTACTATATCCATTAGTCTCATAACCTCTTTTTGAATAGTTTGCTTGTTTTGATCTCCAACCTTATGGATAATCAAAGGTTCTGCTATTATTTGAGAAACAGACATCCTTGGATTTAGGGAAGAAAATGGATCCTGGAATATGATTTGCATTTCTCTCCTAAGTTTAGCAAGTTCTCTGTTTCCCATATTTAAGACATCCTTGCCTTCAAAAGTTACTGAACCTGCAGTAGCTTCTAAAAGTCTAAGTATTACTCTACCAGTAGTGGACTTACCACATCCGGATTCTCCTACTAGTCCTAAAGTTTCACCCTTATTTATTTCAAAGTTGATATCATCAACTGCATGCAGCATACCTTTAGGAGTTTTAAAGTATTTCTTTAATCCTTCAACCTTTAAAATAGCTTCAGTCATTATAATACCTCCTTAGGTTCTACAAGTCCTTCATAAATAAAACATCTTACCTGATGGCCATTATCTAAATGAGTAGTCTCAGGTGACCTTTCGGCACAGATAGCCTCAGCATGTGGGCACCTAGGATGGAACTTGCATCCTGATGGTAAATCTGTAGGCTCTGGCATTAAGCCTTTAATAGGGCTTAGTCTGTCAACATCCTTGTCTAGACTAGGTATAGAACCAAAGAGTCCAACAGTATAGGGATGTTTAGGATCTTCAAACAATTCTTCAATATTGGCAAATTCTATAATTTCTCCTGCATACATAACTGCAACCTTGTCGCATATCTCCGCAACAACACCTAGGTCGTGGGTTATAAGAATCATTGCAGTAGAAAATTCTTCCTTTAAGCTCTTCATAAGCTCCAGTACCTGGGCCTGGATTGTAACGTCAAGAGCTGTAGTAGGCTCATCTGCTATAAGTAGGCTTGGATTACAAGCAAGGGCAATAGCTATAATAACTCTTTGCTTCATACCTCCAGAAAACTGGTGAGGATAGTCATCTGCCCTACCTCTAGGTATACCTACTAATTCTAACATTTCCTTAGCCTGCTCTATGGACTCCTTGTGATCAAGGCCTTGATGAATCTCAATACCCTCTGCAATCTGTTCAACAACAGTCATTACAGGGTTTAGAGAAGTCATAGGGTCCTGGAAGATCATAGATATTTTATTTCCCCTGATCTGTCTCATTTCCTCTTCTCCAAGGTCCAAGATGCTTTGTCCATCAAAGTGGATTTCTCCACTGATTATTTTTCCAGGAGGATCAGGAACTAGTCTAAGTATACTTAGGGCAGTAGTGGTTTTTCCCGCTCCTGTTTCTCCTACTATGCCTAGGGTTTCTTTTCTATTTAAACTTATATTAAATTCGTTAACTGCTTCAACCACACCATCATCTGTGATGTAATGGACTACCAGATCTTTTATTTCTAAGATTTTATTATCATCCATATTATATTGCCTCCTTTACTGTTTTAACCTTGGGTCTAAAGCATCTCTTAAGCCGTCACCCAATAGATTTAAAGATAGTATAGTAATCATAATTGCAATTCCTGGGAATGTAGTGATATGTGGAGCATGTCTTAAGAACTCCCTACCATCAGAAAGCATAGCTCCCCATTCTGGTTGTGGCTTTGGAATTCCAAGCCCTATAAATGCCAGTCCTGATGTAGATAGGATAGCACTTGCTACTCCCAAGGTTCCCTGAACTATTACCGGTGCCAGGGCATTAGGAATAATATGTTTTCTTATTATTCTTGAGTCACTAGCTCCAATAGCTCTTGCTGCTTCAATAAATTCTTCGTCTTTTACAGTTAGGACAGAAGCCCTTACAATCCTAGCATACTGTGGTATAGAAGATATACCTACTGCTATCATAAGATTAAATAGATTTCCACCTAGGGCAGAAACTATTGCAATAGCAAGGAGTATACTTGGTATGGCTAGGAAAACGTCCATTATCCTCATGATGGTATTATCTATCCGGCCACCATAGAAACCTGCAATTGCTCCTAGAACACCTCCTACAATTAGGGCAAGGCCAACGGCTACAAAACCTACCATTAGGGAAACTCTAGAACCGTGAATAATTCTTGCAAAGATATCCCTACCTAAATGGTCTGTTCCCATCCAGTGATCTGCACTAGGGCCTTCTCTTCTTATTTCTGTGTTTTGCTTTATAGCTACATCATTATAATCTGCTATTACATTGGCAAAAAGAGCCAGTAGTACTAGTATAGCCAGTAGAGCCAAACCAACCATGGCCATTTTATTTTGCTTTAATCTACGCCAAACTTCTCCTGTTTGACTTCTTCTTTTCTTAGTTTTTATTTCTGTAGTTTCAATAACATTCTTGTCTTCCATGTCTTACCTCCTTAGCATCTTATTCGTATTGTGATTTTATTCTTGGATCTAAATAAGCATATAAAATATCAATAAATAGGTTTACCACACTAAAGGTTATTGACAAGAAGACTACAGATGCCAATACAATAGGGGTATCCTTCTTTCTAATAGCCTCAACCATAAGTCTTCCTATTCCAGGCCAAGAGAATACTGTTTCTGTCAAAACAGCTCCACCTAGTAGGTAACCAAACTGTAGACCTATAACTGTAACTATTGGTATTAGTGCGTTCTTTAAAGCGTGCTTATTGATAACATCTTTTTCTGGTACACCCTTAGCCCTAGCTGTCCTTATGTAATCCTGTCTTACAACCTCCAGCATAGAAGAACGGGTCATACGTGTAATTATAGCTGCAACACTTGTACCCAGTGTAATGGCTGGCAGTATTAAACTTAAGAGGCCAGTATCTCCTCCAGAGGGCAAGACCCCAAGTTTTACTGAGAATAGGAGTATAAGCATGAGTCCTAGCCAGAAGTTAGGCATGGAAACTCCTAAGAGGGCCAGTACCATGGTGACATTGTCTGTAATACTATACTGCTTGGTAGCGGAGATTATACCCACGGGTATACCTATGACTATGGCTATGAGCATTCCCGCAATAGTTAATTTCAGTGTGGCTGGGAATCTTGAAAATACTTCATCGAAAACTGCTACCTTGGTGGTATAGGAAGTACCAAAATCACCCTTAACTGCATTTTTTAAGAAATTAAAATACTGAATAAGAAAGGGGTCATTTAGTCCCATATCTTCTCTTAATTTGTCAATTGCAGGTTGAGGTGCACTTTCTCCAAGTATTAACTGGGCTGGATCTCCAGGAGTAAAGTGCATTATTGTAAATACAATAAAGGTAACTCCTATTATTACTGGTATTAAATATAATAATCTTTTGATAATATACTTATGCATAATTATTCCTCCAATCTTTAATAGATATGTGGCATTTAATTAGTAATAAAGGCCCTTCAAATCTGAAGGACCTTTATTATATTATTATTACTTAAATACTGTTGGATAAGCTCTGTGATGTCCTGCTGGATGCATTCTAAATCCGTCTATATAGTTTTGCATTCCAACGTTTTGAGTTTGGAAATATAAGAAGACTTGTGGTGCGTCATCAACGATTAATTGCTGTGCTTGTGCATAAGCGTCAAATCTCTCATCTAAATCTCCTAAGGTTCTTCCTAGGTCTAACAATGCATCTACTTCTGGATTGTCATAGAAGGTTCTGTTTCCTGCTCCACCATGTTGTGAACTGTGGTAAAGTGCATATAAACCATAGTCAGCGTCACCAGTTACTGCAACCCAACCTAGGATAAACATGTCGTGTTCACCAGCGGAAGTTCTCTCAAGGTAAGCACCCCACTCTACAATTTCCATTGTAGCGTCAATTCCTACATCAGCTAAATGAGCAAGTACGATTTCTGCAATTTTTATTCTTACAGGGTTATCATTTGTCCAAATAGTTGTTGAGAATCCATCTTCAAATCCAGCTTCTGCTAATAATTCTCTAGCTTTTTCTGGGTTATAGTCATATCCTGTTAGGTCTGTATTATATCCAAATACCTTGTCGTTAATAGGTCCAGTAGCCTTTGTACCAGCACCTTCAAGTACAACGTCTATTATTTCTTCTACATCTATAGCATGGTTGATTGCTTTTCTAACCTTTACGTCAGTAAATGGCTCTTTATTAAGGTTAAAACCAATATATGCTGTAGATAGGGATGGTTCTTCAACTAGGGTTAGATTTTTGTGATCCCTAACTGTTGCTACGTCAATAGGCTCAATTTCGTAAGCTATATCAACTTCACCAGTCTCTAAACCTATAGTCCTGTTTGTTCCCTCTGGAATATTTCTAAATACAAGATTCTTTATAGCTGCTTCGCCTTTGTAATAATCTTCGAAAGCTTCAAGAGTAACCTTATCTCCTGAATCACGGCTTACATATTTGTATGGGCCAGTTCCGATTGGATTGAGGTGATAGTCAGCTCCAGCATCTGTAACAGCTTTTTCACTAAAGATTGATGCTGCTGTATGAGATAAGTGAGCTAGTATAGGACCAAATGGCTCTTTTAATGTAACAAGAACAGTATAGTCTCCATCTGTATCTACAGAATCAAGTGCACCTACTATATGGGCAACCTCTGCAGAATCCATCATTCTTTCATAACTGAACTTAACGTCACTTGCCTTTAATGGTTCACCATTGTGGAAAGTTACGTCTTCTCTTAAGTTGAATTTCCAAGTGATGTCGTCTACTTGTTCCCAACTTTCAGCAAGACCTGGTTCTAATTCCATATCTTCATTAGATTCAACTAAAGTGTCATAAATCTGCTTGTTAACTCTAGATGAAGGTTGGTCATTGGACTCATGTGGGTCAAGTGATGCAGGATCTGCTCCCTGGGCTATTACCAATGGATCTACCTCTGGATCCTTGGACTCAACACCAGTACATGCTGATAGAGTTAATGCTAATACCAATATCAATGATAAAGCTATTAAACTCTTTTTTCTCTTAAACATTTAAATTCCCCCTTTTAATATATTTAAAGTTGAGTGAAACCCAACTTTTAAATTAATTAAATATTAAAATATTACTCTATATAAGGCTAGAAGCTTTACACAGGGTAGACTGTAATCAGTTTACTGTAGTAAAAGCTTTCTATTAAAGATATTATATGTAATTTATCCTGCTTTGTCAATAGAAAGAAGATTCTCTTAAGTTCTAAAGCCCTAGAATCCAAGCCTTGGAGGGCTTTAAAAGCTGGAGAAATCCAAGCTATATTGGTCAAATTATTTTAGATAAGTATAAAAAAGCTTCCAAGACTCACAGATCTTGGAAGCTAGGATTCAAATTAAATTATTGTTGGTCTGTTAACTGTAATCTAGCCTTATTCTTTTCCCATGCATGAAGTACAAGGGCTAGGCCTATAACTCCGTAGGCTACGAATACCCTAAAGTATTCTCCTATTTGTGCATTACCTACTAGGTTTCTTCCTGCTAGAGGAGAGAGTATAAATAGTAAGTGGAAAAGGAAGGTTCCAATTAAGGCTTCCTTCCAGGAGGCCTTATCCACTGAAGCTCCACCGATTAAAAGGGCGGCAACAGCAAAGAGTCCAACCTGCTCATGATTGTTGTAGGTGTTTAAGGTACCCATGTTCTGTAGATAGACTATTTGACCCCAAGCAGCTAAGACTGTGGAGATAATTATTGATATGATTCTAGTCCTGTCTACATTAATACCTGAGATACTTGCTACATGCATATCCTGGCCTACAGCTCTCATTTCCTGTCCTAGTTTTGTCTTTAGGAAGAAGAAGAGGGCTATGAAGAATAGGAATATAACTATAAATGTAACAACTGGAATATTAGTTACTCCACCAAATACTAAATCGTCTAGGGATCTTCTAATTATATTAAGGTCTATGGTATTTCTAAGACCTACCCCTGATGACATTAGCATATCTGGATTACTAAAGGGTATAAGGCTACCAGCCATTATAATAAAGACTAGCTGATATACACCATTTGCAAAGAAACCTAGGATCATTGAAGTGATCATTTCTTTTCCCTTAGCCCTATTTAATATCCTTCCAGTTAGATAACCTAAAACTATAGCAACAGGTGTTGATATAAGAAGGGCTAATAAAATCCCAGCCATACCACCTATCTTATAGTTCATAATAAATATTAAACCTGCTTGTCCTGCCATAGCTCCCAGTACTATACCAAAGTTAAGTCCCATACCTGAGATAACCGGTATTATAAGTGACATTACTAGGAGTAGGTTTCTTGAAAGTCTAAGTACTATTTCATTAAATACAAAATTTATTGGTAGTCCTGATAAAAAGAATGCAATTACACAAATTATAACAAAGACTATAGGTACCATCATATTGCGTCACCAGCCTTTCTAGTTAATGCGTAGAGAATGATTCCGTTACTTATTATAATCCTCATTATTTCTGCTAAACTACCACCTGAGATCAAGTTGATTACAGGAAGAGCAACTACTAATAAACCTTGGAATAGGAATGTTCCTATTACTACATGGATTATTCTTGCTCTTTGTAGGCTAGCACCACCTATTAGGATGGCAGCAGCAGCTGGCATTGCAACATAGAGTGGGGCAGTATATAATTGCAAGAAACCAAAGGACTGACTGTATACTATGATACCAATGGCAGCAAGTACAGTTGACATCATCATTCCTCTTATACGTTGCTTGTCCACATCTATTCCATTTGAAGTAGCAAAAGCTTCAGAACTTCCAGCTACCTTCATGGCAGTACCACTTTTAGTTCTAAAGAATGCCCATACCATAAAGGCTAGTAGGGCGAAGAATAAAATTAAACCAATTGGAATGACCTGCATCCAACTAGGCAACCATTCAGGATTTAGAAAATTATCTAAGAGGCCACCCATGGAAGACTCCATTGACAGTGTAACCCTAAGACCCTTACCTGACATAGGCCAAACTAATTCTTCACTTTTAAAAGGTGCTAACAACCAGAAGATACACATAAGAGATACTACTGAAAATCCTACATAAGTACCTACAGTCATTTCCTGGCCCTTAACCCTATTTAACATCTTGCCATAGAAAAATCCTGCTATTGCGGCTAATGGGATTGCAATTGCTAGGGCTACACCAAAACTAAGCCATCCTGTAAGTCCCATTTCTATACTAACCAAGGCTCCTATAAGTCCAAATATAACTCCCATAGGTAGGTTAAAGTTAACTCCTATACCGGATTGAATGGAAGGAACCATTGCCAGTACTAAGATTGCGTTCATACCAAATCTAGTAAGTACTCCACCCCATATTTCTTTGTTGGATATACCTAGTACATTGGCAGCTATAAGTAATATTAATAAAAAAGTTGATATTATAAGTCTAGGAAATCCTATTTTTCTATAAATCGTTTTAATGTCCATTACTCCACCACCTTTTCTATATCTTCTCCAGCCATTGCTAGACCAAATATTTCATCTGATTCATTAGGTGAAAGGATAGAATGGACCTTACCTTCTGAAATAATTACAATCCTATCTGCAACTTGTCTAAGCTCAGCCAGTTCACTGGAGGTAATTATTATAGTTGTATTATTTTTTTGATTTAAATCTACTAGGGTATTTAATACTAGGTTCTTTGCACCTATATCTATACCACGGGTAGGTTCAGAAACCATAAGAAGCTCAGGCTCTAAGGTAAGGGCACGAGCAATACAAACCTTTTGCTGATTTCCACCAGATAAGTATCTTGTATCTTGGTTTGGACCAGTACATCTAATGTCTAGGTCCTTGATCATTTGATCCCCATGTTCTCTAATTTCTTTATTATTAACCATTTTTAAAGGTCCGATTTTTCTTATGAACTTCTCATTTATCTCAAGAGAAGTAAAGGCAATATTTAAATCTATTGGATCATCTAGGAGTAGACCAACACCTTTTCTATCCTCAGAGAGGAAGGCGACCCTTTCCTTTAGCATTTCCCTAGGATTATTTAGGGGCATTTCATTTCCGTCCTTTAAAATCTTTCCCTTAGTAGGGTATAGACCCATTATACCGTTGGCCAGTCCAATTTTTCCCTGACCTGCCAGACCTCCAATACCTAGGATCTCACCTTTTTTAATGTCCAGATCAATTGCTCTTATTTTTTCTCCTGGCATATTAACTGTAAAATTTTCTAGACGGATATAGGTTTCTAAGTCATCATCCATATCCTTTGCTTCTGTCTGGGAGGCCTCTATATCTCTTCCCACCATGGCCTTGGCCATTTGAACTATGGTCATATTCTTGGTTTCTACTGAATCCACAAGTCCACCATCTCTTAGAATAGTAAGAGAATCTGTTACAGTTTTTATTTCATTTAATCTATGGGAGATAAATAGCATTGCTATTCCCATATCAGTTAATTCTTGTATTACCTCTAAAAACCTATCAGCTTCAGATTCTGTTAGTACAGCTGTTGGCTCATCTAGGATTAAAAGTTTTAGATTAGACTTATCTATTTCCCTTGCAATCTCTATAAACTGCATATAACCAACAGGTAGGCCTGCCACTGGTAGGTACTCATCTATATCCATGTGAAGATTTTTTAAGGCTTTCTTTGAATCCTCACGCATTTTATTCATATCTAATTTTTCAAGTTTAGGTCCAAAGACCTTGCTAAGTAATGTAGGCTTGGTGCTTTCCCTATTGAGCTTTATGTTTTCTGTAATAGTAAAGCCAGGAATAAGCATAAACTCCTGATGTACCATTCCAATACCTAAATCCATTGCCTCCATAGGAGTCTTAGGATTAAAGACCTCACCATCAAGGATCATTTCTCCTTCATAGCCTCCTGTAGAATGTATAACTGGCATACCAAACATAATATTCATAAGTGTAGATTTTCCAGCTCCATTTTCACCAACTAAACCATGGATTTCTCCTCTTTTAATATTAATAGTAATATCCTTTAATACCTGATTTTCTCCATAAAACTTTGAAATATTCTTAAGTTGGAGTAAGGTCATGTTTTACCTCCTTTAATATAAATAGAAGGGAGCCGATTTCCGACTCCTCCTATTCTTTATTTGTCATATTTAATTATTTATGGTTTTTAGAATATTTGAGTTCCTAGTACAAATAATATAAAGTTGTCATAGTTTTCAAATTTTTCTAGTTTAACATCATCGGTTGTATCATTTGTAGCTTCCTTCATATACTTAGTCATAGCGTCAACATCTAATCTCTCAATGTTTCCTTCAATAAATGCTCTAGAATATTCTACTCCTGCATCTATCATAGCTACGTTTGCTGGCTTAGTCCAAGTACCAAATCTACCAGTTCCACCTTTTTCAGCAATCTTTGCAGATACTTGCTCTGCTAAGAAGTCTAAGTCTCCAGCCTTGTCTTCAGGTATTTCAATTCCTAAAGCACCTGGATATCCATGATATGGAGATGGACAACACTGCTCAGGGAAAATTGCTCCGTATTCTAAGCACTGCTTGATTAAAGGTTCCATCATACTACAGTTAGTACCAAAGAATGCAGTATCCACACCATATTTTTCTACTTGTTGTGGAACGTTTTCTAGGATAAACTGCTGTGTACCTGGTGTACCAGCGTCTCCTGTTGGGTCTGGTGCGTCTACTTCAACAAACTCGATTCCTAATTCTTCAGCAGTATCCTTTAAAACATCTCTTCTAGCTGAAAGAAGTTCATAGGACATGTGTCTTGGGAATGAATAGTGTACAAAAGTTTCAGCTCCCATGTCTTTTGCAGTGTGCATAATGTCAACACCACGTTGAAGTTGGTTTAACTCAAGTGCTATATCTGCACGAGCAGCTATAACATCTGGGTCTTCATGAGGGACACCTAGTACAAATAGTATGTCATCTCTAGTTTCTCTTACCTTATCTATAGAAGCTGCTGCTCCTGGTACTGCTTGAACAAACACTATTGCTTTAACAGCTGGGTCAGATGCAAGACTTGCAACCTGTGAAATTGTAGTCTCTACTTCTTTACCAAAGTTATCTGGATATGTAACGTGTTCGATCATATCCCCATACTTATCTACCATTTGCTTTGCTGCGTTGAATTCTTCTTCACCTTGAGATACTGTTCCTGTAACAATACCTATCTTGTAATCAGCATCCACATCAGCAGAACCTGAATCATCTTCAGTTGTGCATGCTACTGTTGTAAATAACATTGTAGCAACTAACAAAAATACTAATAATTTTTTCATAACGCTCCCCCTTTTAATTTTCTGTCTAACCCCATAGGAGTCGACTAATGATTTACTGTGATAAATCACTAACATAAGATAATTATATAGAGTTGACAGATAATTGTCAATAGGAAAAAAATTGAAAATCCTTTTGCAATTTAAACTATAAATGTATAGACTTAGAAAAGATGTGTATAAATACAAATAATATGTAGAATATAAAATTATTATCTAGGTTGAAAATTTATAGGATAATGCTAATTATAAGAGAAAAATTAAAATATATTATAGTTATTAGAATATTTAAAAGAAATACATACTAAGGACTTGTCCCTAACTTATCAACAGGGGGAAGTTGAGACCTAAGACTTTCCCTAGACTTATACACATAGTCCACAGGCTCAAGGCTGTAATTGTGGATAAGTATTGTGTATATGTGAGTAGTTTCTCTTAAAATAGGATTTCCCCTCCTAGGAATAATAAAAACAGGGATATTTATAGTTTTTGTTACTAATTATTAAATCAGGGTATAGATACTAATATACACAACATAAGTAAATATTAAAAAATATTACTTATTTCGAAAGGAGCTGGGTTTATGAATTTAAACTACACTGGAAAGAATATGGATCTTACACAAGCACTAAGAGATGTAACAGACAAAAAGATGGGGAGATTGGATAAGTATTTCCAAAAAGATATTCAGGGAGATGTAACCTTTAGTTCTGAAAAGAACAGAAAGATTATAGAGGTTACCATAAGCCTACCAGGTACGATAATAAGAGCAGAGGAATCATCAGATGACATGTATGCTTCTATAGACAAGGCAGTGGATGTACTTGAGAGACAAATTAGAAAGCATAAGACAAAATTACAAGACAGGTATAGGAATACTGAGACAATTAGATTTGAAAACTTGAAGCCATTGGAAGATGAAAAGCAAGAAAGCGATGAGCCTAAGATAGTAAGAAGAAAGAGATTCCTTCTTAAGCCTATGATGCAGGAAGAGGCAGTTTTACAAATGGAACTTCTAGGCCACAACTTCTTTGTATTTATGGATGCAGATAGTGGAGAAACCAGCGTAGTTTATAAGAGGAATGATGGAAACTACGGACTAATTGAACCAGAAATGTAATTTAAATTAATAATGATGTAATAATAGGAATGCGAGATTTTATATCTCGCATTTTTTTAATTGACAAAGGCTAGAAGCTTGGGAGTATATAATGTATAATAAGTTGAAAGAAAATTAATAAAGTGATAAAATAATATGATAGATGTAATTAAGTAGAAAGGTGGTCTTTTAGTGGCAAGTTTCTTAGAAAAAATATTTGGCTCTTATAGCCAGAGAGAATTAAAGAAGGTATCAAATTTAGCAGACGGAGTAGAATCATTTGAAGATAGGATGAAGGAATTAAGCGATAAAGACTTAAAGGCAAAAACAGATGAGTTTAAAAATAGAATAGATCAAGGTGAAACTTTAGATGAAATCCTTCCTGAGGCCTACGCAGTAGTCAGGGAAGCTGCATGGAGGGTGCTGGGTATGAAGCACTTTAGGGTTCAGATAGAAGGGGGAATAATCCTGCATCAAGGTAGGATTGCAGAAATGAAAACCGGTGAGGGTAAGACCCTAGTTGCAACTCTCCCCGCATATTTAAATGGACTGACAGGAAAGGGAGTTCATATAATCACAGTAAATGATTATCTTGCAAAAAGAGACATGGAATGGATGGGTAAGATCTATCAGTTTCTAGGACTTAGTGTGGGATGCATTATACATGGAATCACCAAGGAAGAGAGAATAGCTGCCTATAAGGCGGACATTACCTATGGTACTAACAATGAGTTTGGCTTTGATTATCTAAGGGATAATATGGTTATCTACAAGGAAGAGATGGTACAAAGACCTCTTTACTATGCAATAGTGGATGAGGTTGACTCAATACTAGTAGACGAGGCAAGAACACCTCTTATTATTTCCGGTAGGGGAGATAAATCAACTGAGTTATATCAAATGGCAGATAGATTTGCCAGCAACCTTACCAGCAGAGTTATAGAAGAAAGTGAAAAGAAAAAGGATCCCTTTGACAGGGAGATAAAAGAAGAAACCGTAGACTTTACCATTGATGAAAAGGCTAAGTCTGTAGCAATAACTGAAAAGGGAATTGAAAAGGCAGAAAAGTTCTTTGGAATAGAAAACCTTTCAGATTTAGATAATATGGAAATTGCCCATCACATAAACCAAGCCCTTAAGGCTAGGAGTATAATGAGACGGGATGATGACTATGTAGTCAAGGATGGGGAAGTTCTCATAGTAGACGAATTTACAGGAAGGCTTATGTATGGTAGAAGGTACAGTGCAGGACTCCACCAGGCCATAGAAGCTAAGGAAGGTTTGGATGTAAGAAGTGAGTCAAAAACCCTAGCTACCATAACCTTCCAGAACTACTTTAGAATGTATGAAAAGCTATCCGGTATGACTGGTACAGCAAAGACAGAGGAATCAGAGTTTAGGGAGATCTACAATATGGACGTAGTTGAGATCCCAACCAACAAGCCAGTTATAAGGGAAGATAATCCAGATGTAATATATAGGGATGAGGCTGCCAAGTTTAGGGCTGTAGCAGAGGAAATTAAGGAAAGAAATGCTAAGGGTCAACCTATACTTGTTGGTACCATAAGCATTGAAAAATCAGAATTGCTTTCCCAGGTTCTTAAAAGAGAGGGAATCAAGCATGAGGTACTTAATGCTAAGTATCATGAAAGAGAGGCAGAAATAGTAGCCCAGGCTGGTAGATTTGGAGCAGTTACCATAGCTACAAATATGGCTGGTAGGGGTACGGACATAGTACTTGGAGGAAATCCAGATTTCCTTGCAAAACTGGATATGAAAAAGCAGGGTATAAGTGAGGAACTTATAAACTCTGTGGATGCCACAATAGAAACTGAGGATGAGGAAGTAAGAGCAGCAAGGGAACTTCATAATAAGTTAGAAGAAGAATACAAGAAGGAAACGGATATAGAAAATGAAAAGGTAATCCAGGCTGGTGGCCTTCATATAATAGGAACAGAAAGACATGAGTCTAGAAGAATCGATAATCAGCTTAGGGGTCGTGCTGGTAGACAGGGAGACCCAGGTTCTTCAAGGTTTTATATTAGTTTAGATGATGATTTAATGAGACTTTTTGGTGGAGAGAGGATGCAAAACTTAGTAGCTACTCTTAATATGCCAGATGATGAGCCACTGGAACATGCAATACTTACCAAATCCATAGAAAATGCTCAAAAGAAGGTAGAGGGAAACAACTTTGCCATAAGAAAGCATGTATTGCAATATGACGATGTAATGAACAAGCAAAGAGAAGTAATCTATGGAGAAAGACGTAAGGTCCTGGAGGGCAGCAGCCTGAAGGAACATATAGAGAATATGGTTAAAAACCTGGTAGAGATGAATATAGAACTATACACTAGCCAAAGTCAATTCCCAGAAGAATGGGACTTAGAAGGACTTGAAAATCAAATGATTAAATTATTTAATCTAGATGGTAAATTTATAGATACCAGTGATATAGAAAGTATTTCTAGGGAAAGCTTAAACCAGAATATAATGGAAAAAGCAGCTAGCAAATACCAGTCCCGTGAAGAGGAATTTGGAGAAGAAAGATTTAGGGAACTGGAAAGAGTAATACTTCTTCAAGTAGTTGATACAAAGTGGATGGACCATATAGATGCTATGGATCAATTAAGACAGGGAATTGGACTTAGGGCAGCAGGGCAAGTAGATCCTGTACGTGCCTATCAAATAGAAGGTTTTGATATGTTTGATGAAATGACCCAAAGTATATGGGAAGATACGGTAAGATTTTTATATCAAGTTGAAAACCCAGACAAGATCCAAAGAAAGAAAGTAGCAGAGCCAAGCATAGCCAATAGAGACGGAGCAGTGGGACCGAAGACTGTGGTAAATAGGGAGAGAAAAGTAGGAAGAAATGAACCTTGTCCATGTGGCAGTGGTAAAAAATATAAGAGATGCTGTGGTCGCTAATTTATAGTTACTATAAATTGGGACTGAAAGGAGTAGTTAGATGGAAGATATTTATTTAGACCGAGAACACCTTAAAGGTGCAAAAGAGATGGTAAAAGAATTAGGTGTTTCACTTTGACCTATCTAGCATAAGACTTGAAATGAAGGAACTGGAAGAAGAGTCTTACGGAGAAGGTTTTTGGGATGACTCCTCTAAGGCACAAAAAACCATGCAAAAGATAAATAAGCTTAAAAAACAAGTGGAGGAATATGACTCTCTAATAGGGGAAATAGAAGATACGGAAACCCTAATAGAGATGATCTTAGAAGAAGAGGCCTATAGTATCTACAATGAAGTAAAGGCAGCCATAAAAAATATAGATAAGAGGGCTGAGGATTTTAAACTAAAGACCCTCCTATCTGGAGAATATGATGACAACAATGCCATACTTGCCATACATTCTGGAGCAGGTGGCCTTGAAGCCCAGGACTGGGCAGAGATGCTTCTTAGAATGTATAGAAGATGGGCAGATAATAAGGGTTTTCCAGTGGAGACCCTTGATTTCCTTGCGGATACTGAAGGGGGAATAAAGGCGGTTACCCTTCTTATTAAGGGACACAATGCCTATGGTTACTTAAAGGCAGAAAAGGGTGTTCACAGACTAGTGAGAATATCTCCCTTTGATAGTGCAGGTAAGAGACATACAAGTTTTGCCAGCATAGATGTTTATCCTCAAATAGATGATGATGAGGAAATAGACATAAACCAAGCAGACCTAAAGATAGACACCTACAGATCTGGGGGAGCTGGAGGCCAGCATGTAAACACCACAGATTCAGCAGTTAGGATAACTCACATACCTACTGGACTTGTGGTCCAGTGCCAAAATGAAAGATCCCAAATTACAAATAGAGAAACGGCAATGAACATGTTAAAGGCCAAGCTTGTCCAATTAAAGGAAGAAGAGCAAAAGGAAAGAATAGAGGACCTGCAGGGCAGCTACAATCAAATTGCCTGGGGATCCCAGATAAGAAGTTATGTCTTCCATCCCTATAGCATGGTAAAAGACCATAGAACAGACACAGAAGTAGGGGATACATCAAAGGTTATGGATGGAGATATAGATATATTTATAAATGAGTATTTAAAAATGAGAGCCCTTTCCTAGAAAGGGCTAATATTATTTAGGCTTTAGGGCCTAGAGCCTATTTGTAGTAAGTTACATATAGATTATAGAGAGGGTAGATAAGATGGATATATTAAAACAATTAGCAGATGAATTGGAACTAAAGCTAGGTCAAGTAAAAAACACAGTAGAGCTTTTAGATGAGGGAAATACTATTCCTTTCATAGCTAGATATAGGAAGGAAAAAACAGGAGAACTTCAGGATATGGTTATTAGGGACCTGGCCAATAGGCTGGAGTACCTAAGGAATTTACAGGGCAAGAAGGAAGATACTATAAGGATAATCCAGGAACAGGGAAAGCTTACAGAGGAGCTTAAGGCCGATATTCTAAGTTCTGATTCCCTTCAAAGAGTAGATGACTTATATAGGCCCTTTAGACCAAGGAGAAGGACAAGGGCAACCATGGCCAAGGAAAAGGGTTTGGAAGATTTGGCTCAGCTAATCCTAGACCAAAGCATGGAGGGCCAGGAATTTGAGGATTTTGCAAGGAGTTTTATTGATCCAGAAAAAGAAGTAGAGAATCTGGAGGATGCCCTTGCTGGAGCCATGGATATAATTGCAGAAATCATATCTGATGATGCAGATAATAGGGAGACAATAAAAAATATAATAAATAGGTCTGGAGTAATAAGGACAGAGGCTGTGGACAAGGATGAAAAGACAGTTTATGAAATGTACTATGATTATAAGGAACCTGTAAAGGCCATGGCCAACCATAGGGTTCTTGCCATAAATCGTGGTGAAAAAGATAAGAAGCTAAGGGTAGGTCTTTGGATAGAGGAAGAACTTGTTCTAAGTCTTTTAAAAAGCAAATGGATAGGAAAAAGAGGATCTGATACAGCTAAGTATTTAGAAGAGGCTATAGAGGATGGTTATAAAAGACTACTCTTTCCTTCCTTGGAGAGGGAAACTAGAAATCTCCTAACTGAAAGGGCAGAGGAGGAGGCTATAAAGGTATTTTCTCTAAATCTAAAACCCCTTCTTATGCAGCCGCCTATTGATGGAAAAAATGTAATGGCTATAGACCCAGGCTTTAGGACTGGATCCAAGCTGGCAGTGGTAAATGGAAATGGTAGGGTCCTAGATTATACAACTATCTATCCTACAGCCCCACAAAATCAAGTAGAAAAATCAAAAAATACAATGATGGGTCTAATTGAAAAGCATAATATCAATGTAATTGCCATAGGAAATGGAACTGCTTCCAGGGAAGTAGAGCTTATTGTGGCAGAGATGCTAAAGGAAATAAAAGATGATGTAGCCTATGCCATTGTAAATGAAGCAGGAGCTTCAATATACTCTGCTTCAGAGGTAGGTATCAAGGAGTTTCCTGACCTGGATGTATCCATAAGGGGAGCCGTGTCCATAGGAAGAAGACTGCAAGATCCCCTGGCAGAATTGGTTAAGATAGATCCAAAACATATAGGAGTAGGCCAGTACCAACATGATCTCAATCAAGGTAAATTAGATGAGGCCCTAAAGGGTGTAGTAGAAGACAGTGTAAATACAGTGGGGGTAAACATAAATACAGCCAGTGCTCCCCTCTTAAAATATGTAGCAGGCATATCCACTAGGGTGGCCAATAGCCTATTAAAACACAGGGAAGATATAGATAAGTTTACAGATAGAAAACAATTAATGGATGTTAAGGGACTGGGGAAAAAGACCTTTGTCCAGTGTGCAGGCTTCTTAAGAATCCCAGATGGAAAAAATCCTCTAGACAATACAGGAGTCCATCCAGAGTCCTATAAGATAGCAGAGAAATTAATAGGAAAGGACTATTCAGAGGAAGACTTAGATCTTTTGGCAGAGGAATTAGATGTAGGCCTACCTACCCTGGAAGATATTGTAAGGGAGCTGGAAAAACCTGGAAGAGACCCAAGGGAAGACATGCCTAAGCCAATCCTAAAGCAAGATATACTGGAGATAGATGATCTTAATAGGGGAATGGTGCTTCAGGGAACTGTTAGAAATGTTGTGGACTTTGGTGCCTTTGTAGATATTGGGGTGTCCCAGGATGGTCTGGTGCACATATCCCAGCTTTCCAATAAGTATATCAAGCATCCTAAGGACCTGGTAAAGGTGGGAGATATAGTAGAGGTAAGGATAATAGAAGTTGATAAGGAAAGGGAAAGAATAGCCCTAAGTATGAAAAAAGAATAAAGTGCTTGAAGTGGAAAAAGGAATTGGATATAATAATCCTTAGAGTAACGAAATAAAGGAGGAATAATAATGATATTAATTAAAAATGCAAAAATTTACACCATGGCAGGAGATGTGATAGAAAATGGTTCAATCCTTATAAAAGAGGGTATAATTGAAGAGGTAGGAGAAGATTTAATTGCCCCTCTAGGTGTTGAAACCATAGATGCAGAGGGAAGAATGCTAACACCAGGCTTCGTAGATGCTCATTGTCACCTAGGCTTATTTGAAGAAGGAATAGGTTTTGAAGGAAGCGACGGAAATGAAATGGTTGATCCAGTAACACCTCAGCTTAGGGCCATAGATGCAATTAATCCTATGGATATATCCTTTAGAGAAGCCTATGAAGGAGGAGTTACTACAGCTGTAACAGGACCAGGTAGTGCCAATGTAATAGGTGGAAGTTTCTTAGCTATAAAGACCTATGGAGATAGGGTAGATAATATGGTAATAAAGGATCCAGTAGCTATGAAGATTGCCTTTGGAGAAAATCCAAAGAGAGTATATGATTCTCAGAAAAAATCACCTGTAACAAGAATGGCTACAGCTTCTATGCTTCGTGAAACTCTTTTTAAGGCTAGAACTTATATGGAGAAAAAAGATGATGAAGACATATCAAAAAGACCAGATTATGACATGAAAATGGAAGCCCTGCTTCCTGTACTAAGAAAAGAAATTCCTCTTAAGGCCCATGCTCATAGGGCTGATGATATATTTACTTCTATTAGAATTGCCAAGGAATTTGATGTAGACTTAACTCTAGACCACTGTACAGAGGGACATCTAATAGCTGATGAACTTGCCAAGGAAGGCAGGGCTGCCATAGTTGGACCTACCTTTGGAAGCAGATCCAAATTTGAGCTTCAAAACAAATCCTTCCAAACACCAAAGGTACTAGTAGAAGCTGGAGTAAAGATTGCAATTACAACAGATGCACCAGTTATACCTCTACAACACCTAGCACTATGTGCAGGACTTGCTGTAAATGATGGTTTAGATGAGATGGAAGCATTAAAGGCTATTACTATTAATGCAGCTGAAATATCAGGCATAGCTGACAGGGTAGGAAGTATTGAAAAGGGAAAAGATGCAGATATAGTTATATTTGATGGTAATCCATTAAGAGATATAGATGCTAGGCCAAAATATACTATTATTAACGGAAAAATAGTTTATAAGGCAGAGTAAAATTAAATTTGAGGCATAGGCCTCACAGGAGTGATTAAATGAAATTAGGATTTATAGTTAATCCCATTGCAGGTATGGGTGGGAGAGTAGGACTTAAGGGAACAGATGGAGAAGGAACCCTAGAGAAGGCAATAGAAATGGGAGCAGTTCCTGAGTCTCCAGACAAGGCATGTAGAGCTTTAGAGGTCTTAGTTCCTCATAAGGATGATATAGAATTATACACATATCCAGGAGACATGGGAGAAAATGAAGCCTTAGGATTAGGCTTCCAACCTATAGTTTTAGGAGAAGAGGGAAAAGAGGACTTCTCACCACAGGATACAGAAGATGCAGCTAAAGCAATGCTTAAGGAAGGTGTAGAGCTTATTCTCTTTGCCGGTGGAGATGGTACAGCAAGAAATATATACAATGCAATAGGAACAGAAATTCCTGCAATAGGAATTCCAGCAGGGGTTAAGATTCACTCTGCAGTATATGCAAGTCATCCAAAGGCAGCAGGCCAGGTAGTAAAGAAGATGCTTCTTGGTGAAATAGAAGAAATAAAAGAAGCTGAAGTAATGGATATAGATGAGGAAAAGTTTAGGGAAGGTATAGTTACAGCAAGGCTTTATGGCTATATGAATATACCTGTAGAATCTGAACTTATTCAAACCACCAAATCTGTAGGTGTGGCGGATGAAGCAGAATCCTTAGAAGCTATAGCAGAGAAGATGATAGAAGACATGGAGGACAATCCAGATACCTACTATATAATGGGATCAGGTACTACTATAAGACCAATAATGGAAAACATGGGTCTAGAGAACACCCTTCTAGGAATAGATATAGTAAGGAATAAAGAATTAATAGCCTCAGATGTAAGTGAAAACAAGATCCTAGATATTATAGGAGATGAAAAAGCTAAGATAATAGTAACTGTAATAGGTGGCCAGGGCTATATATTCGGAAGAGGTAACCAGCAGATAAGTGGAGAGGTAATTAAAAAAGTAGGCAAGGACAATGTAATGGTAGTAGCTCCAAAGAGCAAGCTAATGTCCCTAGAAAACAGACCCCTCCTAGTAGATACAGGAATGGAAGAAGTAAATGCCATGTTCAATGGCTATATAAAAGTCCACACAACCTACTACGGAGAATCCCTTGAGAAGGTTAAGGGCTTATAAAAATATAGGATGGAAGATGGTTTAAGTATAGGGCGAGTATATTTAAAGCTCAGGAATTGGGATAAATGAATTGGAAGTTCTGGAAATCAAGATAAATATATTAGATAAGTGGCCTAATGAGAAAGATTTGTATAAC
Source organism: uncultured Tissierellaceae bacterium (assembly GCA_964527205.1). Classification (GTDB taxonomy): domain Bacteria; phylum Bacillota; class Clostridia; order Tissierellales; family Tissierellaceae; genus JARICQ01. Next base: position 26,826 of record CAZGQG010000008.1, on the reverse strand, counting down.
TATCCCACTAAGGAAAAAAATTGATAGAGTTGCACTGTTTGAGCGCAGCGAGTTTGCAACTCTATTTTTTTCTGTGTGGTGATAGTTTCAAATCTTGAACTGTAGCCACGTTCTAATATATTTATCTTTAACTTATCCTAAATTTGAGGATAGTTCTAATATATTTAGCTAGAGCAAAGGGCAATTAATCTTAACTAAGAGCCTGCTTTTCCTTGACAAAAAATAAACTTAGCTATATAATTAAATTATAAGATATATCTTCAGGGGGAGGTGCAATTCCTCACCGGCGGTAGAGCCCGCGAGCCAATTAATTGGTTGACTTGGTTAGATTCCAAGGCCGACAGTAAAGTCTGGATGAAAGAAGATGTAGAAGACTTATTAAAATAGTCTTTTTTTACCCCGAAGATCTCTCTTCGGGGTTTATTTATGACCAAAGTAGGAAGTGAGATTTACTAGGTTGTAGATGAATCCTGAAAATAAAACTTGGAGGGATTTCAAATGTACACATTAAGCAAGGAAACATGGTCCACAAAGAACATGGTAAAGATTTCAGTATTAGCAGTAATATCAGTGGTTTTAATGTTTTTCGATGTAATATCCTGGTTTGCTCCACCCTTTTTAAAGATAGACCTAGGTGATTTACCATCACTTATTGGAGCCTTTGCAATGGGTCCTATGGCAGGAGTATTGGTACAGATGTTAAAAAACATCTTAAATGTGCTAATAGAGGGAACCACAACAGGAGGAATAGGAGAATTATCAAATTTCCTAGTAGGAAGTATCTTTGTCTATAGTGCAGGACTTATATACTATAGGAAGAAAAACTTTAAGAATGCAATTATAGGCTTAATAGTAGGAGTTTTAGCTATGACTCTTTTTGCAACTCTTAGCAATTACTTTGTAGTATTCCCACTTTATGCCAAGATTTTTGGATGGCCAATAGACAAACTAGTTGGAATGGGTAGTGCAGTTAATCGATTTGTAGTAGACTATAAAACACTTATACTCTTTGCAGTAGTGCCCTTTAATCTTTTAAAGGGAAGTATAGTATCTGCAGTAACCCTACTGATTTATAAGAGAGTTTCACCAATATTAAAATCTTAATATAAGAAAATATAAATGCTTAGAAAAACTCCTATATAATGGAAGCTTTTCTAAGCATTATTTTTATCTTAAACTTTATTTTCACTGTATTCATCTATTATACTTATAAAATCCTGGCCATAGGTCTCATACTTCTTTTCTCCTATTCCCTTTATTCCCAACATAGCTTCCTTGTCCCTAGGTAGATAGGCTGCCATTTCCCTTAGGGTAGAATCATGAAAGACCATAAAGGGAGCCATTCCTTTTTCCTGGGATATTTCATATCTTAGCTCTCTTAGTTTTTCAAAGAGACCCTCATCAAAGCCCTCTAGAAGAGGAGCCTTAGATACTCTTTTCTTTTTAGATCTTTTAATTTCCAGTAAATGCTTTTTGTGAAAGACTTGGACCTGGCCATTTAAAACCTGGCCTGCCTCAGCTGTAAGCTTAAGGACTGGATACTTATCCGCTGTTATATAAAGATAGCCCTTAGAAACCAGAGTCATTATAATCTCCCTCAGGCTATCTACACTGTGTTCCTTCATTATATTGTAGGTAGATATATTATGGAGACCCAGTTGGAGAATCTTTTTATTTCTAGAACCCCTAAGCACCCCAGTAACCATGGTAAGTCCATATCTTTCCTCCATTCTGTAAACACAGGAAAGTATCTTTTGAGCATCTAAAGTAATATCAATCATTTCAGAATCATCTAGGCAGTTTCCGCAATTGTTACACTCTTGAAAGTCTGGATTCTCACCAAAATATTCCAAGATAGACCTTCTCAGGCAGCTATTGCTGTGGCAATAGTCTATTAGGTATTGAAGGTTTTCATAAAGCAGGGTTTCCCTTTCCTGGGACATGGGATTCACCTGTATAAGGAGCTTTTGCTTGACTATGTCTGAAGGAGAGTAGAGAATTATACAATGACTTATCTCCCCGTCCCTTCCTGCACGGCCAGCCTCCTGATAGTAGGCCTCCATATTTTGAGGCATATTGTAGTGGATGACAAATCTTACATCCGGCTTGTCTATACCCATGCCAAAGGCATTGGTCGCCACTATTATCTGAACCCTATTATAGATAAAATCCTCCTGATGCTTTTCTCTTTTAAGAGAAGTCATACCTCCATGATAGGCCACTGCATTAAAACCATTGGATTTTAGCCTTTCGCTTAAGGACTCCACAGCCTTTCTAGTGGCGCAGTAGATAATTCCAGATCCATCTGGGAAATTCTCCCTTATATGTTCCTCTAAATAGCTTTGCTTATCACTGGCCTTTACCACTGCATAAAACAAATTTGGCCTATCAAAACCTATAATAGATTCCACAGGATTCTGGAGCTTAAGCAAGTCCTTTATCTCCTGGACTACCTCCAGAGTAGCTGTGGCAGTATAGGCAGAGACTACAGGTCTCCTATCCAGGGAGTCTATAAACTTAGGAATCTCCCTATAGGAAGGTCTAAAGTCATGACCCCACTGGCTGATACAATGGGCCTCATCTATGGCCACCATGGAGATATCTATGTCCTTGATTAAATTTATAAAGGAAAATGTATTTAGTCTCTCCGGTGCCAGATATATTATCTTGTACTTACCGGCTCTTATATCATCTAATCTATTATTGAATTCCCCATCATCTAAACTGCTATTTATAAAGGTAGAGGCTATTCCTATTTCATCTAGGGCATCTACCTGATCCTTCATTAGGGCTATAAGAGGTGAGATAACTATTGTAATCCCAGGCATCAATATGGCGGGTAGTTGATAGCAAAGAGACTTACCTCCACCAGTGGGCATGATCCCAAGTACATCCCGCCTATCCAAGACCCCATTTATAATTTGCTCTTGTCCCTCTTTGAAACTATCATATCCAAAGTATGTCTTCAGAGCTTCTAATGTATGCAAAAAAATCACTTCCTTTTCATTCATCATTATATAAGATATAAGCTTTTCTTGCATCTATTATTTAAGATGATATAGAATGGTCCTAGGGGGTAAATATATATAAAGAGGTGATTTGGTGGATAGATTAAAGTTTATAGAGGATAGGAAGAGGATTTATAAAATTTCACTTATAGGACTAACTATAATACTATTTTTAATCATAGGGATTACAAATCGTATAAACAAGAGTTTTAGTATTGGGGATAGGAAATTTACATATACAGGAAAGGATCTTTATAGCAGCCAAGATTATAGCTTTAAGGATGACCAGGGCAAGGCCCTTATTGTTGATGTAGAGGATTTTGGAAGCAGGCACAGTACACTGGCTGATAGGTATAAGGTAGATTATGATGATAAAACCATCTACTCTGACTCTACTAAGCTCTTTGAAGAGGGCTGGGAGATAAAAGTCTCAGATGGAAGCATCCATAGGAAGGATATAGGTTCTCTTAGCAGAGATAATTGGCAGTTTAAGGAGGATGTATTTGACCTTCAGTTAATAGATGGGATTGAAAGGGTAGTAGCCTATAAGTCAACTAGCTCACCCTTCCTAACAGCTCTTATTGGAATAGTGGGGCTAGCTCTTGGTCTATTAAATCTTATATATCCAGAGAAGGTATGGCAGTTTAATTATTTCCTATCTGTTAAGGGTGGGGAGCCTACAGATTTGGCCCTTATAATGAACCGCCTGGCAGGAATCATACTTATAGTTCTAAGCCTATTTGTATTTCCCCTTATAGTTTAAGGCTTAAAAAGCTAATTCCCAGCCTAGGGGATGGGCTTTTTTATTGTTAAGTAAAATTATTAATGATATAATAGGCTATATTAGTTAATTGAAAGGTTGAGTTTTTTGGAGATAAGATTAAAGGGTTTAAAAGAAACTGAAAAATTTGGAATAAAATTAGGAAAATTACTAGGGCCAGGAGATGTGGTCTGTTTAAATGGGGATCTGGGAGCAGGAAAGACTACCCTTACCAAATCCATTGGCCTAGGCCTGGGAGTGGAGGACTATATTACCAGCCCTACATTTTCCCTTATAAATGAATATGATGGTATCTATCCCCTATATCACTTTGATGTTTATAGGCTTGAAAATACTGAGGAGCTCTTTGATTTAGGCTTTGACGAGTATTTTTACGGCAGAGGTGTGTCCATTATAGAATGGGCTGATAGGATAGAGAGCTTTTTACCGGAAGAGAGAATAGTTCTAGATATAGAAAATACAGAGCATATAGATGAGAGAAAGATCCATATTAGCATATATGGAGATAGATACAAAGATATACTAGAAGGGTTGGATGAAAAGTGAAAATACTAGCATTAGATACATCTACAATGGTGGCAAGCTGTGCAGTTTTGGATGGGAAAAGGGTACTGGGAGAATACTCCCTGAGCCAGGAGATGAGTCATTCAGAAAGACTTGTTCCCATGATAGATGAAATCCTTAAGGGACTGGGAATTAAAATAGAGGAGATAGATCTCTATGCTGTAGCTATAGGGCCTGGATCCTTTACAGGACTTAGGATAGGGGTGGCAACTCTTAAGAGCTTTGCCCATCTTTTCCATAAGCCTATAATAGGAATTCCTACTCTGGAAGCCCTGGCCTTTAACCTAGCCTATAAGGATATTGTAGTTCCTATGATTGATGCAAGAAGAAATAGGGTCTATAGGGGGATTTATTCCTGGGAAGATGGAAAGCTAAAGACCATAGAGGCTGCAGATGCAGAGGATATAGATGAACTCTTAGAAAAGCTCCAGGCCTATGAAGAGATAGTGGTAAATGGAGATGCTTCAAATCTTTACAGGGAAAAGATAAAAGAAAAATTAAAGGATAAGGTAAGCTTTGCTCCCATGGGCCTTAATTATTGCAGGGCCTCTAGTGTGGGGGAACTTGCCCTTATAAAATACAAGGAAGGATATAGGGATAACTACTATACATTGGTTCCAGATTATTTAAGGAAATCTCAAGCAGAGAGAGAACTGGAAAAAAAGGAGTAATATATATGGATATAAGAATTAGGAGGATGGAAGAGAAGGACTTAGATAGGATAATAGAAGTAGAGAAAAACTGCTTTAGCACTCCCTGGTCAAGGGAATCATTTATTCTTGAAATAACAAAGAACCAATTGGCCAGGTATTTTGTTGCAGAGGTGGACGGGGTGGTAGCTGGTTACGGAGGTATATGGTTAATCCTTGGGGAAGGTCACATTACCAATATAGCTGTGGATGAAGACTATAGGAGGATGGGCCTAGGAAGAAAGCTCCTAGAGGCCCTAATAGAACTTTCTAGAAACTATGAACTAACAGCCATGACCTTGGAGGTAAGGGCCAGCAATGAGCCGGCAAAATCCCTTTACAAGTCCTATGACTTTGTTGAAAGTGGAAGAAGACCAAACTACTACCAGGATCTGGGAGAAGATGCAATTATCATGTGGAAAAATTTAGAAAGTAGAGAGTGATTAAATGTTGACATTAGGGATAGAAACATCCTGTGATGAGACAGCCTGTGCTGTTATAAGGGATGGTAGGGAGGTATTATCAAATATAATATCTTCACAAATAGATATACACAAGCAATTTGGTGGAGTGGTGCCAGAGGTGGCATCAAGAAAGCATATTGAAAGCATAAATAATATAATCCAAGAAGCCCTGGATGTGGCAGAAGTTGGATTTAAGGATATAGATATGGTAGGAGTTACTCAGGGGCCTGGACTAGTGGGAGCACTGCTTATTGGGGTGTCTGCAGCCAAGGCCATAGCCTACGGATTGGACAAGCCCTTAGTGGGGGTAAATCATATGGAGGGTCATGTATGTGCCAATTATATAGAACACCCAGACCTAGAGCCACCCTTTACCTGTCTTATAGTCTCAGGAGGCCATAGCTACCTCTTAGATGTGAAGGGCTATACAGACTATGAACTGGTTGGTAGAACCAGAGATGACGCTGCAGGAGAGGCCTTTGACAAGGTAGCAAGATCCCTTGGCTTAGAATATCCAGGTGGACCAATAATAGATAGATTGGCACAAACTGGAAACAAGGATGCCATAGATTTTCCTAGGGTAATGCTAGAAAAGGATTCCTATGATTTTTCCTTTAGTGGACTAAAGACAGCTGTCCTTAACTATATAAATCAGCAAAAGCAAAAGGGTGAAGAAATAATTGTAGAAGATGTGGCTGCCAGCTTCCAAGGAGCAGTTTTAGATGTACTTGTGGATAAGTCCTTTAGGCTTGCAGAGGAAAGAGGATCAAAAAAGATAGTTTTAGCAGGAGGAGTAGCTGCAAATAGTGGTCTTCGTCAGATGATGGAGGAAAGGGGTAAGAAGGAGAATGTGGATATCTTTTACCCATCTATAGAACTATGTACTGACAATGCAGCCATGATCGCCTCTGCTGCATATTTCAACTATCAGGCAGGTAATGTATCCTCTATGAATCTCAATGTTGTACCAAATTTATCCCTCTTATAGAGGGATTTTTCATGTCTATCCACAACTTACCCACAGGGTGATTTTGCTAGATGCTCAATTCCATGTGGACAATGTGGAAAGAATCTCAAAGGGTGGAGGAGCCCATCTTAGGGCTGTGGATAAGTTGTGGGTACTGTGTGTAAGTCCTGAAATAGTTCTTTAATCTGTTAAAGATATCCACTCCTCATAAAGATTATCCAGGAAATTCTGGGTTTCTTCTCTTTCCTTAGACAAGTCCATTACATCCTCATGATCATCATAGATCTTAGGATCTGAAAGTTTTAAATCTACAGCTTCTAGCTTGGCTTCAGCTTCCTTAATGGATTCTTCCAAGGATTTGATCCTTCTATTTTTTTCTCTTTCATTTAGGATCAATTCTTTTTCTTTCCTTTTTTCCAGTCTTATCTGTGTCTTTGTCTTGGTTTCTTCTTCCTCTTCCTCATAAAGCAATTCATTTTTCTTTTCTACATAATAGTCATAATTACCTAGGTATTTGGTTATACCCTCCTCAGTAAGTTCAATAATATTATTGGCAACCCTATTTAGGAAATACCTATCATGGGATATAACAAATATTGTTCCCTCATAATCAAGAAGGGCATCTTCCAAGACCTCCTTAGAGTCTATATCAAGATGGTTGGTGGGCTCATCCATAAGTAGGAAGTTTGCCCTGGATAACATTAACTTAAGCAGGGAAAGTCTGCCCTTTTCCCCTCCACTTAGGTCTGATATTTCCTTAAAGATATCATCCCCTATAAACATAAATTGGCTTAGGACCTTTCTAATCTTAAAGTGAGTAAATTTAGGATGCTCATCCCAAATCTCATCTATAATGGTCTTATCTAAATTTAAATTTTCCATTTCCTGATCAAAGTATCCTGGAATAACATTGTGGCCTATATTTATGTCACCAGAATCTTTTTCAAGTTCTCCTAGTATTATCTTAAAGAGAGTGGTCTTGCCTATGCCGTTAGCACCTATTAGGCCAACCCGGTCTCCCTTATAAACTTCAAAATTAATATCCTTTAGGAGATGTAGGTCTCCAAAGGATTTTTCAATATTTGACACTTGAAGCACATCCCTACCAGAACTTACCTGGGGCTCAAATTTTATCCGAGCCTTCTTATCCTCTGGATCAGGTTCATCTACTAGCTCCATTTTTGCTAACATTTTTTCCCTGCTTTTGGCCAGGCCATAGTATCTCTCCCCACCAAAGGCCTTATATTTTTCAATAACCTCTTTTTGTCTTTTGATTTCCTTTTGCTGGTTTTCAAAATGTCTCTTTGCCAGTTCTAAATCTGTCTTTCTCCTAGCCATAAAGTCCGTATAATTTGTATTATAGGTTTTTAGGCCTAGGTTTTCCATATGGAAAATCCTATTAACCACCCTGTCTAGGAAATACCTATCATGGGAGATTATAAGGCTGGCACCCTGATATTCATTTAAGAATTTTTCAAGCCAGTCAATGGATTCTATATCTAAATGGTTGGTAGGCTCATCTAGGAGCAGGAGATCAGGCTTTTGCAAGAGCAATTTAGCTAGGAGCAGCCTGGACTTTTGTCCTCCACTTAGGACATTTACCTCCTTGTCCAGCTCATCATCTTCAAAGCCTAGACCCTTTAAGACCCCTCTTATGGAGGACTTATAGCCATAGCCATTTAGTTCTGTAAATTCTTCTGTGAGATTTGCATAACGGGTCATGAGAAGATCAAGTTCCTCACTATGACCACTTTCTCCCTCTTTGGCGATTGCTTCTTCTAAATCTCTCAAATCATTTTCCATCTTGATTAAGGGTTCAAATATAGTCATTGTCTCATCAAAAACAGTTTTATCTGATTCTATACTGGTGTTTTGCTTTAAATATCCAAGTTGGAGATCTTTTTGTATATAGATATCTCCCTCATCTTTATGTAAATTTCCAGCCAATATATTAAAAAGTGTGGTTTTACCTGTTCCATTTAAACCTACCACCCCTATTTTGTCTCCATTTTCTACATTAAAAGATATATCTTCAAGAATAGGATCTATGCCGTAAGCTTTAGATATATTGCTACATGAAAGGACTAACATTATTTTTTCCTCCTAAGTATTATTCCTATCTATTGTATCAAAAAAAACAGATCTTTAAAAGAAGCAAGTAAGAGGGGGAGGAGAAGAAATTCAGGATAAAATTTGTCTTTAATACCCCTATATGGTATAATTAGACTAAGAATAGGATCGGGGGGATAGTATGAAATTATCAATTGATGAAAAGGCCAAGGAGTATATAAGGAGCAAGACAGATGATAATGCTGTAACAGTAGCCATAGTAAATAATGGATCTGGTTGACGTCCTATATTTGAACCATCAGTTAGGATGGGAAAGCCTAGAGATATAGGAGGATATAAGACTGTAGCAGAGGATGGAATTACATTATTCCTAGACAGATCTTTTAAAGCGGAGAATAATATGGTAGAAGTTTCACTGGGAAAATTTCTTTGGAAAAAGCATTTAGAAGTAAGTGGACTTAGCATAGGAAGATAGCTAGGAGAAAAAAACCCTATATCTTAATTGACATAATTTTATCATGATGATATAATTTGTATGATGATATTTGATAGGGGTGATAAGGTGGCTAAGAAAGCTAAGGTATCTATGACTGTAATAAGAAGACTTCCAAAGTACTATAGATACTTGGTAGAACTAATGGAAAAGGGAGTAAATCGTGTTTCCTCTCAAGAGCTTAGTAATATGACAGGCTTTACAGCTTCTCAAATTAGACAGGATTTAAATAATTTTGGAGGCTTTGGACAGCAGGGATATGGATATAATGTAGAAGAATTATATAATCAACTGAGAAAGATATTAGGTCTTGAAACAGTATATCATGCTGTAGTTGCAGGGGCTGGTAATTTAGGTCATGCCATTGCTAACTATAAGGGATTTGAGGATGCAGGATTTAAGGTAGTATCACTCTTTGATAGAAATCCAAAGGTAATAGGAGAGCTAATAAGAGATATTGAAGTAAGAGATGCAAAGCTTATGATTGACTATATAAAGGAGCATGAAGTTGATATTGGGATTATTACAACCCCCAAGGAAAGTGCTCAGGATTTAGCAGATGAATTTGTTGAAGCAGGAGTAAAGGGAATTTGGAACTTTGCACCAACAGATTTAGATGTTCCAGAGGATGTTATAGTTGAAAATGTAAGATTAAATGAATCGCTTTTCACATTGTCATATTTTTTAAAGAGAAAATTTGACTAATCTACTTATGAAAATCTAGTTAATCTGATTAACTAGATTTTTTTACTTGGAGCTAAGATAAAAATTTAACAATATTGTAGATATATTATCAGAAATAGTCTATAATAAAAACTGTAGGCAATAGTCAATACTTAGAGGAGGGAAAAATATATGAATTTCAATTTAAGCAAGGAACAAGAAATGGTAAGAAGCGTAGTAAGGGAATTCACTAAAAACGAAGTAGAGCCAATCGCAGCTGATATTGATGAATCGGGAAGATTCCCAAGGGAAAATGTTGAGAAAATGGCCAAGGCAAATATGCTTGGAGTACCATTCCCAGTAGAATATGGTGGAGCTGGTGGAGATGAGATAGCCTATGCTATAACCGTTGAAGAACTTTCAAGGTCTTGTGGTACAACAGGTGTTATTAACTCGGCTCATACATCCCTAGGTGCATGGCCAATATTTAAGTACGGAACAGAAGAACAAAAACAAAAATACTTAATTCCTCTAGCAAAAGGAGAACATTTAGGAGCATTTGGACTTACAGAACCTAACGCAGGAACAGATGCTGCAGGTCAACAAACTACTGCCATACTAGATGGAGATAATTATATATTAAATGGATCAAAGATATTTATTACAAATGGCGGTCAGGCAGATACCTACATTATATTTGCCATGACAGATAAGGCCCAGGGAACTAGAGGCATATCTGCCTTTATAGTTGAAAAGGATTTCCCAGGCTTTAGCATAGGAAAAATAGAAGAAAAATTGGGAATAAGAGCATCAGCTACTACAGAGCTTATCTTCCAGGACTGCCTAGTACCTAAGGAAAACCTACTTGGCAAGGAAGGTCAAGGTTTTAAGATAGCAATGACTACCCTAGACGGTGGTAGGATAGGAATAGCAGCCCAGGCCCTGGGAATAGCAGCAGGAGCCTTAGATATAACTGTAGATTACTTAAAGGAAAGAAAACAATTCGGTAGACCCCTATCAAAATTCCAAGGACTTCAGTGGATGGTAGCAGATATGGCTACAGAGATAGAAGCAGCTAGACTTTTAGTTTATAAGGCAGCCTTCAACAAGGCAAATGGCCTAGCTTATAGCAAGGAAGCAGCTATGGCCAAACTATATGCATCAGAATGTGCCATGGATGTAACAACTAAGTGTGTGCAATTATATGGTGGATATGGTTATACCAAGGACTATCCTATTGAGAGAATGATGAGAGATGCTAAGATAACTGAAATATATGAAGGAACATCACAGGTACAGCAAATGGTAATAGCAGCAGCAGTATTGAAATAGATGAGGAGGGCTAAGATGAATATTATTGTATGTATAAAACAAGTGCCAGATACTACAGAAGTAAGAATAGATCCAGTACGTGGAACCCTTATTAGGGAAGGAGTACCAAGTATAATCAATCCAGATGATAGAAATGCGCTGGAGCAGGCGCTTCAAATAAAGGATGAAATAAAAGACACCAAGGTAACAGTTCTAAGTATGGGACCACCTCAGGCAGATATAGCTCTTAGGGAAGCCTTGGCTATGGGAGCGGATAGGGCCATACTACTAAGTGACAGGGCCTTTGCAGGTTCAGACACTTGGGCAACCTCCACAGCCCTTGCAGCTGGTATTAAAGCAATAGCTGATTATGATATTATACTTTGCGGAAGACAGGCCATAGATGGTGATACGGCCCAGGTAGGACCACAAATATCAGAACATCTAGGTCTACCACAGATTACCTATGTAGAGGATTTAAAGATTGAAGAGGGCAAGGTAAGGGCAAATAGAGCCCTAGAAGATGGACATTTTGTAATAGAATGTGAAATGCCAGTTCTTCTTACTGCAATAAAGGAATTAAATCAACCAAGATATCCTTCTATTAGAGGTATATACAATGCCTATGGAGACAAGGAAGTAGAAATCTGGTCTGCAGAAGATGTAAATGCTGATTTTGACAATTTAGGACTTAATGGATCACCTACAAAGGTTAATAAATCCTTTACTCCTGAAGCAAGACAGGGAGAGGGAGAAATTTTCCAAGGAACTACTGAAGACATGGTAAATTCTTTAATAGTTAGATTAAAAGAAAAACACTTGATTTAATATATTGCATAGGAGGAGGAGAAATATATGGCTGTAAATAAGACAGGAATAGAAAGAGCAGGAGCAGTAGATGTAGACCTATATAGAGGTGTTTGGGTATTTGCAGAACAAAGAAATGGAGAGCTCTTAAATGTAGCTATTGAACTTGTAGGAGAGGGAAGAAAAATAGCGGACACCCTAGAGGTTCCCCTAACTGCAATTCTCTTAGGTAGGGATGTGGATCATATAGCAGAGGATCTTGTAAAATATGGTGCGGACAAGGTAATATATGCAGATCACCAATTGCTTGAAATTTACAATACAGAGGGATATACCAAGGTAATCCATGAACTCATAAGGGAAAACAAGCCAGAGATCCTGCTTATAGGAGCTACAAACATAGGTAGGGACCTGGGACCTAGAATATCTGCAAGGGTACATACAGGACTTACAGCAGACTGTACCCAACTTGATGTGGATATAGAAAATAGAAGACTTATGCAAACCCGTCCAGCCTTTGGCGGTAACCTAATGGCTACCATCATCTGTCCAGACCATAGACCTCAAATGTCTACGGTAAGGCCTGGAGTAATGTCCAAGGCAAGATATGATGAGAATAGGACTGGAGAAATAGAAAAGTTCAGCCCAGAATTAAGGGAAGATGATATTAGAGCCAGGGTATTAGATGTTGTTAAGGGAGAAAAAGCTGTAGTTCAGCTGGGAGAATCCCAGGTAATAGTATCCGGTGGTAGGGGTCTTGGAGATGAAAAAGGTTTCCAACTTATAAGCGAACTAGCAGATAAATTAGGAGGAGTAGTAGGGGCAAGTCGTGCTACTGTAGATGCAGGCTGGATTGACCATAGCCACCAGGTAGGACAAACAGGTACTACAGTAAGGCCAGATCTTTATATAGCTTGCGGTATATCTGGAGCTATCCAGCATTTAGCAGGTATGCAGGAATCCAAGATTATAGTTGCTATAAACAAGGATAAAAATGCACCTATATTTGAAATAGCTGATTACGGAATAGTAGGGGATGTATATGAAGTGCTACCTGAACTTATAAAGGGCCTTGATAATGTAGATAATATAATGGATGTCTTTAATGCAAGCAAATAGTAAGGTTTAGAGGTCTGTATTAGTTTACAAACATATTCTACTATGTTATAATTCTAGTTGAATGAATAATCAAAATTTATTTATAAATTATAGGAGGTCTTTTTAATGTCAAAGGATAATTTAAATCCATTAGATAATGCTCAATCACAAGTTAAAAAAGCATGTGATGCATTAAAACTTGGACCAGAAGTTTACGAATTACTTAAAGAGCCAATGAGAATGATTGAAGTTTCAATTCCAGTAAGAATGGATGATGGAAGCCTTAAGGTATTCCAAGGTTACAGGGCATTGCACAACGATGCTATTGGACCTGGAAAAGGTGGAATTAGATTTCATCCAGGAGTAAATCCAGATGAGGTTAAGGCCTTATCAGTATGGATGACATTTAAGTGTGGAGTTATGGATGTTCCTTATGGAGGAGGAAAAGGTGGAGTTACAGTAGATGCCCTTTCATTATCCCAAGGAGAACTTGAAAGACTATCAAGAGGATATATACAGGGTGTATATAAATTCTTAGGAGAAAAAATAGATATACCAGCTCCAGATGTTGGAACTAACGGACAAGTTATGGCCTGGATGGTAGATGAATACAATAAATTAACTGGAGAAAGTCACATGGGCGTATTAACTGGAAAGCCAGTACCATGGGGTGGATCCTTAGGAAGAAACGAAGCTACAGGATTTGGAGTTAGTGTAATAACTAGAGAAGCTGCTAAAAAAGTTGGCATAGATATTACTAAGGCAGATGTAGCTATACAGGGCTTTGGTAATGTTGGTAGATATACTGTTAAAAACGTTGAACGTCAAGGAGCTAATATAGTTGCTATAGCTGAATGGGCACCATCACATGGTACCTATGCTATATACAATGAAAACGGATTAGACTTCCAAGAAATGGCAGACTATATAGACCAAAATAAAAACCTTATAGACTATCCAAAGGGAAAAATGATTAGTCTAGAAGATTTCTGGAAATTAGAAGTTGACATATTTATACCAGCTGCACTGGAAAATGCAGTTACAGAAGTAGAAGCAAAGGCAATAAATGCTAAATTAGTATGTGAAGCTGCAAATGGACCTATAACTCCAGAAGCAGATGCCATACTTAAGGAAAAAGGCATAGTAGTTACTCCAGATATCCTAACAAATGCTGGTGGAGTTACAGTTTCCTACTTTGAGTGGGTACAAAATAGATACGGATACTACTGGTCAGAGGAAGAAGTAGAAGAAAGACAAGAAGAAAAAATGGTAAGTGCCTTCAATGACATATGGGACCTTAGTGAAGAATACAAGGTTACAGTAAGAGATGCAGCCTATATGAACTCAGTTAAAAAAGTTGCAGATGTTATGAAACTAAGAGGATGGTACTAAAATTTAAAAATAGATATAAAAAAACTACGGCGAATTCACCGTAGTTTTTATTTTGTTCTTTTTAGTTTAAAACCTCATCAACTGGAGTGTAGTCTAGTCCAAATGCCTGTGCAACTGGTTCGTATACTACCTTACCCTCTGCAACATTTGCTCCAAGTTTTAATGGTTGATCATCTTTAAGTGCTTGCTTCCATCCCTTATTAGCAATCCTAAGTGCATATGGAAGAGTAACATTTGTAAGTGCTAAAGTAGCAGTCATTGGAACTGCTCCTGGTATATTTGCTACTGCATAGTGTACTACTCCATGCTTCATGTAGATTGGATCTTCATGTGTAGTTTTTACCATATTCTCAACACATCCACCCTGGTCTATGGCTACGTCAACAATAACTCCACCTGGTTCCATTTGCTTGATCATTTCTTCTGTAACAAGCTTAGGTGCCTTGGCTCCTGGTATTAGAACTGCTCCTACTACTAGGTCAGCTGTCTTTATAGCTTGAGTTAGGTTGTAGTTGTTTGAGTAAAGTGTTTCTATTTGACCCATGAATACTTCATTTAGGTAAGCTAATCTCTTAACATTGATATCAAGGATTGTAACTCTTGCTCCCAGTCCAATAGCTCTTCTAAGTGCTCCAGTACCAACCATTCCCGCTCCTACTATTACTACATGTGCAGGTGCTACTCCAGGAACTCCGTCAATTAAAAGACCCTTTCCACCATAGGTTTTTTCTAGGTATACTGATCCTTCCTGTACTGCCATTCTTCCTGCTACTTCACTCATAGGAGTAAGAAGTGGAAGAGACCTATCTGGTAATTCTACTGTTTCATAAGCTATAGCAGTAGTTTTTGATTCCATTAGTGCCTTAGTTAATTCTTCTTCTGCAGCTAGGTGTAGATATGTGAAAATTATTAAATCTTCTCTAAAGTATTGATACTCTGATTTTAGTGGTTCCTTAACCTTCATAATCATATCAGCCTTGTTCCAAACATCTGCTGCACTGTCTAAGATTTCAGCACCAATTTCAGTGTACTGGTCATCTGGGAATCCTGCTCCCATTCCTGCATCCTTTTCTACTAAAACCTTATGTCCTGCTCTAATAAAAGCATCTACTCCAGCAGGTGTAACCGCAACTCTGTCCTCTTGTTCCTTAATTTCCTTAGGTACTCCAATAATCATACAAAAAGCCTCCTTAAAATTTATATTATACTTATATAATTTACCTTACTCCTATATCTTAACACATTGATAAAAAAAATACATCCTTAATATGGTGAAATAAAGAAAAATATAGGGAATTAATCAATATATATATGATATCCTATTATATTATGAAGCTATTATGATATAATTAAGCTTAGCCTAAAACCAAATACTTAAGGAGTGAGTAAATGTTATCGAAATTTAGTGTAAACAAACCATATACAGTTGTAGTAGCAGTTGTACTTGTACTGATACTAGGAGCTATCAGTTTTTTTAATTTACAGACAGATTTATTGCCAGAAATAGATCTACCCTTCCTAGTGATAAATACCCAGTATGCCGGTGCAAGTCCAGAGGAAGTTGAGACTGTAGTCACAAGACCAATAGAACAAATTGTGGCAACCACAAATAATATAGAAAATGTAAGCTCTGTATCCAGGGAAAATGTATCCACAGTTATCCTGGAGTTTTCCAATGATGTAAATATGGATTCAGCTCTTATAGAGATAAATGGTGCCATAGACCTGATAAAGGGAGCCTGGGGAGATGAGGTAAGTTCACCCTTTATAATCAGATTAAACCCAGATATGCTACCAGTTATGATTGCCTCAGTGGACCTGGAGGGTTTGGATATAGAGGATGTATCTAGAATAGTAAGGGATAATATTATCCCAGAGCTTGAAAGTGTAAATGGTGTAGCAGCAGTAGATCCAGTAGGATTATTAGAAGAAAAGATAGAAATAACCATAAGTGAAGAAAAAATAGAAGACTTAAATAAAAAGATGCTAGATAGTGTAGATGCTAAGCTATCAAAAGCAGAAGATGAGCTTTTAGAAGGCAAGAATGAAATAGAATCAAACCTTGCTAAACTTGAAGAAGAAGAAAGCAATCAGTTGGCTCAACTTGACCAAGGTGAAAGTCAGTTAAATACTGCTAAAGATCAGATTAATCAAGGCCTTAAAGAAATAACTAAGGGAGAAAATGAGCTTTTAAGGGCCAAGTGGGATTTGGAAATGGCAATAAATGAAATGAAAAACCAAATCTTAAAGATGGAGACAGCAAGTCCCTTTACAGGACTTGCAGAAGGCCTTTTTCCAGATATAGATAAGTCAGAGCTCCCAGAGGATTTTGAAATTCCACAGGGCTTTAGTCCAGAAGCAGGCTTTGATCCAGCAGCAGGACAGGCTGCCCTGGAGACCCTAAAGTCTAAAAAAACGGAAGCTGAAGCAGGCCTGGAGGGAATAAAAACAAGTCTAGGAGAATTAAGGCTTCAAAAAAATGAACTGGAAACTCAAAGATTAGAATTAGTAGGAAAATCAGGAGAAATAAGCCAGGGTAGAATGGCCCTTAGAAATGAATTGGGAAAGGCAAAGGATGGCTTAAATCAGGCTAAGGCACAGGTAGAAGAAGGTCAAAAGGAATTAGAAGAGCAAAAGGAAAGAGCCTTAGAAGAAGCAAGCCTTACAGGAATAATTACCAAGGACATGATAAATGGCATAATCACAGCACAAAACTTTTCCATGCCAGCAGGCTATATAGAAGAGGATGATAAGGATTATGTAGTTAAAATTGGAGACAAGCTGGAAGATATAGATGAACTAAGGAATTTAATCCTATTTGACACAGGAGTTGAAGAAGTAGGAATTATAAGCTTAAAGGATATAGCCAGTGTGGAAGAAGTAGACAATGCAGATGAAATCTATGCAAAGATAAATGGCAACAATGCCATAATGCTATCTATTCAAAAGCAAAGTAACTTCTCCATATCTGACGTATCAGAGAATATAAATGAAAGAATAGAAGAATTAAAGGATAAGGATGAAAGCCTTAATATAATTCCCCTACTAGACCAGGGAGAATATATAGAGATAGTAGTAAGTTCAGTGCTTACAGGAATCCTATACGGTGGACTCCTTGCTATCTTGGTTTTATTCCTCTTCCTAAGAGATTTAAAACCAACCATTGTAATAGCCCTATCAGTGCCAATAAGTATAGTATTTGCTATTACCCTAATGTACTTTACAGGAGTTACCCTAAATATAATCTCCCTAGCAGGTCTGGCCCTTGGAGTTGGTATGCTAGTGGACAACTCAATAGTAGTAATAGAGAATATATATAGAATGAGAAGTGAGGGTATATCTGCCCATGATGCAGCTATTACAGGAGCCAAGGAAGTAGCTGGAGCCATAATGGCATCCACAGTTACAACAGCTGGTGTATTCCTTCCCATAGTATTTACAACAGGCCTATCCAGGCAGTTATTTACAGATATGGGTCTTACCATAGCCTACTCACTTTTTGCCAGTTTAATAGTAGCCCTTAGTTTGGTTCCTATGATGGCATCAACAGTTCTTAGAAAGACCAGCGACAAGGAACAAAAGAACTTTGGAAAATTTGTAGATGGCTATGAAAAGCTCTTACGCTGGGCACTTTCTCACAAGGCCCTAGTAATGGGACTAGTATTAATACTCCTAGTGGCAAGTGGATACTTTGCCCTAAGCCTAGGAACAGCCTTTATTCCAGATATGGATGCACCTCAGATGTCAGCAAATATAATGCTGGATGAAGAGGCCAGTATGGAGGAAGTAGAGGAAATATCAGACAAGATAATAGAAAGAATTAGCCAAATAGAAGATATAAAGACAGTGGGAGCCTTTAAAAGTTCTTCGGGAGGTATGGCAGGATTTGGAGGCCCAGGATCATCTTCAAGCAATAATGTGGCCCTTTACATCCTACTTGAGGAAAATAAAAAGACTACAAATATAGAAATCGGAGAAGAAATAAAAAAGCAAACAGAAGACTTTGGTGTAGACATAAGTGTAACAGCATCAAATATGGATATGAATCAAATAGCAGGCCAGGGAGTAGAGATTCAGATAAAGGGTAGGGAAATAGATGCCCTAAGAGAACTGGCAGAAGATATAGGAAAAATAGTAGCATCTACAGAGGGCGTAATAGAAGTAGAGGACGGAGTAGAGGAAACAGCTCTAGAACTTAGGTTAAGTGTAGATAAGAAAAAGGCAATGGAAGAGGGACTTACAGTAGCCCAGGTCTTTTCAAGTATAAACAAGACCCTGGCCCAGGGAAGAGCAACCAGCAGCCTAAGTGTAGAAAATAAGGACTTCCCTATAATAGTAATAGAAGAGAAAAATCAAGACATAAATAGAAGTGAACTGGAAGAGCTAATGATTTCTTCCAATCAAAGGGGAGAAGAAGTAGAGATAAGACTTGGAGATATAGTTACTATAGAAGAAGCCAAGGGCCTAGCTGCTATAAACAGAGAGTCCCAGCAAAGATACCTATCCGTTACAGGGAAAATCCATCCAGATTACAATATTGGCTTGGTGGGTAGAGAAGTGGAAGAATCCCTAGTAGACTACCAAATGCCTGAGGGCTATAGTCTAGAATTTAAGGGTGAAAATGAAACCATAAATGATTCCCTAAGGGACCTAGTATATATGTTGCTACTTGCCATAGTATTTATATATCTAATAATGGTAGCCCAGTTCCAATCCTTGCTATCACCATTTATTATAATGTTTACTATACCCCTAGCCTTTACAGGAGGACTAATGGCCCTAATCATAACTGGCAATGAGATAAGTCTTATTTCCATGTTAGGTTTCCTAGTTCTTACAGGAGTAGTTGTTAATAACGGTATAGTATTTGTAGACTATACAAATCAACTTAGAGAAAGAGGAAGGGGAGTAGAAGATGCCCTGGTAATAGCAGGTAAGACAAGGATGAGACCAATCCTTATGACAGCTATCACCACAGTGCTGGGACTTTCACCACTTGCCCTAGGTATTGGAGTAGGTTCAGAGGTAATTCAACCTCTGGCAATAGTAGCCACAGGAGGACTTATCTATGCAACCCTCCTAACTCTTTTAGTTGTTCCAGTAATGTATAGGATACTAAACAAGGATGAGCAAGAGATGGACTATGAAGGAGAAGAAAATGGAATATAAAATAATAGAAATAGATGACAAGATAATTTTAAAAGATATGGAGGATTTTCAGCCTGAGCACATATTTGAGTGTGGCCAGGCCTTTAGGTGGAGAAAGGAAGAGGATGATTCCTATACCACCATAGCCTTTAATAGGGTCTTAAATGTTAGGAGGGAGGGAGGGGATATTGTTCTCTCCCCCACTAATAGGGAGGACTTCCATAGGATTTGGTATAATTACTTTGATCTTGATAGGGATTATAATGAGATAAAAGAGGAACTTTCAAAGGATGAGATCTTAAAACAAGCAACAAAATTTGGACATGGCATAAGAATCCTTAACCAGGATCCCTTTGAAATGATTATTTCCTTTATAATATCCGCCAACAATCAGATTCCTAGGATAAAAAAGGCCATAGAATGCATAGCAGAAAACTATGGAGAAAAGATCCCCACAAGGGGACAGTACCAGGGAGAGGACTTCTATAGTTTCCCTAGCCCAGAAAAACTATCCCAGGCCCTGGCAGAGGATCTAAGGGAAATTTGCAGGGTAGGCTTTAGGGACAAGAGAATTGTAGAAAGTTCTAAGATGATTGCTGCGGGAGACATAGATATGGAAGAGATCTTCCACATGACCAGGGATCAGGGTAAGGAAACCCTTATGGCCCTACCAGGAGTGGGACCCAAGGTAAGTGATTGTATCCTGCTCTTTGGATTTAATAAGGACCAGGCCTTTCCCGTAGATGTATGGGTAAAGAGAGTTATGGAACACTTTTATTTAAAGGAAGATACAAATGTTAAGAAAATAGGCTATCATGGGGCAAGATTATTTGGAGATTTGGCAGGCTTTGCCCAGCAGTACCTGTTTTACTATGCCAGGGAACTAGGCATAGGGAAAAAATAATATAAAATATTCTAGGAGAAGAGAGTGATTAAAATGCTGGGAACTGTAATAAATAGTATGGCAATAATAATAGGTGGACTTATAGGAGTAATCTTAAAAAAAGGTATAAAGGAAGAATATAGAAACACAATAATGGACGCCATAGGCCTTTCTGTTCTAGTAATAGGTGTTACAGGAGCCATAGTATCTGAAAATATGCTCTTAGTAGTAGGCTCCATGGTGGTGGGATCCTTTATAGGTGAGTGGGTAAAGATTGAAAGAAGACTGGATAATGCAGGAGACAAGCTGCAAAGTAGATTTGCCAGTGGAGACAGCACATTTTCCCAGGCCTTTGTCACATCTTCCCTTATATACTGTGTGGGAGCCATGGCCATTATAGGAAGTCTAGAAGCAGGAATCCAGGGAGACAATAGTACTCTCTTTGTAAAATCCATCCTAGATGGTATAACCTCCATGCTATTCGCATCTAGCCTAGGCATTGGGGTAATCTTTTCAGCCCTGCCAGTATTTATATACCAGGGATCCATAACCCTACTGGCCAATAGGGTGGCAGGTTTTTTAACTCCTGAGGTAATCAATGAAATGTCTGCAGTAGGTGGGCTGCTCATTATGGCCATAGGAATAAATGTACTGGGAATCAAAAAGATAAAAGTAGGAAATATGCTTCCAGCCATGTTTATACCAATAATATATTATCTAATTCTAGGCATATTGAATTTTGCTTAAAAAGAGAGAAAAATAAAGTAAAAAAGAGATAAAGAGACTTAAGGGCTGATTATAAGCGTAAATTAGCTTAAATAGAAGAATTTAAAACTTGCATACTTTCCAGTCTTTAAGTAACATATAGGTATAAGCAATTAGCACTCAGTCATGTTGAGTGCTAATAATTTGAAAAAAATTATTTAAAATATAAGGAGGAAGAAAAATGAACCTTAGACCATTAGGGGAAAGAGTAGTAATTAAAATGACAGAAGCAGAAGAAACAACTAAATCAGGTATAGTACTGCCAGGCAGTGCTAAGGAACAGCCACAAGTGGCAGAAATACTTGCAGTAGGAGCAGATATTTTAAATGATGAAGATAAAAAAGACCAAGTAAAAGTTGGAGATAAGATAATATTTGCCAGATATGCAGGAACTGAAATAAAACTAGATGGTGAAGAATTAACTGTACTGAAATTAGAAGATGTTTTAGCAGTAATAGAATAAGATTAATCTAAATAAAAGGGAGTGTAGATACAATGGCTAAAGAAATTAAATTTAGAGAAGATGCACGTCGTTCAATGGAGATTGGTATAAATAAACTAGCTGATACAGTAAAGGTAACCCTAGGACCTAAGGGTAGAAATGTAGTACTTGACAAGCAATACGGCTCACCACTTATCACAAATGATGGTGTAACCATAGCTCGTGAAATAGAATTAGAAGACAAATTTGAAAATATGGGAGCACAATTAGTTAAGGAAGTAGCTACTAAGACCAATGATGTAGCTGGAGACGGAACTACTACAGCAACAGTACTTGCCCAGGCAATAATAAGAGAAGGTCTTAAAAATGTTGCAGCTGGAGCAAATCCTATGATCATTCAAAAGGGAATCAGAAAGGCAGTAAACAGTGCAGTTGAAGAGATTAAGAATTCATCTGTTCAAATAGAATCAAAGGAAGCCATAGCACAAGTAGCTTCCATATCTGCTGGAGATGAAGAAGTAGGACAATTAATAGCAGAGGCAATGGAAAAGGTTGGAAATGATGGAGTAATCACAGTAGAAGAATCAAGATCTACAGGAACTACTCTTGAAGTAGTAGAGGGTATGCAGTTTGATAGGGGTTATGTTTCACCATATATGGCTACAGACACAGAAAAAATGATAGCTGAACTAGAAAACCCATATATCCTAATCACAGATAAGAAGATTGCAAACATTCAGGAAATCCTTCCAGTACTTGAGGCAATAGTAGAACAATCTAGACCTTTAGTTATAATAGCAGAGGACATAGAGGGAGAAGCTATGGCAACTCTAGTAGTAAACAAGCTTAGGGGAACCTTTAATGTTGTAGCAGTTAAGGCACCAGGTTTTGGAGATAGAAGAAAGGAAATGTTAGAAGATATAGCAATCCTTACTGGTGGACAGGTTATCTCAGAAGAACTTGGATATGATATAAAAGAAACTACTTTAGATATGCTAGGTAAGGCAGCTAAGGTTAATATAGACAAGGAAAACACAGTAATCGTAGATGGAGAAGGAGACAAGGACCTAATCCAAGATAGGATCAAGCAACTAAGAACTCAAATGGAAAATACAGAATCAGAATTTGACGGAGAAAAGATTCAGGAAAGATTAGCTAAGCTTACAGGTGGAGTAGCTGTAATCCAAGTAGGAGCAGCAACAGAAACTGAATTAAAGGAAAGAAAGCTAAGGATAGAAGATGCTCTAGCAGCAACTCGTGCAGCAGTAGCAGAGGGAATAGTAGCAGGTGGAGGAACAGTATTAATAAGAGTAATGCCAGCTGTAGAAGCACTACTAGACTCTTACGAAGGAGACGAGAAGACTGGTATCAAGATAATTCTTAGAGCCTTAGAAGAACCACTAAGACAAATCGCTGAAAACGCAGGACAAGAAGGATCCATAGTAGTAGAAAAAGTTAAAGAACACCAAGGCAATATGGGATTTGATGCATTATTAGGAGAATATGTGGATATGATCAAGTCCGGTATAGTAGACCCAACTAAGGTGACTAGATCAGCCTTAGAAAATGCAGCATCTGTAGCATCCATGGTACTAACTACAGAAGCAGCAGTAGTAGATATAGAAGAAGAAGACCCAATGGCAGCCATGGGCGGTATGGGTGGCATGGGCGGCATGGGCGGTATGATGTAGAGCCTAAGAGCTTAAAAACAAAAATAATAAGACTCTTTCAAAATCAAAAGATTTTGAGAGGGTCTTTTTTCTGGTATTTTTGCCCCCTAGTATTGTATAATAAGATATAGACTAAGAAAAAAGGTGATTAAATGAAAAATATAGAATATTGGAGAAAAGAGGCAGATGAAAACCTAAGAGATGCAATCCTCCATAGGATAAAAAACAACCCAGAAGCAAGACTCTATGAGGGAGATGGCTATATTCTCTACACAATAGGAATAGATACAGGGGACACCCATTTAAATGGGGGTCTCTGTCTGGATGATAATAGGGCTAGGGAAATGGTGGAAAGAGCAGAGGAATTTTTCGGAGAAGATAATCTGTCCTATTCCTTTTGGGTAAGGGATCATGGGAATCCTAAACTAGAGAAGATCCTTAGGGATAAGGGTCATAAGCCAACTAGGGAGCCAGGTTCTGCAGTGATGATAATATTTGAGGCCATAAAATCTGTAGAAATCCCCCAGGGCTATAGGATAAAAGAGTTAGAAGATGATAAGGACCTAGTGGACTTTAGAAAGGTTATCCAGGACTCCTTTGATAAGGAAGAGGAAGTTGCGGAGAGGATGTTCCTATCCAAGGATATAGTAAGAAATGAATATGTAAGATCCTTTCTTATCTATGAAGGTGATGAGCCTGTATCAGCTGCTATTACAGTCCTATCCCCTAGGGTAGGAGGAATATATTATGTAGGGACCTTGGAGTCCCAAAGGGGAAGAGGCATAGGCTCCTATATAGTAAGGGCATCCACCAATGAGGGCTTTAGGGCAGGCAAGGAGGCAGTAATCCTTCAAGCTTCAGAACTGGGAGAAAGTGTCTATAAAAAACTAGGCTACAAAACCATAAGCCATTATAGGACCTATAAGATTGTGGATAGGACTAATAGCTAAATTGAGATAAGATTTTAAAACTATTAGAAAACTTAAGTCTTTGTTAGAGTAAATTTTCAGAGCTTGTGTCACAAATCTTTGACTTCTCTAGAGATTTTAAGCTTGGATTTAAAAACTCGACTTGTAATTTACACTCTTATACTTTAGAATATACTATTAAGATAGATAATAGTATATATAAAATATATTAGAGACTAATAAATATAGGGAGGAATTGATATGGAATTTGTAGGAGAGAGTTTAACCTTTGATGATGTATTGTTACTACCAGGAAAATCAGAAATATTACCAAGAGATACAGATGTTAGTACTTATTTAACTAAAAAGATATTACTAAAAACACCACTAATGAGTGCTGGCATGGATACAGTAACAGAGGCAAGAATGGCTATAGCTATGGCAAGGGAAGGTGGAATAGGCGTAATTCACAAGAATATGTCCATTGAAGAACAGGCCCTTGAAGTAGACAGGGTAAAAAGATCTGAACACGGAGTAATAACTGATCCCTTCTACCTATCACCACAGCATATAGTAGCGGATGCTATGGAACTTATGGAAAGATACAGGATATCAGGAGTACCTATTACAGATGAAACAGGAAAATTAGTAGGAATAATAACAAATAGGGACGTAAGATTTGAAAGAGAAGTAGGAAAGAAAATAGATGATGTAATGACTAAGAAAAACTTAGTCACAGCAAAGATAGATATAACCATGGATGAGGCTTTGGAAATAATGAAGGCCCATAAGATTGAAAAGTTACCTATAGTGGATGATGATCATATGCTGTCAGGACTTATAACCATAAAGGATATAGAAAAATCAATTCAATATCCAAACTCTGCCAAGGATGATACAGGTAGACTTTTAGCTGGAGCGGCAGTAGGAGTAACAGGGGATATGATGGAAAGAATAGAGGCTCTGGTTCAAGCTAAGGTAGATGTAATAGTAATAGATACAGCCCATGGACATTCCCAGGGTGTGCTGGAAGCAGTAAAAAGAGTAAAATTAGAATACCCAGACCTGCAAGTAGTGGCAGGAAATGTTGCTACAGCAGAGGGAACAGTTGACCTTATTAAGGCAGGAGCAGATGCAGTAAAGGTAGGAATAGGACCTGGATCTATCTGTACTACTAGAGTAGTAACAGGAGTAGGAGTACCCCAGGTATCAGCAATAATTAACTGTGCAGAGGCTGCAAAGGAATACGGAGTTCCGGTTATTGCAGATGGAGGAATAAAATACTCAGGAGATATAACCAAGGCCATAGCAGCAGGAGCCAATGTAGTAATGGCAGGATCACTCTTTGCTGGTTGCAAGGAAAGTCCAGGAGAAGAAGTTCTTTATGAAGGTAGAAGATATAAGGTTTATAGAGGAATGGGCTCAGAGGGGGCCATGGATTCAGGCAGCAAGGACAGATACTTCCAGGAAGAGACAAAGAAATATGTACCTGAGGGAGTAGAGGGAAGAATTCACTTTAGAGGACCACTGGGAGATGTAGTATATCAACTAGTTGGAGGCTTAAAATCAGGAATGGGATATATAGGTGCAAGGGATATAGAAGACTTAAAGAAAAAAGCAAGAATGACCAAGATAACATCAGCATCCCTAATAGAAAACCATCCACATGATATCTATATAACCAAAGAATCATCAAACTATAGCAGAAGATAAGGAGGCTATACATGAAAGATTACATTGAAGAGCAAATACAGGCAATTAAGGAAAAAGTAGGAGATAAAAAAGCCATATGTGGACTATCAGGTGGAGTAGACTCATCTGTTGCAGCAGTTTTAGTCCATAGGGCCATAGGAGACAATCTAACCTGTGTCTTTGTAGATCATGGACTCCTTAGGAAGAATGAAAGAGAAGAAGTAGAAAAGGAATTTAAAGAAGAATATAAGATGAATCTAATAGTAGTAGATGCTGAAGAAAGATTTCTGTCCAATCTAGAAGGAGTAACAGATCCTGAAAAGAAGAGAATGGTAATTGGAGAGGAATTTATAAGGGTATTTGAAGAAGAACAGTCTAAGATAGATGGCATTGAATATCTGGTCCAGGGTACTATAAAATCAGATGTGCTGGAGTCTGTCCAGGAAGATGGCAAGCTTGCAGTAAAGAGCCATCACAATGTGGGAGGACTACCAGAAGATGTAGGCTTTGAATTAATAGAACCCCTAAGAGGTCTTTACAAGGAAGAAGTTAGGGAACTGGGAAGAGCCCTAGGAATAAGTTCTCATATAGTAGACAGACAACCCTTCCCAGGTCCAGGCCTTGGAATAAGAATACTAGGAGAACTAACCAAGGAAAAGATAAATATATTAAAGGATGCAGACTATATATTTAGGGAAGAAGTAAAAAGAGCAAACTTAGATATATGGCAGTACTTTGCAATCCTTCCTAATATACAATCCGTAGGAGTATTAGATGGGAAGAGAACCTATCTTCACACAGTAGCCCTAAGGGCAGTCACATCAAAGGACGGCATGGAAGGAAACTGGTATCCAATTCCCCTAGATGTATTAGAAAAAATCTCAACAAGAATCACAGATGAGGTAAAGGAAGTAAATAGAGTAGTATATGATATAACAAGCAAACCACCGGCTACCATTGAGTGGGAGTAACTCCTCATTGCATCAAGTGAAACGCAGATGGAATGAATGG